>NZ_JBIVJN010000010.1:0-294285 GCF_044750345.1 Streptomyces sp. NPDC088817
TCGCACCAGCCCTGTCCGGCAGAACGGAAGAGGAGTCTGCCAAACACCAGCCTCCCGACCAAACAACCCACAGCTAAGTAGCGACACGCTACTAGTAGTCGCCGATCTCCACATGCGGCGGACCGTCGTGCCAGGCGCAGATGACCGACACCCGGTCCGTGCCGGAGGTGAACTCGACGCGGATCCAGGTCTCCGTCTTCCACACCTGCATCGACCAGCCCGTGCACGGAGTCGCGGAGACCAGGTTCGCCGAGACCTCGCCGAGGTCGAAGACCACCCGGCCCCCCTCGGTGTCGTAACTCCGCACCTGGCCGGAGACGGTGGGGGAGGGGGCGGGACCGCTCGCGGGGCGCGCCGGCCGGGAGGGGGTGGGAGTCACGGTCGGTCCGCCGGAGGGCACGCTCGGACTGGCCGAAGGGCTCTTGGACGCGGTCGGCCGAGGGGTGGGGGAGGCGGCGGACGGTGCCGACTCCTGACGGGGCACCTCGGCCGCGGTGATGGGCAGGGCGCGCGGCGGATCGTAGGCCGTGCCCGCCATCACCGTGTGGACGCCCCACCACGACAGGGTGGCCGCCGCGCCCGTGGCGAGCGACCACGCCAGCAGGTGTACGAGTCCTCTCAGCATCGCCGACATCCTGCCCCACCCGTCCCCATGGTGTCGCGGGAACCCCGTCGGGGTGAGGTTGTCCACAGGCGGTCGGAGCCCGGGGGGAGTTGTCCACAGGCCCCGGCCGGGCCCGCCCGCATGGCGTACGGTGCGGCGCATGGCAAGTGTTCTCGTGGTCGAGGACGACCCGTTCGTGCGCTCCGCGCTCATCCGGCACCTGACCGACGCCTCGCACACCGTGCGCAGCGTCGGCACGGCGCTCGAAGCGCTGCGCGAGGTCGCCCACCTCCGCTTCGACCTGGTCGTACTGGACCTCGGACTGCCCGACCTGGACGGCTCCGAGGCGCTGAAGATGCTGCGCGGGATCACCGACGTGCCCGTCATCATCGCCACCGCCCGGGACGACGAGGCGGAGATCGTCCGGCTGCTCAACGCCGGGGCGGACGACTACCTGACCAAGCCCTTCTCCGTCGAGCACCTGTCCGCGCGCATGGCCGCCGTGCTGCGCCGGGCCCGCTCCGCCACCGGCGGGCAGCCGCCGTCCACCGTGCTCCGGGTCGGCGGCCTGACCGTCGACCCGCTGCGCCGCCAGGCCGAGTTGGACGGCGTGCGGCTGGACCTGACCCGTCGTGAGTTCGACCTGCTCGCCTTCCTCGCCGGACGGCCGGGAGTGGTCGTGGCACGCAAGGAACTGCTCGCCGAGGTGTGGCGGCAGTCCTACGGCGACGACCAGACGATAGACGTCCATCTGTCCTGGCTCAGAAGGAAGCTGGGCGAGACGGCCGCCCGGCCCCGCTATCTGCACACCCTGCGGGGCGTGGGCGTGAAGCTGGAGCCGCCCGGAGGGGAGCCGCCGCGATGAGATGGGCATTGGTCAAGGTCTGCCTCGCGGTCACCACGATGGTCGTGATCGCCTTCGCCGTCCCGCTCGCCCTGGTCATCAAGGAGATGGCCCGAGACCGCGCCTTCTCCAACGCCGAGCGCCAGGCCGCGGCGGTCGCGCCCGCCCTGTCCATCACCACCGAGCGCGAGCCGTTGGAGCGGGTCGTCGCCTCGGCGGGCTCCGACGCCCGGATGGCCGTGCACGTACCGGCAGTCGACGGCACCGCCGCCGTCGAGATCGGTCGCGCCCGGGCCACCGGCGAGGACATCGCGACCGTGCGGCGCACGGGCCGCGCCTCCACCGCCGACGTGCCCGGCGGATCCACGCTGCTCCAGCCGGTCGCGCTGAGTTCCGGCGCCATCGCCGTCGTCGAGGTCTACGTCCCCGAGGCCGAGGTCGGCAGGGGCGTGGGCACGGCCTGGGCGGTGCTCGCCGGTGTGGGCGCGGCGCTCGTCGTCGGCTCGGTCGCCGTCGCCGACCGGCTCGGCGTACGGATGGTGAGGCCCGCGCAGCGGCTGGCCGAGGGCGCGCACGAACTGGGCGAGGGCCGACTCGGCGCCCGGGTGCCCGAGGACGGGCCGACCGAACTGCGGCTCGCGGCCGTCGCGTTCAACTCCATGGCCGATCAGGTTGTCCAACTGCTCGCGAACGAACGGGAGCTGGCGGCCGACCTGTCCCACCGGCTGCGTACGCCGCTGACCGTACTGCGCCTGAACGCGGCCTCGCTCGGAGCCGGGACCGCCGCCGAGCAGACCCGGACGGCGGTCGCCCAGCTGGAGCGGGAGGTCGACACGATCATCCGCACCGCCCGGGAGGCCAAGCCGCAGACGGCGGCCGCCGGTCCGGGCGCCGGCTGCGACGCGGCCGAAGTCGTCCGCGAGCGCATGGAGTTCTGGTCGGCGCTCGCCGAGGACGAGGGCCGCAAGTGGCGGCTGGCCGGCGTCGAGCGGCCGGTGCGCATACCCGTGGCCCGCGCCGACCTCGCGGCCGCGCTGGACGCCCTGCTCGGCAACGTCTTCCGGCACACCGCCGAGGGCACCGCGTTCGCGGTCGACGTGCACAACGGCGACGACGCGGTGATCGTGCTGGTCTCCGACGCCGGACCGGGCATACCCGACCCGGACGCGGCGATACTGCGCGGACGCGGATCGGGGAACGACGGCTCCACGGGACTCGGCCTGGACATCGTGCGCCGGCTCGCGGAGTCCACCGGCGGGGACGTGCGGATCGGCTCCTCCGTGCTCGGCGGCACGGAGGTGCGGATCTGGATCCAGCTCGACGCACGCTCCCCGGTCCGCTCCGGGCACCGGGGAGCGGTGCGTCGCCGCCGGCCGGGCAGATCGGCCGCTCGCCTCGGCCGTACCCGGTCCCTTCCCTGAGCCTCCGCTCCCTGAGCGGACGCGTCGAGGGCGGGAAGCGCCCCGGCCGGGTCACCCCCGAGCCGGCCGGGACGCGCTGTGGGCCGGACGGGCCGTCAGGCGGCGTCCGGCGACGGCAGCTCCCCGGTGCGGGCGGCCCTGCCGTACCAGTGGGCGCTGGACTTCGGGATCCGGGCGAGGGTGCTGTAGTCGACGTAGACCGCGCCGAACCGCTTGCTGTACCCGTAGGCCCACTCGAAGTTGTCCATCAGGGACCACAGGTAGTACCCGCGGACGTCCGCGCCGTCCGCGATGGCCCGGCGCACCGCCGCCAGGTGCGCGTGCAGGTAGGCGACGCGCTCCGGGTCGTGTACGCGGCCGTCGGCGTCCACCTTGTCGTCGTAGGCGGCGCCGTTCTCGGTGACGTACAGGGCCAGCCCCGGTGCCTCGCGGGAGTAGCGCATGATCAGCTCGTGCAGGCCGCTCGGGTCGATCGTCCAGCCCATCTCGGTGCGGTCGCCCGGCGTCTGGTGGAACGCCACGTCGTCCGCGCCGGGCCACGGCGAGTGCTCGCTCGCCCCGTGACCGTCGGCCCGCGGGCCCTCCAGCGTCGTGTCCGCCGCCGACACCAGGGCCGGTGTGTAGTAGTTGAGGCCGAGCGCGTCCAGCGGCTGGTGGGCGGCACGCACGTCGCCGTCCTGGACGAAGGACCAGTCCGTGAGGGAGGAGGTCGCCTCCAGCAGCGTGGCCGGGTACGCGCCGTGCAGCATCGGGCCGTGGAAGATCCCGTTGGCCAGGTCGTCGATCTTCTGGGCCGCAGCCAGGTCCGCGGGGTCCTGCGAGACCGTGCGGACCACCGAGGAGTTGAGGCTGACCGCGACCGAGTTGCGGGCAGGCATCACCGACCGGAGCGCCTGCGTGCCCAGGCCGTGGGCCAGGTTCAGGTGGTGGGCCGCGCGCAGCGTGGCCGCGGGCTCGGTGCGGCCCGGCGCGTGCACCCCGGAGCCGTAGCCCAGGAAGGCGCTGCACCACGGCTCGTTGAGGGTGATCCACTGCTCCACCCGGTCGCCGAGCGCCTCACCGACGATCTGCGCGTACTCCGCGAAGCGCAGCGCGGTCTCACGCTCGGGCCAGCCGCCCGCGTCCTCCAGTTCCTGCGGGAGGTCCCAGTGGTAGAGGGTGACGGCCGGCTTGATCCCGCGGTCGAGCAGCTCGTCCACGAGACGGCGGTAGAAGTCCAGGCCCACCTGGACGGCGGGGCCCCGGCCGGTGGGCTGCACCCGTGACCAGGAGATGGAGAAGCGGTAGGCGTTCAGGCCCAGGTCCGCCATCAGGGCCACGTCGTCGCGGTAGCGGTGGTAGTGGTCGACAGCGATGTCACCGGTCTCACCTCCGGCGGTCTTGCCCGGGGTATGGCTGAAGGTGTCCCAGATCGAGGGCGTGCGGCCGTCCTCCCGCACCGCCCCCTCGATCTGGTACGCGGAGGTCGCGGCGCCCCAGAGGAAGGCGGGCGGAAAGGTCACCGGGGTCACCGGCTGTGCGGACTCAGGCATGGAAGCGCTCCCATAGGTGGTCGTGAAAGACCGACGATTCGAAAGGGGAGGGTGGACAGGGATCGATGTGGACAGAGGAAAAGGAGACAGAGGGGCAAGGGGCCGGGACCACGGTGACCCGGCCCCCGGAAAGGCGGGGGGTGTGCGCGGCGGCCGGGCCGCCGCGCGGACGAGGACGGGTCGCGGGCGTCAGCCCTTGACCGCGCCCTGCATGATGCCGCCCACGATCTGCTTGCCGAAGATCGAGAAGACCAGCAGCAGCGGCAGCGTGCCGAGCAGCGCGCCCGCCATGATCAGGGACTGGTCGGGGGTGTAGCCGCGGCCCAGGCCCGCGAGGGCGACCTGCACGGTCGGGTTGCCGGTCTGGGTCAGGACCAGGTAGGGCCACAGGAAGTCGTTCCAGGTCTGCACGAACATCAGCATCCCCAGCACGGCCATCGCGGGACGCGCCGCCGGGAACACCACGTGCCACACCACGCGCCAACTGCCCGCGCCGTCCACCCGGGCGGCCTCGATGATCTCGTCCGGCAGCGCCTGGATCAGGTACTGCCGCATGAAGAACACACCGAACGCGCTGACCAGCGACGGCAGGATCACCGCCTGCAGCTGGTCGGTCCAGTCCAGCTTGGCCACCATCATGTAGAGCGGGATGATGCTGAGCTGCGGCGGCACCATCATCGTGCCGATCACGATCAGCATCAGCGCGCCCCGGCCCTTGAAGCGCAGCTTGGCGAAGGCGAAGCCGGCGATCGTCGACAGGAACACGACCGTCGCGGCGGAGGTCCCCGCCACGATCGTGGTGTTGACGAAGGCCTTGCCCAGATTGGCGTCCGTCCAGGCGACCTGGAGGTTGTGCGTCAGGTTCGAGCCGAACCAGAAGGGCGGCGGGGTCTGCGCCAGCCGGTTGTTGTTCCGGGAGGCGGCGATCGCCGTCCACACCAGCGGGAACAGCGACCCGATGGTGAACAGGGCCAGGATCACGTAGGCGATCGGGCCGGCGTGCAGTTGTCCGCCCGCGCGGGCGGCCTTGGGCCGGCGCGTCCGGCGGGGCGCCTCGGTCGGCGTCTCGGGTTCGGTCAGGGTCGTCGTCGTCACGGCCGGTACTCCTTAACTACTGGCGCGCAGCCGGCGCGAGATGACGTAGTTGACGACGCCGATCACGATCAGGATCAGGAACATCGTCCAGGCGATCGCGGAGGCCCGGCCCAGGTGCTGGTTCACCCAGCCCTGCTCGTACAGGTACAGACCCAGCGTCTGGAACTGGTGCTCGGCCCCGCCGGAGGCGCCCTTGTTGGCGTCGAACAGCAGCGGCTCGCCGAAGACCTGGCTGGCGCCGATGGTCGACACCACGGCGGTGAACAGGATGGTCGGACGCAGCTGCGGCAGGGTGACGTGGAAGAACTGCCGGAACCGGTTGGCGCCGTCCAGGGCGGCCGACTCGTACAGGTCGTTCGGGATGGCCTGCATCGCCGCGAGGTAGATCAGCGCGTTGTAGCCCGTCCAGCGCCAGACGATGATCGTGGAGACGGCTATCTGGGAGGGCCACTTGTCGTTCTGCCAGTCGACGTTGCCGAGGCCGGCCGAGTGCAGCACCCAGTTGATCATGCCGTAGTCGCGGCCGAAGAGCAGCACGAAGACCAGCGAGGCGGCGGCGATCGAGGTCGCGTACGGCGCGAGCATCGCGACCCGGTAGAACGTCGTGGCGCGCAGCCGGTAGTTCAGGATGTGCGCCAGGCCCATCGCCATCAGCAGCTGCGGGACCGTGGAGATGATGCCGATGGTCAGGGTGTTCCGCGCCGCGTTCCAGAAGAACTCGTCGTCGAAGATCCGGGTGTAGTTGCGCAGCCCGGCCCATTCCATGTCGGTCGGCGCCGTCAGCTCCACCGTGTGCAGCGAGGCCCACCCCGTGTAGATCAGCGGGAACAGCCCGAAGGCGACGAACAGCAGGAAGAACGGCGAGACGAACGCGTACGGGCTCCACCGCATGTCCCGCTGCCAGCGGCGGGACAGCCGCGCCCGGCGCCGGTGCTCCGCGTCGGCGGTGTCGGTCTCCGCCGGGCGGCCCGGGGCCGCGCCCCCCTCCTCGGGGGGCGCGGCGGTGTCGTGCCGGGTGGCCATACCGGTCACTTCTCCAGGTTGTTGTCGATGGTCTTCGTGGCCGTGTCCCACGCGTCGGCGGGCGACTTGCCCTTCGTCACGAGGAAGACACCGTTGTCCGTCAGACCCTGCTGGACGATCTGGTCCTTCGGGCCGATCACCTGGACCGGGATGGACTTGGCGGCCTCAGCGAAGATCTTGCCGATGGGCGCGTCACCGGTCATCTCGTTCTTCGCGTCGGTCACCGCCGGCATGGTGTACGCGCCCGGCGCGCTCGGGAAGCTGCCCTGGACGGCGAACAGCTTCGCCTGCTGCTCGGGAGCCGTCAACCAGGTGATGAAGTCCGTCGCCTCCTTCACGTGCTTGCCGCTCTTGGGCACGGCCAGGAAGGAACCGCCCCAGTTGCCGCCCTTCGGCGGCACGGCCACGTCCCACTTGCCGGCCGCGTCCGGCTTCGACTTGCCCTTGATGGTGCCGAGCATCCACGGCGGGCAGGCGACGGTGGCGAACTTGCTGTTCGCGATCGTCTGGTCCCAGGCCGGCTGGAACTGCGTCTGCGACTGGAGCAGGCCCTCCTGGGCGGCCTTGGCCGTCAGGTTGAAGGCGCTCTTGACAGCGGGGTTCTTCTTGTAGATGACGTTGCCGGAGGAGTCGTAGAACTTCTCCTTCTCACTGCTGAGAATCGCGTTGATCAGACCGCCGGGGGAGTCCATGAAGTAGGTGCCCTTGGGCGCCTTCTTCTTGAACGTCTCGCCCGCCGCGACGAACTTGTTCCAGTCGCCCGCCCACAGCTTGCCGACCTCGTCGCGGTCGGTGGGCAGACCGGCCTGCTCGAAGAGGTCCTTGCGGTAGCAGATCGCCATCGGGCCGATGTCGGTGCCCAGGCCGATGGTCTGGTCGTCCTTGGTGGTGGCCTGCTGCCACTTCCAGTCCAGCCAGTTGCTCTTGTCTACGCCCGAGACCTTGGAGAGGTCCTCGAACTTGGCCGCCTGGGTGGCGACGACCTCGGCGATGTTGCCGACTTCGACGGCCTGGACGTCCATCAGACCGCTGTTGGTGGTCAGGTGGTTGACGAGCGCCGGGTAGTAGTTCTCATTGCGCTCGGTGACGTTCTCCTGGATCCTGATACCGGAGTGCAGCTTCTCGTACTCGGCGTAGAGGCCGGCCTCCTTGAAGCCCATGGTGCCGAAGAGCCCCAAGGTGATCGTGACCTTGCCACCGCCGTTGCCACTGCCGCCGGACGAGCCGGTCTTGTCTCCGCTGTCGCTGGAGCAGCCGGCCAGCAGTCCGGCCCCCAGCGACGCGGCTGCCGCCAGGACCACCGCCTTGCGGGCGATGGGTGTGCCCCCACTCGGACGAAGCCGAGAAGGGGCGAGGAAACGTGCTCGCATTGCGTCCTCCTGTTGCCCTGACGTGCCGACCCCCCGGCCAACTGCATGTTGGGCCCGTTTTACTCGCTGCGGCTCGGGCGGGGAACGTGCGGGTTGTGTATGTGTCAGGTACTGTGGGAGCGCTCCCACCAGTGATGTGTTGAAGAGTCGCGGGTTCGAGCGGGGGTGTCAAGGGTGTGAGCGAGGACAAATGCGTTCAGTTATCGGCCTGTTAGCTAACACGGGAGGGTGAGGTTCTCGTCCCGGACATGCGGAGCCGCTCCCTCCCCGGAGGCCGCCGCGGCAGCCCCGGGCACGGCGTGCGTTCTCGGGAGACTGTTACATTCCAGGCCAAGGCGGTTTCGACGGCGGAAAGGCGGAGCCAATGGCAGGCCACGGAGCGCGGGGCCGGTACGGCGGTCGGCCGACCCTCGAAGAGGTCGCCGCGCGGGCCGGCGTCGGCCGGGGCACCGTGTCACGGGTGATCAACGGCTCGCCCCGGGTCAGTGACGCCACCCGGGCCGCGGTCGAGGCCGCGGTGGCCGAACTCGGCTACGTCCCCAACACGGCCGCCCGCGCCCTCGCCGCCAACCGCACCGACGCGATCGCCCTCGTCGTGCCCGAGCCGGAGACCCGCTTCTTCGCCGAGCCGTACTTCTCGGACATGCTGCGGGGTGTCGGCGCCGGACTGTCGGACACGGAGATGCAGTTGCTGCTGATCTTCGCCGGCAGCGACCAGAAGCGGCAGCGGCTGGCCCAGTACCTGGCCGCGCACCGGGTGGACGGCGTCCTGCTGGTCTCGGTGCACGCCGACGACCCGCTGCCGGACATGCTGTCCCAGTTGGAGATCCCGGCCGTGATCAGCGGTCCGCGGTCCGCGGGCGAGACCCTGACCTCGGTGGACTCCGACAACTACGGAGGCGCCCGTTCCGCCGTGGAGCACCTGCTCGGCCACGGCCGCCGCACCGTCGCCCACATCACCGGCCACATGGACGTCTACGGTGCCCAGCGCCGCGTCGACGGCTACCGCGACGCCCTGCGCGACGCGGGCCATGAGGTGGACGAACTCCTGGTGGCCCAGGGGGACTTCACCGAGGGCGGCGGCCGTCGTGCGATGACGCGCCTGCTGGCCCACCGCCCCGACCTGGACGCCGTCTTCGCCGCCTCCGACGTCACGGCAGCCGGCGCCCGCCAGGTGCTGCGCGAGGAGGGTCGCCGCATCCCCGACGACGTGGCCCTCGTCGGCTACGACGACTCCGCCATAGCCCGCCACATGGACCCGCCGCTGAGCAGCGTCCGCCAGCCCATCGAGGAGATGGGCCGCGCGATGATCGACCTCCTGCTGAACGAGATCGCCGACCGCCGCCCGGCGGTGTCCCGCGGGCTGGAACGCAGACAACTCGTGCTGCCTACGGAACTGGTGGTGCGGGCGTCGTCGTAACGGCCCCCGGCCCTGGTTCGCCGTGGTGGGTGGCTCCCGCCGCGACGAGAAGGGCGACGGTCTCGGCATGGGAATCGGCCACCGCCCACTCCAGGGGAGTGCGGCCCGTGCCGTGATCCTCACGGAGATCCGGATCGGCGCCGTGCGCCAGCAGTTCGCGAACGGTCTCGGTGTGCCCCCAGCAGGCGGCCGCGCACAGGGGCGTGCCCTCCGACCCGCGCCCGCTCTCGGCGTCCGGACAGGCCCCGGCCGTAAGAAGCAGCCGGACTATCTCGGCCTCCCCCTGCACGGACGCCGCGTAGAGCGCAGTGGTGCCCTCCCTGTCCGCCCGCTCCGGATCGGCCCCGGCCCGCAACAGCGCCTCCGCGCGGGCGGTGTCACCCAGCATGGCCGCGTCGACGAGATGCCGGGAGAGCTTCTTGCGCTGCCGTCGGTTCATGGCCGGAGAGTAGCGGCTTCCGGTCCGGAGAACCGTTGGATATCAGCTCACCTCGCTGTGCCGGGCCCGGTGGGCGACTGTCCGACCGCCGACTGCGAGGCCACGGACGACGGCGACGCGGTGGAGCCGCCCGTGAAGAAGAACGGGCCCCGCCCTGACCCGTCGCACCCGTCGCACCCGTCGGAGCCGAGCCCGGGGCGAGGAGACGGCAGCGTGCTCGCCCTACAGTGAGGCCATGGCGGGCGAGCAGCACAAGGTGACCGTGGACGGCGGAGTCGAGATCCCGGTTCCCGTCGACGGGGAGGTCTGGGCGGCCGGAGCGGTCATCCTCGACCGTGACGGCCGGGCCTTCGCCCAGAGGCGCGGTCCGGACCGGCGGCTCTTCCCCGACTGCTGGGACATCGTCGGCGGCCACGTCGAGCCCGGCGAGTCCTTGCTGGACGCCCTCGCCCGCGAAGTCGAGGGGGAGACCGGCTGGCGCCTGCGCCGGGTGCGGCGCCTGCTCGGGATCACCGCATGGACCGGGGACGACGGCAGCGGCATGAGACGGGAGGCCGACTACCTCGTCGAAGTCGACGGCGACCTGAGTCACCCCGCCCTGGAATGGCCCCAGCACACCGCCTACGACTGGTTCGGCCCGGACGACCTCCCCCGGCTCAAGGAGAACCGAGCCCCCGGCGAACACCTCATCCACGACGTGATCGCGAAGGCTCTGCAAGATCGCCCGAAGGTGACCTGACCGAGTGGCCGGGCTTCGGTCTGTTGCAACTCGGCAGTGGTAATGAGCTTTTGCTCGACGAGTGTGCCTGGGCGGTTTGTCGGCGACAAAAGTGCCGCGGGCTGTCCCATGCTTGGACGTGGCGCGGGGCAACCGCAGCGCGGATGGCTCGGAACGCATACGGACAAGAAGAAAGGGGCAGCGGCCGTTGCACGGCGGGTGCCCCTTCAAGTCTTCGGTCAATGTAGCACTGATCAGATCGGCATGCAGTGGCCAATCCGCTGCTCGGCCAGGGTGCTGGGATGGTCACGGCTCCTGCTTCGGATCCCTACGCGCGGCACGTACTCGCCCGCATGGCGGACTTTTTCACCGATGAAGGAACGCCATGGGCGCGTCGCCTCTGGGACATAGGTTCGGTACTGGCGCTGGAGGAGCTTTGGCAGGCCGGATACTGGCAGACCCACGGAGTGCTGTCACCAGCCGCGTGTGACTGGCAGCGCATCCAGCTCAACGCCTTGATCGGCCCCGACAGAGGCCTCGGAGACAGGGAGCTGCGCAAGGAGCTCACTGGCCTGTTGAAGAACGCGCTGCCGGATCCGAGCCCCGCGCGCCGTCAGCTCAAGGAGATCATCGGGCACGTACGGGCCGGCTACCTGGATCGGTGGGCAGCTGCGGTCAGTGTTCCCGTCGACCAGCGTGTCAAGCCGGAGCGGTTCTCACGGACGGTGGCTTCCCATCTACTCGACCTCGGCTACAGCGCCAGCTTTCTGAGGGCCTGGGCGAAAGAACCTTACGGCGCACGCGCCACTACGGCGGAAACAGCGGAGAGCGCCGCTGAACTCGCACGAACCCCGGCCCGACCGTACGACGTGCTGGTGGCCCTGGAGAAGGTGCCGCGGCGGGAGCTGGCCGAGCCCCTGGAGAACTGGTGCGAGAAGGGAAAGGTCGTCGCCTGGCTGCGTGAACACGGCCACGATACGTCGGGTGTCCGGCCTGGAGGCGGATTCGTCTACCGCTTTAAGGCACTTGACCCTTTCAGCGCTGCCGAGCAGGGCCGACAGATGCTGGAGCGGATGACCGCCCGCTCCGAGTTCCTGCGGCGCGACAGAGGCAGGGTGGAGCCTCTTCCCCATATCTGGGTCGCCGGACACCCGCAACCCATCCCGCTCGATCCTCCAGCACGAGGCGCCGACGTCCTGACCCTCGTCAACGAAGGGCACCTCTACCAGGTCACTGGCGCCCGCAGCCGGATTGACGATGCCCTTGAGCTCGCGGCCGCGGTCAACCGCGGACCGATGGCTCCAGCTGTCGCAGGCGCCTGGGCCGCCGTCGAGTCGCTGTTGTCGCACCCGGACGATCCCAAGGAGAACGAGCGGTCCGGAAAGGCGGTGGCGGCCGATCGAATGGCGGCCATCATCGCCTGCTCCTGGCCCCGCGCCGAGCTCACCGCGCTGGCGCACCGCCACAAGCCCCGCGCCAAGGACGATCTCGTCCGTGAAATCGCGGTCTGCACCACGAACCAGGAGCGGGCCCACCTGGTCGCCGAGGTGCTGCACGCACGAGGGGCCGAGGCGCTGGACTTCACCGGGGCGTCCACGAAATACAGTGACTGGCCCGCTGCCCAGCGCATGGCCGACCTGGTGCGGGATCCACGCCCGGTTCTGAGCGACGTCGCCGGCGCCTTCCGGATCGCGCTTCGGCGCCTGTACCGGACCCGCAACATCATCCTGCATGGCGGAGCCACACAGGGAGTGGCCCTGGAGGCGTCGCTTCGCACCGCTGCGCCCCTGGTCGGGGCAGGTCTGGATCGGATCGTGCATGCCGCTTATGCCGAAGGCCTCGACCCGCTCGATCTCGCGGCCCGCGCCGAAGTCGCCCTCACCCTCGTCAACGGCGAGACCGGCCTCTCCGTGGTCGACCTCTTGCAACCCGCCTGAACGGCCGGAGCCCCGCACTAGCGGAGCCCCGGATGCCGACGAGCGGCACGGTCCAGCTCGCCACCTGCGAGCGCCTCGCCCTGATGTGCCGCGAACTGCCTCATGGGGAGAGGCAGCCCTGTGGCCCGGCCGTGGGGGCACACCACGGCCGTGTGCCCCCGTCCCGAGCCCGGTTCAGAACAGTCCCTTGTAGCCCTTCCAGCCCGTGGCGATCTTCGTGCGGGCCCCGAACGAGCCCCGGCCGTCGCCCTTCTGGAGC
The DNA here is from genome assembly GCF_044750345.1 of Streptomyces sp. NPDC088817. Taxonomy (NCBI): domain Bacteria; kingdom Bacillati; phylum Actinomycetota; class Actinomycetes; order Kitasatosporales; family Streptomycetaceae; genus Streptomyces; species Streptomyces sp. NPDC088817. Next base: position 12,663 of record NZ_JBIVJN010000010.1, read on the forward strand.
CACAGGTTCCCCGAGGTGTCGCGCGCCACCAGGTCGGGCTTCCCGTCCGAGGTGATGTCGCCGACGCCGACGACCGCGTTGTACGAGGCGCCCCACTTCGAGAACAGCTTGACCCGTTTCGTCGACAGCCCGCCCTTCGTCCCGTAGTACCGGTACAGAGTGCCGTTCTTGTGCCGTGCCAGCACGTCCCCGAGGCCGTCGCCGTTCAGGTCGCCGACTCCGATGATCTTCGTGTACGAGCCCCAGCCCGAGGCGATCTTCTTCCCGGCCGCCAGCGTGCCGTCGGGCTTCGCCGCGAAGAGGTACATCGCGCCCGTCGACGCCTTCCGCGCCAGCAGGTCGGTCAGCCCGTCGCCGGTGAGGTCCCCGGGCGCGGTGAGTACGTCGTAGGCCTTCCAGCCGGTGCCGCCGCTCAGCGTCCGGTACGGGGTCGAAGGCGTGAGCGGCTTTCCGCATGCGGGCCGGTACGCCCGCAGCGATCCGTTCGCCATCCTTACGAGGACGTCGTTGCACTTGTCCTTGTTCAGGTCCCCGAAGGGCACGGCGACCACTGAGGTGGGCCAGCCGCGGCCCGACGTCTTGCCGGAGAACTTCCCGGCGCCGTTCCCGTGGTGAAACGTGAGGGTCCCGTGCGAGTCGAGCGTCAGCAGGTCCGCGATCGCGTCGGGCGACGCCCCGGACCCCGCGTGGTCGCGCGGGACGGGCTGACCGCGGAGGAGCCGGACCGTTCCCTGGCGGCGCAGCGCCGCCCCCCGGCCGTCCGCCGGGTTCGCGGTGAGCTCCCAGGTGTACCGGCCGTTCGGCAGCGGGGTCTCGTAGTGCTTCGCCGGGTCCATGCCCGTCCACTGCACGTCCAGCCGCCCGCGGGTGTCGCCGCCCTGGCGCCGGTCGACCACCCGGTTGGTGTTCTTGTCCCGGACCACGAGAGTCCAGGACGCGACCGGCTTGGAGAAGACCCCGTCGAAGACCGCCGTCCCGCGCATGCCCGTGCGGTTCGCGGACCATTCGGCGTTCACGGACGTGGCCACCTCCTCCCGCAGGGTGATCAAGGACTGGGTGGTGGTGACCCCGGACGGCACGAGGTGGATGCGTTCCTGCGCGTCCACGTACGCGACGTTGCCGCTGTACCTGTCCACGGTCCAGCGGACGTGGCGCTGCGAGGTCCCGGTGTCGGGCAGTTCGCCGATGACCCGGGTGCTGGGAGAACCGGAGCCCACCGTGGTGAGGTTCAGCTTCCCGGCCTGCCGGTCGTGGGTGACGACGTAGCCGTCGCCGAGCAGCGCCTCCCCGGAGGGGACGGCCACCGAGGTCTTGTTCGTACGGTCGTACACCCCGGCGGGCCCGTCGGCGCCGCAGCTCCAGTACAGCCAGCCGCCCACGGCCTGCAACTCCTGCGGAACGCAGCTCGCGCCGGTGCCGACGGTCTGGACCGTCTTCTTCGAGACGAGGTCGAGCGCCGAGACGCTGCCCGGCGTGGCAGCGGGCGTCCAGAGCCGGTTCTCCCAGACGGCGGCGGCGCTGGGGGCGCGCGTCAGAGGGGCGCCGTCGTCGTCCAGGCGGTAGACGGACTGCTTGTCGGCGGTGGTGTGGATCAGGTAACCGCCCGAGACGTCGGTGATCCGGCCGCCGGCCGGCACCCTGCGCTGGTAGAGGTCGTATGTGCCGGGGCCGTGGACCCGGAGCAGGTCCGATCCGCCGCTCTGGCGTTCGATCCAGGCGATGCGCCCGTCGCCGACGTCGAAGACCGACGCGCAGCCGGGGTCCGCGACCGGGCAGTCGTCCATGACCACATCGGATGTCGGGGTCAGGCGGGTGTGCTCGCCGAACTCGGGGGTGCCGGTCACGGCCACGTTCCGGACGTAGGGGGTGCGGCGGTCGTTCCCCGTTTCGGCGTCGACGAGTCTGCCCTGACTCAGGACGAGCCCCTCGACCGGGACGACCGGCCGGGGCAGTGGCCTGACCGTGGTGACGACGGGCGCGGTGTCGTCGCCGGGGCGGATGTGCTGGATGCCGCGGTCGTCGAGGGTGGCCGACGTGCGGCCGATGGCGAGGGCGGTGCCGTCGGGGGCGGACACCAGGCCGGTGTTCGACCCCGTGACCACGGTGATGGGCTGCCCGCCCGCGACCGGCATCGCCTTGAGGGTGGCGACGGCACCGGGGCGGTAGACCAACCAGTCGCCGGCGAGGGCCAGTTCGTGGCCCGGTTTGGAGAAGCCACTGTCCAGCGCGACCTCGACCGGCGTCGCGGACACGTCGGAGCGGGGCAGCACCAGCACCGTGGACGCGGAGGAGCTGTACACCACGATGTGGTCGGGGGAGATCTTCGCCCGGTAGTAGCCGCTGGGCAGCCGCTGCGTCCAGCCCTGGACCCGGCCCGTCTCCCGGTCGACGACGACCATCCGGACCGTGCCGTCCCTCTGCTGGCTCTGGAACAGCACGCCGGCCGCGTCGGCCCCGTGCGGCTGGCCGAGCACCATGTCCTCCGGCGCGCCGACGACCGGCACGTCGCGGGTGGTTCCGTCGGGGCCGCTGGTCAGCAGATGCATGACCCGGGTGGATGTCCCGTTCGCGGTGGTGGAGTTGCGAAAGGTGACGACGGTGGTGCCGTAGACGGAGAGCACGCTCTGCCCCTCGGGGACGTGCACCGTACGGGTCGTCCCGTCGGAGGCGTCCCACAACTCCACCCGGTCGGGGTAGCAGTACGCGAGTACGTCGCTGCCCGTCGGCTCCGTGAAGTACGAGCCTTCCGCTTTCGGTACGGGGACTGGCGCGCCGCCGCCGTAACGCGACCAGACGAGACCGGAGTAGCCCTCGAGCCGATGGAAGAAACCCTGGCTGCCGGCACCGTCCGCGCCGGTCAGGGTGTTGGCGGCATAGAAGGAGGCCGAGGTGTAGGTGCTGCGCAGGGCCGCCGGGACGACGGTCTCCTGAGGTACGGCGGGCGCCGCGGAGGCGACACCGGGTGCCAGCGGACCGGTACCGGCCAGTAGAGCCGCGCATGCGGTGACGGCGATACCGACGGGTCTCGCACCACGGGGGTGCGCAACGGTATTGCGGAACAAGGGTGCCCCTCCCGAGAAGTCCGAGAGGCAGGCGGTGTCGTCCATGGCGACTCGGCCCCCAGCCGTCGCATCCCCCCGGATAGTCGGCAGATGTTACCGCCATTGGGCGTCCCGCTGCGTACGAGAGTTCGATCTCTGCGATCGCCGTCCTCGCGGGCGGGTACGCGAGAGGCCGGTGACCCGGAAATACCAGGTCACCGGCCTCTCGGTGAAGGGTGAGTGACGGGACTCGAACCCGCGGCATCCTGGACCACAACCAGGTGCTCTACCAGCTGAGCTACACCCACCATGACCGGTCCGAGGGATTCTGCGGTTTCCCCGACCGGCCGAGAAGAAGTCTACAGGGTCCGAAGGGGTGCTCGCGCACGGGTTTCGCGGCGCCCCTTCGCCGGGCCCCGCTATACGTGCTGAGCAGGCAGGACGTGCTTCGCCGCGATCGTCCTCGCGGTGTCGGAGTCGGGGCCGGGCTGCGGGACGAAGACGGCCTCGCGGTAGTAGCGCAACTCCGCGATGGACTCGCGGATGTCGGCCAGGGCGCGGTGGTTGCCGTTCTTCTCCGGGCTGTTGAAGTACGCCCGCGGGTACCAGCGCCGGGCCAGCTCCTTGATCGAGGACACGTCGACGATCCGGTAGTGCAGGTAGTCCTCCAGCGTCGGCATGTCGCGCAGCAGGAAGCCGCGGTCGGTGCCGACCGAGTTCCCGCACAGCGGCGCCTTGCCGGGCTCCTTCACGTGCTCCCGCACATAGGCCAGGACCTGCTCCTCGGCGTCCTTGAGCGTCGTGCCGCCGGCCAGCTCCGCGAGCAGGCCGGACGCGGTGTGCATCTCACGCACCACCTCCGGCATCGTCTCCAGGGCCGAGTCCGGCGGCCGGATGACGATGTCGACTCCCTCGCCGAGTACGTTCAGCTCGGAGTCGGTGACGAGGGCGGCCACCTCGATGAGCGCGTCGTCGGACAGCGAGAGGCCGGTCATCTCGCAGTCGATCCACACCATGCGATCGTTCATGTGTCTCACCTTACGGCGCCCCACCGCGAGCCGGACCGGCCGTGCGTCGACCTTGTCGGACGGCGGCCGGTGCCGGAACGGGCGGGCGGACCGGACCCGGAGGCCCGTCCGCCCGCCCGTCGCGGGTCAGGAACCGCCGCGCTGGCCCGGAACGCTCACCGACAGCGCCGCCGCCGTGCGGCGGGACTGGTGGGGCACCTGGCTGTCCGGGTGGAACGAGGGCAGCGGCGACACGGGGCCCGCCGGGGCCGCCGCGGAGTGCGGTCCCGGACCGCCCGGCATGCCGGCCGACCCCGAGGAGAGGTCGCCGTCGCCCTGCCGCTCGCTCTGCGGCCGCCGCGCCCGGTAGGCCGCCCGGTACGCCGCCGGGGACGAGCCCAGCTGCCGCCGGAAGTGGCCGCGCAGCGCCACGGGGGAGCGGAAGCCGCACCGGCCCGCCACCTCGTCGACCGAGTAGTCGGACGTCTCCAGCAGCCGCTGCGCCTGGAGCACCCGCTGGGTGATCAGCCACTGCAGCGGCGCGCTCCCGGTCAGGGAGCGGAAGCGGCGGTCGAACGTACGCCGGCTCATGTACGCCCGCGCGGCCAGCGTCTCCACGTCGAACTGCTCGTGGAGGTGCTCCAGCGCCCAGGCGACGACCTCGGCGAGCGGGTCGGCGCCGATCTCCTCCGGTAAAGAGCGGTCCAGGTAGCGTTCCTGGCCTCCGCTCCGGCGAGGCGGGACCACCAGCCGCCGGGCCAGCGCGCCCGCCGCCTCGTTGCCGTGGTCCGAGCGCACGATGTGCAGGCACAGGTCGATTCCGGCCGCCGTGCCCGCCGACGTCAGCACGTCGCCGTCGTCGACGAACAGCTCTCTGGGATCCACGTGCACCGACGGATAGCGCTTGGCCAGCGTCGGCGCGTACATCCAGTGCGTGGTCGCCGGGCGGCCGTCCAGCAGGCCGGCCGCGGCGAGTACGAACGCCCCGGTGCACAGGCCCACGATGCGGGCACCCTCCTCGTGCGCCCGGCGCAGCGCGTCGAGCGCCTCCGCCGGCGGCGGCGAGGTGATCGAGCGCCAGGCCGGCACGACGACCGTGCCCGCCCGTGAGATCGCCTCCAGGCCGTTCGGCGTGGTGAGTTCCAGGCCCCCGGTGGTCCGCAGCGGGCCGTCCTCGCCCCCGCACACCAGCAGTCGGTAGCGCGGTACGCCGGCGTCCTGGCGGTCAACCCCGAACACCGACAACGGTATGGAACTCTCGAAGATGGGGCCGCCGCTGAACAGCAGCACCGCGACGATCTCCTTGCGGCGTCGCCCGGAAAGCTTCCGGGCCGCGGTTTCCGGCGCGGCAGTGGAGTCGTGGCTCATACTGCTAAGCCCCCCTCGGTGGTCGCGGCTCCTCGGTTGTGTCGCTCCTGCACGTTTCCCCTCGGTCCTGCACGAGTCCCCCGCCGTAAGACAGTCAAGATCGAATCTACTGCGTCCCGCCGTGCCGTGTTGACCAGTTCGTCACCCGGCACATTGTCGACATGGCAACTTGGCGTGAAGCATTCGATCACGAAGCGTTGCACTCGGGGAGCGTGCAGGGAAGTGCGCCTCGTCCTGGTGGCCAATCCCCGTAGGGTGCACGGGGTCGCGGAGACCCTTTCCTTGCAGGTCGAACGGGGGGTGGGGGGTGCTTCGGCCGGAGAATGCACAGATTCGAGAAGTTGGCTGAAAAGATGCGCCTGCGTGCGCAAAAACCGGTCAGCCGACCGGTGCCGTTCCGCCCGGGTGCCGACCGCCCCGGTGTGCCCCGCGTTCCGTCCCGTGCGGGCGGCCGCGGTGCGGGACGTGTTCCTCGGCGCGCAGCCGGGCCGCCTCGCGCTCGGAGCGGCGCAGCAGTACGCGACAGGCGCCGGTGGCGGCCGCGAGACCCAGGCCGATCCCGGCGGCGCCGGCGAACGACGTGCCGTACCAGAGCAGGACCAGGGGGACGAGGGCGGAGCTGAAGGCGGCCCAGCGCACCACCTCGCCCGCGGTGTCGCCCGCGTCGGCGCCCCCGGGGATCGCGGTCACGGTGTCCTGCCCGGCGTCCGACGCGCTGTCCCACACGCTGTCCCACGCGGGAGGCAGGTCTCGGTCGGGGACGGTACGGGGTCCGGACACGGCGTGCTCCCTACGGCGGCGGCTCTCCGGGCTCAACGCGTGTTCCGGGGGTCGGTCACTGTGCGGGACCGGAGCGGGCTCGCCGCGGCCGGCCGCCGGCGCCCCTCCGCTACCGTGTTCCCACCCGTCGCGGAAAGCGAATCCCGCACAAACCGCCTGTACGGGGCAGCAACCATTGCGTTACGGGCGTGGCTCGTGCATGCTCCGGTGAACCGCCACGGAGAGTGCGCGGGATCTGGGCTAAGGAGGCGTGCCGCCGTACCCTTGGGGGTATGGGGACGGGAAGACCATTCCCGGACACAGCTTCGCCGCAGACTGTCGTCCCCGACAAAGGATCACCTCGCCGAGACAGCCATGGCCGGTCACGAATTCTTCGAACCCGCGGACCGCAAGCGACCGCTCGCCGACCCCACGGCGGCCGATCCCCAGGCGGCGGAAGAGCCACGCCAACCCTGCGATCCGGCGTTCAAGCACGGCGTCGTCGTCGGCTTCGACGGGTCCACCTCCAGCGAGCGCGCCCTCGCCTACGCGATCGGCATGGCGCAGCGCACCCACTCGGGCCTGATCATCGTCCACGTCGCCAACCGGCTGCCCACCACGGTGTGGGCGGGGTGCGAGCCCCCCGTCTTCGTTGACGTGCCGGACCACCGCACCGAGGTCCTCGGCCTCGAACTCGCCTGCGCGGAGTACCTGGCGGAGGTGCCGTGGATCCTCGTCGAGCGCGGCGGCGACATCTGCCACGAACTCGAAGAGGTCGGCAAGGAGTACGAGGCGGACGCGATCGTCGTCGGCTCCACTCACGGGCTCGTGGGGCGCCTGTTCGGCTCGGTGGCGGGCCGGCTCGCCAAGCGCGCGCAGCGGCCGGTCGTGGTCATCCCCTAGCCTGCTCCGCCCGCCGACTCCCTTCCTGTTCACGGCGTGTGTGTTTCCGTGAAATTACCTGCACGCGGAGGTGTTTGTGCCCTTGTGAAGGGCATATACCGGTCACCGCACAACTGCCCAGGCATGAAGGGAGCTTGCCGTGGCCAACGACGTCTCTGCGGGAAGCACCACGACCACCGTCCTCGGCCGACTCGCCCTCGGTGTCACCCTGCTGGCCTTCGGGCTCGGGTACACCGAAGTCATCAACGGAGTGACGGCGAACGACGCGGTGACACTCGCTCACTATGTGGGCGGCGTCGCCCTGTTCGTCGCCGGACTGCTGGCCTTCCGCGATCGCGACACCGCGACCGGTACGGCCTACGGCGCCCTCGGCGCCCTCTGGTTCACCTGGGCCGTCTCCGCGGGCGCCCAGGTGTCCGACAACGGCGCGGGACTCTTCCTGCTCCTGTTCGCCCTCGTGGCCCTGACGTTGACGCTCGCCGGCGGGGACGTCCTCGGCCAGAGCACCTACGGTCTGTTCTTCGTCTCTCTGGTGCTGCTCGCCATCGCGCGGTTCGCCGACACCGGCGGCCTGGCGAAGGTGGGCGGCTGGTTCGCCGTGGCGGCGGGAGCGGTCGCCTGGTACGCGGCCACGGCGGCGCTCGCCCACTGGCCCACGGAACTTCCGCGACGCGCTGCGGGCCGGGGGGTGACGGCCACCGGTTAGCTGCGCAGGCTGGGGGGTGGGGTGGGTTGCTCCCCGGCCAACGGAAACGGACCCCCGTGTGGTGGGTGGCACGCGTGGGGGTCCGTTTCTCATGGTTCTGCCTGTGCGGGCGCGTTGGGGTTGCTCGCGCCCACGCGGCGGAGCCGCATGTCGATACAGCCCCGCGCCCCTTCAGGGCCCCTTCGGGGCCCCTCGGGCGGTCTGGGGCAGCCTTTGTGCTTACTCCACCGTTACCGACTTGGCGAGGTTGCGGGGCTTGTCTATGTCGCGGCCGAGGGTCAGGGCCGTGTGGTAGGCGAGGAGTTGGAGGGGGATGCCCATGAGGATGGGGTCGAGTTCGTCCTCGTTCTTGGGCACGACGATCGTCTGGTCGGCCTTCTCCTGCTCCTGGTGGGCGACGGCGAGGATCCTGCCGCTGCGGGCCTTGATCTCCTCCATGGCCGCGCGGTTCTTCTCCAGCAGGTCGTCGTCCGGCACGATCGCCACCGTCGGCAGGGCGGGCTCGATCAGGGCCAGCGGGCCGTGCTTCAGCTCGGAGGCCGGGTAGGCCTCGGCGTGGATGTAGGAGACCTCCTTCAGCTTCAGGGAGGCCTCACGGGCCACCGGGTAGCCGCGGACCCGGCCGATGAAGAGCATTGAGCGGGCGTCGGCGTAGTCCTGGGCCAGACGCTCGATCTCCTCCTCCTGCTTCATGATCTCGGAGATCTGCGCCGGCAGCTTGCGCAGGCCCTCGATGATCCGCTTGCCGTCGCGCACCGACAGGTCGCGGATGCGGCCCAGGTGCAGGGCGAGCAGCGCGAAGGCGACGCAGGTGTTGGTGAAGCACTTGGTGGACACCACGCAGACCTCGGGTCCGGCGTGGACGTAGATGCCGCCGTCCGCCTCGCGGGCGATGGCGGAACCCACCACGTTGACGACGCCGAGCACCCGCGCGCCCTTGCGCTTGAGCTCCTGCACGGCCGCCAGCACGTCGTACGTCTCACCGGACTGGGAGACCGCGACGTACAGCGTGTCGGGGTCGACCACCGCGTTGCGGTAGCGGAACTCGGAGGCCGGCTCGGCGTCGGCGGGGATGCGGGCCAGCTCCTCGATCATCTGGGCGCCGATCATGCCCGCGTGGTAGGAGGTGCCGCAGCCGAGGATCTTCACCCGGCGCACCGCGCGCGCCTCGCGGGCGTCGAGGTTGATGCCGCCGAGGTGCACGGTGGCGAACCGGTCGTCGATCCGGCCGCGCAGCACCCGGTCCACGGCCTCGGCCTGCTCGTGGATCTCCTTGTGCATGTAGGTGTCGTGGCCCCCCATGTCGTAGGAGGCCGCCTCCCACTCCACGGTGGTCGGCTCGGCGGTGGTGCGGGTGCCCTCGGTGGTGTACGTGCGGAAGTCGTCGGCCTTGAGGGTGGCCATCTCGCCGTCGTCGAGGGTGACGATCTGCCGGGTGTGGGTGACCAGCGCGGCGATGTCGGAGGCGACGAACATCTCCTTCTCGCCGACGCCGAGCACGACCGGCGAGCCGTTGCGGGCCACCACGATGCGGTCGGGGAAGTCGGCGTGCAGGACGGCGATGCCGTAGGTTCCCTCGACCATGCGGACGGCGGCGCGGACCTTCTCCTCCAGCGTCTCCGCCTCGGAGCGGGCGATGAGGTGGGTCAGCACCTCGGTGTCGGTCTCGGAGAGGAACTCCACGCCGTCCGCCTGAAGCTTGCGGCGCAGGTCGGAGGCGTTGTCGATGATGCCGTTGTGCACGACGGCGACCTTGTTGTCGGCCGACATGTGCGGGTGGGCGTTCTCGTCGGAGGGGGCGCCGTGGGTGGCCCAGCGGGTGTGGGCGATGCCCGTGGTGCCCTTGAAGCGCGCCGGGACCTTGGCCTCCAGGTCGCGGACCCGGCCCTTGGCCTTGACCATCTTCAGACCGGCCGTCTTCGGTGAGGTGACGGCGATGCCCGCGGAGTCGTAGCCGCGGTACTCCAGGCGCTGAAGGCCTTCCAGGAGCAGGGGGGCGACGTCACGCTTGCCGATGTATCCGACGATTCCGCACATGTACAGGTATCCCTCAGCCGTAGACGATCCGGCGCAGCTGCCGGAGGGAGAGTTCCGGCGGTGCCACCGCGCGGTACTGCAGGTCCGCCGCGATCCGTTCGAAGATCTCCGCGTTCACCAGGCCCTGGGCCTGGAGCTCGCGGTGGCGGCGACGGACGAACTGTTCGGTCGTCTCGTCGAAGTAGGCGAGCACGTCCTGGACCACCCGGAGTGCCTCGCCCCGGTTCAGCGGCGTGGACCGCGTCAGATGATCAACAAGTTCGTCGTGCACCCGGTGGATTCTGGAGTAAGGGGCGGGCTTTCGCAAGAAACCTGCCCGATTTCGGGCAGGGGAGTGTCGGTGGGGTCGTGCGGTGCGGCGCGCGGCGATGCCGGGCGAGCGTGAGGGCGCGGGTCCCGGGCGCCGCCGTCCGGGGACCCGCCCGTCGTCGCTCTGGATGATTTCCGTCATGGGCGGATTGTTTCGCCGCATCTGCGGGAGAGTGGTCCATACCGTCGGGGCTCCGTGGAGTCCCCGAGCCGAACGAAGGGAGCGCATGTGAGACGGCACCACAGCACGACTCCCCGCGGAATCCGGATGCCCAGGACCAGCCGGGCCCTGGGTGCGCTGCTGCTCGTGGCCGCGGCCGGCGTCTTCGCCGTGGGCGCCGCGCCCGCCGGTGGGGCCGCGTCCGCTACGGCCGCGACGCCGCTGGGACAGGTGGTCCCGGCCCCGGCCTCCGTCCAGGCGGGCGGAAACCCGTACCGCGTCACGGCGGGCACCCGCATCCGCGTCGACGGCTCCCGCGAGGTACGCCGGGTGGGCGAGTACCTCGCGGACGTCCTGCGGCCCTCCACCGGCTACCGCCTGCCGCTGACCACCCGGGGCCAGGGCGGCATCCGCCTGCGGCTGGCCAAGGGGTCGTACGGCGCCGAGGGCTACCGGCTGGACAGCGCGGCGAGCGGGGTGACGATCACCGCGGGGGAGCCGGCCGGCCTGTTCCACGGAGTGCAGACCCTGCGGCAGCTGCTGCCCGCCGCCGTCGAGAAGAAGTCCGTGCAGCCGGGCCCGTGGCTGGTCGCCGGCGGCACCATCAAGGACAGCCCGCGCTACGCCTACCGGGGCGCCATGCTCGACGTCTCCCGGCACTTCTTCACCGTCGCCCAGGTCGAGCACTACATCGACGAACTCGCCCTCTACAAGATCAACGAGCTGCATCTGCATCTGAGCGACGACCAGGGTTGGCGCATCGCCGTCGACTCCTGGCCGCGCCTGGCCGCCCACGGCGGCTCGACGCAGGTCGGCGGCGGCGCGGGCGGCCACTACACCAAGGCCGACTACCGGGAGATCGTCCGCTACGCGGCCTCCCGCCATCTGGAGGTCGTCCCCGAGATCGACATGCCCGGCCACACCAACGCGGCCCTCTCCTCCTACGCGGAGCTGAACTGCGACGGCGCGGCGCCCCCTCTGTACACGGGCACCGAGGTCGGGTTCAGCTCGCTGTGCGTGTCCCAGCAGATCACCTACGACTTCGTGGACGACGTGGTCCGCGAGCTCGCCGCCCTCACCCCCGGCCGCTACCTGCACATCGGCGGTGACGAGGCGCACTCCACCAGCCACGACGACTACGTGAAGTTCATGGACCGCGTGCAGCCCGTCGTCGCCAAGTACGGCAAGAAGGTGATCGGCTGGCACCAGCTGACCGGCGCCACCCCGGCCAAGGGCGCGCTCGCCCAGTACTGGGGCCTGGACTCCACCAGCGCGGCGGAGAAGGCCCAGGTCGCCCGGGCCGCGCAGAACGGCACCGGGCTGATCCTGTCCCCGGCCGACCGGGTGTACCTGGACATGAAGTACACCAAGGACACCCCGCTCGGACTGGCCTGGGCCGGCTACGTCGAGGTGCGGCGGTCCTACGACTGGGATCCGGGCAGCTACGTGCCGGGCGCGCCCGCCTCCGCGGTCCGCGGTGTCGAGGCGCCGCTGTGGTCGGAGACCCTGTCCACCTCCGCCGACATCGACGCCATGGCCTTCCCCCGGCTGCCCGGCGTCGCCGAACTCGGCTGGTCGCCCGCGGCCACGCACGACTGGGACGCCTACAGCACCCGTCTGGCGGCCCAGGCGCCGCGCTGGGACGCGCTCGGGATCGGCTACTACCGCTCCCCGCAGGTGCCCTGGCCCGCGCGGTAGGGACAGCGGCGGGAACAGCGCCGGGAACACGGGCGACGGGCACCCCGGAGGACCGTACTCCGGGGTGCCCGTCCGTCCGGGACGGGGCTCAGCGCCCCGCGAGGGGGTTGCGCAGGGTTCCGACGAGCTGGAGCGCCCCTGAGGGGTCCGCGAGGTCCACCATCTGGCGGTTGTCGCGCAGTTGCAGCCGGTTGAGGCAGGACAGCGCGAACTCGGGGGTGAACAGGTCGTACCGCGTGAACTTCCAGGCGAGTTCGGGCACCGACTCCTGGTACTCGCGGACCGTCTCGGCGACCGCCTGCCAGAAGTCGTCCTCCTCCAGGACCCCCTCGGCGGCGAGCGTCGCGGCCAGGAAGCGGAAGAAGCAGTCGAAGACGTCCGTGAACAGGGACAGCAGCTTCTGCTCGTCCGGGACCTCCACCCGGATCCGCCGCACCTCGGGCGGCAGCGCGGCGTCCGGGTCGAGGACCGCGATCTCCTCGGCGATGTCCTTGAAGACCGCCCGCCGCACCTCGCCGTCCTCCAGCACCAGGATCACGTTCTCGCCGTGCGGCATGAACACCAGGTCGTAGGCGTAGAAGCTGTGCAGGAGCGGGGTGAGGTAGGCGCGCAGACAGCCGCGCAGCCACTGCCTCGGGGACAGCCCGGAGCGTTCGATCAGGGCAGCCGCGAAGGACGCGCCCTCGTGGTCGACGTGCAGCAGCGAGGCCATGGTGGCCAGGGACTCGCCGTCCCGCAGCGAGGGCACCGGGCTCTCGCGCCAGAGCGCGGCCAGCATCTTCCGGTACGGCGAGTAGCGGTCCGTCGCCTCCTCGTACTCCAGGTGCCGGTAGCCGACGGCCGCCCGCTCGCGGATGATCGTCAGACCGGTCGACTTCAGCACCGGATCGTCGGCGATGAGCTGGGCCAGCCAGTCGTTGATGGCCGGGGTGGCCTCCATGTAGGCGGCCGACAGTCCGCGCATGAAGCCCATGTTGAGTACGGACAGCGCGGTCTTGACGTAGTGCCGGTGCGGGTTCGTGCGGTTGAAGAAGGTCCGGATGGACTGCTGCGCCAGGTACTCGTCGTCGCCCTCGCCCAGGCAGACCAGATGGCGGCGGGCGATCTCGGCGGCGAAGGTGACGGTGAGCTTGTTCCACCACTGCCAGGGGTGGACGGGTATGAGCAGGTAGTCGGCGGGGTCGAGGCCCTGGCCGGTGAGCCGGGCGTGGAAGCGCTCGACGGTCTCCGCGCCCAGTTCCCCGCGCAGGAAGGCCTCGTACTCGATGCCGACGCCCGCCGTGAACGCCGCCCGTGAGCGGTGCGCGGCCAGCCACACCAGCCGGACGGGGCTCGCGGTCTCGGGGGCGTACGACAGGTACTCGCGGACCCCGAAGCCGAGCCGCCCGTTGTTGGCGACGAAGCAGGGGTGGCCCTCGGTCATGCCGCTCTCGATGTCCTGGAACGAGCCCTTCGCCAGCTCGGCGGAGGTGATCTGCGGCTTGGCGAGTTTGTAGCAGGTGCTCGCCAGGGTGGAGGAGATCTCCTCCAGGTAGACCGGCAGGATCTCGTCGCTCAGTCCCAGCGACGCCCTGAACTCGATGAAGAAGTCCAGTGCGGCGAGCGGCAGTTCGGCGCCGTCGCGCCGGCGGGTGATCGAGTCCGGGTCCACCTGCCAGTGGTCGAGGGCGCGGCGGACGGCGGCGAAGCGGTAGCGGGTGAGGCCGTCGTCGCTGTCGACGGCGAAGTGGCCGCCGTCCGGGCGGGGGGCGAGCAGCCGCTCGTGCGTGAACTCGGCGAGCGCCTTGCGTATGAGCAGGCGGTTGGCGGTCTCCCAGTGCTCCGGGGACAGGTGGGACACGGCGTCGGCGAGGGTCATGCGGCCACCCCCGTCGCCGCGGTGAACCGCTCCCGGGTGCAGAAGCTCAGCAGCGCCGTCTTCTCGGGCTTGTCGATCTCGCGCTCCGGCACGAATCCGACGGCCGAGTTCAGTGCCTGCACGGCCGTGTTGCGCACGTCGGGCTCCACCACGACCCGGCGGGTCGCCGGATCCTCGAACAGGTGCCGCATCACGGCGGTGAGCACGGCCCGGGTGAACCCGTGCACGGGCGTGTCGGTCGGCGCGACCAGGAAGTGCATGCCGACGTCACCGGGCTCCGGCTCGTACAGCCCCACCAGCTCGCGGTGGGCCGGGTCGTACCGTTCCATCAGGAAGGCGGGTTCGCCGTCGTGCAGCCCGACGAAGGCGTCGTGGTGGGGGTCGGCGGCGATCTCCATGTAGGCGCGCTCGACGTCCGTGAGCGTCGCGTCCTGCATCATCCAGAACGCCGCCTTCGGGTGGGTGACCCAGCCGTGCAGCAACTCGGCGTCCTTCAGCGGGTCGAGCGGACGGAACGTGAGGGTCATACGGCGAACTCCTGGAAAGCGATGGACTTCTCGACCGGGTAGTGCTCGGTGCCGAGCAGCTCGCGGATGATGCAGCTGTTGCGGTACGGGCCCATGCCCAGGTCGGGGCTGGTGACGCTGTGGGCGTGCACACCGCCGTTCTGGAGGAAGACGCCGCGGCCGGTGACGTCGATGGCGTAGTTGCGGCCGATGTCGTGGTTGCCGTGGGAGTCGTAGCGCAGCCTGTCCCGGATCGGCTTCAGGAACTCCGGTTCGGCGTACCGGTAGCCGGTGGCCAGGACAAGGCCCTCGGAGCGCAGCTCGAAGTCCTTCCCCTGCTCCTCCTGGCGGAAGGTGAGGGTGTAGGAGCCGTCGTGGTGAGTCGCCCCGGTGAGCGCCGAGTTGGTGAGCAGACGGGTGGGGACCGGGCCGGAGAGGTTCTTCTGGTAGAGCAGGTCGAAGATCTCGTCGATCAGGGTGCCGTCGATGCCCTTGAACAGGCCCTTCTGCTGCTCGGTGAGGCGGTAGCGGGTCCGCTCCGGCAGGGCGTGGTAGTAGTCGATGTACTCCGGGGAGGTCATCTCCAGCGTGAGCTTGGTGTACTCCAGCGGGAAGAACCGCGGGGAGCGGGTGACCCAGTTCAGCCGGTAGCCGTGGACGTCGATCTCGCCGAGCAGGTCGTAGTAGATCTCGGCGGCGGACTGGCCGCTGCCCACCAGCGTGATCGACTCCTTGCGCTGGAGCTCCGCCTTGTGCTCCAGATAGCGGGAGTTGTGCAGGAAGTCGCCGGTCAGACCGTGGCAGGCCTCGGGGATATACGCGGGTGTGCCCGTGCCGAGGACCAGGCGGCGGGCGCGGTACGCGGCCCCGGTGTGCGTGCGCACGGTGTACAGCTCGTCGCCCTCGTCGTACGTCACCTCGGTGACCGTCGTGCCGAAGCGGACGCTGCTCAGCCGGGACGCGGCCCACCGGCAGTAGTCGTCGTACTCGACGCGCAGCGGGTAGAAGTTCTCCCGGATGTAGAACGAGTACAGGCGGCCCTTCTCCTTCAGGTAGTTGAGGAAGGAGAACGGGGAGGTCGGGTCGGCCAGGGTGACCAGGTCCGACATGAACGGGGTCTGGAGGTGGGCGCCGTCGAGGAACATGCCCGAGTGCCACTCGAAGTCGGGCTTGGACTCCAGGAAGACGCCGTTCAGTTCGGCGATCGGCTCGGTGAGGCAGGCCAGGCCGAGGTTGAACGGGCCCAGGCCGATGCCCACGAAGTCGTAGGTGGTCCGGGACTGTTCCCGGGCTTCGTGGACCTCGGGGGCTACAGTCGCTTCAGGACGCGCGGTCAAGGGGCTCTCCCAGGTACTGCTCGGCGTGGCCGGCGATCAGATCGAGGACGGCGGTGAGGTCGTCGGTCGTGGTCTCGGGGTTGAGCAGGGTGAACTTCAGGTAGTGGCGACCGGCGACCTTGGTGCCCGCGACCGCCGCGTCGCCGGAGGCGAACAGGGCCTTGCGGGCGTGGAGGTTGGCGCGGTCGATCTCGGCCGGGTCGGTGACGGCCGCCGGGATGTAGCGGAAGACCAGGGTGGACAGCGCCGGTTCGACGACGACGTCGAACCGCGGGTCGGAGGCGAGCAGTTTCCAGCCCGCGGCGGTCAGGTCGCACACCTCGTCGAAGAGCTGCCCGATGCCGTCGGCGCCCATCACGCGCAGGGTCATCCACAGTTTGAGGGCGTCGAAGCGGCGGGTGGTCTGCAGGGACTTGTCGACCTGGTTGGGGATGCGCTCGGTCACCGCCCGGCGCGGGTTGAGGTAGTCCGCGTGATAGGTGGCGTGCCGCAGGACCGAGGCGTCCCGGACCAGCACGGCGGAGGAACTCACTGGCTGGAAGAAGGACTTGTGGTAGTCGACGGTGACCGAGTCGGCGCGTTCGATGCCGTTGAGCAGCTCGCGGCGGGTGGGGGAGACCAGCAGGCCGCAGCCGTAGGCCGCGTCGACGTGCAGCCAGGTGCCGAACCTCTCGCACAGCTCGGCGATCTCGGGCAGCGGGTCGATGGAGCCGAAGTCGGTGGTGCCGGCGGTGGCGACCACGGCCATCGCGACGAGCCCGTCACCGTGGCAGCGCTCCAACTCGTGGGCGAGCGCCAGGGTCTGCATGCGCTTGTCGTGGTCGACCGGGACGACGACCACCGAATCGGCTCCGAGACCGAGCAGCTGCGCGGACTTGCGCACACTGAAGTGGCTCGCCTCCGAGGTGAGGATCCGCAGCTCGGAGAGCGGCGTGCCGCCGGCCTCCTCGCGGGCCAGCAGCAGCGCCTGGAGGTTGGACTGGGTTCCGCCGGAGGTGAACACGCCGTCGGCCTCCGGGCCGAGGCCGATCCGGGCGGCCGTCCAGTCGATGAGCCTGCGCTCGATCAGGGTGCCGCCCGCCGACTGGTCCCAGGTGTCGAGGGAGGAGTTGACGGCGGACAGGACGGCCTCGCCGAGCACCGCCGGGATGACGACGGGGCAGTTGAGGTGGGCGAGGTAGCGGGGGTGGTGGAAGTAGACGGCGTCCTGGAGGTAGACCTCCTCCAGTTCGTCGAGGGCCGCCGTGGTGTCGTTCAGCGGCCGGTCCAGGTCGATCCGCTCGATGCGGGGGGCGAGGGCTTCGGGGGTGACGCCCGTGAACGGCCGTTCGGTGGCGGCCAGTTGGGCGGCCACCCGTTCCACTCCTTCCTTCACGGACCGGCGGTAGTGCTCCGCGGTCAGGTCGTTGAGCAGGTGTGAGCGCATGTGGGGGGTCCTCCGGTGGGGTGGGGACGGTCCGTGGTGGGACGGAAAAGCGGCGCGCGATTACTTAGGTTAGCCTAACCTAAGTTGATCTATGCCGGGTGTTGCCCCGCCGTGACCGGTGTCACTCCTGCGTGCGCAACTGCTCCTCGCTCAGACCGTGCCGCCAGTAGCCCACGAAGGTGACGCGGCGACGGTCGGTCCCGCGCTCGCCGACGAAGTGACGGCGCAGCGCCCGGACGCACCCGGACTCGCCCGCGAGCCAGACGTACGGCCGCTCCCCTGCGGGGAGTCGGGTGCCGCGCAGCGCGTCGAGGGCCGTCGGGGAGCCCGCCGGGCGGCCCCCTTCGCGCACCAGCCAGGTGACCTCGGCGTCGGCGTCGGTCGTCGCGTCCTGGATGTCGCCCGCGTGCCCCACCTCCAGCCAGGCACGCACCCGCGTGCCGGCCGGCAGGGACTCCAGGATCGCGGTCGCGGCGGGCACGGCGGTCTCGTCGCCCCACATCACCACCAGATCGGTGTCCTCGGGCGGGCGGAAGCGGATCGCCCGGTTGTCCGCGACCGCCGGACCGAGCAGCAGGACGCGGTCGCCGGGCGTGGCGCGGGCGGCCCAGCGGGAGGCGGGCCCGGCGGGTGCCGCGGCGCCGGGCTCCAGGCCGTGCAGGGCGAAGTCGATGTCGATCTCGTCGGGTCCGCGGCGCAGCGACCGCAGCGTGTACGAACGCATCACCGCCCGTACGTCGTCGGGGAGTTCGCGCCAGCCCTGCCACCAGCCGTCGCCGAGTTCGAGCGGTACCGCCGGCTCGGCTTGGCCCGGCTGCGGCAGGAACAGGGAGAGGGACTGGTCGCGTCCGTCGGAGTGGAAGGCGTGCAGGTCGGGCCCGGCGAAGGTGACCCGGACGAGAGACGGGCCGAGCCGCCTCGTCCGTACGACCTGGAGGGAGAAGAAACGGAACGGGGCGGCCACGGCCGTCGTCATGTGTGCTCCCGAGTCGGCGTCAGGGGGCTTGTGTGTGGGGGGTGGCGGACCGGGGCGGGCAGGATCAGGCGACCTTCTTCGCCGTCTCGATGGCCTTCGCGAGGTCCTCGAGCAGCGGGGCGCACTTGTCGTAGGACAGGATCGGCTCGGGGTTGCGGGCGATGACCTGCCCCGCCTTGACCGCGGGGAGCTTCTTCCAGGTGCCCTGGGTGATGCCGACGGGCTGGATGGCCGAGGTGCGGTTGTCCATCATGATGATGTCCGCCGCGTACTTGTCGGCGTTTTCCCAGCTCAGGGACTCGAACCAGCCGCCGCCCTCCTTCTTGGCGCTCTCCGGGGGCTCCACGAAGTTCACGCCGAGGGCTTTGAAGTACTCCAGGTCGATGGAGAGGTTGGTGCCGGAGACGTAGAACAGGTCCTGGCTCGCGGAGCCCGCCAGCACCTTGATGTCCGGCTTCGCCCGGGCGGCGGCGCGCAGCCGGGCGGCCGCGTCCTCGAACCGCTTCCTGGCCTGCTTCACCTTGTCGCCGGCGACATCGGCGCCGAGCGACTTGGCCAGCGCGAGCATGCGCTCCAGCGGCTCCGTGAGCTGCCGGTCGTAGACGGAGATCCCGACGGTGGGGGCGCCGACGGCGAGGATCTTCTTCTTCGACTCCTCGGGGACGTACCAGAGGGTGCCCGCGTCGTCGAACATGGTGGAGACGAGCAGGTCGGGGGCGAGGGAGGCGTACTTCTCGATGTTGAACTGGCCCCACTCGTTGCCGAGCACCGTCACCTTGGTGACGTCCATGTCGCCGGCCTGCACATCGGCCTTGCCGCCCTTGGTCGTCGTGGGGCCGAAGACGCCCTCGACCCGGACGCCGTAGTCGTGCAGCGCGGCGGCGACCCCGACGAATGCGACGATGCGCGAGGGGACCTTGTCGGCCTTCACGGTCTGCCCGCGGTCGTCCTTGAAGGACCACGGACCTGACGCGCCCTTGGCCGCCTTGCCGCCCGAGCCGCCGTTTTTCGCGTCACCGTCACCGCAGGCTGCGAGCACGGCACCGAGGCCGAGGGCGCCGCCCGCGGCGAGGATGCCGCGGCGGGAGAGAAGGGTGGCACGGGCGTTGGGCATGGGCGTGACTGCTTTCGAACGGGGCGGAGCGCCCGCCGGACAAAACCGAAGCTAGGTTAGCCTAACCTTAGTCATTGTCCAACGATCGCCCGCCCCGAACGAGCGCGGTGCGGCGCCGACGGGGCCCCGTCCGCTCGGGGCCGAGGGGATCAGCCCGTCAGCCCCAACTCCCGGGCGATCAGCATGCGCTGGACCTCGCTCGTGCCCTCGCCGATCTCCAGGATCTTGGAGTCGCGCCACATGCGGGCCACGGGGTACTCGTTCATGAAGCCGTAGCCGCCGTGGACCTGGGTGGCGTCGCGGGCGTTGTCGACGGCGATCGTCGAGGAGTAGAGCTTGGCCAGGGCGGCCTCCTTCTTGAAGGGCTCACCGGCCACCAGGCGGTAGGCCGCGTCGCGCCAGGCGAGGCGGGACGTGTGGGCCTTCATCTCCATGTCGGCGATCTTGAACTGGATGGCCTGGTTGGAGCCGATGGGCTTGCCGAAGGCGTGGCGCTCCTTGGCGTACTTCACCGACTCGTCCACACAGCCCTGCGCCAGCCCGGTCGCCAGCGCCGCGATGGCGATCCGGCCCTCGTCGAGGATGCGCAGGAACTGCGCGTAGCCGCGGCCCTCCTCGCCCAGCAGGTTCGCCGCCGGCACCCGGACGTCGGCGAAGGACAGCTCACGGGTGTCGGAGGCGTTCCAGCCGACCTTCGAGTAGGCGGGCGCCACCGTGAAGCCGGGCGTGCCGGAGGGCACGATGATCGCGGAGATCTGCGGGCGCCCGTCGGGCTTGCGGCCGGTCACCGCCGTCACCGTCACCAGCCCGGTGATGTCCGTGCCCGAGTTGGTGATGAAGCACTTGGTGCCGTTGATCACCCACTCGTCGGTCTCCGGGTCCAGCCGGGCCGTCGTGCGGGTCGCGCCCGCGTCCGAGCCGCCGTCGGGCTCGGTGAGGCCGAAGGCGCCGAGTATCTCGCCGGAGCACAGCCGGGGCAGCCACTCGCGCTTCTGCTCCTCGGTGCCGAAGAGGTGGATCGGCATGGCGCCGAGCGAGACCCCGGCCTCCAGCGTGATGGCGACCGAGGAGTCCACCCGCGCCAGTTCCTCCAGGGCGATGCCCAGCGCCAGGTAGTCACCGCCCATGCCGCCGTACTCCTCCGGGAACGGCAGCCCGAACAGACCCATACGGCCCATCTCCCGCACGATCTCGTACGGGAACTCGTGCCGCTCGTAGAAGTCGCCGATCTTCGGGGCGACGACGTCGTGGGCGAACTGCTCCACCGTACGGCGGAGTTCCTCCAGCTCGGGGGAGAGGCGGTGGTTCATGGTCGATCACTGCTCCTTGTGGGAGAGGGCACGGAGGGTGCGGGAGGGGCTGGGGCGGCCCAGCCGTTCGGCCATCCACGCGCTGGTGGCGGTGAGGCGGCCGAGGTCGACTCCGGTCTCGATGCCGAGACCCCGGAGCATCCACACGAGGTCCTCGGTGGCGAGGTTGCCGGTGGCGGACTTGGCGTACGGACACCCGCCGAGACCGCCCGCGGAGGCGTCGACGGTGGTGACGCCGTGCTGGAGGGCGGCCAGGGTGTTGGCGAGCGCCTGGCCGTAGGTGTCGTGGAAGTGCACGCCGAGCGCGGAGGTCGGCACGTGCCGCTCGTTGAGCGCGGCCAGCAGTTCCAGGACGTGCCCCGGGGTGGCGACACCGATCGTGTCCCCGAGGCTCAGCTCGTCGCAGCCCATGTCCAGGAGCGCCCTGCACACGTGGACGACCTGGTGGATCGGGACGGCACCCTCCCAGGGATCGCCGAAGCACATGGAGACATAGCCGCGGACATGGGCGCCCTCCCCCTTCGCGCGGGCCACGACGGGCTCGAAGACCGCGAGCGACTCCTCCACCGTGCGGTTGAGGTTGGCCCTGGCGAAGGACTCGGTGGCGCTGGCGAAGACGGCGATGCGGTCCGCCCCCAGCGCGAGCGCGCGCTCCAGTCCGCGCGCATTGGGCACGAGGACCGGGAGGTGCACCCCCTTCAGATCCTTGACCTGCGGGAACAGCGCCTCCGCGTCCGCCAGTTGGGGAACCCACTTCGGGTGGACGAAGCTGGTGGCCTCCACCGTCGTCAGGCCGGCGTCGGCGAGGCGGCGGATGAACTCCGCCTTGACCTCGGTCGGTACGGTCGCCTTCTCGTTCTGCAGTCCGTCGCGCGGCCCGACCTCGTGGATCCTGACCCGCGCGGGCAGGTCGGGCGCCGTGACCACCATCGGGAGGCCGGTGTCCGAGGTGCTCGTGCCGTCCGGGGCGGTCATTCCGTCTCCTCCTCCACGGGGGCGATGACCGCCAGGACCTGGTCCATGGCGACCGTCGTGCCCGGTGCCACGTCCAGTTCGGTGACGGTGCCGGCGTGCGGCGCGGAGATGACGTGCTCCATCTTCATCGCCTCGACCACCAGCAGGCTCTGGCCCGCCACCACCTCGTCGCCGACCGCGACCTTCACGACCGTGACCGTGCCCGGCATGGGGGCGGTGAGCGAGTCGGCGCCGGAGTGGCCCGCGCGGCTGAGCGAGGCCGCCACCGGGTCGTGGTCGCGCACGTGCCAGACGTCGCCGTCGCGGCCGAGCCAGGTGCCGTCCGGCGTGGCATCGAAGGTGTGCACGACGCCGTCGAGCCGGCAGCTGAACCGGTCGTCGGTGCCGGCGCGCGGGGGCAGCCCCCCGGACGCCCGGCGAGGCGTGCCGGACCCTTCCGTCAGTACCTCTGCCCCGCCGTCGGGCGTGCGGCGCACACGCACGGCGACCGGCTCGTGCCCCGGCACGCGCAGATGGTGGACCGTCCAGGCCGGCTCGCCGCCCAGCCGCCAGCCGTCCGCGGCGGAGAACGGGTCCACCCAGCCGGTCGCGCCGGCCGGGCCGAGCGCCGACTGGCGCAGCAGTGCCGCGGCCTCGTACACCTCCGCCGGCACCTCCGTCGGAACCAGCTCGTCGACCACCCGCTCGACCAGGCCCGTGTCCAGCTCGCCCGCCACGACGGCCGGGTGGGCCAGCAGCCGGCGCAGGAACCCGGCGTTGGTCTGCACGCCCAGCGTGACCGTCCCGGCGAGGGCCGCCCGCAGCTTCCTGAGCGCGGTGGCGCGGTCCGGGCCGTAGGCGATCACCTTGGACAGCATCGGGTCGTACAGGCTGCCGACCTCCGTGCCCTCGCTGAGCCCGGAGTCGGTGCGCACACCTCCCCCAGGCTCTCCGAGCAGGGGGGACCCCCACCCCTGCGGCTCGCGCAGGGCGAGCACCGTGCCGCCCGAGGGCAGGAACCCGCGTGCCGGGTCCTCCGCGCACAGACGGGCCTCGATCGCGTGACCGGTCAGCCGGACGTCCTCCTGGGCGAATGCCAGCGGCTCGCCCGCCGCCACCCGCAGCTGCCACTCCACCAGGTCGAGCCCCGTGATCAGCTCGGTGACCGGGTGCTCCACCTGGAGGCGGGTGTTCATCTCCATGAAGAAGTACGCCGCCGGGTCGCCGCCGGGGACGATGAACTCCACCGTGCCCGCGCCCCGGTACCCGCAGGAGCGGGCCGCCTGGACCGCGGCCTCGCCCATCGCGGCCCGGGTCTCCTCGTCGAGGAGCACGCTCGGCGCCTCCTCGACGATCTTCTGGTGGCGGCGCTGGAGGGAGCACTCGCGCTCGCCGAGGTGCACCACGTTGCCGTGCCCGTCGGCCAGGACCTGGATCTCGATGTGCCGGGGGCGGTCGACCCAGCGCTCGACCAGCAGGGTGTCGTCGCCGAAGGAGGCGCGGGCCTCACGGCGGGCGGCGGCGATCTCCTCGTCGATCAGGCCGGCGTCCCGCACCAGCCGCATGCCCTTGCCGCCGCCGCCGGCGGACGGCTTCAGCAGCACCGGCATGCCGATCTCGCGGGCCGCGTCGGCGAGTTGAGCGTCGGTGAGCCCGGAGCCGCTGGAGCCGGGGACCACCGGCACCCCGGCGGCCTTCACGGTCTCCTTGGCGCGGATCTTGTCGCCCATGAGGGAGATCGCGTCCGCCGGAGGGCCGATGAAGACCAGCCCGGCCTCCTCGCAGGCGCGCGCGAACCCGGCGTTCTCCGCCAGGAAGCCGTACCCGGGGTGGACGGCCTGCGCGCCGGTGCGGGCGGCGGCCTCCAGGATCCGCTCGACGGACAGATAGCTCTCGGCCGCGGGCGCCGGTCCGATCCGGACCGCGGTGTCGGCCTCCCGGACGTGCCGGGCATCGGCGTCGGCGTCGGAGAAGACGGCCACCGAGCGCACGCCGAGCGCGCGCAGCGTACGGATGACCCGGACGGCGATCTCGCCCCGATTGGCCACCAGAACCGTTTCGAACATCGTCACGAGGTCCCCCCTCACATCCGGAAGACGCCGAACTGGGGGTCACCCAGCGGGGCGTTGGCGCACGCGGTCAGGGCCAGGCCCAGCACCTGGCGGGTCTCCAGCGGGTCGATCACGCCGTCGTCCCACAGGCGGGCGGTGGCGTAGTAGGCGTTGCCCTGGTGCTCGTACTGGGCGCGGATGGGGGCCTTGAAGGCCTCCTCGTCCTGCGCCGGCCACTCCTCGCCGCGGCCTTCGAGCTGGTCCCGCTTGACGGTGGCGAGCACCGAGGCGGCCTGCTCGCCGCCCATGACGGAGATCTTGGCGTTCGGCCACATCCACAGGAAGCGGGGGGAGTAGGCCCGGCCGCACATGGAGTAGTTGCCCGCGCCGTACGAACCGCCGACCACGACGGTCAGCTTGGGCACGCGGGTGCAGGCGACCGCGGTGACCATCTTGGCGCCGTGCTTGGCGATGCCGCCCGCCTCGTAGTCCTTGCCCACCATGAAGCCCGAGATGTTCTGCAGGAACAGCAGCGGGATCCCGCGCTGGTCGCACAGCTCGATGAAGTGGGCGCCCTTCTGGGCGGACTCGGAGAACAGGATGCCGTTGTTGGCGACGATCCCGACCGGGTGGCCGTGGATCCGGGCGAAGCCGGTGACGAGGGTCTGCCCGAACTCGGACTTGAACTCGGCGAAACGGGAGCCGTCGACCACGCGCGCGATGATCTCGCGGACGTCGTAGGGGGTGCGGGGGTCGGCGGGCACCGCCCCGTACAGCCCCATGGGGTCGACCTTGGGCTCGACCGCCTCGGTGACCTGCCACGGCAGGGTGCCGCGCGCGGGGAGGGTGGAGACGATGTTCCGCACGATGCGCAGGGCGTGGGCGTCGTCCTCGGCGAGGTGGTCGGTGACGCCGGAGATCCGGGAGTGCACCTCGCCGCCGCCGAGCTCCTCGGCGGTCACGACCTCGCCGGTGGCCGCCTTCACCAGCGGCGGCCCGCCCAGGAAGATCGTGCCCTGGTTGCGGACGATCACGGCCTCGTCGCTCATCGCCGGGACGTAGGCGCCGCCGGCCGTGCAGGAGCCGAGCACCGCGGCGATCTGCGGGATGCCGGCGCCCGACATCCGGGCCTGGTTGTAGAAGATCCGCCCGAAGTGCTCCCGGTCGGGGAAGACCTCGTCCTGCATGGGCAGGAAGGCACCGCCGGAGTCGACCAGGTACAGGCAGGGCAGGCGGTTCTCCAGCGCCACCTCCTGGGCCCGCAGGTGCTTCTTCACCGTCATCGGGTAGTAGGTGCCGCCCTTGACGGTGGCGTCGTTGGCGACGATCACGCACTCGCGGCCGGAGACCCGTCCGATGCCGGCGACGACCCCGGCGGCCGGGGCCTGGCCGTCGTACATCCCGTCGGCGGCCAGCGGTGCGAGTTCGAGGAACGGCGACCCGGCGTCGAGGAGGGTGTCCACGCGGTCGCGCGGCAGCAGCTTCCCGCGCGCGGTGTGCCGGGCGCGCGCCTTCTCACCGCCGCCGAGCCGTGCGGTGGCGAGCTTGCCGCGCAGCTCCTCGGCGAGCGCGCGGTGTGCCTGTTCGTTGGCTCGCCAGGCCTCCGACGCGGGATCGGCCGCGCTCGTCAGCTCCGGTGCCTCGTGCATCCTTGCGGTCCCCTCACCCGGTGGGCGGTGCCCCCGACTGTTAATGAGCGTTAACGTGATTCCCCTCCAGGTTAACGAGCGCTAACCGTCCTGTCTAGAATTGCTTTCATGGCCACCCGAACCGATGCCCCCACCCGTCGCGAGCAGATCCTCAAGGAAGCGGCGCGGCTCTTCGCCGAACGCGGGTTCCACGGTGTCGGCGTCGACGAGATAGGCGCCGCCGTGGGTATCAGCGGGCCGGGTCTGTACCGGCACTTCGCCGGCAAGGACGCGATGCTCGCCGAGCTGCTGGTCGGCATCAGCGGTCAGCTCCTGACGGGGGCGAAGCGGCGTCTGGCCGAGGCCGACGGGGTGGCCGGGCCCGAGGCGGTGCTCGACTCCCTCATCGAGGGGCACATCGACTTCGCGCTCGACGACCGTCCGCTCATCACCTTGCACGACCGGGAGCTGGACCGCCTGCGGGACAGCGACCGCAAGCTGGTGCGCCAGCTTCAGCGGCAGTACGTCGAGCTGTGGGTGGAGGTGGTCCGGCGGGTCCATCCGGACCTCGGCGAACCGGCCGCGCGCTCCGCCGTGCACTCGGTGTTCGGGCTGCTGAACTCCACGCCGCACCTGGGGCGCGCGGGTGTCCTGCCGGGGCGCGGGGACACGGCGGAGCTGCTGCATCGGATGGCTCGGGGGGCCTTCGCCTCCGCGGGGTCGCCCGCGGCGGGCTGAGCGGTGCGCGGGCGCGCCGCGCCCCCTTTGCGAGGTTGTGCACCCGTTCCCTTTACGAGGTTGTGTACTCGTCGGTATCTTGACTGAGCAAGCGCTTGGACAGTTGCTCTGTGGAGGTGGCGGCGTGCGGCGTACGGTGTTCGGAGAGGATCACGAGGCGTTCCGGGAGACCCTTCGCGCCTTCATCGAGGCGGAGGTCGTGCCGGTCTACGACGAGTGGTGCGCCGCAGGGCAGGTCCCGCGCGAGTTCTATCACCGGCTCGCCGAGCTCGGTCTGTTCGGGATCAACGTTCCCGAGGAGTACGGCGGCGCCGGACTCCAGACGCACCGGTTCGAGGCCGTCCAGTATGAGGAGACCGCCCGCGCGGGCGTGACCTTCGGCGGGTCCGGCGTGCACGTCCTGCTCGCGCTGCCCTACCTCAAGACGCTTGCCACCGACGAGCAGAAGAAGCGCTTCCTGCCCAGGTTCGTCTCCGGCGAGGAGATGTGGGCCATCGCGATGACGGAGCCCGGCACCGGCTCCGACCTCGCCGGCATGAAGACCACCGCCCGGCTCGGCGAGGACGGCACGCACTACGTCCTCAACGGCGCCAAGACCTTCATCACCGGCGGCGTCCACGCCGACCGGGTCATCGTATGCGCCCGCACCGCCGCCCCGGCGGCCGAGGACCGCCGCCACGGCATCTCCCTGTTCGCCGTCGACACCCGGTCCGCGGGCTACTCGGTGGGCCGCAAGCTCGACAAGCTGGGCCTGAAGGCGTCCGACACCGCCGAGCTGGCGTTCACCGACGTCGAGGTCCCGGTCGAGGACCTGCTCGGCGAGGAGAACAAGGGCTTCTCCTACCTCGGCGCCAACCTGCCCTCCGAGCGGTGGGGCATCGCCTTCGGCGCGTACGCGCAGGCCCGCGCCGCCGTCCGGTTCGCCCAGCAGTACGTGCGGGAGCGCACGGTCTTCGGCAAGCCGGTCGCCCACTTCCAGAACACCAAGTTCGAGCTGGCCGCCTGCCAGGCCGAGGTGGACGCGGCGCAGGCCGTCGCCGACCGCGCCCTTGAGGCCCTCGACGCCGGTGAGCTCACCCCCGCCGAGGCCGCCTCCGCCAAGCTGTTCTGCACCGAGGTCGCCCACCGCGTCATCGACCGCTGCCTCCAACTGCACGGCGGCTACGGCTACATGAACGAGTACCCCATCGCCCGCCTGTACGCGGACAACCGCGTCAACCGCATCTACGGCGGCACCAGCGAGATCATGAAGTCGATCATCGCCAAGGACATGGGCCTGTAAGGGCGGCCGACCCATGAACCCGGCACTTCGGTCCCTGCTCGATCTGCTCGACCTGGAGCGGATCGAGCGGGACATCTTCCGCGGCCGGTCCCGCCACGCGGTCGTCCCGCGCGTCTTCGGCGGGCAGGTCGCGGCGCAGGCGCTGGTCGCCGCGGGGCGCACGGTCCCCGCGGACCGGCACGCGCACTCGCTGCATGCCTACTTCCTGCGCCCCGGCGACCCGGGCGCGCCCATCGTCTACACCGTGGACCGCATCCGCGACGGCCGCTCCTTCACCACCCGCCGGGTCGTCGCGGTCCAGCACGGGCAGCCGGTCTTCCACCTCTCGGCGTCCTTCCAGACGTACGAGGAGGGCCTGGACCACCAGGCGCCCATGCCGCCCGCCCCGGACCCGGAGACCCTGCCCACCTCGCGGGAGCGGATGCGCGGCTACGGCCACCTTCCGCCCGAGGTCGTGGAGCGGTTCCTGGAGGCCCGCGAGGCCGTCGACCTGCGCTACGTCGACGAGCCGCCGTACGGCAGGTTCGGCGAGCCGCGCGAGCCGCGCTCCCAGGTCTGGTTCCGCGCGGACGGCAAGCTCGACGGCGACATCGACCAGCCCCTCCTGCACGTCGTCCTCGCCACCTACGTCTCCGACATGACGCTGCTGGACTCGGTGCTGCTCGCGCACGGCCGCGGCGGCTGGGCGGTCGGCGACGTGGTCGGGGCCTCGCTGGACCACGCGATGTGGTTCCACCGCCCGTTCCGGGCCGACGAGTGGCTGCTCTACGACCAGGAGTCCCCCTCCGCGCACGGCGGCCGCGGCCTCGGCCAGGCCCGCATCTACACCCAGGACGGCCGGCTGGCGATCTCCGTGATCCAGGAGGGCGTGGTCCGCGTCCCCCGGTCCGAGGACGCCCCGTCGGCCCGACCCCTGCGGGATGCCTAGGCCAGGCCCGCCTGGTCCAGCAGGTACGCCGTCATCGGGTCGTAGTACCGGGGGCTGACCACGTGGTCGTCGAGCGGCACGGTCACCTGGACGGTCCCCTCGGCCTCGGCGACGAAGAGGGCCGGGTCGTTGCAGTCGGCGTAGCCGACCGAGTCCACGCCGTGCTGACCGGCGTATCCCGCCCAGCCGTGGTCGGCGACGACCAGGTCGGGCAGCCGTCTGCCCTCGCGCTCCAGGCCGGTGAGGATGGCCCGCATCGGCTCGCCGGAGTGTGTGTGCCACAGGGTGGCGCCGTGCTCCAGGACGGCCACGTCCGCGAACTGCATGACGTATCCCTCGTCCGTCTGGAGCCCGTCCGGGATCACCACGATCTCGCAGCCGGCGGCGCGCAGGGCGGCGGCGGTGGCGCGGTGCACGTCGAGCAGGCCGCCGGGGTGACCGGTCGCGAACAGCACCCGCTGACTGCTGTCGGCGGCCTTGCGCAGCCGCCCGGCCATCCGCTCCAGGGCGTCGACGGTCAGCTCGGGGTCGATGGTGTCCTGGCCGTAGCGGTGCTCCGGGTCGTCGTTGACGCCGACGCGCTCCGCCATCACCGCCAGCACGTCCTGCTCGTCGCTCCAGCGGTCGCCGAGCTCCAGGCCGAGCCAGAAGTGGCGGTCGCCGTTCGCGAGCTTGCGGTAGTGGGAGAGGTTGTTCTCGCGAGGGGTGGCGACGTCCCCGGCGATACGGGTCCTCACGAGGTGGTCGACGAGCTCGGCGCGGCTGGGTGTCCCGGATATCGGCATGGCTCCCATTGTGGTGCAGCTCTCTGTCCCCGTCGCCGATGTCCCGACCGCTGGGACGTGGGTCACGCCCGGCGCAGGGCGAACCACAGCTCCATGCGGACGTCGGGGTCGTCCAGGTCGGTGCCGAGGAGGACGGCGCAGCGGGCGATGCGCTGCCGGACGGTGTTGCGGTGCACGGACAGGGCGACCGCGGTACGGTCCCAACTGCCGTGCAGGGAGAGCCAGGTGTGCAGCGTCTCGGTGAGCGCGGGGGCCGCGCCGAGCGGGGCGAGCAGCGCCTGGGCGTGGGCGTCGGCCTCGTCCCGGGGGAGCAGGTCGGTCAGTCCGGGGCGGGTGCCGTGGCCGACCAGGGCGGTGCGGGTGGCGCGGGCGCGGGCCAGGGCACGGGCCGCCTGGGCGTCGGCCGTCGCCCAGTCGCCGGGGCCGACGGCGGTGCTCACCCCGAGGGCCCAGCCGGGCTGCGGTCCCGGTTCCCGCTCTGCGGGCAGCAGGACCCGTACGACCCCGTCGGTGAGGTCGACCAGGGCCGAGCCCAGGGCGGCGCCGAGCGCGGAGGCGGCCACGGCGTCGGCGGCCTGGGTGTCCGGCCGCGCGTGCACGACGACCCACCGTCCGGTCCCGAGCAGCGGCGCCACCTCCTCGGGCGGCGCGCCCAGCAGCACCCTCACCAGCGCCGAGGACCGGGCCGCCCCCGTACCGCTGCGGTGCTCGCCGGTGAGCAGCGAGAGCAGCACGGCGGCCACGGACGCGATGGTGTGGTCCCCGGGTTCGCGGCGCGGCGAGGCGACTCCGAGCACGAAGCCCTGCCCGGTACCGAGGGCGTAGGCGGCGAGATGACTGCCGGCGACGGTGTCGGTGGCGGAGGAGGGGACGGTCCGGGAGGCGACGGGGAACGGTGCGGCGGTGGGTCGGGCGGCGGCGGGAACGGCTGCGGCGGTGGGTCGGCCGACCGGGGCGGGGGAAGACGGCGGGTGCGTCCGGCCGACCGGGGCGGGGGGAGACGGCGAGGCTGCCCAGCCGGTCGTGCCCGGCGGGGACGTAGAAGACGGTGGGGCTGTCCGGCCGGTCGTGCTGGGCGTGGCCGGGGGAGACGGCGGGTGCGTCCGGGCGGCCGTCCCCGGCTGGGTCGTAGGAGAGGACGAGGCTGTCCGGCCGATCGTTCCCGGCAGGTTCGCGGGAGATGACGAGGCCGTCCGGGCGGTCGTGCCCGGCGGCGTCGTAGGAGACGGCGAGGCTGTCCGGCCGGTCGTTCCGGGCGAGGTCGTGGCAGACGGCGAGGCGGTCCGGCCGGTCGGCGGGTGCGTACGGCCGGATGTCCCCGGCGAGGTCGTAGGACACGGCGGAGAGGTGCGGACGGACGCCCCCTCCGCGGCCGGGGCCGGAGCCATCGTCGTCGGGGCCGGGCGGACCACGTCCGTCAGGTGGGCGAGGGCCTGGCGGGCCGCCTCGTGCGGGGCCCGGCCCGCCGAGGCGATCTCCGTGCCGTCCGGACCGTACAGGACGCCCCAGCCGTTCAGGCGCTGGGCGAGCTGGCGCAGCACGGAGGGGACCGGGTCGGGGCGGGACGCGGCGGCCGCGAGCCTCTGCTGCGCCTCCGTGACGCGGCGCAGTTCGGCCAGCCGGGCCTGCGCCATGAGCTGCCAGACGGCGCGCGCGACACCGGAGAACGTGGTCTGCGGCGGGACTTCGAGCAGCGGCAGGCCGTGGGCCTCGCAGGCCGCCACCAGGGTGGGCGGCACCGTGTCGTGCACCGGCGCCAGGCCGAAACCGATGGCCGCGCCGCCCGCCGCCGCCACCCGGGAGACGTAGGTGTCGAAGTACGCCCCGGTGGCGTCCGCCGGGGTGACATGGACGCCGGCCGTCAGCAACAGCTCGCCGCCCAGCAGGTACGGGTAGGGGTCGGCCATCTCCGAGGTGTGCGCCCAGTGGATCGAGATGTCCGGGCCGGTCGGGCCTGCGATCCGGCGCAGAGCCAGGTCCTCCCGGGCCAGCAGGGCGGACAGCGGGATCGGCGGGGTCGGTGGGACGGCTGGGGCCAGGGGGACAGGTGCATCCGACACGATGTGCATTCCCTCCATACCGCCGCGACTCGAATGGATGAAACGTACACTTCGCAGTCGCTTTTCGGCCACCTAGTGTCTAGGGGGCCGGCAGCCACGGGTACGGGCGATGTCCCCGCGAGCCCTTGCCGAGCCACCCCCACATATCTGCACGACTCAAACACCTGCACGACACCGCCATCCGGATGTGCGCGAAGGAGGGCCCCACATGGCCGTCGACTACACAGTGATCGTCGTCTATCTCGCCGGCATGCTGGCCATGGGCTGGTGGGGCATGCGCCGCGCCAAGTCCAAGAGCGAGTTCCTGGTCGCGGGCCGCCGCCTCGGCCCCGCGATGTACTCCGGCACCATGGCGGCGATCGTTCTCGGCGGCGCGTCCACCATCGGCGGTGTCGGCCTCGGCTACAAGTACGGCCTCTCCGGCGCCTGGATGGTCTTCACCATCGGCCTCGGAATCCTCGCCCTCTCGGTCTTCTTCTCCGCCCGCATCGCCCGTCTGAAGGTCTACACCGTCTCCGAGATGCTCGACCTGCGCTACGGCGGCCGGGCCGGCGTCATCTCGGGCGTCGTCATGTGGGCGTACACCCTGATGCTGGCGGTGACCTCCACCATCGCGTACGCCACGATCTTCGACGTGCTGTTCGACCTGAACCGCACCGTCGCGATCATCCTCGGCGGCGCGATCGTCGTGGCCTACTCCACCCTCGGCGGCATGTGGTCCATCACGCTGACCGACATGGTGCAGTTCGTGGTGAAGACGATCGGCGTGCTGCTCCTGCTGCTGCCCATCGCCATCGTCAAGGCGGGCGGCTTCAGCGAGATGAAGGCCAAGCTGCCGACCTCCTACTTCGACCCGCTGGGCATCGGCGGCGAGACGATCTTCACGTATGTCCTGATCTACACCTTCGGCATGCTCATCGGCCAGGACATCTGGCAGCGCGTGTTCACCGCCCGCAGCGACACCACCGCCAAGTGGGGCGGCACCGTCGCCGGCACCTACTGCCTGGTCTACGCGATCGCCGGCGCGGTCATCGGCACCGCCGCCAAGGTGCTCTACCCCAACCTCGGCAGCGCCGACGACGCCTTCGCCACCATCGTCAAGGACGACCTGCCCATCGGCGTCCGCGGCCTGGTGCTCGCCGCCGCGCTGGCCGCGGTGATGTCCACCTCCTCCGGCGCGCTGATCGCCTGCGCCACCGTCGCCAACAACGACATCTGGTCCCGGCTGCGCGGCGCCGTCCGCCGCGAGGGGGAGGAGGCGCACGACGAGGTCAAGGGCAACCGCGTCTTCATCCTGATCATGGGCGTCGGCGTGATCTGCACCGCCATCGCGCTCAACAACGTCGTCGAGGCGCTGACCGTCGCCTACAACCTGCTCGTCGGCGGGCTGCTCGTGCCGATCCTCGGCGGACTGCTGTGGAGGCGCGGCACCGCGCAGGGCGCCCTCGCCTCCGTGATCGTCGGCGGCGCCGCGGTCATCGGCCTCATGGCGACCTTCGGCATCCTCGCCAACGAGCCCGTCTACTACGGCCTGTTGTCCTCCCTGGCCGCCTACGTCATCGTCTCCCTGGCCACCAGGCCGACCGACGAGGCAGTCCTCGCCGCCTGGCGCGAGCGGCTCGCCGGGCGCACCCCCGAACTCGCGTCCGAACCGGCCCCCGCTCACCAGTAGAGTCGATCACGAGCCATTACATACGCGACGAAGCGTAAGAAAGAAGGCATTTCACCATGAGCAGCACCGAGACGCCCCGCGGTCCCGTCGACTCCTCCCGCATCCCGCGGTACGCCGGCCCCGCGACCTTCGCCCGGCTGCCCCGCCTCGACGAGGTGGGCACCGCCGACGTCGCCGTCGTGGGTGTGCCGTTCGACTCCGGCGTCTCGTACCGGCCGGGCGCCCGCTTCGGCGGCAACGCCATCCGTGAGGCGTCCCGGCTGCTGCGCCCCTACAACCCGGCGCAGGACGCGTCCCCGTTCGCCCTCGCCCAGGTCGCGGACGGCGGCGACATCGCCGTGAACCCGTTCAACATCAACGAGGCCGTCGAGACCATAGAGGCCGCCGCCGACGAACTCCTCGGCACCGGAGCCCGGTTGATGACCCTCGGCGGCGACCACACCATCGCGCTCCCGCTGCTGCGGTCCGTCGCCAAGAAGCACGGCCCGGTCGCGCTGCTCCACTTCGACGCCCACCTCGACACCTGGGACACCTACTTCGGCGCCGAGTACACGCACGGCACCCCGTTCCGGCGGGCGGTGGAGGAGGGCATCCTCGACACCGAGGCGCTCTCCCACGTCGGCACCCGCGGCCCGCTGTACGGCAAGCAGGACCTCACCGACGACGAGAAGATGGGCTTCGGCATCGTCACCTCCGCCGACGTCTACCGCCGCGGCGCCGACGAGGTGGCCGACCAGCTCCGCCAGCGCATCGGCGACCGCCCGCTGTACATCTCCATCGACATCGACTGCCTCGACCCGGCGCACGCGCCCGGCACCGGCACCCCCGAGGCGGGCGGCATGACCTCCCGCGAACTGCTGGAGATCCTGCGCGGCCTGGCCTCCTGCAACCTGGTCTCCGCCGACGTCGTCGAGGTGGCCCCGGCGTACGACCACGCCGAGATCACCTCGGTGGCCGCCTCCCACACCGCGTATGAACTGACCACGATCATGGCCCGCCAGATCGCGGCGGCCCGGAAGGACGCGTAAGCGAAGTGACGCACGACCACGACCTGGTACTCCGCCCGACACCCGAGCAGACGGAGGCCGCCCTGAACCCTCCCCCCGGCCGCAACGGCGGAGACCTGGTCGTGGAGACCCTGGCCGGGCTGGGCGCGACGACCGTCTTCGGCCTCCCCGGGCAGCACGCCCTCGGCATGTTCGACGCGCTGCGCCGCTCGGAGCTGACGTACGTCGGCCTGCGGGTGGAGAACAACGCCGGCTTCGCCGCCGACGCCTACGGCCGGATCACCGGCGAGGCCGCGCCGCTGCTGCTGTCGACCGGTCCGGGAGCGCTGACCTCGCTGGCGGCGCTCCAGGAGGCGGCGTCGGCCTCCGCCCCCGTCCTGGCCATCAGCAGCCAGATCCCGACGGCCGGGCTCGGCGGCGGCCGCCACGGATACCTGCACGAACTGCCCGACCAGGCCGCCTCGTTCCGTGGTGTGGTGAAGTCGGTCCACACGGTCCGCACGCAATCGCAGATCCCCTCCGCCATCGCGGCCGCCTGGAAGTCGGCGCTTACGGTCCCGCACGGGCCCGTGTGGGTGGAGATCCCGCAGGACGTGCTCCTGGACCGGACGATCCTGCCGGTGGTGACGGCCCCGGACGCCACCCCGGAGGAGCTGGTCCCGCGTCCCGAACTCACCGCGGTGGCGGCCGACCTGCTGTCCGGGGCCGCCCGCCCGGCGATCATCGCGGGCGGCGGCGTGGTCCGCGCCGACGCGTCCGGCAAGCTGCTGGCCCTCGCGGAGCGGCTCGACGCCCCCGTCGTCACGACCTTCGGCGGCAAGGGCGCCTTCCCCTGGGAGCACCCGCTGTCCCTCCAGTCCTGGCTGGAGGACCGGCACACCACGGACTTCCTCGAGGACGCCGACGTGCTGCTCGTGGTCGGCTCGGGTCTCGGCGAACTCTCCTCCAACTACCACACGTTCAAGCCGCGCGGCCGCGTGATCCAGATCGAGGCCGACCTCGGCAAGCTGGAGTCCAACCACCCGGCGCTCGGCATCCACGCCGACGCCCGCCTGGCGCTCCAGGCCCTGCTGGAGACCGTGGACGAGCGCGCGGACGAGACCGCCGCCGACCGTGTGCGCGAGGTCCTCGCCAAGGTCCGCGACCGGATCGCCGCCCAGGAACTCACCCTGGAGCAGGACGTGCTGGCGTCCGTCCGCCGCGCCCTGCCCGCCGGCTCGCCGTCCTTCTGGGACATGACGATCCTGGCGTACTGGGCCTGGTCGGCGTTCGACGCCGAGTCCCCCAACACCATGCACTCGGCCCAGGGCGCGGGCGGCCTCGGCTACGGCTTCCCGGCGGCGCTCGGGGCCGCGGCCGCGGACCGCACCCGCCCGGTCCTCGCGGTGTCGGGCGACGGCGGCGCCCTGTACTCGATCGCCGAACTGGCCACGGCACGGCAGTACGACCTGAACGTGACCTGGCTGATCGTCGACGACGGCGGCTACGGCATCCTCCGCGAGTACATGACCGACGCCTTCGGCCAGGCCACGGCCACGGAGCTCACCCGCCCCGACTACGTGGCCCTGGCGGAATCCTTCGGCGTCCCGGGCGTGCGGACGACCCCTGAGACGCTGGCGGCCGACCTGGCGAACGCCCTTGCCGCACCGGGTCCTTCAGTGGTCGTCCTCCCCGCGGTCCTGCGGATGTTCGCGCCCACGCACCTGGACTGAGGCCGCGGCGAAAAGGGAAGGGGCTCCGCTCGTGTGTGCGAGCCCCTGACTGCATTCGGGTAACGGCGGGTCAAAACTCGGCCAACTCGCGCAACCTTGTGCCGGGTTTTGTACGTCAAGGGTGCATGACTCACTGGATAACCCGACGCGCCAGAGTGCTCGCGGCGGGCGTGGGCGCCGGGATGCTGATTCCCTGCGTGGCCGCCGCGTCGCCCGCCGCGGCCGCCACACCCACGGTCAGCTGCACGTCCGGCAAGGCGGGCCTGGCGGCCAAGTTGGAGAAGGACATCACCGCGGCGATGAAGGACCGCAAGGGCACCATCGCCGTCGGTCTGCGCGACCGCACCACCGACACGACCTGCACGCTGCGCCAGTCGACCGCCTACGACTCGGCGAGCGTCGTCAAGGTCACCGTCCTCGCCACCCTGTTGTGGGACGCGAAGAAGCACAACCGCTTCCTCACCGCCCGCGAGACCACCCTCGCCAAGGCGATGATCACCAAGTCGGACAACAACGCCACCTCCACCTTGTGGAAGCAGCTCGGTGTGACGAAGGTGAAGGGCTTCCTCACCGCGGCCGGCATGACCCAGACCAAGCCCGGCGCGAACGGCTACTGGGGCCTCACCCAGATCACCGTGCGCGACGAGCAGAAGCTGCTCGGACTGATCACGGCCAAGAACTCGGTACTGAGCGACAACTCCCGCGACTACATCCTCAAGCTCATGGGCCAGGTCGTCGCCTCCCAGCGCTGGGGCACACCCGCCGGGGCGCCGTCCTCCGTCGCCGTGCACGTCAAGAACGGCTGGCTGTCGCGCTCCACGCACGGCTGGCGCGTGCACAGCGTCGGCACGTTCAACGGGACCGGCCGCGACTACATGATCACGGTGCTCACCCAGGACAACAGCACCATGAACTACGGCGTCACCACCATCCAGAACATCGCCAAGGCCATCCACAAGGACCTCGTCCCCACGACGACGGACCCCGCGCGCTACGCGCCGACCACCACACCCAAGGAGGCGTTCGTGGCCGTTCCCTCCGGCGGGTGACCCCGCGCCGCCGGCGCGCATTGTCGTGGCGGGATGAAATCCGCCGCCGCCCGCGTTGGTGTCTTCCGGAAGATCAGTTCTTGAGGGAGGCACCGACGTGGCAGCGCAGCCGGGATGGGCGCGGAGACTGGCGGGGTACGCCTGGCGTCACCCCAGGGACGTCGTCCTCGCCCTCGGCGCCTCGCTCGCCGGCATGGCCGTCACGGCGCTGGTGCCGCTGATCACCAAGGTGATCATCGACGACGTGATCGGCGACCACAGCCGTCGTATGACCCCGTGGGCGGGTGCCCTGGTCGCCGCCGCGCTCGTCGTCTACGTCCTCACCTACATCCGCCGCTACTACGGCGGCCGGCTCGCCCTCGACGTCCAGCACGACCTGCGGACGGAGATGTACGAGACGATCACCCGGCTCGACGGCAGACGCCAGGACGAGCTGTCCACCGGCCAGGTGGTCGGCCGGGCCACCAGCGACCTCCAGCTGATCCAGGGCCTGCTCTTCATGCTGCCGATGACGATCGGCAACGTCCTGCTCTTCCTGATCTCCCTGATGATCATGGCCTGGCTGTCGCTGCCGCTGACCCTGGTCGCCCTCGCCGTCGCCCCGGCCCTCGGCTGGATCGCCCGGCGAAGCCGCACCAAGCTCCACCCCGCCACCTGGTACGCCCAGGCGCAGGCCGCCGCCGTCGCCGGCGTGGTCGACGGCGCGGTCAGCGGCGTCCGCGTGGTGAAGGGCTTCGGACAGGAGGAGCAGGAGACCGGAAAGCTGCGCGAGGTCGGCCGCAGGCTGTTCGCAGGGCGGCTGCGCACCATCCGTCTGAACTCCCGGTTCACCCCCGCGCTCCAGGCCGTGCCCGCCCTCGGCCAGGTCGCCATGCTGGCCCTCGGCGGCTGGCTCGCCGTGCGCGGGCACATCACGCTGGGCACGTTCGTCGCCTTCTCCGCCTACCTCGCCCAGCTCGTCGGCCCGGTCCGCATGCTCGCCATGGTGCTCACGGTCGGGCAGCAGGCCCGCGCGGGCACCGAACGCGTCCTGGAACTGATCGACACCGAACCCACCCTGACCGGCGGCACCAAGGAGCTGCCCGCCGACGCGCCCGCGACCGTCGAGTTCGACAACGTCTCGTTCGGCTACGCGGACGACCGGCCCGTCCTCCAGGGGCTGTCGTTCCAGATCCGCCCCGGCGAGACCCTGGCCGTCGTCGGCTCCTCCGGCTCCGGCAAGTCCACGGTCTCCCTGCTGCTGCCCCGCTTCTACGACGTCACCCACGGCGCCGTCCTCGTCGGCGGCCACGACGTGCGCGAACTGACCCTGGACTCGCTCAGGGCCGCGATCGGCCTGGTGCCCGAGGACTCCTTCCTGTTCTCCGACACCGTCCGCGCCAACATCGCCTACGGCCGCCCCGACGCCACCCCGGAGCAGATCGAGGCCGCCGCCCGCGCCGCCCAGGCCGACCGTTTCATCGCCGAGCTGCCCGAGGGCTACGACACCAGGGTCGGCGAGCAGGGCCTGACCCTCTCCGGCGGCCAGCGTCAGCGCGTCGCACTGGCCCGCGCGATCCTCACCGACCCGCGCCTGCTCGTCCTGGACGACGCCACCTCCGCCGTGGACGCCCGCGTAGAGCACGAGATCCACGAGGCCCTGGCACACGTCATGGAGGGCCGCACGGCCCTCCCGTCGCCCGACCACCACCCCTCATCGAGCGCTAACGCGCGCACCACCCTGTTGATCGCCCACCGCCGCTCCACCCTGAACCTCGCCGACCGCATCGCCGTCCTCGACCAGGGCCGCCTCGCCGACCTCGGCACCCACGACGAGCTCCAGGAGCGGTGCGCCCTCTACCGGCGCCTGCTCACCGACCCCGACGAACTCGGCGGCGTCTCGCCGGGCCACGCCCAGTCCGCCGCGCCCCCGGAGGACGTCTCCGTCCGGGATGAACTGGACGCCGAGTTCGACGCCGAGCGCGGCATCACGCCCGCCCTGTGGGCGGGGGACCGCGAGCCCCGGGACACGGCGATGTCCGGCATGCCCGCCACCCCCGAACTGCTCGCCCAGGTCGCCGCGCTGCCGCCCGCCACCGACACCCCCGGCATCGACGAGCGGCGGGCCGTCCGCCCGGAGGACTCCTACGGCCTGCGCCGACTGCTGCGCGGCTTCGGCCTGCCGCTCCTGGTCAGCCTCGGCCTCGTCGCCGTGGACGCCGGCATGGGCCTGCTGCTGCCGGTCCTGATCCGGCACGGCATCGACCAGGGCGTCACGCGGATGGCCCTGGGCGCCGTCTGGGCGGCCTCGCTGCTCGCCCTGCTCGCCGTGCTGGTGCAGTGGGCGGCGCAGATCGGCGAGACCCGGATGACCGGCCGCACCGGCGAGCGGGTGCTGTACTCGCTGCGGCTGAAGATCTTCGCCCAGCTCCAGCGGCTCGGCCTCGACTACTACGAGCGCGAGCTGACCGGCCGGATCATGACCCGGATGACGACCGATGTCGATGCTTTGTCGACATTTCTGCAGACCGGTCTGGTGACGGCGTTCGTCTCCGTGGTCACCTTCTTCGGCATCATGGTGGCCCTGCTGGTCATCGACGTGCATCTGGCGCTGGTCGTCTTCGCGACGCTGCCGCCGCTGGTCGTCGCCACGTTCTTCTTCCGCCGGGCGAGCGTGCGCGCGTACGAGCTGGCCCGTGAGCGGGTGTCGGTGGTCAACGCCGACCTCCAGGAGTCGGTGGCCGGGCTGCGGATCGTGCAGGCCTTCCGGCGCGAGGGTGACGGCGCGCGGCGGTTCGCCGGGCGCAGCGACAGCTACCGCCAGGCGCGGATACGGGGCCAGTGGCTGATCTCGGTCTACTTCCCGTTCGTGCAGTTCCTCTCCTCGGTCGCGGCGGCCTCGGTGCTGATCGCGGGCGCGGGCCGGGTGGAGGCGGCCACGCTGACCGCGGGCGCCCTGGTGGCGTACCTGCTCTACATCGACCTGTTCTTCGCGCCCGTCCAGCAGCTCTCCCAGGTCTTCGACGGCTACCAGCAGGCGACCGTCTCCCTGGGCCGCATCCAGGAGCTGCTGCGGGAGCCGACGTCCACCGGGACGGCCGCCGAGCCCCGCGACGTGCCCGCGCTGCGCGGCGAGATCGCCTTCGAGGACGTGCACTTCCGGTACGGCGCCGCCGACGAGGGGGAGGCGGCTCTCACCGGCGTCGACCTGCGCGTCCCGGCCGGACAGACCGTCGCCTTCGTCGGCGAGACCGGCGCGGGCAAGTCGACCCTGGTGAAGCTGGTGGCCCGGTTCTACGATCCGACCGGCGGCCGGGTGACCGTCGACGGCACGGACCTCAGGGCGCTGGACCTCACCGCGTACCGGCACCGGCTCGGGGTCGTGCCGCAGGAGGCGTACCTCTTCCCGGGCACCGTCCGCGACGCCATCGCCTACGGCCGCCCCGACGCCACCGACGCCGAGGTGGAGGCCGCCGCCCGCGCGGTCGGCGCGCACGAGATGATCGCCACGCTGGAGGGCGGCTACCTGCACGAGGTCGCCGAGCGCGGACGCAACCTGTCGGCCGGTCAGCGCCAGCTCATCGCGCTGGCCCG
The DNA here is from genome assembly GCF_044750345.1 of Streptomyces sp. NPDC088817. Lineage (NCBI taxonomy): Bacteria > Bacillati > Actinomycetota > Actinomycetes > Kitasatosporales > Streptomycetaceae > Streptomyces > Streptomyces sp. NPDC088817. The sequence continues at coordinate 52,617 of NZ_JBIVJN010000010.1, forward strand.
CGCCGAACTCGTCGACCCCGACGTCCTGCTCCTCGACGAGGCGACCGCCGCGCTCGACCTGGCCACCGAGGCACAGGTCAACCAGGCCACCGACCGGCTCGCGGGCCGCCGTACGACGCTGGTGGTCGCCCACCGGCTGACCACGGCCGCCCGCGCCGACCGGGTGGTGGTCATGGACCACGGCCGGGTCGCCGAGGACGGCACGCACGAGGAACTGCTGGCCCGCGACGGCCGGTACGCCGAGCTGTGGCGGACGTTCGTCGGCGCGCCCGAGCCGGAGGAGCCGGTCAGCGCCTCGCGCTGAGCCCGCGGAGGGCAACCGTCCGGCCCACGGGCCGCGTCCGTACATCAGTACGCTTGTGACTGGCCGTCGGGGGGGACTGTGGACAGTGGTGCGATACGCCGGAGGCCGCTGCCGTTCGTGGCCGTGCTGACCGGGGCGGTGCTGCTGGCGTTCGCCGCACCCGGCACCGCCCGGGCGGCGGCCGCCACCTGTGCCGGCCGCGAGGTCAGGACGGTGCCCTTCGCCACCGGCACCGTCCACCTCCACAAGCGCGACGGCTACGTCTGCGCCCTCACCGTCGCCACGAAACCCGGCACCAAACGGCAGATGTCGGTGACGGTGCAGGCCCGCGGCAACCGTCCGGTCACCGACAAGGGCCGCTACTCCCGGCACGCCGGCCCGGTCACCGTGCACGCGGGCCACCGGTGCGTGCGGGTCGCCGGATCGGTGGGCTCGAAGTCGGTGCACACGGACTGGATCCTTTGCTGATCCCCTGAAACACGTTCAGGTATTTTCCCTGCTCCCCTGGTGTGCACCCGAGTTGCTCCGATAGCTTCCGGCGAACATCTGTCTCATAGGGAGGGTGCATGCGCAAGGCGCTCAGATGGCTGCTCGCGCTCACTGTGTCCATCGGCACGCTGAGCACGGCGGGGGCGGCCACCGCAGCCCAGCCGGAGGCCACGAACGGCACCGCGGCGAGCTCGGAAACCGACATCCTGAACCGGCTCCTGGCCATCCCGGGGATGAGCCTGATCCAGGAGAAGCCCTACAACGGCTACCGCTTCTTCGTCCTCAACTACACCCAGCCGGTGGACCACCGCCATCCCTCGAAGGGCACCTTCGAGCAGCGGATCACCGTGCTGCACAAGGGGGACGACCGTCCGACGGTCTTCTACACCGGCGGCTACAGCGTCTCCACGACGCCCAGCCGCCGCGAGCCCACCCAGATCGTGGACGGCAACCAGGTCTCCATGGAGTACCGGTTCTTCACCCCGTCCCGGCCCGCCCCGGCCGACTGGTCCAAGCTCGACATCTGGCAGGCCGCCAGCGACCAGCACCGCATCTACCAGGCGCTGAAGCCGATCTACTCCCAGAACTGGATCGCCACCGGCGGCTCCAAGGGCGGCATGACGGCCACCTACTACAAGCGCTTCTACCCCGGTGACATGGACGGCGTGGTCGCCTACGTCGCCCCCAACGACGTGGTCGACAAGGAGGACTCCGCCTACGACCGCTTCTTCACCACCGTCGGCACCAAGGAGTGCCGCGACCGGCTGAACGGGGTGCAGCGGGAGGCGCTGGTGCGCCGGGAGCCACTGGAGAAGAAGTACGCCGACTTCGCCGCCGGCAACGGCTACACCTTCACCACCATCGGCAGCCTGGACAAGGCGTACGAGGCCGTCGTCCTCGACTACGTGTGGGGCTTTTGGCAGTACAGCCTGCTGAAGGACTGCGGCACCATCCCTGGTGACGCCAAGAACGCCACCGACCAGCAGATCTGGGACAGCGTCAACACGATCTCCGGGTTCGACGCCTACACCGACCAGGGCCTGGAGCCCTACACGCCGTACTACTACCAGGCGGGCACGCAGCTCGGCGCGCCGACGATCCACTTCCCGCACATCGAGAAGAAGCTGATCCGCTACGGCTACCAGCCGCCGCGCAACTTCGTGCCGCGCTCCATCCCGATGAAGTTCCAGCCGTCGGCGATGCGCGACGTGGACACGTGGGTGCGACAGCACGCGAACCACATGCTCTTCGTGTACGGGGAGAACGACCCGTGGGGCTCGGAGCGGTTCCGCCTCGACAAGAAGGCTCAGGACTCGTACGTCTTCACGGCGCCCGGCATGAACCACGGGGCGAACGTCGCCGGTCTCGTGCCGGACGAGAAGGCGCTCTCCACGGCGAGGATCCTCGAGTGGGCCGGAGTCGCCGGCCCGGCGGTCCAGTCGAACCCGTCGGTGGCCAGGCCGCTGGCCGGCTTCGACGCGAAGCTGGACGTGCGGGACGTGGAGCGCGAGCCCGCGCTCAGGCCGTGACGCGCTGATCCGCACACGCTGATCGGCGCACGCTGATCCTGGTGGGCTGCGCCCGGAGTCACAGTCTCCGGGCGCAGCCCACCGGTTCGTCTCCGCCCAGCCGGACGTACAGGGCGGTCGACGCGGGGCACTGGTCGCGGCTGCGCACCGCCCGTGTCACCCGGTACTCCGGCTTCCTCCCGCCCGTGCCGTCGCACGCCGTCTCCCGGACCTGGCCGCGGCCTGAGCCGTAGAGGCAGTCGCCGACGACGGTGCGCGGGCCGCCCCCGCCGCCGGGGTCGCCCGGGTGCGGGGGCTGGAGGTTGCGCATGCAGGCGTAGCCCTGCGGGATCGCGCCGCCCTCCCGGCCCGGAGCGGCCGGCTGGGCGCCGATGTGCAGCACGAAGTCGGTGTCCGGCGGGCAGAGCGGGCCGTCGGCGGGCCGGCCGTCGTGGCGGGCGGTCACCCGGGCCGCCGCCCGCTCGCCGGAGCACGGCACCTCGGTGAAGCTCGTCGTGCCGAAGGAGCTGCACTCGCCCACGTCGAGGAACACCGCGCCGTGTCCGGAGGACAGCGCGGGGGACGGGGCAGCGCTCCGCTCCCGGGCGTCCGTGGATCCGGTCGGCTGTCCGCAGCCCGCCAGCACGGCCGTGAGCAGCACCGGCAGGGCGCACGCCACCCCCACCCGCCATGTCCCGCGACTCGCCATCCCCCGGTCCACCCCCTGACCCAGCGTGGCCCGTCACAGCGGGGCCACGCCAGGCGTGCGGGGTGCTTCGGGTCAGTTGGCGGTGGCGCGCCGGGGGCGTGGCGTAAGCGCCGTACGCCCGACGCGCGAGCCCGGCCGGTACGTCAGTACGTCAGGCCGTACCCGATGGGGTGGAGGACCTGTGCCGGGTCGTCCGCCCGCTGTACCGGCACCGGGAGCCTCCCGCGCGGCCTCGCCCGGCCCGCGATCACCCGTGCGGCGGCGCGCAGTTCCACGTCCGTCCAGGAGTAGGCCGCCAAGTGGGCGGAGACGGTCGGCAGTTGGGCGATGTCGTAGGGGTTGCGGACCGCGACCGCGATCACCGGGCGGCCGGTGGCGACGAGCCGTTCCACCAGCGTCTTCTGGGAGCTGCCCGCCGTGACGTTGTACGTCGCGACCACCACCGCGTCCGCGTTCTGCGCCGCGGCCACCGCCTTGTCGATGGTCGCCGCCGACGGGGCGGTGCCGGTGGACAACGCCGTGGCCTGGAAGCCGAGTTCGGTGAGGGCGGCGGCGAGCACCCCGGTGGGCGGGCCGGTGGTGCCCGACGGGGAGGCGGGGTCGGCACCGAGGACCAGCAGTCTCTTGTGGCCGCGGCGGGACAGCGGCAGCAGGCGGCCCTCGTTGGCCAGCAGGGTCGTGGTCCGCTCGGCGATCCTGTCGGCCGCCGCCAGATGGGCGCCGACGCCCACGACGCGGTCGACGTTCGCCTGGCTGACGTAAGGGTCCTCCAGCAGACCCAGTTTCGCCTTCAGCCGCAGAACGCGCAGGATCGACTCGTCGAGCCGGGCCTCGGTCAGCTCACCGGCGCGTACCGCGTTCAGCACCGCGTTCCAGGCCACGTCCAGCGAGGGCGGGTTGAGCAGCTGGTCCACGCCCGCCTTCAGGGCGAGCACCGGCACCCGGTCGTCGCCGTACTTGGTGCGCACGCCGTCCATGCCGAGCGAGTCGGTCACCACGACTCCGTCGTAGCCGAGTTCGCCGCGCAGGATGCCGGTGAGGATCGAGTGGGACAGGGTGGCCGGGTCTCCGGAGTCGTCCAGCGCCGGGAACTGGATGTGCGCGGTCATGATCGAGTCGATGTCCGCCTTGATCGCGGCCCGGAACGGCACCGCGTCCAGTTTCTCCCACAGTTCGCGGCTGTGCGTGATGACCGGGAAGCCGTAGTGGCTGTCGGTGGCGGTGTCCCCGTGCCCGGGGAAGTGCTTCGCGGTCGCCGCCACCTTGGAGCTCTGGTAGCCCTTCACCTCGGCGGCCACCAGCCTCGCCACCGCGTCCGGGTCGGCGCCGAAGGACCGTACGCCGATGACCGGGTTGGCCGGGTTGACGTTCACGTCGGCGTCGGGGGAGTAGTCCTGGTTGATGCCGAGGGCGCGCAGCTCCGCGCCGGAGACGCGGCCCAGGGTGTGGGCGTCGGCGGACGAGCCGCCCGCGCCCATCGCCATGGCGCCCGGGAAGAGGGTCGCGGGCTTGCCCACGCGGCAGACGATGCCGTGCTCCTGGTCGGTGGCGACGAGCAGGGGCAGGCCGCGCGGCTGCGCGAGGGACGCCTCCTGGATCCCGTTGGACAGGCCGGCTATCTGGTGCGGGTTCTGGGTGTTGTTGGCCCAGGCGAAGTAGATGATGCCGCCGACGCGGTACTTGGCGATCAGCTCGGCGGCCGTGCGGACGCCGATCTCCTTGAGGTTGGCGTCGATGTCGGCCTGCGTCGGGTCGGTCGCCGAGTGGCCGTAGACCCGCATCACGAAGAGCTGGCCGACCTTCTCCTCGAGCGTCATCCGGGAGATGAGGGCGCGCAGCTTCTTGTCGTTGGAGGAGGCGGCGTGGGCGGTGCCGGTGCCCGAGACCGCCAGGGCGGCGGTGAGGCCCGCGGTGGCGGCGAGGACGGTGCGTCTGGAGGGAAGTGCGGTGGTTCCCGTGCTGGTGTCGTGCACGTGCGCCCCTTCCGGGAGGAGATCCGCTGGACTGGGGGTGTCTGACACCCCCTAGCACTGAAGGAAACTTCCGAGGAGTCACCAATATCCGGGAAGTTTCTGCCAGTCAAGGGAGTGCACATGAACAGGTGGGGGCTGCCGGCCGCGGTGCGGAGGAGAGGGTGGTCGGTGATCGCGTCCCTCGGTGGCGCCGGGTACCCGGCCGGTCAGCGGGACGTGTGCGCGGACGCCTCCGGCCAGTGCTCCCGCAGGGTGCGCACCGTCTCCGCGATGGCCGGCCTGCGGGCGGCGCCCGTGCGCCACAGCGCGTACAACCGCCGTACGGGCATCGGGTCCAGCGGCACCTCCACCACCCCCTCGGGCAGCGGACCCCGGCCCAGCCGTGGGATCAGCGCGACGCCCAGGCCCGCCGCGACCAGGGCGACCAGGGTCGGGTTCTCGTCGGCCTGGTGGACCACGTCCGGCTCGTGCCCGGCGGCCCGCAGGGTGCGCAGCAGCCAGTCGCTGCACACCCGGCCCGGCGGCTGGCAGATCCACCGCTCGCCGCCCAGCTCCTCGCGCCGCACCCCCGCCCGCCCCGCGAACGGGTGCCCGGCCGGCACCAGCAGATCGCACAGGTCGTCCCCGATGAAGGCCTGTTGCACCCCGGCCGGGGCGGGCAGCGGGGCGATGTCCCAGTCGTGGGCGACGGCCAGATCGACGGCCCCCTTGGCCACAAGGTCCACCGACAGGTGCGGGTCGACCTCGCTGAGCCGGGCGTCCAGGGCCGGGTGCCGCCGGGCCAGGTCCGCGAGGACGCGGGGCATGAGCCCGCGCGCCGCCGAGGCGAACGCCGCCACCAGCAGCCGCCCGGCGGGCACCCCGCGCCGCTCCTCGAGCTCGGTCTCGGCGCGTTCCACGATCGCCATCAACTCACCCGCTGTGGCGACCAGTTGGTGCGCCTCGTCGGTGAGCCGCACGCCGCGCCCCGCGCGTTCGAGCAGGACGGTCCTGGTCTCCCGCTCCAGCTTGGCGATCTGCTGGGACACCGCCGACGAGGTGTACCCGAGCGCGGCGGCGGCCGCACCGACGGTGCCGTGTACGGAGACGGCGTGCAGGGCGCGCAGGCGCTGGAGATCGAGCACGGTGCCTCCGAGAGGTCGAACGATTAGCAGTGCTTCACGCAATGGTGCAGCAATCATCGCTGGTGCTTCACGGTCCGCGGGCGTGATCCTCGGTACATGCGACCCGCCCATGTCCTGCTCGCCGTCCTCGTCGCCGCCGTCTGGGGCGTCAACTTCACCGTCATCGAGGTCGGCCTCGGCCACTTCCCGCCCCTGCTCTTCTCGGCCCTGCGCTTCCTCGCGGCCGCGGTCCCCGCTGTCTTCCTCGTGGGCCGCCCGAAGGTGGCGTGGAAGTGGATCGTGGCGGTCGGACTGGTGCTCGGCGTCGCCAAGTTCGGGCTGCTGTTCGTCGGGATGGATGCCGGGATGGCCGCCGGGCTCTCCTCCCTGGTGCTCCAGATCCAGGCGGTGTTCACGGCCCTGTTCGCCTTCCTGGTCCTTGGCGAACGGCCTTCGGAAGTACGGGTGCTGGGCATGGGCGTGGCGCTCGCCGGGATCGGCGTCGCGGCCGTGGACGAGGGCACCGCGGGCCCCGTCGGCGCCTTCGCGCTCGTCGTCGCCGCAGCGGCCTGCTGGGGTGTCTCCAACGTGCTGACCCGCAAGGCGGCGGCCCCGGACGCGCTGAACTTCATGGTCTGGGTGAGCACGATCCCGGTCCTGCCGCTGCTCGGCCTGTCGCTGCTGCTTGAGGGCCCTTCCCGGGACCTGGCCGCGCTGCGCGCCCTGGACTGGCAGGGCGCGGGCACGGTCCTCTACGTCGCCTGGATCACCACGATCTTCGGCTTCGGGGCCTGGGGCCTGCTGCTGCGCCGCCTCCCGGCGTCCACGGTGGCTCCCTTCTCACTGCTGGTCCCGGTCTTCGGCATGTCCTCGGCGGCACTCTTCCTCGGCGAATCGGTGAGCCCCCTGCGCTGGTGCGCGGCGGCGCTGCTGGTGGGCGGGGTGGCGTTGACGTCCCTGACTCCGGGCCGCCGCCGCGAGCCGTCGCCCGCCCCGACTCCGGAGACCGCCGCCGTCCCCGCCGGCGGCCACCCCGCCCCGCCGCAGCCGGCCGCGGAGCCACGCTGAGGGCGACGGGCCCGTTCACCGGTCCCCGGAGGACGGGCCCCATGGGCACCCGCCCTGCTCGTCACGCGCCCGGTTCGCGCAGGTCGAGCCGCCAGTCCTGGCCCAGCAGGTCCTTGCCGAAGGAGTGGTGCGGCTGCTCGGAGACCAGGACGAAACCGTGCCGCTGGTAGACGCGGCGCGCGCTGCCGAGCACGTCATTGGTCCACAGCACCAGGTCCCGGTAGCCGGCGCCGCGCGCGAAGTCGACGACCGCCCGTACCAGCCGGTTCCCGATGCCCAGCCCGCGCGCCTCGGGCCCGACGAGCAGCAGCCGCAGCCGGGCGGTGGCCGGGGCCTCGTCCTGTACGCACATCACGCATCCCACCGGGCGCCCGTCAAGTTCGGCGATCCACACCCGCTCCAGGGCCGGGTCGTGGTCCTCGGCGAAGTCGGCGACGATCCTCGCCACCAGGCGCTCGTAGTCGGCGTTCCAGCCGAACTCGGCCGCGTACACCGCGCCGTTGCGCTGCACGATCCAGCCCAGGTCGCCGGGTCCCGGCCCGCGCAGCACGACGTCCTCGGGGCGGGGTGCCCGGCCGTCGGACAGGATCTCCCGAACGGTGCGCATCGCGTCCGCCAGCCGTGACCGGTCGGCCGGCGGTACGGAGAGCAGCAGCCGGCCGACGGACTCCCGCGCCCGCTCCTCCAGCAGGCCGGCGGCCTCCCTGCCGTGGGGGGTGAGCGTGACGCTCCGGCGCCGGGGATCCCGTTCGGACGGGCCGCGCTCGATCAGCCCCTCCTGCTCGAACTTGTTGAGGATCCGGCTCAGGTACCCGGCGTCCAGGGAGAGTTCGGTCCGCAGGTCGGCCGCGTCGGTCCGGGGCGCGTGCGCGAGTTCGTAGAGCACCCGGGACTCGGTGAGCGTGTAGGGAGCGTAGAGGTGGCGGCCGTAGTCGAGGGCGCCGATGGCGTTGGTGTAGAAGCGGTTGAAGGCGCGGATGTCCTGGACGGTCATGTCGGGCCCCGTGGGTGAGGGGATGGGAGACGGACGCGGATACTTGACTCAGTCAAAGAACCCACCCTCCGAGGCTAAATCGCCACGGCCCACCCGTCCACGCCCCGCCCCACAGAACCCGCCCGCCCGACAGCGAACCCGCCCGCCCGACACCGCACGGTGTCCCGTGCCCGGAGTGCGGCCCTGCGGCTTGGCGTGCTGTCCCGTGTCCCGCGTGCGGTCCCGCGTCCTCGCGCGCCGTCTCGTGCCCCGCACGCGGCCCAGCGGCCCCGCACGCGGCCCAGCGGCCCCGCACGCGGCCCAGCGGCCCCGCACGCGGCCCAGCGGCCCCGCACGCGGCCCAGCGGCCCCGCGCGCTGCCTCGTGGGCCCGCATGCAGTCCCGCGGTCTCGCGCGGTGTCGCAGGCCCCGCGAAGGGCATCAAGCCCCTGTGGTCCCTGGGCCCCCAGGTCCCGCGGGACGTCTCAAGTCCCGTGAAACTAAAGCCCCGTGGGGTTCTCAGCCTCCGCGGCCTTCAGCCCGCGCGGTGGCCCGCCCTCGCGTATGCGCCTCACGCTGCGGGGTGCCCAAAGACGCGCGCGGTGCCTTACGCCCCCCGCAACGCCCCCGCAGACGCGCACGGTGCCTCACGCCCCCCGCAACGCCCCCGCAGACACGCGCAGCGCCTCACGCCCCCCGCAGCACCCCCACGGACGCGCGCGGCGCCCCCGTGGACCCGCGCACCATCAGCTCCCCCGGGACCTCCGCCACCCCGCCCGGGGGCGGCTCCTCGCGGCCCATCGCGATCCGGCCCGCGCGGGCGCCCGTTTCCGCGAGGGGGAGCCGGACCGTCGTGAGGGCGGGGACCGTGTCGACGCTGAAGGGAAGGTCGTCGAAGCCCACCACCGAGACGTCCTCGGGGATGCGCAGACCGGACTCGCGCAGCGCGGCGCAGGCGCCCAGCGCGACGGAGTCGTTCGCGGCGACGACCGCCGTCAGGGACGGGTCGCGGCGCAGCAGCTCCAGGGTGCCCTCGTGGCCGGACCGGCGGTCGTACCGGCCGTGCACCGTCCGGCGGGGATCGTCCTCGACGCCCGCCGCGGCCAGCGCCTCCCGGTGGCCCTCCAGCCGGTGGCGGGTGGTCGTCCGCTCCTCGGGGCCCCCGATGTAGCCGAGCCGACGGTGGCCCAGGGCGATCAGATGCTCCGTCAGCCGCCGTGCGCCGCCGTGGTTGTCGAAGGTCAGCGCGATCGCCCGGGTGTCCGGCGCCGGCGGCCGCCCGCACAGCACGACGCGTGTCCCGGCGTCGGCCAGCTTGCGCAGCTTCGACGAGACCGCCGCCGCGTGCGGCGCGTCCTCCACGGCCCCGCCGGTCAGCACCACCGCCGCCGCCCGCTGCCGTTGCAGCAGGGTCAGGTACGTCAGCTCACGGTCCGGTGAGCCGCCCGTGTTGCAGACCACCGCCAGCCGCTCCCCGCCGGCCCGCCCCCCGGGCCCGCCGATCTCCGACTGGATGGCGCTCGCCATGATCCCGAAGAAGGGGTCGGCGATGTCGTTCACCAGGATGCCGACCAGGTCGGAGGTCGCGGCGGCGAGCGAGCTCGCGGGACCGTTGAGCACGTAGTCCAGCTCGTCGACCGCCTTCAGCACCCGTTCCCGAGTGGAGGCGGCGACCGGGTAGTTGCCGTTCAGCACGCGCGACACTGTCGCGGGAGAGACCTGTGCGCGGGCCGCCACGTCCGCCAGGGTCACCGTCATCTCGTCGTCCTCCGGTCGCGCATCTCGTCGTCGTACGTGCCACCCGATACGTGCCACCCGCGCTCCGCCGCGAAGACGCGCCCGGCCCGGGGTGTCGTGCAGACCTTACGGCCACCCGGCCCGCCCGTCGGCCGCCTCGAACCACCACGTCCTGGACACGCTCTTGTCCGGACCGCCGCCCAGAGGCTAGCTTCTCTGTGCATAGAAAGCGCTTGCTGCGCCGCTCACCAGTATCACCACCGGGGGCGTACGCGGCGCGTGGACCGCGTACGAAGGGACTGACGTGACACGCAAGACGGTGCGGATCGCCATGAACGGCGTGACCGGGCGCATGGGGTACCGCCAGCATCTGGTCCGCTCGATCCTCGCCCTGCGCGAGCAGGGCGGACTCGACCTCGGCGACGGCACCGTGCTGTGGCCGGAACCGGTCCTGGTCGGCCGCCGCGAGCACGCCCTGCGGGCGCTCGCCGAGAAGCACGGCCTGGAGCACGTCTCGACCGACCTGGACGCGGTCCTCGCCGACCCGTCCGTCGACATCTACTTCGACGCGCAGGTCACCTCGGCCCGCGAGGAGGCGATCAGGAAGGCGATCGCCGCCGGCAAGCACGTCTACACCGAGAAGCCCACCGCCACCGGCCTGGAGGGCGCCCTGGAGCTCGCCCGGCTCGCCCGCGAGGCCGGCGTCAGGCACGGCGTCGTCCAGGACAAGCTCTTCCTGCCCGGCCTGCTCAAGCTGAAGCGGCTGATCGACGGCGGCTTCTTCGGCCGGATCCTGTCCGTGCGCGGCGAGTTCGGCTACTGGGTCTTCGAGGGCGACTGGCAGGACGCCCAGCGCCCGTCCTGGAACTACCGCGCCGAGGACGGCGGCGGCATCGTCGTCGACATGTTCCCGCACTGGGAGTACGTGCTGCACGAGCTGTTCGGCCGCGTGACCTCCGTGCAGGCCCTCACCGCCACCCACATCCCCCAGCGCTGGGACGAGAACGGCAAGCCCTACACCGCGACCGCCGACGACGCCGCCTACGGGGTCTTCGAGCTGGAGGGCGGCGTGATAGCCCAGATCAACTCCTCCTGGGCCGTCCGCGTGAACCGCGACGAGCTGGTCGAGTTCCAGGTGGACGGCACCGAGGGATCGGCCGTCGCCGGACTGCGCGACTGCCGCGTCCAGCACCGCTCCGCCACCCCCAAGCCGGTCTGGAACCCCGACATCCCCGCCACCGAGGTCTTCCGCGACCAGTGGCAGGCGGTGCCCGACAACCAGGACTTCGACAACGGCTTCAAGGCCCAGTGGGAGCTGTTCCTCAAGCACGTGTACGCCGACGCCCCCTACCACTGGGACCTGTTCGCCGGCGCCCGCGGCGTCCAGCTCGCCGAACTGGGCCTGAGGTCCTCGGCCGAGGGCCGCCGCCTCGACGTACCGGAGATCCAGCCGTGACCATGCGACTGCCCGGCCCGGGCGGGGCACTGCGCGCCTACGAGCCCCGCACCGAGCCGTTCGCCCCCACCCCGGGCACACCCTTCACCTCCCGTACGGTCTTCTCCGCCGCGCACGTCGTCGCCGACCCGTTCGCCGACGTGTCGCCCGACTCGCCCGCCGCCGTCGACTGGGACGCCACCCTCGCCTTCCGCCGCCATCTGTGGGCCCACGGGCTGGGCGTCGCCGAGGCCATGGACACCGCCCAGCGCGGCATGGGCCTGGACTGGGCGGGCGCGGCCGAACTGATCCGCCGCTCCGCGGCCGAGGCCCGTGCCGTCGGCGGGCGCGTCGCCTGCGGCGTCGGCACCGACCAGCTCACCGGCGGTTCACTCGCGGAGATCCGGGCCGCGTACGAGGAGCAGCTCGCCGTGGTGGAGGAAGCGGGCGCCCAGGCGATCCTGATGGCCTCGCGCGCCCTGGCGGCCACGGCGAAGGGCCCGGAGGACTACCTGGAGGTCTACGGGCACCTGCTGCGCCAGGCCGTCGACCCGGTGGTCCTGCACTGGCTCGGCCCCATGTTCGACCCGGCCCTCGACGGCTACTGGGGCTCGGCCGACCTGGACGCGGCCACCGACACCTTCCTGGAGGTCATCGCCGCCCACCCCGACAAGGTCGACGGCGTGAAGATCTCGCTGCTGGACGCCCAGCGGGAGGTCGACCTGCGCCGCCGCCTGCCGCAGGGCGTGCGCTGTTACACCGGCGACGACTTCCACTACCCCGAGCTGATCGCGGGCGACGAGGAGGGCTTCAGCCACGCGCTGCTCGGCATCTTCGACCCGCTCGGACCGCTGGCGGCCGAGGCGGTACGGGTCCTGGACACCGGGGACATCAAGGGCTTCCGTGCTCTGCTCGACCCCACGGTCGAGCTGTCCCGGCACCTCTTCCAGGCCCCCACCCGCTTCTACAAGACCGGCGTGGTGTTCCTGGCCTGGCTCGCCGGGTACCAGACGCACTTCACGATGGTCGGCGGCCTCCAGTCGGCCCGCTCCCTGCCGCACCTCGCCCGCGCCTACGAACTCGCCGACGGACTCGGCCTGTTCCCGGACCCGAGGCTCGCCGAGGAGCGGATGAAGAACCTGCTGTCACTGCACGGGGTGAACCAATGACCACGGACCTGGAACGCTTCTCCATCAACCAGATGACGGTCAAGCAACTGTCGCTGCCGGAACTGGTCGACAGCTGCCTGGAGTTGGGCGTGCCGGGCGTGGGCCTGTGGCGCGAGCCCGTCCAGGCGTACGGCGTGGAGGCGGCGGCCAAGCTGGTACGGGACGCGGGCCTCACCGTCACCACCCTGTGCCGGGGCGGCTTCCTCACGGCGACCGACCCCGGCGAGCGGGCGAAGGCCCTGGACGACAACCGGGCCGCCGTCGACGAGGCCGCCGTCCTCGGCACGGACACCCTGGTCCTGGTCTCCGGCGGACTCCCGGCCGGCAGCAAGGACCTCCACGGAGCCCGGGAGCGCATCGCGGACGCCCTCGCCGTCCTCGGGCCCTACGGGGCCGAGCGCGGGGTCCGCCTGGCCATCGAGCCGCTGCACCCCATGTACGCCGCCGACCGCTGCGTGGTCTCCACCCTCGCCCAGGCGCTCGACCTCGCCGAGCGCTTCCCGGCCGACCAGGTGGGCGTCACCGTCGACACGTACCACATCTGGTGGGACGACAACGCCCCCGAGCAGATCGCCCGGGCGGGCGCGGGCGGCCGCATCCACACCTTCCAGCTCGCCGACTGGACCACCCCGCTGCCCGAGGGCGTACTCAACGGCCGGGGCCAGATCGGCGACGGCTCGATCGACATGCGGGAGTGGAAGCGGTACGTGGAGGCGGCCGGCTACACCAGGGCCATCGAAGTCGAGCTGTTCAACGAGGAGTTGTGGACCCGGGACGGACGGGAGGTACTGGCCGAGACGGCAGAGCGATTCATGGCACACGTGATCCAATGACCGTATGACGGAGAAGGGCACGCGAACGTCCCTGGGGCCGTTGGAACTGACCGACGGCCGCTGGGTGATGGGGGATCCGAGCCGGCCGAGGAGTCATTGGGTCGAACTCCGGACGGACGGGCTGTACCAGCACGAGCCGGACTCGCAGGGGCAGTTGATCCCGTGGTCCAGGATCATGCCGGGGATCCTCTTCACCCTGGGCGTCACCGGACGGCTGGCCCTCCAACGGCCCTGGTCGCCCCGCGCGATACGTGAGGCGGTGACAGAGGCTCGGCAGGCCGGACGGCGGCCGCGGGATGGTGAGGAGAGCCCCGAGAGCTCCTGACCGCCGAGGACGCCGACCGGCCCGTTTCACCTGTTCTCCTGCGAGGAGTGCCCGGCGTTCACGCCGTGGTCAGAGGGCGTCGACCTCCGCCGCCGTGGGGTAGGACTCCTGCGCGCCCCGCCGGGTGACGGCGACCGCGCCGACCCGGGCGGCGTAGGCCGCGGCCTGTTCCAGGGACGCGCCCGCGCCCAGCCGCCATGCCAGCGCCGCCGTGAACGCGTCGCCGGCGCCCGTGGTGTCCACGGCGTCCACCTTCACCGACGGGACTCGGGCGACCCCTTCGGCGGACGCCACCAGCGCGCCCTCGCCGCCCAGGGTGATCACCACCGAGCGCGGACCCAGGGCGAGCAGGCCCCGCGCCCAGTCCTCGGGAGCGTCGTCCGCCTCGGCGCCGCCCAGGATCACCTTCGCCTCGTGCTCGTTCACGATCAGCGGGTCGCAGGCCGTCAGGAGCTCCCGCGGCAGGGGGCGCGGCGGCGACGGGTTCAGTACGAACCGGCTCCCCGGCGCCAGGTTCCGCACTGCCTCCACGACCGTCTCCAACGGGATCTCCAGTTGCGCCGAGACCACCCGGGAGGCGCGGACGAGGGCGCCGGCCGCGCGGACGTCCTCGGGAGTGAGCCGGCCGTTGGCGCCCGGCGAGACCACGATGCTGTTGTCCCCGGACGGGTCCACCGTGATCAGCGCGACCCCGGTGGGCGCCCCGCCGACCAGCACGCCCGCCGGGTCGGCCCCGGCGTCGCGCTGGGCGTCGAGCAGCAGCCGGCCGTGGGCGTCGTCGCCGACCCGGGCCAGCAGGGCCGTCCGGGCCCCGAGCCGGGCGGCGGCCGCGGCCTGGTTGGCGCCCTTGCCGCCGGGATGGACGCTCAGATCGGAACCGAGCACGGTCTCCCCGGCGGCGGGCCGTCGCTCGACACCGATCACCAGGTCGGCGTTGGCCGACCCCACGACCAGCAGGTCGTAGTCGTACATGTGTGCTCTCTCCTTACGGGGGTGATTCACGAGGGGGCCGGCCGGGTCGACCGACGGAAACCGGCCGTGTGGGGCGCCGGTGGTGGTCAGGTCGCCGGTGTCAGGTCGCCCGTCACCGCGTCGGCCCCCGGTTCGCCGCAGGAGCGGCGTACGACCAGCCGGGCGGGCAGGGTCACGGACCGCGCGGGCCGTCCCTCCATGCGGTCGACCAGGGCGCGCACGGCGGCCCGCCCCAGCTCGCCGGTGGGCTGCGCGATCGCGGTGATCGGCGGGTCGGTGTGGGGGAACCACGGGACGTCGTCGAACGCGGCCAGCGCGATGTCGTCCGGCACCCGCAACCCGCGCGCGCGGATGGCGTCCAGCGCGCCCAGCGCCATCAGGTTGTCGGCCGCGAACACGGCCTCGGGAGGCTCGGGCAGCCCGAGGAAGCCCTCGGTGACCCGCCGGCCGCTGCCGGCCTTGAAGTCGCCCTGGCCGATGTACGCGTCCGGGAGCGGGAGGCCGTGGGCGGCCAGTGCCTCGCGGAACGTCTCGACCCGTTCGCGGCCGGTGGTGGTGGCCGCGGGGCCGGCGATGATCGCGAGCCGCCGGTGGCCGAGCCCGTACAGGTGCGCGACGAGATCCCGTACGGCCGCCCGCCCGTCCGAGCGGACCACGGGCACGTCCACGCCCTCGATCCACCGGTCCACGAACACCATCGGCGTGCCCGCGCGCGCGGCGTCCAGCATCAGCGGGGAGCCGCCGTCGGTGGGGGAGACCAGGAGGCCGTCGATACGGCGGTCGAGCAGCGTCCGTACGTGGTGGTCCTGGAGGCCGGGCCGCTCGTCGGCGTTGCCGATGATCACGCTGTAGCCGAGGGCGCGGGCCTCCTCCTCGACGGAGCGGGCCAGCGCGGTGAAGTACGGATTGAGCACATCGCTGATGACCAGGCCCAGGGTGCGGGTCCGGTGGGTGCGCAGGGACCGGGCGACGGCGTTCGGGCGGTAGCCCAGTGCCTCGACGGCGGCCAGCACGCGTGCGCGTGCGTCGGCACTGACCGACGGGTTCTCGTTCAGGACGCGCGAGACCGTGGCGACGGACACGCCCGCCGCGGCGGCGACGTCCTTGATGCTCGGCATCGCCGTCCCACCTCCTCGTGGAATCGATTACACCCAGGTATTGGAAACGATTACATCCACCGAGGCAAGGCCCGTGGCCGGATCGTTGCCTTCCGAGGCGTGCGCGGCGCCGAATCCGCCCCCGTACGAGCGATGAGTTCGCGCTCCGACGTCGGTCATCACATACGACAAACGTCCGACGCAGAAAGGCATCTGCTATGTCCGCCGCCACCAAGGGCCCCGCCAGTTACTTCCCCTCCATCGAGAAGAAGTACGGCCGGCCGATCGCCGAGTGGAAGGACCTCATCCGCTCCTCGCCGCTGACCAAGCACATGGAACTCGTCAACTGGCTCAAGGCCGAGCACGGCCTGGGCCACGGCCACGCCAACGCCCTGGTGGCCCACACCCTGGCCGAGGGCAAGGCCGAGTGAGCGGCGGGCTCCACCGGCGGCCCGACCGACGGTCCGGCTGACGGACCGGGCGGCGCACCCCGGCGGGACCACGGGCGCGCAGCCGGGTCGCCCCGGCTCACCCGGCGGCGCTGTCACAGCCCGGCGGTACCGTCGGGTCATGACCACGGAGGCGAGTCGGAGCGGGCAGGCCGGTGCCGGGGAGCGGCGGCCGGCCGTGCTGGAGGGCGTGCTCGAGCGGATCACGTACGCCAACGAGGAGAACGGCTACACGGTGGCCCGCGTCGACACCGGCCGGGGCGCCGCCGACCTCCTGACCGTCGTCGGCGCACTGCTCGGCGCCCAGGTCGGCGAGTCGCTGCGCATGGAGGGCCGCTGGGGCTCCCACCCGCAGTACGGCAAGCAGTTCCAGGTGGACAACTACACCACCGTGCTCCCGGCCACCGTCCAGGGCATCCGCCGCTATCTCGGCTCCGGCCTGGTCAAGGGCATCGGACCGGTCTTCGCCGACCGCATCACCCAGCACTTCGGCCTGGACACCCTGCAGATCATCGAGGAGGAGCCGAAGCGCCTCATCGAGGTGCCGGGTCTCGGCCCCAAGCGGACCAGGAAGATCGCCGACGCCTGGGAGGAGCAGAAGGCGATCAAGGAGGTCATGCTCTTCCTCCAGACCGTCGAGGTCTCCACCTCGATCGCGGTGCGCATCTACAAGAAGTACGGCGACGCGTCGATCTCCGTGGTGAAGAACCAGCCGTACCGGCTGGCCGCCGACGTCTGGGGCATCGGTTTCCTGACCGCCGACCGGATCGCGCAGTCCGTCGGCATCCCGCACGACAGCCCGGAGCGGGTCAAGGCGGGCCTCCAGTACGCGCTCTCCCAGTCCACCGACCAGGGCCACTGCTTCCTGCCCGAGGAGCGGCTGATCACGGACGCGGTCAAGCTCCTCCAGGTCGACACCGGGCTCGTCATCGAGTGCCTCGCCGAACTCGCCGAGCCCCCCGAGGACGGCGACGACCCCGGTGTCGTACGGGAGAAGGTGCCGGGCCCGGACGGCGGCGAGGCGGTGACGGCGATCTACCTCGTGCCCTTCCACCGCGCCGAGCTGTCCCTGTCCGCCCAGTTGCTGCGCCTGCTGCGCGCCGACGCCGACCGGATGCCCGCCTTCCGGGACGTGGCCTGGGACAAGGCACTGACCTGGCTGAAGGGCCGTACGGGGGCCGACCTCGCCCCCGAGCAGGAGGCGGCGGTCAGGCTGGCGCTGACGGAGAAGGTGGCCGTGCTGACCGGCGGCCCCGGCTGCGGCAAGTCCTTCACGGTGCGCTCGATCGTGGAGCTGGCGCGGGCCAAGAAGGCCAAGGTGGTGCTCGCCGCGCCCACCGGCCGGGCCGCCAAGCGCCTGTCGGAGCTCACCGGCGCCGAGGCGTCCACCGTGCACCGCCTGCTGGAGCTCAAGCCCGGCGGGGACGCCGCCTACGACCGGGACCGCCCGCTGGACGCCGACCTGGTCGTCGTGGACGAGGCGTCCATGCTGGACCTGCTGCTGGCCAACAAGCTGGTCAAGGCCGTGCCCCCGGGTGCGCACCTGCTGTTCGTCGGGGACGTGGACCAGCTCCCCAGCGTGGGCGCCGGCGAGGTGCTGCGCGACCTGCTGGCGGACGGCGGCCCGGTGCCCGCCGTCCGCCTCACGCGCGTCTTCCGCCAGGCCCAGCAGTCGGGTGTGGTCACCAACGCGCACCGGATCAACGCCGGGCAGCATCCGCTGACCGACGGCATGAAGGACTTCTTCCTCTTCGTCGAGGACGACACCGAGGAGGCAGGCCGGCTCACCGTGGACGTGGTGGCGCGCCGGATCCCGGCCCGGTTCGGGCTCGACCCGCGCCGTGACGTGCAGGTCCTCGCCCCCATGCACCGCGGCCCGGCGGGCGCAGGAACGCTGAACGGACTGCTCCAGCAAGCGGTCACCCCGGGCCGCCCCGACCTGCCGGAGAAGCGGTTCGGCGGCCGGGTCTTCCGCGTCGGGGACAAGGTCACCCAGATTCGCAACAATTACGAGAAGGGGGAGAACGGAGTCTTCAACGGCACCGTGGGCGTCGTCACCTCGCTCGACCCGGTCGACCAGCGTCTGACGGTGCTGACGGACGAGGACGAGGAGGTGCCGTACGAGTTCGACGAACTGGACGAGCTCGCGCACGCGTACGCGGTGACCATCCACCGCTCGCAGGGCAGCGAGTATCCGGCCGTGGTGATCCCGGTCACCACCGGCGCCTGGATGATGCTCCAGCGCAACCTGCTCTACACGGCGGTGACCCGGGCCAAGAAGCTGGTCGTCCTCGTCGGGTCGCGCAGGGCGATCGGCCAGGCGGTGCGCACGGTGTCGGCGGGGCGGCGCTGCACGGCACTGGACTTCCGCCTCGCCGGCGGCTGAAAACCGCCGCCCACAGGGCCGGAAACCCGTACCTGACGCCTCGTCACAAAAAATGATCGATCAAATGAGTCGTAAAGGTCACACAGCACTTCCCGTGGCCGGAGCGAGGGGGCAGGATGAACAGGTTGACGGCACTGAGTGCCGCCAATGGGCCCAATGGTCGACCCCGAGTGCACTCTCCTGAGCCAAATGGGGGATGGTAGAGACAGTCAGGGCACCTCGAAGATGAGGCACTACGTCGGTGAGGGAAGACGTGAGCGACAACTCTGTAGTTCTGCGGTACGACGGCGGCGAGTACACCTACCCGGTGGTCGACAGCACCGTCGGCGACAAGGGCTTCGACATCGGGAAGCTGCGCGCCCAGACCGGTCTCGTGACCTTGGACAGCGGATACGGCAACACGGCCGCGTACAAATCCGCCGTCACCTATCTCGACGGTGAGCAGGGCATCCTCCGGTACCGCGGCTACCCGATCGAGCAGCTGGCCGAGCGCTCCACCTTCCTGGAGGTGGCTTACCTGCTGATCAACGGTGAGCTGCCGACCGTCGACGAGCTCTCCTCGTTCAAGAACGAGATCACGCAGCACACCCTGCTGCACGAGGACGTCAAGAACTTCTACACGGGCTTCCCGCGCGACGCCCACCCGATGGCGATGCTGTCGTCGGTCGTCTCGGCGCTGTCGACCTTCTACCAGGACAGCCACAACCCGTTCGACGAGAAGCAGCGCAACCTCTCCACCATCCGGCTGCTCGCCAAGCTTCCGACGATCGCGGCGTACGCGTACAAGAAGTCGATCGGTCACCCGTTCGTCTACCCGCGCAACGACCTCGGTTACGTCGAGAACTTCCTGCGCATGACCTTCTCGGTCCCCGCGCAGGAGTTCGACCTGGACCCGGTCGTGGTCTCCGCGCTCGACAAGCTGCTGATCCTGCATGCCGACCACGAGCAGAACTGCTCGACCTCCACGGTCCGCCTGGTCGGCTCCTCGCAGGCCAACATGTTCGCCTCGATCTCGGCCGGCATCAGCGCCCTGTGGGGCCCGCTGCACGGCGGCGCCAACCAGTCCGTCCTGGAGATGCTCGAAGGCATCCGGGACTCGGGCAACGACGTCGACACCTTCATCCGCAAGGTGAAGAACAAGGAGGACGGCGTCCGCCTGATGGGCTTCGGCCACCGGGTCTACAAGAACTTCGACCCGCGCGCCAAGATCATCAAGGCCGCCGCGCACGACGTGCTCTCCGCGCTGGGCAAGGAGGACGAGCTCCTCGACATCGCCCTGAAGCTGGAGGAGCACGCCCTGTCCGACGACTACTTCGTCGAGCGCAAGCTCTACCCGAACGTCGACTTCTACACCGGTCTGATCTACCGGGCCATGGGCTTCCCGACCGAGATGTTCACGGTCCTGTTCGCCCTCGGCCGGCTGCCGGGCTGGATCGCCCAGTGGCACGAGATGATCAAGGAGCCGGGCTCCCGCATCGGCCGCCCGCGCCAGATCTACACGGGCGTGGTCGAGCGCGACTTCCTCCCGGTCGAGGAGCGCTGAGCCTCCCGGAGGCATCACCGGCCCGTAGGGTCACCGGCCCCGTATCCGCGCAGTCCGCGGGTGCGGGGCCTCGTGCTGTGCGAACGGACCTCTCGGGCGTACTGGCCTCTTGGGCGTACCGGCGTGCGAACGGGTCCCCGCAGACAACGGGTCGCGCAACGGGTCACGGAGAAGCGGAAGGCGCCCCGGCGTGCCGGTCCCCCCACGGGCCGACGGCCAGGGCGCCTTCCCATGTCCCGGTGCGGATTCCCCCCACGGGATCCGGCCGGGCGTTCTAGGACCAGCGCCTGAATTCGCTGTGAGCACAACGAGCAGAACTCGTCGCACCTGGTGCTGTGCGGTCTGCCGGGACGCGCACGCGCGGGAGGGCCGCTCAAAGCTTCCCGGTGTACGTGCCCCGGCAACGCACCTCTGAGGAAGTCCCCCAAGACATCCTCAGATGCCGGTCAGCGCCCCCCAAGACGCTGCCCGACATCGCCAACTTAGACCTTCGAACCCCTTCGATGGTTACGTTCACATCACTGTGATCTGCGTCTCTTGCATATGTCCGTTAGGTACGCAAGAGCCCAAGTATGGCGACAGGAACCCAAGCGTAAGGATGATGCGCGAGCCTTGTGAAGAGCTTATGTGAGGCGCGCGTTGGACTCTAGAGGGACTCTTACTTCGGTCTCGAATGCTTTTCATTCAGCGGAACGTGCGCAGTCTCAGACTGTTCGTCACCACGAACACCGACGAGAACGCCATCGCCGCTCCCGCGATCATAGGGTTGAGCAGTCCGGCGGCGGCCAGCGGCAGCGCGGCGACGTTGTAGCCGAAGGCCCACACGAGGTTGCCCTTGATGGTGGCCAGCGTCCGCCGGGACAGGCGGATGGCGTCCGCGGCCACCCGCAGGTCCCCGCGCACCAGGGTCAGATCGCCGGCCTCGATGGCGGCGTCCGTCCCGGTGCCCATGGCCAGGCCCAGGTCGGCGGTGGCGAGCGCGGCGGCGTCGTTGACCCCGTCGCCGACCATCGCCACCGTCCGCCCCTCGGCGCGCAGCCGCCGCACGGCCTCGACCTTCTCCTCGGGCAGTACCTCGGCGATCACGTCCCGCGGGTCGATGCCGACGGCCCGTGCCACGGCCTCGGCGACGGCGCGGTTGTCGCCGGTCAGCAGGACCGGGCGCAGCCCCAGCGCGCGCAACCGCGCCACCGCCTGCGCGCTGGTGTCCTTGACGGCGTCCGCGACGGCGAGGACACCGCGCGCCTGCCCGTCCCAGCCGACGACGACCGCCGTACGGCCCTCGCGCTCCGCCTCGCGCCGGGCGCGGGCCAGTTCCTCGGGCAGCTCGTCGTCGAGCTCCACGAGCCGTCCCACGGCCACGGTGTGGCCCTCCACGCGCCCGCGTACCCCACGGCCGGGGGCGTTCTCGAAGTGCTCGACGGGGGGCAGCGGCCCGACCCGTTTCTCGGCTCCGGCGGCGACGGCCCGCGCGATCGGGTGCTCGGAGGCGTGCTCCAGCGCGCCCGCCAGACGCAGCAGCCGCTTCTCGTCGGTGCCCTCGGCGGCGTACACCTCCTGGAGGGTCATCCGGCCCGTGGTGACCGTTCCGGTCTTGTCCAGCACGACGGTGTCGACCCGGCGGGTGGACTCCAGCACCTCGGGGCCCTTGATGAGGATGCCGAGCTGGGCGCCCCGGCCGGTGCCGACCATGAGCGCGGTCGGTGTGGCCAGGCCGAGGGCGCACGGGCAGGCGATGATCAGCACCGCGACGGCGGCGGTGAACGCGGCGGTCACCTCGCCGGTGGCGAACAGCCAGGTGAGCAGGGTGCCCGCGGCGATGAGCAGGACGACCGGCACGAAGACCGCCGATATGCGGTCCGCGAGCCGCTGCACCTGGGCCTTGCCGCCCTGCGCGTCCTCGACGAGCCGCGCCATCCGGGCGAGCTGGGTGTCCGCGCCGACCCGGGTGGCCTCGACGACCAGCCGGCCGCCCGCGTTGACCGTGGCACCGGTGACCGTGTCGCCGACGCCGACGTCCGCGGGCACCGACTCGCCCGTGAGCATCGAGGCGTCGACCGCCGAGACGCCCTCGACGACCGTGCCGTCGGTGGCGACCTTCTCGCCGGGCCGTACGACGAACCGGTCGCCGACCGCCAGCGCGGCCACCGGGATCCTTGTCTCCCGCCCGTCGCGCAGGACGGAGACGTCCTTCGCGCCCAGTTCCAGCAGCGCCCGCAGCGCGGCGCCCGCCCGCCGCTTGGAGCGGGCCTCCAGATAGCGGCCGAGCAGGATGAAGGCGACGACCCCGGCGGCGACCTCCAGGTAGATCGTGGAGGCCGCGTCCATCCGGGAGACGGTGAGGCGGAACTCGTGGCGCATGCCGGGCATGCCCGCGTCGCCCAGGAACAGCGCCCACAGCGACCAGCCGAACGCGGCCAGGGTGCCGATCGAGACGAGCGTGTCCATGGTGGCCGTGCCGTGCCGGGCGTTGGCCAGGGCCGCCCGGTGGAACGGCAGTCCGCCCCAGACGACGACCGGCGCGGCAAGGGCCAGCGAGAGCCACTGCCAGTACGTGAACTGAAGGGCCGGGACCATCGCGAGCAGCACCACGGGGACGGCGAGGAGCGCGGAGACGACCAGCCGCCCGCGCAGGGCGGCCAGTTCGGGGTCCCGCTCCTCGTCCGCCCGGGACTCCGCGTCCGCCGCCGGTTCGGGTGCCGGCGGCGGGGGTTCCTCGGCCGTGTAACCGGTCCTGACCACGGTGGCGATCAGATCGGCGACCGACACCCCGGCGGGGTGGGAGACCCTGGCCTTCTCCGTGGCGTAGTTGACCGTCGCGGTGACGCCGTCCATGCGGTTGAGCTTCTTCTCGACGCGGGCGGCGCAGGAGGCGCAGGTCATTCCCCCGATGAGCAGCTCGACCTCCGCGGTGCCCGGCCGGCCGGCCGTGGACGTCCGCGGGACCGCTTGGGTGTTCACCCGGGTGTTCATCCTCGGTACTCCAGACGACGTACGGGCTTGGTGGACCGGGTCTCGTCAGGCCTGGCCGACGAGCTCGAACCCGGCCTCGTCGACGGCGGCGCGCACCGCCTGCTCGTCCAGCGGGGAGGCGGAGACGACGGTGACCTCGCCGGTGGAGGCGACGGCCTTCACCGAGCTGACACCGGGCAGGTCGGAGATCTCGGAGGAGACGGAACCCTCGCAGTGTCCGCAGCTCATCCCGCTCACCTTGTAGACGGTGGTGACGGTGTCCGAAGTGCCAGTCTGGGTGGTCATGTCGTTCTCCTCGTCGTGCTGGTGGGGGTCATGGTGGGTGGGGCGTGTGGGTCGCCGGGAGGCCATCGGGGCCCTCCATTCGTCAACACTATACCCCTAGGGGGTATTCCTCCAAGGAATCGCGGCCGGGTCGCCGCGCGGTCACCGGCAATGGAGTGAGGCGAGGCGCCACGGCGTCGCCGGGAGGCAGGGCCGGGCAGCCCCTCGCGTCCGGGATGTGCCCGCGTACTACGGTTTCGCCGACGGCGATGGGCCGCGAAGATACCGGGCGGAAGGCGGGACGGCGATGCGGGCTGTGGTGTTCGAGCGGTACGGGGAGCCGGCCGAGGTGCGCGAGGTGGCCGACCCGAGGCCCGCGGAGCACGGCGTCGTGGTGCGGGTCGAGGCGACCGGGCTGTGCCGCAGCGACTGGCACGGCTGGCAGGGCCACGACCCCGACATCACGCTGCCGCACGTGCCCGGACACGAACTCGCCGGAACCGTCGAGGAGGTGGGCCCCCGGGTGACCCGCTGGCGGCCCGGGGACCGGGTCACCGTCCCCTTCGTCTGCGCATGCGGCACCTGCCCCGCCTGCGCGGCCGGCGACCAGCAGGTGTGCGAGCGGCAGACCCAGCCCGGCTTCACGCACTGGGGCTCCTTCGCCCAGTACGTGGCGCTCGACCACGCCGACGTGAACCTGGTCGCCGTACCCGAGGGCATGTCGAGCGCCACGGCGGCCTCGCTCGGCTGCCGATTCGCCACCGCGTACCGCGCGGTCGTCCAGCAGGGCCGGGCGTCCGCCGGCGACTGGGTCGCCGTGCACGGCTGCGGGGGCGTCGGCCTGTCCGCGGTGATGATCGCGGCGGCCGCGGGGGCCAGGGTGGTCGCCGTGGACGTGTCCGCCCGGGCCCTGGACCTGGCCCGGGGGTTCGGCGCCGCGCACTGCGTCGACGCGTCCGCCGTCGAGGACACGGCGGAGCGGGTGCGCGAGCTGACCGGGGGCGGCGCCCATCTCTCGCTCGACGCGCTCGGCTCGCCCGTCACCTGTGCCGCCTCGGTGAACGGCCTGCGCCGCCGCGGCCGCCACGTCCAGGTCGGCCTGCTGCCCTCCACGACCGGGACCACCCCGGTGCCCATGGCCCGCGCCGTCGCCCTGGAGCTCGAACTCCTCGGCAGCCACGGCATGGCCGCGCACGCCTATCCGGAGATGCTGGAACTGGTGCGGGCCGGAGTGCTGCGCCCCGACCTGCTGGTGACGTCGGCCATTCCGCTGGCGGCCGTCCCGGACGCGCTCGCCGCGATGGGCACGGCACCGGGATCCGGGGTCACCGTCATCGAGCCGTGGAGCTGAGCCGGGTATGACGGCGCCCCACCCCGCGCGGGGCGCCGCCACACACGGCCTGGTTCAGTCGGCTCTGCGTCCGCGGTTGCCGGGCCGGGCGGCGACCCAGGCGCGGACCGTGTCGGCGTACCAGTAGGGCCTGCCGCTCTCCACATGGTCGGGCGGCGGCAGCAGACCGTGCTTGCGGTAGGACCGCACGGTGTCCGGCTGCACCCGGATGTGCGCCGCGATCTCCTTGTACGACCAGAGCCTTCGGTCGGTCATGACGTGCACCTCCCCGCGCGCACCACGGCGGCGGCCGGAGAGGCCGTCGGGGGAGCCGGGCGCCGCGCTGGCGATCTCCAAGCCTGTGGTCGGTGAACGAGACCGGCCGCGCAGCGGCAAGCGGCTGTCGGCCGGGTGTGACCGAGGACCCGCGTACTTGCGACATGTGTGACACGGCAGAGGTTTTTGTGACAGAGCTGAAGCAGGCGACTTACCCGCCCGGGGGTTTGTGCGGCCGGTTACCCCCTGTCGTCCGTATGTCCGGACAAACCATTGACAGAGGTCCGTGCCCGGCACTAGAACCGGGGGAGTGAAGGGAGGCCGAGGGCAGTCGATGGTGCGCGACCTGATCACCGCGGGGCCGTACTCGCCCGCGCGCCCGGGACGGCCCGGCGGATCAAGAGTTTCCTCACCCGAGCGGTACGGGCACGCTGGGCGCAGACCCGCACGTGCCCCGTCGCGCACGGGCACAGAACGCCTCCGGCGCGGGACGCCGCTTCGCCCTGGCAGGAGCGAAGTGCGAGCGTCGACTCCCCGCCCGCTACGGCCCCGCGCCGGAGGTCCCGACAGCCCACCGCGCGGCGCGGGCCGGCCGCACCGCGCCCGAGCGCGGAATCCGCGCGCCGTCCCCGCCGCGTCCCGCGCGGCGGACACTCCCACATGTGTCTACACGGAGACGGAAACCGCAGACACAGTGTCGGGCGCGCCTACCGCGCGGGCCTGGTGGGATGTACCTGTGGCCGGGACCGCGGCGCGCCCGTCGCCGGTCACGGGACACGAGCTGTACGCACGGCACGTATCGACCCGTCGCCGCCATCTGTGAAGGAGTAACCGGGCATGACGAAGATCGTCAACCACTGGATCGGCGGGAAGACCGTCGAAGGCGCCTCGGGGACGTACGGGCCGGTCACGGACCCGGCGACCGGCGAGGTCACCACCAAGGTCGCGTTCGCCTCCGTGGAGGAGGTGGACGCCGCGGTCGCCGTCGCCAAGGACGCGTACCTGAGCTGGGGGCAGTCCTCGCTCGCCCAGCGGACCTCGATCCTGTTCAAGTTCCGGGCACTGCTGGACGCCCACCGCGACGAGATCGCCGAGCTGATCACCGCCGAGCACGGCAAGGTGCACTCCGACGCGCTCGGCGAGGTCGCGCGCGGCCTGGAGATCGTCGACCTGGCCTGCGGCATCAACGTGCAGCTCAAGGGCGAGCTGTCCACCCAGGTCGCCACCCGCGTCGACGTGGCCGGGATCCGGCAGCCGCTGGGCGTGGTCGCCGGCATCACGCCGTTCAACTTCCCGGCGATGGTCCCGATGTGGATGTTCCCCATCGCCATCGCGTGCGGCAACACCTTCGTGCTGAAGCCGAGTGAGAAGGACCCGTCGGCCTCCCTGAAGATCGCCGAGCTGCTGGCCGAGGCCGGGCTGCCCGACGGCGTCTTCAACGTGGTGCACGGCGACAAGGTGGCCGTGGACCGCCTCCTGGAGCACCCGGACGTCAAGGCGGTCTCCTTCGTCGGCTCCACCCCGATCGCCCGCTACATCCACACCACCGCCTCCGCGAACGGCAAGCGCGTGCAGGCCCTCGGCGGCGCCAAGAACCACATGCTGGTGCTGCCGGACGCCGACCTGGACGCGGCCGCCGACGCCGCCGTCTCGGCCGCGTACGGCTCGGCGGGCGAGCGCTGCATGGCCATCTCGGCCGTCGTCGCCGTCGGCGCGATCGGCGACGAGCTGGTGGAGAAGATCCGTGAGCGCGCCGAGAAGATCAAGATCGGCCCCGGCAACGACCCGTCCTCCGAGATGGGCCCGCTGATCACCAAGGTGCACCGCGACAAGGTGGCCTCGTACGTGGAGAACGCCGCGGGCGAGGGCGCCGAGGTCGTCTTGGACGGCACCGGCTACACGGTCGAGGGCTTCGAGGACGGCCACTGGATCGGCATCTCGCTGCTCGACAAGGTGCCCACCACCGCCAAGGCATACCAGGACGAGATCTTCGGCCCGGTGCTGTGCGTGCTGCGCGTGGACACCTACGAGGAGGGTGTGGCGCTCATCAACGCCTCGCCGTTCGGCAACGGCACGGCGATCTTCACCCGGGACGGCGGCGCGGCCCGCCGGTTCCAGCTGGAGATCGAGGCCGGCATGGTCGGCGTCAACGTGCCGATCCCGGTGCCGGTGGGCTACCACTCCTTCGGTGGCTGGAAGGACTCGCTCTTCGGCGACCACCACATCTACGGCAACGACGGCACGCACTTCTACACCCGCGGCAA
The DNA here is from genome assembly GCF_044750345.1 of Streptomyces sp. NPDC088817. NCBI lineage: Bacteria > Bacillati > Actinomycetota > Actinomycetes > Kitasatosporales > Streptomycetaceae > Streptomyces > Streptomyces sp. NPDC088817. Next base: position 79,797 of record NZ_JBIVJN010000010.1, read on the forward strand.
GGTCATCACCACCCGCTGGCCGGACCCGTCCGAGGCCCCTGCCGGCGTGGACCTCGGGTTCCCGCGCAACCACTGACCGGCGCGATGCCCGGCGGTCGGGATCCCCGACCGCCGTGACCCGGCCGTCGCCGCAGGCGATGACGAGGCCGTCCGATATGCGGACGGCCTCGTCTTTTTTCGTGGGTGCGCTGCGGTTCCCGCACGCCCGTAAGGGCCCGAACAATGGGACCGTTCGACGCGTGAATCAGTCGTAGATCGCCGTTCCGCCACGGATTCCGTAGGTTAACGGCCATTGACTCAATGGTTTTCGTTGATGTTCGATAACCGGGCCGGGAGCGGACGAGAGTGCTCACGACCGCGAACCGCCGGAGGCGATAGCGCGCTCCCCGGCCCCTCACCTGTTGCACAAGTCGATCGGAACCGCCGCATGACCGACCTGCTCCGCTCTGTCGAGAACGCCGCCCCGGAGGCGGCCGGGGGTCCCGCACAGGCGACGGACAGCCCCGCCCAGCTCAAGCGTTCCATCGGGGTCGTCGGCGGCACCCTCCTCACCCTCTCGTGCGTGACCCCCGCCTCCACCCTCTTCGTGGTCGTCCCCGACCTCCTCGGCTCGCTCGGCACCGCCACCGCCCTCACCCTCGCCATCGGCTCCCTGCTGTGCGTCGCCGTGGCGTTCTGCTACTCGGAACTGGGCACCCTCATCCCCAGCGCGGGCGGCGAGTACGCCATGGTGTCGACCATGGCCGGGCGGCTGGCGGGCTGGCTGGTCTTCGTGCTGTCCCTGCTCGTCGTCATGATCGTCCCGCCGGTGATCGCGATGGGCACCGCGGACTACCTGGCACCGGTCGTGCACCTCGACCCGGCCCTGACCGGCGCCGGCGTGATGCTGATGGCCACCCTCGCCGGCCTCCTTGACCTGCGCGCCAACGCCTGGATCACCGGCATCTTCCTGGTCCTGGAGGTCATCGCCGCCGGCGTGGTCGCCCTGCTGGGCTTCGCGCACAGCCACCGGGGCGCCGGCAGCCTGGTCTCCATGCAGGTGGCGGGCTCCGGCGGCCACACCGACACCGTGACGGCCATGCTCGTCATCTCCGGACTCGCCATCGCCCTCTTCGCCACCCAGGGCTTCTCGACGGCCGTCTACCTCTCCGAGGAACTGGAGAACCCGCGCCGCAACGTCGCCCGCACGGTGCTCGCCACCCTGGCCATCTCCTCCGTGATCATCCTCGTGCCGGTCGTCGCCATCACCATGGGCGCCTCCGACATCAAGGAGCTGACCAGCGGCAACCTGAGCGCCATGGTGATCGCCTGGTCCAACTCCGCGGTCGGCACCTTCGTCAGCCTCTGCGTGGCCCTGGCGATCATCAACGCCGGCATCGTCATGGTCATCCAGAACTCCCGCGTGCTGTTCGCCTCCGCCCGCGACAAGGCCTGGCCCGAGCCGGTCAACAAGGCCTTCTCCAAGCTCGGCCGCTTCGGCTCCCCGTGGGTCGCCACCCTCGCGGTGGGCGTGCCCGGCGCGCTGCTGTGCTTCGTCAACCTGGACACCCTGTACGGCGTCACGGGTGTGTCGGTGACCGGGATGTACCTGCTCGTCGCGGTCGGCGCGCTGCTGGCCCGCCGCGGCTCCCACAAGCACACGCCCGCGTGGCGCATGCCCCTGTGGCCGGCCATGCCGGTGCTGCTCATCGCGCTCCTGGCCTACATCCTCAGCCGGCAGGACATCACCTACCTGCTGCTGACCGGCGGCATCATGGCGGTCGCCACCCTCTACTGGGCCCTCTACCTCCGTCCCCGCCGCGACACCCGCTGGCTGGTGTCGATCCCGGAGGACACCCGCCCGTAGGACGGCGAAGCCGCCGCCGCGTACCGCGGACGCGGTACACCGCGGCCGCCCCGTACTCCCCGAGGAGGTGCGGAGGTTCGGTCCGGCGGCGGCTTCGGCTGTCGGTGGCGGCCCGTACCGTGGAAGGCATGGATCTTCGACCGCCCGGACTGCGCGGGCTGCTGCGGAGGCCCCGGCGCCTGCTGGCCGCCGGGGCCGCCGTCGTCGTGCTGGCCGGCGCCGGCACGTGGACGGCGATCGCCTCCGACGACCCGCCCCCGGTGCACCGCGCCGACCAGGTGCTCGCCATGGGCGACGGGGTGCGCCTCGACACCTCGTACTTCACCCCGGCCACGCCCGGCCGCCACCCCGCCGTCCTGCTCGGGCACGGCTTCGGCGGCAGCAAGGACGACGTACGGCGCCAGGCCCAGGACCTCGCCAGGGACGGATACGCGGTGCTGACGTGGTCGGCACGCGGCTTCGGCAGATCCACCGGAAAGATCGGGCTGAACGACCCCGAGGGCGAGGTCGCCGACGTCTCCAGGCTGATCGACTGGCTGGCGCGGCGGCCCGAGGTGCGGCTCGACGGGCCCGGCGACCCGCGCGTGGGCGTGGCCGGAGCCTCCTACGGCGGGGCGATCTCCCTCCTCGCCGCCGGACACGACCACCGGGTGGACGCCATCGCCCCGGCGATCACCTACTGGAACCTCGCGGACGCGCTCCTCCCCGGCGGCGTCTTCAAGAAACTGTGGGCGGGCGCCTTCATCAACTCCGGCGGCGGATGCGCGAAGTTCGAGCCCGCGCTGTGCCGGATGTACGAGCGGGTCGCCGAGTCGGGCAAGCCGGACGCCGAGGCGCGCGCACTGCTCCAGGAGCGCTCGCCGTCCGCCGTCGCCGACCGCATCAAGGTGCCGACCCTGCTGGTGCAGGGCCAGACGGACTCCCTCTTCCCGCTCGGCCAGGCCGACGCCGCCGCCACGGCGATCCGCGCGAACGGCGCCCCGGTCGACGTCGACTGGATCGCCGGCGGCCACGACGGCGGCGACATGGAGACCGCCCGGGTACAGGCGCGCGTGAAGACCTGGTTCGACCGCCACCTCAAGGGTGACAAGAACACCGACACCGGCCCCGCCTTCCGCGTCACCCGCACCGGCGGCGTCGACTCCACCGACGGCAGGGCCCTGCTGCGGGGCGCGAGCGCGAGCACGTACCCCGGCCTCGAAGGCGGGCAGCGGTCCATCGCCCTGCGCGGAGGCGAGCGGCGCTTCGAGAACCCCGCCGGGGCCAACCCGCCCGCCGTGTCCTCCCTGCCCGGCCTCGGCGGCTCCGGCGGACTGTCCCAGCTCTCCTCGCTCGGCGTCGGCGTGTCCCTCGACTTCCCCGGCCAGTACGCGCGCTTCGACTCCGCACCCCTCGGCGCCGGCCTGCGCGTCACCGGATCGCCCACGGTGACCGTCCACGTCACCTCGACCGCCGACGACGCGGTGCTCTTCGCCAAGCTCTACGACGTCGGACCGGGCAAGCAGCAGCCGGTACTGCCCTCCCAGCTCGTGACCCCCGTGCGCGTCGAGGGCGCCAAGGCGGGCAAGGACGTCACCCTCACCCTCCCGGCCGTCGACCACGAGGTCCAGAAGGGCCACCGGCTCCGCCTGGTCCTCGCCTCCACCGACCTCGGCTACGCCTCACCGGCCGCCCCGGCGACGTACACCGTCGGCCTCAAGAGCGACCTGAAGGTGCCGACCGCGCCGGGCGTGACCACCGCGGCGGCACCGCTGCCTTCCTGGGTGTGGTGGCTGCCGCTCGCCGGCGCCGCGGTCGCCCTCGCCCTGCTGCTGACCGCCCGCCGCCGCACGGCCGCGCCCGCGCCCGACCCGGAACTGGCCGACGTCCCACTGCGGATCACCGGCCTGAGCAAGCGCTACGCGAAGTCGGCCGACCGGTACGCGGTACGGGACCTGTCGTTCCAGGTGGACAAGGGCCAGGTCCTCGGCCTGCTCGGGCCGAACGGCGCGGGCAAGACGACCACCCTGCGCATGCTGATGGGCCTGATCCAGCCGGACGACGGCGAGATCCGCGTCTTCGGCCACGCCGTACGGCCCGGCACGCCCGTGCTGTCGCGGGTCGGCGCCTTCGTAGAGGGCGCCGGTTTCCTGCCCCATCTGTCCGGCCGGGACAACCTGGAACTGTACTGGCGGGCCACCGGCCGCCCGCCCGAGGACGCGCACCTGGACGAGGCCCTGCGGATCGCCGGCCTCGGCGACGCCCTGGCCCGTGCCGTACGCACCTACTCGCAGGGCATGCGCCAGCGCCTGGCGATCGCGCAGGCCATGCTCGGCCTGCCGGACCTGCTGATCCTGGACGAGCCGACCAACGGCCTCGACCCGCCCCAGATCCGTGAGATGCGCGAGGTGATGATCCGCTACGCGGCCGACGGCCGCACGGTGATCGTCTCCAGCCATCTGCTCTCCGAGGTCGAACAGTCCTGCACCCACCTCGTGGTGATGGACCGCGGACGTCTGGTGCAGGCGGGTCCGGTCGGCGAGATCACCGGCTCCGGCGACACCCTGCTCGTGGGCACCGCCACGCCGCTGGAGGACCCGGTCGTGGAGAAGGTGTCCGCCCTGCCGGACGTCGCCTCCGCACGGCGCACCGAGGACGGCCTCCTGGTCCGCCTTGAGACCGGCGGCACGGCACAGGACCTGGTCGCGGAGCTGGTGCGCCTGGAGGTGCCCGTCGTCGCGGTCGGCCCCCACCGCCGGCTCGAAGACGCCTTCCTCACCCTGATCGGAGGTTCCGCATGAGCACGCTCGCCGAGAGCACCGAGGTCGCCTCCGGTTACCGGGCCGGCCGCACCCTGCCCCTGAGGGTGGAGCTGGCGCGGCAGCTCAAGCGGCGCCGCACGCTGGTCATGGGCGGCATCCTGGCCGCGCTGCCGTTCGTGCTGGCCGTCGCCCTCGCGATCGGCGGCGGTCCGGGCGGCCGCGGCGACCGGGTGACGCTGATGGACACGGCCACCGCGTCCGCGGCCAACTTCGCCGCGGTGAACCTGTTCGTCTCGGCGGGCTTCCTGCTGGTGATCCCGGTGGCGCTGTTCTGCGGGGACACCGTCGCCTCCGAGGCGAGCTGGTCCTCCCTGCGCTATCTGCTCGCCGCGCCCGTGCCGCGGGCCCGGCTGCTGTGGTCCAAGCTCGTCGTCGGACTCGGGCTCAGCCTGGCCGCGATGGTGCTGCTCCCGCTGGTCGCGCTCGCCGTCGGCACCGCCGCCTACGGCTGGGGCCCGTTGCGGATACCCACCGGCGGCGCGCTCGACGCGGGGACCGCCGCGCAGCGGCTGCTGGTGGTCGTGGCGTACATCTTCGTGTCGCAACTGGTCACCGCCGCCCTGGCGTTCTGGCTCTCCACCAGGACGGACGCGCCCCTGGGCGCCGTGGGCGGCGCGGTCGGCCTGACCATCGTGGGCAACGTCCTGGACGCCGTCACGGCCCTCGGGCACTGGCGCGACTTCCTGCCCGCGCACTGGCAGTACGCCTGGGCCGACGCCGTGCAGCCGCACGCCGAGTGGTCCGGCATGATCCAGGGCACGGCGGTCTCCGTCAGCTACGCGCTGGTGCTGTTCGCCCTGGCCTTCCGCGGTTTCGCCCGTAAGGACGTCGTGTCGTAGGAGCCGCTGCCCGCGGCGGAGCAGTGCCGGCGACGTCATCGCGGCGGGCGTGGCTTTCCGCGCGGGCGCGCCGAGCGGGACTTGTTTCTTTCCTTCACTCCGTCGGTCGACGACCCGGACTGCTTGTGTGTTTTTCGGACTCCCCTGATTTTCCTCAGTTTTGAATGCGGTGGGGTCCAAGCGGGTGAACCCCCGCAACCAAACATGCCGCGCCGGGTTGATGAAGTCGTAGGACGTGCGTCGCTACGAGGAAAGGAACGGGCAGTGCTCAAGAAGGCAAAGGTCGCCGCGGCAGCCGCCGCCCCTGTCGTCGGTATGCCGGTGGCGGCCGCTCCCGCGGCGCCCGCCATCGGCGACGACAGTGGCCCGACGGTCTCGAACGGCGCCGGAGCCTCGTCGTCGTCCGGCAACGTGGCCGCGACGGGAAGCATGAGCCCGCGGTCCCGCTGACCTCGGGTCGCCCACGGTCCTCCGCCGCTTTGCCGAGGACTGCCCGTACCTTTCCGAAGAGCCCTTTCCAGGCAATGCAGTCGAGGGTGAATCGTATGGTCGCGCGGGTCAAACGAGTGAAGTGCTCAGCGACTCACGTTCCGCGTTTTTCCATTACGGCTATTCCTCGTTCAGCATCACGACCGTATCGGTTGTGTTCACTCGGTTTCAGACCGCCATCGGGGCATCGGCCCCAAGAAGGGAACAATTCATGAAGAAGAGCGTTGCTGTCGTCACCGGCGCCCTCGTGGCCCTGGGCATGGCGGGCCCCGCCTTCGCCGACTCCGGAGCCGCGGGTACCGCCACGAACTCCCCGGGCGTGCTCTCGGGCAACGTGATCCAGGTTCCCGTGCACGTCCCGGTCAACGTCTGCGGCAACACCGTCAACGTCATCGCGCTGCTGAACCCGGCGTTCGGCAACACCTGCGCCAACGGCTGACCGTCCGGCGCACCCAGCCGCACCGGCTGTGTCACGGCCGGCCTTGGACACCGATCTTTCGCCCAAGGCCGGCCTTCCCACATCTTCAAGCCGCTCGGACAGGGCGGCTGCAAGCAGGAAGACAACGAGATTGCGACAGACTCTGAGCAGGGGAGTGTTCGCGGCCGCGGCCGCGACGAGCATGCTGACCCTGTACGGCAGCCCCGCCCTGGCCGACTCGCAGGCCGAGGGTGCCGCCGCGAACTCCCCGGGCGTGCTCTCGGGCAACGTCATCCAGGCTCCCGTGCACGTGCCGGTCAACGTCTGCGGCAACACGGTGAACGTGGTGGCGCTGCTGAACCCGGCGTTCGGCAACGGCTGCGCCAACGCCTCGGCGCCGGTCGCGGTGCCCGCCGTCACGCCGCCGTCCGGCGGTGAGGCCACGACTCCGCCGCCCGTGGTCACTCCCACGCCGCCGACGCCGGTGCAGACGCCGGTCGCCGCCACGCCGGACGCGGAGACCCCGTCGCCGGTGGTGGACACGGCGAAGCCCGATCCCCAGCGTGGCCACACCCTGCCGGCTCCGGCGGCCTTCGTGGACGACACGCCGGACGCGGCCCCGCAGCTCGCCGAGACCGGCACGGGCGCCCTGCTCGCGTCCTCGGCCGCCAGCGCGGCCCTGATCGCCGGCGGCGTGCTCCTCTACCGCCGCGGCCGCACGGCGACGCAGCGCCAGAGCTGACGTCCCCGGCCACCGCATCGGCCCCCCACGGGTGCCGGACACGACGTCCGGCACCCGTCGGTGTATCGACATTCGGCGGGAGTGGTGGCCTCGCTGACCTCCGTCGGGGTGGTCTTGCAGCGGGCCGGCAAGGCAGCCTGGCTGGCTTCCGGCGGGGTGGTTTTGCACCGGGCTGGCGTAGGTGGTCTTGCTGAGTTCCGTCGGGATGGTCTTGCAGACGGCTGACGCGGCTGCCTTGCTGCCGGTTGTCGCGCGGGCGTGGCAGCCCGTCGTCGCGTGGGCCTTGCTGGCGGCCGTCGCGTGGGACGTGCCGCCGGGCGGGCGCGTGTCTTGCTGACGCCAGGAGCGGCCGCCCGCGGCCCAGCTCTGCGCATGGCGCCGGCCTGCCTGAGGCATTGGCCTGTTTGAGGTGCCGGTCAGCCGCGGCCCTTGGCACTGGCCCTGCTGGGTCCCTGTGCCGCCCCTGGCGTGCCGCCGGCTTTCGTCCCGGCTCGCCGTCGGTTCCGGCCGTGTGGTGTGCCATTGGCCCCTGCTCCACTCCCGGCGCCGGCCCGACCGCGGCTACCCCCGGTGTCCCATCGGCCTTCGCCTGGCTTGCCGCTCGTTCCGGTCATCGGGTGCTGTCGCCCCGCGCCGATCCCGGTCTTGGGTCGCTCGCAGCCCGGGCCCGCCGCGGCCCGCCCCGACGCGCCACCAGGCCTCGCTCTGGCTGCCACTGGCCCCGGCCGTGGCGCCTGCCGCAGGCTCCGCTGCGTCCGCGGTCCCGCTTCGTCCTGCCCCTGGCCTGCCGCCCCGCGGCTTGGTACTGCTCCGAGCGGTGGCCTGCTGGCGGCCCCGCCCCCGGCTGCGGGCCGCTGCATCCCTGCTGCGCTGGCACCCTGGCGTGGCTGGCTGCCGGACCTGGCCGTGGCCTGCCATCAGCCTCCGCTCCGCGCGTGCACGGCGCCGTTGCGCGCCTGCCCCGTCCGGCGCGGCGCCAGCCCCGTCCTGGCCTGCGCTCGACCTGGCCCTGACCTGCCGTTGCCCCCGTCTGCCCCTGGCCCCGGTCCGCCCCGTCGGCCACGCGTCCCGGCCGCCCGGCCCAGCACTGACCCAACCCGACCCTGACCCACCCTGGCCCTTCTGGGCCACGCCCGCCGTAACCCCGGTACGCCCCGCGCCGCGTCCCCGCACGCAACCCGCCCGCGCGCCCCGGAATTTTCGATATCACTCCTTTGGCGGCACAACTCGCGGGAGCGCTGCGCGTTGACACAGCGCCGGGCATCCCGCCCAGGTGTTTTTGCATCAATCCAAGGAGCACTTCTCCATGTCGCGTATCGCCAAGGGCCTGGTCCTTACCTCCGTCGCCGCCGCGGCCGTCGCCGGTGGTGCCGGCATCGCCGCCGCCAGCAGCGGCGCGACCGGCGGCGCCGCCAACTCCCCGGGCGTGCTGTCGGGCAACGTCATCCAGGTTCCCGTGCACGTCCCGGTCAACGTCTGCGGCAACACCATCGACGTCATCGGCGTGCTGAACCCGGCGTTCGGCAACGCCTGCGTCAACGCCTGACGTCCGCGCGCATTCGTCCGGCCGGCCGCCGTCCCCCGGTTTCCCCGGGGACGGCGGCCGACCGCGTCACAGCCCCACGCGTCGCCGGGTCCGCACAAGGACCCGGCCATTTCGCGGCGCTGAAGGGTTTCCGGTCCGGCCGGAGCTCGTTGGACACGGCGGCACGAACCCCCGCGGTGACCGACGCCGCCGAAGAAAGGAACACGATGAAGTCCCTGAAGGCTGCCGCTGTCCTGGCCGGTTCCCTGGCCCTCACCGGCGCCGCCGCGCCCGCGTTCGCCCAGAACTCCGCCGACCTCACGCCCCACAGCCTCACCGGCGCCGTGAACACGCTCACCAAGGGCCCCGTCGACGTCATGCCGCTGCAGCAGCAGTCCGACACCCTCGACACCGAGAACCGGAACTCACTGCTCCACACGGTGAACGGCGCCACCAAGACCCTGAACGCCCCGAAGCCGCTGCTCGGCGGCCTCGCGGTCCAGCGCTGAGCCACCTGACACGTCAGCTCGGCGCCTCCGTACCGGCCGGAACCGTCGTACTACTGAGGCACTCGGGGGAATCCCGTGCTGCTGGTGGCGTCAGGATCGTTGGACGGTACGGACGTCGAGCCCCGAACCCGGAAAGGGACCGTACCTGACATGAAGTCGACCACTCGAGGAACCCTCGCCGCCGTCATCACGGGCATCGCGGCAGCCATGGGCGCGGCCGCGACCCCCGCCGCCGCGGCCGGCACGGTCCCCGTGCCCGTCCCGCTGGGCGGCGCGGAGGCGGCCCTCGGCACGGAACTGCCCGAGGTCGGCGGCCAGGTGCCGCTGCCCACGGCGGGCGTGCCGGAGCCCCCACGCTTCGTCCGGGGACGGCTCCTGCCCGAGCACACCGTGCCGCGACTGCCGGTCGACGGCGCCCTGCCCGGCCTTGAGCTGCGCGCCCCGCTGGCCCACGCCCACGACGACGGCTTCGACCACGTCGGCGTCGGCCTGCCCGCCTCCGACGTCCGGACCCTGACCCCGGGACTGGCCCTGGACGCCCCGCTGACCAACCCGAGCCCCGGCGAACTGCCCACCGTCAAGCAACCGGAGCTGGCCGTCCTCGCCCCCGTCCTGCGCACCACCCCGGGCGCCGACCTGACAGCGGGCCCCGGCCTCGGCCTGTAACAGCCCCGGCTCTCGCCGGAATGCCGACAGGGACACAAGGCGCAAAATGGAAAAGTGATCGCACACTCCCGTCGATCTCTCCGGCGCGGCGGGCGCGACAACTCGCCGCAGCCGCCCCCGGGGCGACTGCGGTCCCTGTTCAGGCCGCGCAGCGTCGCGGGCCAGGTGTTCCTGCTGCAAGTGGTCATCGCGGTGCTGATCGTCGCCGCCGCGCTGGTCGCCCTCGTGCTCCAGGCCGGGGACGACAGCACCAAGGACGCCCGGGAACGCTCCCTCGGCATCGCCGAGACGCTGGCGTACGCGCCGGACACGCTGAAGGCGATGACGGGCCCCGACCCCACCAAGGTGCTTCAGCCCGTCGCGCAGAAGATCATGAAGGGGGCCGATGTCGACCTCGTCGTCATCTACTCCAAGGACGGGATCCGGTACACCCACTCCAACCCGGCCCTCATCGGCAAACCGGTCCTCGGTCCCCGCAGACCGCCGCACTCCGCCATCACCCAGGTCCTGCGGACCACCCAGGGACGCTCGGTGGTCTCGTACGTCCCCGTCACCAGGCCGGGCGGCGAGGCCGTCGGCACCGTAGCGGTCGCGATCACGGTCCAGAGGGTGCAGAGCACGGCAGGCCGCCAGCTTCCGGTCCTGCTGGGGACGGCTGGCGGGGCGCTGGCCCTGGCCGCGGGCGGCACCGCACTGGTGAGCCGGCGGCTGCTGCGCCAGACCCACGGCCTGGGACCGGCCGAGATGACACGGATGTACGACCACCACGACGCCGTGCTGCACGCGGTGCGCGAGGGTGTGCTGATCGTCGGGGGCGACGGCCGGCTGCTGCTCGCCAACGACGAGGCGCAGCGGCTGCTGGAACTGCCGCCGGACGCGGAGGGCCACAAGGTCACCGACCTGCCCCTGGACGCCGACATCGCCGAGTTGCTGACATCGGAGCGCACGGCCAGCGACGAGGTCCACCTCACGGCCGACCGCCTGCTCGCGGTCAACAAGCGGCCCACCGCCCCGTACGGCGGGTACGCGGGCTCCGTGGTGACCCTCAGGGACACCACGGAGCTGCGCGCCCTGTCGGGACGCGCCGAGGTGGCACGCGAGCGCCTGAAACTCCTCTACGACGCCGGCGTGAAGATCGGCACCACCCTGGACGTGTCGCGCACCGCGCAGGAACTGGCGGACGTGGCCGTTCCTGAGTTCGCCGACATCGTCACCGTGGAACTGGCCGAGGAGGTCCTGAGGGGCCAGGAGCCGACCGGGGCGATCGGCGAGGTGCGCCGGGCCGCACTGCGGGGCCGTTCCGGGTACCAACCGCTGTCGGGGGTGGGCAGCCGGCTCAGTTTCCCGCCCAGCACGCCGCAGGCCCGGTGCGCGGAGACCGGCCGAGGGGTGCTCGTGGCGGATCTGACAGTCGCGCGGGAGTGGCGGACGGCGGATCCCGATCGCGCCCGGCACCTCCTGGAGCGCGGCATCCACTCCCTCATCGCGGTGCCGCTGCGCGCCCGCGGCATGGTGCTGGGGGTGGTGGACTTCTGGCGCTGCCGGCAAGGGGAGTCCTTCGACGAGGAGGACGTGCCGTTCGCCGAGGAACTGGCCGCCCGGGCCGCCGTGGCCCTCGACAACGCCCGCCGCTACACGCGCGAGCACACCATGGCGGTCACCCTGCAACGCAGTCTGCTGCCCCGCGCCCTGCCCGAACCGGGCGCCCTCGAGGTGGCCTACCGCTATCTTCCCGCCCGGGCGGGGGTGGGCGGGGACTGGTTCGACGTGATCGAGCTGTCCGGGGCCCGGGTGGCCCTGGTGGTCGGCGACGTGGTGGGGCACGGACTGCACGCGGCGGCCACCATGGGACGGCTGCGCACCGCGGTGCACAACTTCTCCACCCTGGACCTCGCCCCGGACGAGCTGCTGGGCCGCCTGGACGACCTGGTGGCCCGGCTCGACCGGGACGGCGAGGCAGGAGGCGGCGAGGAGGGGCTCACCGGCGCCACCTGCCTGTACGCCGTCTACGACCCGTCCTCGGGCGCCTGCTCCCTGGCCCGGGCCGGCCACCCGCCGCCCGCCCTCGTCCGCCCGGACGGCACCGTGACCTTCCCGGACCTTCCCGCGGGCCCGCCGTTGGGCCTGGGCGGTCTCCCCTTCGAGGCCACCGAGCTGCGGCTGCCCGAGGGGAGCCTGCTGGTCCTCTACACGGACGGACTCGTCGAGGACCGCGAACGGGACATCGGCGCGGGCCTCGAACTCCTGAGCGCCGCGCTGGCCCATCCCGACCGGTCCCCGGAGCAGACCTGTCAGGTAGTGCTCGACGCCCTCCCTCCGGACCACGCGAGCGACGACATCGCCCTGCTGGTCGCCCGTACCCGCGTACTCGATCCCTCTCTGGTCGCCGACTGGGACGTACCGCCCGACCCCGCTGCCGTCTCCCGCGTCCGCGCCGACGTCGCCCGGCAGCTGAAGGACTGGGGCCTGGAGGACGCCAGCTTCACCACCGAGCTCGTCCTCAGCGAACTGGTCACCAACGCCATCCGCTACGGCAGTGACCCCATCCACGTCCGCCTGCTGCGCGACCGCAACCTGATCTGCGAGGTCTCCGACGGCAGCAGCACCTCACCCCACCTGCGCTACGCGGCGACCACGGACGAGGGCGGACGCGGCCTGTTCCTCATCGCCCGGTACGCCGAACGCTGGGGAACCCGCTACACCCCCACCGGCAAGGTCATCTGGACCGAACAGCCCCTGCACGGCGCGGCGCCACCGCCGGACGGCCCCACGGACGAGGAACTGCTCGACCAGTGGAGCGACGACCCCCTGTGACCCGGCGCCGGTCACCGCCCCGCGTGCCGCGCGAAATGGACCGGTCCCTTGCCGGTGCCGGCCATGGTGGGCTTTCCTTGCGCATTTTTCGCCACCCTGTACCACTGCCATCCGCGCCCCGAGCAAGCAACGGCCATTCGGGTGAAAACGCACTTTCCGGTGCCGAGGGCCGACGGAGTGAACTTCCGGCGCACACGCCGACGCACGCCCCGGAGTCTCGACCTGACCAGCGAAAAGCCCTCCCCAGAGGGAGGGCGGAGACTGGCGCCCCCGGCAGGACTCGAACCTGCGGCCAAGCGCTTAGAAGGCGCCTGCTCTATCCACTGAGCTACGGGGGCCAGGTGTGGTGGCCTCTGTCGCGGTGCCCTGGTGGGGGCTGATCCGTGACATCGCCGGGGACAAGGATAGGGCTCCCGGATCCATGTCCCGGTTGCTTCGCCTCCGTGGCTCAATGTGGAGGTTCGGTGAAGCGGTCCTGATAATCGCAGGCGGGTACGAATCGTGCATCGCTTTTGACGTCCGGCGCACCTGGTGTTGTGCACTCGTTATGCCTGGCCTGTGCCCGCGTCCCAGTCATCCCTTCCGTCCGATGTGTCCAATCGGCGCGCAGACATGCTCATATGCTTCAGAATTCCCCTAAAATTGGGCATTCTTCGCATGTGGTGACCTTGGACGTAAGGCCTCAGCTGCTCGACGCACTCTCCGCCCTGCGAGACCGTGTCGCCGCCGCACGCTTCCCGCTGCCCCTGGCGGGGGCTCCACGCGCGCGTGCCAACCGTGACGAACTGCTCGCTCAGCTAGACGACTACTTGGTGCCCCGGTTGCGAAGGCCCCAAGCACCGTTGCTGGCGGTCGTCGGCGGGTCGACAGGCGCCGGGAAGTCCACTCTCGTCAACTCGCTCGTCGGACGGCGGGTCAGCGAGGCGGGCGTGCTGCGGCCGACCACTCGGACACCGGTGCTGGTCTGCCATCCGGAGGACCATCACTGGTTCAGCGGCATGCGCGTACTGCCGAACCTCACGCGCGTGTGGGTGCCCAGGGGCGACCCCGGAGCCGACGGCGACCTGCTGATGCAGGAGAACGCCTTCACCCGGGTGCTGCGCGTGGAGACCGTCGACACCCTGCCCCCGGGGCTCGCCCTCCTCGACGCGCCCGACATCGACTCCCTGATCTCCGACAACCGTGTCCTGGCCTCCGAGCTGATCTGCGCCGCCGACATCTGGGTCATGGTCACCACGGCCGCCCGCTACGCCGACGCGATCCCCTGGCACCTGCTCCGCACGGCCAAGGAGTACGACGCCACGCTGGTGACCGTGCTGGACCGGGTGCCGCACCAGGTCGCCTCGGAGGTCTCCCGCCAGTACGGGGCGCTGCTGACCAAGGCCGGACTCGGCGAGGTCCCGCGCTTCACCGTGCCGGAGCTGCCCGAGTCGGCCTGGGGCGGGGGCCTGCTGCCCGCCTCCGCCGTCGCGCAGCTGCGCACCTGGCTGGTGCACCAGACCCAGGACCCCGGCGCCCGGGAGCACGTCATGGCCCGCACGGCCCAGGGCCTCCTCGACTCGCTGAAGTCCCGGATGCCCGAGCTGGCCAGTGCCACCGCCTCCCAGTACGCCGCCGCGCTGCGGCTCACCTCGGCCGTCGAGACCGCCTACGACAGCGAGCACACGCGCGTGAGGGGACGGCTCCAGGCGGGGGCGGTGCTCGCCGGGGACGCCCTGAAGAGGTGGCGTGCCTTCCCCCTGGACTGCACCGCCGGGGAACTGCTCGACGCGCTCGTGGAGAGCCTGGCCGCTCTGCTGCTGTGCGCCGTCACCGCCGCCGACGAGCGCGTGGACGACGCCTGGCGGCACGAGCAGGCCGCCACGGCACCGGAGCTCGCCGGCCGCGACCGCGTGCCGGAGAGCGCCGAGCACCGCATCGGTCTTGCCGTACGGCGCTGGCGGCGGGAGCTGGAGGAGTACGCCGATGACGAGGTGCGCAGGCTGGACCGGAGCATCGCGCCGGACGCCGAGGCCGTCGCCGCCCTGGCCGCCACCGGGCTGCTGGGAGGACGCCGGGCGCGCTCCGCGGGAGAGGGGCTCGCCGAGCGGATCGGCGCGCACGGAGCGCTGCGGCTGCGCGACCGCGCCGGGCGGCTGCTGAACGAACACCTGGACCGGGTGATCAACGCCGAACGAGAGCGCCGTCTGGCCCCGCTCGACGCCCTCGACGTGCACCCCGATCCCCAGGCCGAACTCATCGCCGCGCTGTCCGTACTGCTGAAGGAGAGGTGACCGGTGACCGCCGTCACTGACCAGGACCGAACGGAACAGACCGATCAGACGCAGGGCACCGTCCTCACGGACCAGGAGACGGACGGAAGGGCGGACGGAAGGGCCGGCGGGGAGCACACGCGCGGAGACACCTGGATCCGGGACAGGGCGCCGGACGCCAGGTCCGAGGACGGCCACGGCGCCGAAGGCGTCCCGGAGGCCGGAGACGCCGGGACGCCCGGGGACACCGAGGACCACCGGATTCCCGGGGCGGCGGCCCCCGACCACCGGGTGACCGGGCAGGTCAGCATGGTCAAGGAGGCCGACATGGCCCACGCGCGCGTGGAGCACGACCACAACGACGCGCGCGGGAGGGACGACGACGCCCCGAGCCCCGCGGAGGCCGAGGACGCCTGGGACGACGGGCTGATCGCGCGTCGCGTCAGCGAGACGTCCGCCGCCGAGCTCGTACCCGTGGAACCCCGGCCCTCCCGGCAGTCGGCCGCGCCCCCACTGGCGTACGACGGACCGCTGCGCTCCCGGCTCGACGCGCTGCGCGAACTGGTCGGCCTGTCCCGCACCCGGCTCGACAGCGCCACCCTCGCGGAGGCGGGCCGGGTCCTCGACGAGGCCGCGGCGCGGCGCCGGCTCTCCGGGCAGCACACCGTCGTCGCCATCGCGGGCGCCACCGGCAGCGGCAAGTCCCAGCTGTTCAACGCCCTCGCCGGCGTCGCCATCTCGGAGACCGGCGTACGGCGGCCGACCACCGCGGCACCCATCGCGTGCAGTTGGAGCGACGGCGCGGCCGGCCTCATCGACCGGCTCGGCATCCCGGGACGGCTGCGCAGGCGCCCGGTACAGGCCCAGGACGCCGACCCGCAGCTGCGCGGCCTGGTCCTGGTGGACCTGCCCGACCACGACTCGGCGGCCGTGCAGCACCGCGAGCACGTGGACCGCATCCTGCGGCTCGTCGACGCCGTCATCTGGGTCGTCGACCCGGAGAAGTACGCGGACGCCGTCCTCCACGAGCGCTACCTGCGGCCCATGGCCGGCCACGCGGAGGTCATGTTCGTCGTCCTCAACCAGGTCGACCGACTGCCCGGCGAGGCCGCCGACCAGGTCCTCGACGATCTGCGACGGCTGCTCGACGAGGACGGGATCGCCCTCGGCGAGTACGGCGAGCCGGGCGCGACCGTGCTCGCGCTGTCCGCGCTCACCGGGCACGGCGTCGGTGAGCTGCGCGAGGCGCTCGGTCAGTTCGTGGCCGAGCGCGGAGCAGCGGTAAGGCGGATCTCGGCCGACGTGGACGCCGCGGCCCGGCGCCTGCGGCCCGTCTACGCCACCCGGTCGAGCACCGGGCTCAGCGAGGAGGCGCGCGAGGAGTTCTCGGCCCGGCTCGCCGACGCGGTGGGCGCCACCGCCGCGGGCGACGCGGCCGAGCGGGCCTGGCTGCGCAACGCCAACAAGGCATGCGGCACGCCCTGGCTGCGGCTGTGGCGGTGGTGCCGGAGCCGACGCGAGGCACCCACCGGACGCCTCATGCTGGGCACCCAGCAGGACGAGGAGGCCACCGCGCGTCAGCGTGTCGAACACGCGGTGCGCACGGTGGCCGACCAGGCATCGGCCGGCATGCCGGGGCCGTGGGCGCAGGCCGTGCGCGAGGCCTCCGTACGCGGTGCGCAGGGGCTGCCCGAGGCGCTGGACCAGCTGGCGGCGCGGGCCGGGCTGCCCGGGCGGCCCCCGCGCCCGGGCTGGTGGCCCGTCGCGGTGCTTGCCCAGGCGGCGATGACGATCCTTCAGGCGGCCGGCGGTCTGTGGCTGGTCGGGCAGATCGCCGGGGTGATGGCGCCGAACCTGGGGGTTCCGGTGCTGCTCATGCTGGCCGGCATCGTGGGCGGGCCGCTCGTGGAGTGGAGCTGCCGGATCGCGGCGCGCGGGCCCGCACGGCGGTACGGCCAGGAGGCCGAGCGCCGACTGCGGGAGGCGGCCTCGGGGTGCGGCCGGGCCCGGGTACTGGATCCGGTGGCGGCGGAACTCCTGCGATATCGGGAGGTGCGGGAGCAGTACGCGCTGGTGAAGGGAGCGGGGGTCGGATGAGGGGCGGTCTTCGCCGGTAAGCCCGGCGAAAGTTGAGCTTCGACCCGCAAGTCGGACGAGGGGCGGGCTTCACCCGCGAGGGTGGGGGAGTTTTCCACAGACAGGCGGCGGTCCACAGCACTCGGCGGGCTCGGCCCGGACGGAGGCAGTCTGGTTCCGCGGCGATCGCGACGAACGCGATCGCCCCAGGACAGAGCAGCCGTACGGGACGGGCCCGTACGCGTGTCCGCCCGGGCCGGGCGTCCGGGCGAGGGAGGGGTTTCGACGATGAACGAGACGATCGTCTGCACCGTGGGCAACGTGGCGACGCAGCCGGTGCACCGGGAGCTGCCGTCGGGCGCCTCGGCGCGGTTCCGGCTGGCGGTGACCTCGCGCTACTGGGACCGGGAGAAGGCCGCCTGGACGGACGGCCACACCAACTTCTTCACGGTGTGGGCCAACCGCCAGCTCGCCGCCAACGCGGTGGCGTCGCTGAACGTGGGCGACCCCGTCATCGTGCAGGGCCGGCTGAAGGTGCGCTCCGAGACCCGCGACGGCAACAGCCGGACCTGGGCGGACATCGACGCCCTGGCGATCGGCCACGACCTGGCGCGGGGCACGTCGGCCTTCCGGCGCACCGTCAGGGCGGATTCGCAGACGGCGGGTCCGCCTCCGCAACCGGAGCCCACCTGGGAGACGGCTCCGCCGGACACCGGGTCCCCGCAGGAGCCGGAACCTGCCGCGGCGGCCTGCTGAGGTGATCTTGGTGATAACGATTGCGATTCGGATCAGCGATCTGACGATACGACAGCGAAGTCATGGTGTGCGGGCTCCATAGGATGCCGGACACAGCTCTCTGGGCTTGTCACTGGGCTTGAAGATTCTGCCGGTGGGACCGCACCCCCACGTCAACGGGTCCTGCTCGAAGGGGATTTCTGTGTGTGCTTACTCTGCGCCGTCCGCGCGCAGGCGGGGGGCGGCTCGGCTCGCCGCCGCCACCCTGGTCTCCGGTTTCGTCGCCGCCGGTCTGATGACCGCCGCCGGCCCGGCCGCCGCGGACGGTATGCCGCAGAGTCCGGGCGGCGCGACCGCCACCATCGGCAGCCTGAAGACCTACGGCACCGCCGTCATCCATGACGGCGGCGACGACCACCAGGTCTCCGCGGGCCTGTTCGAGATGTCCGTCGACGGCGGCGGGACCCTGCAGACGTACTGCATAGACGTGCACAACCCCACGCAACGGGACGCCAGGTACCGGGAGACGCCCTGGAGCGGCACCTCGCTGGCCACGAACAAGAACGCCGGGAAGATCCGCTGGATCCTGCAGAACTCCTACCCGCAGGTCAACGATCTCGCGGCGCTCGCCGAGAAGGCCGGCGTCGGGAACCTCACCGAGCAGGACGCGGCGGCCGGCACCCAGGTGGCCATCTGGCGCTACTCCGACGGCGCGGACGTCGACGCAGTCGACCCGCGGGCCGAGAAGCTCGCGGACTACCTGGAGAAGAGCGCCGGCGACCTGCCCGAGCCGCGCGCCTCGCTCACCCTGGACCCGCCCGCGGTCTCCGGCCACCCGGGCGAGCGTCTCGGCCCCGTGACGGTGCACACCAACGCGAGCAGCGTGACCCTGATACCGCCCGCGGGTGCCGCCACCAGCGGGGTGCGGATCGTCGGCAAGAAGGGCGAGGAGATCACGTCCGCCGGGGACGGCAGCCAGGTGTTCTTCGACGTGCCCGAGGACGCCGGGGAGGGCGCGGCGACGCTGACCGCGCAGGCCTCCACCACGGTGCCGGTCGGCCGCGCCTTCACCTCCGACAGCCGCAGCCAGACCCAGATCCTGGCCGGCTCCAGCGAGTCCACGGTCTCCGCCACCAGCGGTGCGACCTGGGCGGCCGGGGGCGCGATACCCGCCCTGTCCGCGGTGAAGAACTGCGCCAAGGGCGCCCTGGAGATCAGTGCGGCCAACCAGGGCGACGAGCCGTTCACCTTCGAGCTGATGGACACCCGGTACAGCATCGCCGCGGGCGGATCCGAGACGATCACGATCCCGCTCCAGGAGGACCAGGCGTACGACTTCACGATCAGGGACCCCGGCGGCCACGCGCAGCGCTTCGCCGGCGTCCTCGACTGCCGTACCCATGGCAGCCCGAGCGGCACCGTGACCCAGACCATCGGTGAGCCCACCCCCGTCATGGCGGGCGGCGACATCTCGTCCAATCCCAACCTCGCCGAGACCGGCGGCACCAGCACCACCCCGCTGATCGCCGCAATCGGCCTCAGCCTGCTGGTTCTGGGTGCCACGGCCCTGAGCATCGTCCACAAGAGGAAGGGCGCCGGGAACTGACCTAGCGTGGTGGGGGGACATCGAGCGGATGCCCGGTACCGGCCGTTGAACGGGATGTGACATGACCGTGCGCGCGAGCAGGACAGACTCCGACACAGCGCCTGCCGGCGCACCGGTTCCGATCACCCAGCGCCACGGCGCCCGCGCCGCGGCCGAGCGGGTCGTCGAGGGGGACACGGTGACCGTCTCCCTGGGCGGTCTCCGCTTCGAACTGCCACCGCGGGACCAGCTCGCCTACCTGGCGGGCCTCGGTCTCCTCACGGCGTTCGACCTCATCGAATGGCCGGTCGCGCTCGCCATCGCCGTGGGACACGAACTGGCCCGCACCCACCGCGGCAAGACCCTCCGCGAGTTCGGCGACGCCCTGGAACAGGCCTGAGTCGCTCGTCCCCACCGGGCCCGCGGGCGTTGTGCGCGCCCGGCACGAACGCCCGGAGCTACGGCCGGGTGCTGCCCGTGTGGCGGCGCCGCACTTCGCGCAGGAGGGCCAGGTCCTTCTCGAAGCCCCTCGTGTCGGCGGCGCCGACGAACGGCACCGGCAGCCAGACCACGGAGCCGTCGCGGAGCGTGGCGGCGACACGCAGCCGCTCACCGCTGCGGGCCCGGGGGTCGGCGGCTATGCGCAGGCCCTCGAGGTGGACGATCTCGTCCCACTTCAGCCGCCGCCACCGCAGCATCGCGCGGAAGCGCAGCCCGTCCGGGCCCGCCTCCACCCGTCGCCGGAGCATCCCGAGCGCACACCCGACGGCTCCGACGCCCACCGTCCCGGACAAGATGCCCCACTTCTCGGCGTCCGGACCCCCGAAGCCCGCCGCGACCCCCGCCGCGACCGCGGCCAACGTGGCCAGCGCGGTCGCCCAGCGCGCGGACTTCCCTTCCCACCGCAACGACACCTCAGCACGACTCGCCATTCCCAAGATCCTGCCACCCGCCCGCCACAGCACGTAAGACGCCTGTCAGGCCCGGGGCACGGACCTCGACGGCAACCCGCACTGACGGACGACCACCGCCACCACCAGCGAAACCCCAGGTCACAGCCCCCCGGTCGTACGGGTTTCCGCGCAGGGGTGGCGGTACGGCAAGATGGGGTGTTACTTGCCGCGAGAGAGCATGAAAAGGCCCCTCACCAGCAGTTTTCCCGCCGATGAGGGGCCGTCTCAGGCCGCCTGGGCCGTCTCTGGGCCGTCATGAGCGTGACCGGCGGCCCGGTACATCGTGGAGATGGCTTTCCGGGGCCGCTTCTCGCTGGGCGGCATCAGGTACGTGTGGGCCTTCGGCGACTGCGGACATGAGATGGGAGACACCCTCTGTGGTTGGGGCGGTCGGCTCCATGGTCTTGAGCCAGCCGCTTTGGGACGGGCCTCTGAAGATCATGGCTCCAACGTCGTGCTTTACCGAGTAACAACCGTCAACACTGTGCGGAGGCTGCCCGCGCTGCTAGGGCCGGATAGTCGCCGTGCCTGTCATGACGGTAGACGTCCCGACCCTGCTGCCGATTAGTGCTGGCAGGACCTGCGCTGGCCTGCGCGATCACCCACAGACGAGGTACTTCTGCTCCTCCACGCGCTCCCCGCTGATCGGTTCGCGGCGGTTGAGCTGCAGTGAAATCGGGCTACCGGGCGCGGAGAGGTACTGCGAGATGGCCTCGGTGAGGGCCTCCTCGAGTTCCTCCATGTCCTCACCTGAAGCGAAGCAGCCGGGTAGCTCCACTACTTCGGCCCAGAGTCCGTCGTCACCCTCGTCGTGAATGCGCACGTGGTAGGTCAGCTCGTTCTCGGACGTTGACTGATGCCTCATGGTCACGCCTCCTGTCCCCCCTTGCTGCCTGCCAGTCCCGCCTGCCGTAAGATCGCCGCAGTGAGAGCTGGAGAGTAGTCCTTCCGCTGGTGCATTGGCAGTGTGATGGGCCTGTGTCCAGGCTTCTCCATCTTTACTGAATGCTTCCCACCAATCGTCTGAGTCCATCCCTCACTCTCCAACAGAGTGATGGCACTCCTCTGATTAAGAACGCGCGGGAGGCTGCGTTTGCTTCCCATGCATCACCCCACTATGAACGACGAGGGTTTCGGATCGGCCACGGGGGGCGCATCAGTTGCGTCCATCCGAGGGATTTTTCATCCCATCGGTGCCTTGTGTCCTGCACTCCCACTACCGAGCGGTCGTGACTGAATCGTTACCTGGCGGGGGTCCTTGGGGTTCGTTGCTCGGCCCCTTGCCTGTGCGCCTGATGCCCGGCAGCGGCTTCATCGGTGAACCAAGGACTCCACAGGACATGCTTGTGTGGTGGGCCGTCCTTGCGGGTGCGAGCGTGTTCAAAGGTGCCCAACGGTGGACGGTGCTGATAGCCGGGGGCTAGTCGTCAGACGCGAAGCCCTAGCTCAGAGCCGCCCGGCTGGACTGGTTTTCCCAGGGGTGGCGGTCGGGCAAGTTGGCTGGGCTGTTAATTGTCGAGAGAGGGCGTGAAAATGCCCCTCACCAGCAGGTTTTCCTGCCGATGGGGGGCGGTTTCAGGCGGCGTGGGCCGTCTCTGGGCCGTCGTGGGCGTGACCGGCGGCCCGATACATCGCGGAGATGGCTTTCCGGGTCCGGGTCTCGCTGGACGGCATGAGGTGCGTGTAGACCCGGAGCGTGAATCCCGGATCGCTGTGGCCGAGGTACAGGCTCAGGGCCTTGATGCTCTCCCCGGCGTCCAGAAGGACCGAGGCGTAGAAGTGGCGCAGGGCGTGCATGCCGTGTTCGCGGGCCGCCGCGTACCGCTGCCCCCTCTCCGGGGCGGGGATGATGCCGGCGGATGCCAGCGCAGGCTTCCACGCCTGGTCATTGAACCCCTGGCTCCAGATGGCGGCGCCGATGCTGCTCGCGAAGACGAGCTGGTGCGTGACCTTGGGGCCGGTCGGGGTCAGCCAGGGCAAGGTCACGTCGACCGGTGGGAAGCGCGCCATGTGCTTGCGGAGGGCGGCCGACACCTCAGGGTCGAGGGGCACGTCACGGAGCTTGCCACGCTTGGGCGGGGCGAAGACCAGCGTCCCGCGCACCTTCTTAACCTGCTGGCGGACGTAGAGCCAGCCGAGGTCTCCGATGCTGTCGACGGCCAGGCCGAAGATTTCCCCTTGCCGCAGACCGCACCCGGCGCCGAGGTCGACCATGGCCCGGTAGCGCTCGGGGAGGCCAGCCCGGACGCTGAAGACCTGCTCTGAGGACCAGGGGTGTACGCGGGTCGGCGTGGCGCGGGGCGCCTTGACCGATCGGGCCCGGCAGGGGTTCGAGGCCAGGAGGCGGTCATCCACGGCCGCGTTCAGCACGGAGGACACGGCGTCGAAGATGAGCCGCCGGTACTGGGGCGAGGCTACGGCCCCTTCGAGCTGGCGGTTCCATTCGCGGATGTGCTCCGGCTGGAACGACCCGATGGGACGGCTGCCGAGATATGGCAGGGCATGAAGGCGTAACCGGCCTTCTACGGCGGCTCGGCTGCTCAGGTCGATTGTGAGAGCGGCGAGCCAGCGGTCGGTGTACTCGCGGAAGGTGACCCGGGCGGCCCTCGGGTCGATGTACTGCCCGCGCGCCATGTCCGCTTCGATGTTGGTCAGCCATGTGTCGGCCAAGCGCTTCTGCTTGTCCGGGAAGCTCTTGGACTTCTCGGTGCCGTCCGGGCCGATGTAGCGCGCGCGGTAGCGCATGCCCATGCCATGGCGGTCGGTTTTGACCTTGTGGGTCTTGCCGTCCGGGCCGGTCTCGGTCCGGTACCAGCGGTCTTGGATGTGGCCGGCCATCAGGCGGCCTCCTCGAGCCGGGAGTCGACCCAGGACCGCACGTCGGTCGGGTCGAAGCGGAGGTGCCGGCCGACGCGGAAGCCGCGGGGGCCGGTGTGCTTGCGGCGCCACTGGTAGACCGTCTCGACACTGGGGAGTTCGAACATCTCGACCAGGTCCTCGGGGGTCAGGAACCGGTTCGGTAGCTGTGAGGCCATGGTCAGCACTCCCTTTCGTCGGCGAGTTGGTCGCGTAGTGCTTCGCGGGCGGTTTCGCGGTTGAGTTGGAGGTCGCGGGCGATGGTGGCGGCGAGGGCGGATTCGCCGGGGGTGTGGCCGTGGCCGGCGTACTGCCAGTCGGCGAGGACGAGGACGGTGTCCGGCTCGTGGTCGTCGATACCGAGGGCGGTGTGTTCCTGGGCGGCGCGGTAGTCGGCGCGGGCCTGGCGGAGGGCGCCGAGGGTGGTCGAGTAGCGGCGCGACTTGGAGGAGAAGTGACCGCGGAAGCCGAGCATGTGCGCCCAGGCCCACAGCCGCCGGTCCGGATACAGCGGGTCGAGGAGCTTGCACGCGGCGACGAGGCGGCGGGTGTGGTCGGGCACGCCGTGGCGGTCGAGCTCGGACAGCTCACCGATGCGCCTGTCGAGGGTGCCGGTGTTCTCGGCCGCTTTGGTGGCGTACTTCGCGACGTAGGAGGCGACAGCCTGTTCCGTGATCTCGGAGCCGTCCCCGAACGCCTTGACCGTTCGTACGTCGAGCTGGGTTCCCCATCGGAACGTGCGAGCGGGTTCCTCGGCGGCGGCCGGGACGGAAACCGAGGTGTAGGAGTGCGCGGCAGCAGCACGGATCGAGTCGGCAAGGAGATCGACCGTGGCCCAGGTCGGTGGTGGAGTGCCGGGGCCCTCCGATCCGTCGAGGCGGATCACTGCATGAAAGTGCACGGCGCCCCGCTTCTGGAACTCAGCGACCTTGCCGTAGGACAGCCGGGCGCACTCTTTCAGCTCCCGTTGGGTGATGCCGGCGCGGGCGGCGATCTCCCGGCGGAGCCGGTTGGTGAAGCGCTGCCAGAGCTGCCCGGCGTGGTTGTTGAACAGCACGGCGCCCGCGTAGTCGTACGTGCTCGGGTCGAGGGCGGTGCCGAGGGCGGGATCGTCGGCGGGGTGGCGGGTGTCGCAGCGGCAGACGCCCCGGTCGGGCCGGTTGTGGACTGCGCCGAACGAGGGTGCCGTCAGAGTGGCGAAGACGCGGGGGTGGTCACGAACGGTGGAGGGGATGTCGCGGCGGTCGTCTCCAGCTAAGCCCGCACGGATGAGGTGGTAGGTGTCGCCCGCGTACGTCCAGGCGCAGGACGGGCAGCGAGAGGCGCGGCGGTTGCCGCAGGCGACGCGGAGCCGTCCGCCCGGTTCACCCTCGGTGGAGTAGTGGTGCAGGGTCTGGCTGGTCGTCTTGTCCTTGTGGAGGACCCAGCCGCGCAGATGAATCGGGTCGGCGCAGCCGCCGGTACGGCGGACCTGGTCTTCCCAGCGGTCGAAGCGGGGAGACCCGGCCACCCGGAGGAGGTCCCCCAGGGTGATCGGGTCCAGGCCCGCAAAGGTCGCGGTGTCGGTCACGCGGCACCGTCCGAAGCGGTTTCGGTGATCTGATCGAGCGCGGAGGCGGCTTCCTCGGCGGCACGAGCGAGAGCGCGCAGGGCGCCCGCGGTGCCCGGTTGGGCGAGGAGCGCGATGTCGACCTGCTCGCCGCCGATACGGAGGCTGACGAAGCCGCCGCCGTCGGGCGTGCTGTTGAAGACATTCACGCGGGTGGTGGTGTCCGGCTCCAGGTGGGCCGAGGTGGTGATGGTCTTCACGCGATCACCGCCCGGTCCGGACAAGGACGTTCCGTCGCGGCGACGGGACGAAGTCGGGCATCATGAAGCTTCCCTTTCGGGTCCGTTGGATCTGGAAGGTGGGAAGGCGCCCGGGGCGGAAGAGACTTGGCGGTTGAGGCCGCCCCGAGGGCCGCTCAGCGGTGCTTGTACGACGAGCCGATCAGCGAGCGCAGAACCACGGCGCAGACAGCGACCGAGGCCCCCGTGATGGCCACGGCCAGGAGCATGGAGACCAGGACCGCGCCGACGACCAGGACCGCGGCGGTGCCGCCGCCGACCAGGGCGAGCGCGGTGCCGGGGGTGAGCTGAACGGCCGGGCGGGACGGTGTTGCCGTGGCGCAGGAGGCCGGCGACAGAAGATGGGCAGCCGCCGGGATGTGGGCGGCCGGGGTGACGGCAGTCGGCTCGATGACGGCGGTCGGTATGACGATGCTGGTCGGTTGGGGCATGGTCGGGAGCTTGGGCCGGAGCATGAGCGAGTCTCCTTTCTCGGGTTACTTGACGGCGGTGTTGATGACGGGGGCGAAGAGGCTGTCTGCGAGGAGGTAGCCGCCGAGAAGGAGCACGGCGACGAGCCACCAGGGCGGGCGGATGAGCTTGACGCCGAGGACCCCGATGCAGAGGAGGGCGAACCAGAGCGGGACGTCCATGTCGGTGATCTCCGTCAGTTGACGCGGCAGCGGTGGGTACGGGCAGCGAGCTGGGCGGCGGACTGGCTGGAGTAGTCCGAGGACCAGCCGCAGCGGTCGTTGGTGCACACGGCGGCGTGCTTGGTCTGGCCGGTGCGGTCGCGGTGGGTGCCGATCTGGACCGGGCCGATGCGCATCACGGAGTGGAAGAAGTCACGGGAGGGCATGAGCTGTTCTCCTTGTCGGTCAGGCGAGGTGGGCGGCGATGGTGTCGGCGAGCTGGGCCGGGACGCCGAGACGGGCGCGCAGGGTGTCGGTGTCGATCTGGGCACCGGTTCGGGCCTGGTGGTCGGCGGCGACCTTCCGGGCGTGGTCGACGAGCGCGGCCGGGACCGGCAGGGCCGGGCGTGGTGCCGGGTCGACGGCCGGGAGAACTGGGGCGGGATCGTCGGCGACCGGGGTGACCGCTTCCGGATCGGCGACGGCGGCCGGTTCCGCCTCGATCTCGGGCTCATCCCTGGGTTCCGGGTCCGGGGTGGCAGGCGTCGGCGGAACCGGTGACCGGTCCCCAGCGGAGTGGGCGAGGAGGGTGCCGCCGAGGAAGGCGAGGGCGGGCCATCCGGCGATGCCGAGGCGGAGCAGGGCGGGCGGGTCGGCCAGGTCCAGGAAGCCGGCGGTGGCGACGTTCGCGCCGAGCGAGGCGAACAGCGCGACCACGAACCAGCACCAGGCCAGCCGGGACGGCCCGTCGGAGCGGAGTCGACGCCAGGAGGCGACCAGGAGCAGGTCAACGCTGACCGGGTAGGCCCATGCCTTCCAGCCGTCCTGACCGGCCGCGGCGGCGAGGTCGTGCAGGTGGGCGAAGGACAGGGCGCCGGCGATGACGGCCTGCACGAGGACCGCGTCGACCCGGAGGGCGGGGCGGGGGGCCATCAGGCGTCTCCGCCGGGGTAGTCGGGGCCGTCCTCGGGGTCGTAGCCGGGCGAGAAGGTGCCGGGCGGCGGCTCGGGCAGCGAGGCGGCCAGGGACGGGCTGACGGCGTCCACGAAGTCGAGGTCGGCGCCGGTCATGTCGGCGTACAGGGCGAGTTGCCCGAGGAGGAGCACGGTCCGGGCGAAGTCGTCGCAGTCGGGGCACATGGTGGGATCTCCCTTCTACGGGCGTGGTCAGGTCGCGGCAAGGGCCGTCTTGGACAGCGGCACCGGGATCGCGGGAGTGCCGGGAAGCACGGGCCGGAACGGGGAGAGTTCGGGCAGGTCCGGGGTCAGGTCGGCGTGCCGGTTACAGGTGTTGACTGCCTGACGGAGCGAGGTGTGCGGGGCACGGATGCGAGCCCATCCGCCGGTCGAATCGCCGGTGACGGCGACGCCCGGGGTGTCGGTGGGGATCTGGATCGCTGCCAGAACGGCATCCGGGGCGATGTCGCCGAAGGCCATGTTCGCCGAGGTTTCGTCGTTGACGCGGTGGGCGGTGCGGCCGGTGAGCTGGGCGCGGAGCATGGTGATGCCCTTGCCGAGTTCGGAGCCGAAGCGCTGCCCGCAGATTTCCAGGTAGATGCCGGCGGCGCGGCCGAGCTGGGCGAGGCGGACCAGCGCGGTGATGATCCGGTCCCTGCGTTTCTCCTCTTCCTTGTTGGCGAACAGGGCGAGTTCGGCGACCTCATCGACCAGGACCACGATCGGCACCGGCCGCAGTTCTTCCGGCAGGCTCCAGATATCGGCCGCGATCTCCGCATCCGGCACGTCAACGCTGATCCGCTGCTCGACGCGGATGAGTTGATAGACGCCCTCCATCCGGGTCACGAGCGCATCGAGGAGTTCGGCGGCGGTATCGGGGTTGTCGGCGAGCGCGGAGAACCGCCGGGCCAGGGGGAACAGTTCCACCCCTTGCTTGCAGTCGATGCCGACCAGGGCGACCCGGTGCGAGGCGAGCCCGGCCACCAGGTTGCGCTGGTAGACGGACTTGCCCGACTCCGTGGCGCCAAGGGTGAGCGCGTGGGGTATCGACCGGTAGTCGCGGTAGTGGACCGAGCCGTCTTCACGCAGGGCGACCGGAACCCGCATCGGCCGAGTGTCCAGCCGCGCCGGCATCTGCACCCGCTTGAGCACGTCGTAGCCGGGCCAACTCGTCACCACCGGCCGGCGCCGCCTCCTCCGCCTCGCCCGGCACTGGCCCTGGACCAGCGAGATCACAGGCGCCCTCGAGCGGCTCGCACTCCTGCCGAACCCTGGCTGACCAGCAGATTCACCCGACCCTACGAGAGGACCCTCCAGCCGGAGCAGTGGAACCCGGCGTTCACCCGAGACGACACTCGGGACCTCAGCCTGCCCAGCCTGAGCCCACAGCACGAAAACGGTCCACCGACTCCGTCGGCGGACCGTCACGAAACTTCGAGGCTAAGATCATGGCCCCAACGTCGTGCTTTAACGGGCAGGTCAACAGACTGCCCGACTCGCCGGAAGCTTACGGGGCCATGATCACTCGCCCCAAAGCAGCTCCTGCCCAAAGCCGCTACACCGACCTATAGTTTCCTATTTTCAGCCTCTTCCGCGAAAGTAAGACATCTTATGCTTTAGTGGCAGACGACTGGATCGCTCGCTCGGAGTGCTGATCGACACTAGGTGCGTCGACTTGCACTCGCTCAAAGCCTGTTCGTCTCCAGCTCTCGCATGCCCGACGGGGCAAGACGACGCGGATCGTTTTCGACGTGTGGCCGCCACGGGCGCTGGCCCTGCCAGCTCCTGACTCGCCATGTGCTCTTGGCGTCGCTGGCATCGTGCTGACCGCTGCAGTCGGCGACTGACGCCACGCCTTCGAGGGTGATTAACAGCGTAACTCCCGCGCTTCTAGCGGGCCTTGGCTACGATGCACATCTGTCAGTGAACGGCCCTGAGCATGGAGGCGGAAGTGGCTGAGCGATACGACTACGAGTCGCTGGGAGCGGATGTATTCCAGCAACTGTGTCAAGCAGTGCTCGTCGCAGCCAACCCAGACGTTCAGTGTTTCCCTGTTGGCATGCCAGATGGGGGTCGCGACGCCTCAGCACCCCATGGAAATATCTCAGACGCCATTATCTACCAAGTTAAATTCCGGCAGCCCACACCCAATAGACTCGCCACCCCGGATGAAATTCTAAAGTGGATCACTAAGGCATTGAAAGGCGAAGTCAAAAAAGTACAACATCTCGCGTCCCGAGGAGCCGAAAAGTACGTACTCATGACGAACGCTCAGTGTTCGTCCCACCCCGATAACGGGACGCGAGACCTCGTCCAGACTTGGCTCGACAGCGAGATGCCTATTCCATCGCAAGTGTGGTGGAGGGACGATCTGGACCGGCGCTTGGACGGCCAGACGGAAGTCAAGCGCACCTATGGATTTATTCGAGATCTGACCGGCCTTGCTGAGCTCCTTGGGTTGAGGGAACCCGAGGTCAAGGATAGATCCTTTGTTCGCATTGCGCAGAGGGATCCCCGGGTGAGCGCCCTCATGAAATACATGATGCACCAGTACAACCGGGATAGGGTGGTCAAGTTCAAGCAAGCAGAGCTCGAACCACAACTGCTCGATGTCTTCATTGATGTTCCGCTAGCACGAAATTTGCCGGAGAGGCCATTCTTCGCCTCAAACACCCTTGCTAGCAGGCGCTATGAGCCTCGGCAGTCGCCAACGGTACAAAAATGGTCCGGGCTTATCTCGCTAGGTGTTTCCAGTGCGTTTAGGACCAGCAATCGGACAACTGGGCTTCCTGCGGCGTCGGTCCTCCTGTCTGAAAGTATGGTGAACAAGGAGGCGCCGTCTACATCCAGGGTTGTTGTTGAAGGCGCCCCCGGCCAAGGAAAGTCGACGGTGGGCCAGTACGTATGCCAGGTCCACCGTTCCCGATTGCTCGGGAACTCTGACATCGAACGATTCAGCCTCGAGCATCGCTCAAGCCCTGTGCGCCTACCGTTCCATGTAGACTTTCGCGACTTGGCTGCCTGGCTGAGGCGCCTAGATCCATTTGATGTCACTAATGACGGACCGCCGGCAGGATGGTCTGACACTCTTGAGTCCTTTCTCGCTGCGCAGGTCACGCGGGCTTCAGGTGGCATCAATTTCACGGTCTCCGATTTGGACGCAGTTCTCCGAGCGACCCCCGCGATTCTCGTTCTTGACGGCCTGGATGAAGTGCCCGACCTGAACGATCGTCGATCCGTCGTCGGATGTGTAAATGAGGCACTCAATAGAATCGAACCTTTCAGTCCATCATTTCGGACTGTAGCCACGAGTCGTCCAAGTTCTTTTTCCAAAACACCGGGTTTTTCGAAGCGGGAATACACGTACTTTACTCTTGGTGACCTGCCACTAAGTCTTGTTCTTGAATACACGGATGGATGGCTGGAGTCTCGGAAGGTTTCTCACCAGGCGGCGCATGAAATTCGGCAGGTGCTGGGGCAAAAGTTGGGGCAGCCGCACATCGTAGACCTGGCTAGAAATCCTATGCAACTGGCCATTCTTCTCTGGCTCGTGCGCAAAAAAGGACCATCGCTCCCCGATAAGCGCACTGCGCTGTATCGCGAGTATATGGAAACCTTCCTGGACAGGGAGGCAGAGAAAAGCGAAATCGTCCGAGATGAGCGCGAGCTGATACTCGATCTGCATGGGTATGTGGCTTGGGTTCTCCATTGTCTCGCTGAGACTGGAGACTCGAATGGCAGCATCTCCGAACCGAGACTGAAGTCTCTACTAAAGAAGTATCTGGTGCTACGAGGATACAAAAAGAAGAAGCTAGAGCTCGTAGACAACCTCTTTACGGGGATGACTGACCGAGTAATGGTTCTGACTAGCCGAGTGCAGAACACCTTTGAGTTCGAGGTGCAGCCACTCCGGGAGTATTTTGCCGCTCGATACCTATATTCGACGGCGCGTACCTCAAGCCCAGGGTCTGAGCGGACAGGGAACCGCTCCGATCGCTTCGAAGCACTCCTGCGAAACCCCTACTGGTGGAATGTCACCCGTTTCTACGCAGGCTTCTCCGATGTAGGGGAACTCGCCAACCTCGTCGATTTGCTGGAAGACTTGGTAAATTCGGGTGGCGACTTTTCGCTCCTCTCGTACTCGCGAGAGGTAGCCCTCACACTCCTTCGTGATCAGGTCTTCTCTCAAAAACCGCGCTCTGTATCTAAGGTGGTCGAGCTGATCTCAACAGAAGACTCGGTCGCTCTTCTGTCGGGTAAAGGCATCTCGCATTCAGAATTGTCACTTCCTGCCGATTCAGGTGGAGAAGAGATTATCGAAATCATGATGAAAAGGATCGAGGCGCAGGCGGCATCTGGAATTCCAGACTTTGACGCTGCTCGGTTTCTCGCATCGAATGCCACAGGGCGTGAGACCGTTGACTGGTGGTACAGGAAGTGGTCGAGTGCACGAGGCATCCGCGCTCGTCGTCTGTGGTTCGCGCTCGGTCGGTACATGAACACCTTTGACGTCATCTCGGCCAGTCATGCCAGTCAGGTCGTTGCTGTAATGGGTGGCGATCTGCACTTTTGGCACATGGCGCTCCAGCTGGATTCCCCTCAGCAGCCATTCGCTGGAGAAGCAAGCGTCGACTCCTTCCTTGTTGCGCTCCGCGCCGGTGTGCGGCTCACTTCTGATCTAGGGCCGGGCCAGCAGTCTGGTGGAGTCCAGGCGGGGATCTCCAACTTGTCATCGATTAATCACGTTCTCTTCCTCCTGTACAACAATGGGCACCCAAACCCGTGGGGCGGGGTCGATGAACGGGCGCTAGCGGATGGAATGGTTCCGGCAAGGTACGTAGATCTATTCACAGCAATGCGCAACACACTCGTGCCGATTGATGGAGCAACTGGTGTTCGAAATGATTACGGCATCTGGGTGGATTACCATGAAGCGCTAGCGGAAGTCTTGGGTGGTGAGTGCCGACGCACTCTCGCTCTTGCCGCTGCCCTCGGCGACGTCCGAAGCGGAAATGTGAGCCGCAAAAAAGTGGATTCACTTGTTTCAGGCGACGTCTCGCCTGTACTGCGCTCCCGCTACGCTCGCCAGCGCCGCACGGATCTAGAGTGGTGGGCTGAACAGGCTAAGGGCATTCAGAATGCCGATGACGCCTTTTTTGTGCTGTGTTGCCTGATGGCGTGGGCTCCCGCTACCGCTCTCGCCGCCAATGCGAGAACACTTGAGAAGTGGGTGCGAGGGTTTGATGCCTACACCTTGAGTATCATCCGGTCTTTGACTTCGCCGGGTTGGGCGCGCAATGACCGCGAATCACAGCACGAGTTGCCCGAACGGATCACGCCAGGGCTCCTCTATCTGGCTTCCGCAAAAATGCCCAGGCGAGAATCTATCGCCAAGCTTGGCTCAACCGGAGATTCCAGCAGAGACCGGGATCTGATCGGCCTTGCCGGCACAGCGAGGCTAGGTGCGCTGGTCTTCTCAAGGGATTGGGTTGACTCGATCGATAACATTGTGGACGCGTATGCGAGCTATCAGCGTGACGGCTATATCTATCCAGCGCCTTATCGAACTACGGTTATTTCTTCGCAGACCAGCCGAGAAGTGCTACGGCGCGTCACAGAGTTGCCTGTCTGTGTGCGATTTTCGGCAAACGAGTCTCTTATGGCGGAATTGGCCCGGAAGGCTGCCACACTTTCCGATACATCTGCGAAGGAAGAGTGGTTCGATCGAGAGATGCTCGACTGACCTCCCAATACGCCCTGTCGATGCGCTCCGAGACCTAAGCTGTCCGATTCTGCGAGTGGCGGGCTTCTCAAATCTCTGGCGCCCGATCGGCCAAAGTGGCAGGTCAGTTGGGGCGCGCGGAAGCACGCGCCCAGCGCCTTCTAAGACACCGTTTCTTTTAAAACGACCTCTAAGCGCCTGGGTCGAACTCAAGGCGAGACGTGTCCGACTCTTCGCACTGGGATGAGTCCGTTCGGTGGATTATGCAGTCCAAGGAGGAAGTCAAGGTTGCCTGGAGCGGGCATGTGCAACGAGTCCAGGAGATGGCCCCTACCCGGGCACCCCAAAAGAGAAGCCAGCGTTCGTGATGCGACGAAGGAACAACGCCGCCGCAGGGTGAGGCAGTTGGCGGTGCGTCGATACTCCGCGAAGCGACGCCAACAGCGGGAAGCCTCTGCAACGGGTATCGGGTGTGAGTCACGAGCCGCCGCTACTGGCTGTCAGCTCTGGGTCAGCCGCGCAGCGCGAGCCAAGCACTCTACGAACCGGAGATCCCGCGCAGCGGAGAAGGTAGCGAGCGTTAGACGGCAGGTCGTTGCATCTGACGTCTTCAGAGTGAGCTCCTTCCCGTCCAGTTCTGCGCTGACGAGGAGCGCCTGTGGGATTCGGACGTCGGCGAGCTCGCTCCGATGTACGACAACGCCGCGTTCGTCGGCCGCTACCCAACCGTCAGTGGTCTTCCGACGTGGGGCGATGAGCGGGCCCAGTGGAGCGCTGTCAGCCAGAAGCGCAGGCGTGTCAGCGACAGTCCGACTCCGCTTCGGCCTTGTCCCCTTCGAAGTGGAGTAGGACACGCCAGGGGCGAGGCGTACCGTCGTCGTACGGCGGCCACGACTGTTGAGCGTGACTCGGCCGGCCTTGCCCCCGACGCTCAAGCTGCTCGACTTGTTGCCGAGCCGGATGCGGACGCCAGGTGCGATCTTGAACGACTTGTTGATGCGCAGTCCCATTAATCCCCCAAGGCCGTGGAGCAGCAGGCTAGCCCGGCTACCGACGGTTCGTGCGTCTCCCTTGAGATCCACGAGAATCAGCCTGGCGCTGGGCCGTCTCTGGGCCGTCCTCTCTGGGCCGTGCGAGGCAACCCGACGCCCACCAACAACGACAGAAGCCCACGGCATCCGACCTAGTCAGAGCCGTGGGCTTCCTCAACCTCGCTGGCCAGCAAGGCCGTTGATCAGTAGGCCAGCAAGTCAGGCCGCACGAGTTGGAGATGCGGTCATCG
Organism: Streptomyces sp. NPDC088817; assembly: GCF_044750345.1. Lineage (NCBI taxonomy): Bacteria > Bacillati > Actinomycetota > Actinomycetes > Kitasatosporales > Streptomycetaceae > Streptomyces > Streptomyces sp. NPDC088817. The sequence continues at coordinate 113,322 of NZ_JBIVJN010000010.1, forward strand.
CAGGCGGCCACCGCGGCTGGTCGCTACCCGGAGCGTGTCCCCCAAGGCTTCAGCCAAGCCGACTGCCAGGACTCGTAGTTCCTCCGGCTCCGCGTCCGAGTCGTCGAGTACCTTTTGCGCCTGCTCCAGCAGTTCGGCAGCCATGCCGAGTTGGACCGATTCCATGTTGTCCGCCAGGCGGGACATGAAGCCGTCGCCGTCATCGGTGCTGAGGTAGCAGGGCTTGCCGTCGGGTCCCGACCACGGCAGTAGCCGCAACTCGTTTTGCACTGTCACTCTTCCGTCCCCCTCTGGTCGATCTGATGGTGCGTGGTGAAGACCGCATCGGCGTGATCGCCCGGGAACACCAGGAACGCGGCCTCGACCACTCGTCCAGCGGCGTCCGTCATTACGCGCGTGACCGCAAGAACGGCCCAAGCAGAGCCGATCCGAAGGACCGAGGCTTCCTCCTGCGTCGGCAGGCGAACGCTGACCTTCTCCCGAACGTCGGCCAGTGACGGGCGCAGCTCCGCCAGGCTCGTCACCAGCCCCATGTACGAGCTCGACTCCTCAGGCACGGCGGCCGGCGCCAGGTCCCGGGGCACTTAGATACGAGCCAGGCTGTGCGGCGACCCCCCGTCACGGCTGAGACAGACGAACTCGGTCAGTGGGCTTCTGGCCGGTACGTTCATGAGGGCGGCCAGATGCCCACGCGCCCGGATCTTGGCTGTGCGGATCGTGACGCTCAGAGCTGCGTCAGCAGGGGTGTGCACGTCGGGCATCGCACCTCCGCCGCGGTACGTGATTCTTCGGAGAGGGCGACGAACGAAGTTGCCCCTGCCGTGGATCTTCTCGATCAGCCCTTCCCCCTGGAGGACTGCGAGAGCACTGCGCAGCGTCGGTGTGCTGACCGCGTAGTGCGAGGCAAGGTCGGGCTCAGGACGAAGGCGTTCGCCAGCCTTGAGCCGACCGGTCAGGATCCGGTTCCGGAGGTCACCGGCGATAGCGTCACGGCGAGAAGACACGGACCCAATCACCACCTTCTCAGCATTCGCATGGCGACCAGCCGAGTCCGTGAGTGCATGGTCAGCAGCTCGCCCGAGTCGAACACAAGCCGCTTAGCACCGTGCGCCAGTTGGAAGAGGTCGACCACACGGCACTGCTGGCCGCCCACCTGGATGAGGTCGCCACGCTGCACGCTGGTCGAGGTGATCTCGACGGTGGACGCCAGCGCGCCACCGACCGCCCGTTCCCTCACCGCTTCACCTCCGCCGACGCGGACCGGTTGAACGCCGAGTGGCACGGGCAGACGCAGACTTCGTAGATCACCGGGACGTCGATCGGCGCCGTGGCCGGGGAGGACTCCGCGCACACGTAGTGCGTACCGACCCGGCATGAGGCCGACAGGTAGGGAACGGCCTCAGCGTTCGTAATGCGCGGCTGCTGGTGGGAGGGCATCAGTAGGCCCCCGCGAGGGCCGACCACGCCTCAACCGGCAGACGCGGAGCCACCACCACCGAGCGCTGCCGTACGCGCTTCTCCCAGGCCAGCACGTACGGGCGGACAAGCGCATTCTCCTCGCCCAGGAGCAGGGGAAGGCGGTCAGTGGTGTCCGGCATCCATTCCGGAACGACCCGCGGTCCTGCCGCAAGCGCAGGCGGCGTCACCACAACCGTCCGGGACGGCGTCAAGGGCCGGCGATGCCTGCCCTTGGGGAAGTACCGTGCTCTGGCGAGCGAGACGGCACGACGGATACGGTTGAACATGCTGATCAGCTCCTCAGGGCTGACGGCCGTGCCCCCGGGCGGCGGGTACCGCTGCGGGGGTTTTTTCGTTGACTCCGGCCCAGACGCTGCGGCCGTCCGCGCTGCTGTCGACGAGCCCGAACGAGTCGGCCGTCGCCAGTGCTGCGAGGAGCTCTTGCCATCGCTCGGGAGAGAGGGGGCAAGGTACGTGCGCCTCCACACGGGCCCAACCCTTGCCGCGCGTCACGATCCCCGCGATACCCAGGGCTGCGAGGCGTCCGATCACACGGTCGACACGACCATCAGGGGATAACGCGAGACGATCCCTCGGCTGCACCTTCCCCCCTCGCAAGCTAGATAGCCAAGAGCAAGTTGGTTATCTAGATTAGAGGTAGTGGTCTAGATTTTCCACATGCGTGAGCAGCCGCCATACCTCCACATCGTTGACGTGCTACGACAGCGCATCGCCGATCAGGAATGGGCGCCGGGAGACCGTCTGCCGTCCCGCCCACAACTGGCGCAAGAGTGCAAAGTGGGCGAAGCCGTCGTTCGTCGTGCCCAAGAGACACTCATCGCCCAGGGCGTCCTGGAAGGGCGTGCAGGTTCGGGAACCTACGTCGCGGAGCCGCGGGAGCGACTGCGCATGGTCCGCTCGCGGCAGCACGAGCACACCGACGGCGCGCTGTTCCGTGCGGAGATGGCCACGCTCGGCAAGAGGGGAACTTGGGAGAGCCGCAGCGAAGCGATGGTGCCGGCTCCGGTGGACATCGCAGCGCGCCTCGACATCCCCGAGGCGGACTACTGCGTGCGCACGCAGTACGAGTACTTGGCCGACGGCAAACCCGTTCTTGTGTCAACGAGCTGGGAGCCGTACAGCATCACGTCCGGCACGCTGGCGGTCCTGCCAGAGGGCGGACCGTACGCAGGTATGGGCGTGGTGCGACGCATGGCCGAGATCGGCATCACGGTCAGTCGGGCGACAGAACAGCCGGAGCCCCGGCAGGCGACCGCCGAGGAGGCATCGCTCCTGGGTGTCCAGAAGGGTGCTCTCGTAACGCACATCCGGCGGACGTACTACAGCGACGACGGTCGGCCCGTGGAGACGGCGGACATCGTGGTGCCCGCTACTCACTGCGAGATCGTCTACGAGATCCCGATCAACCGATAGACGGCGTGCCTGCCGCTGCAAGCGAGTGTCTAACTGCGTGACAACGCCGACGGACAACGGCGAACAAGCGCGGACGCCTGCGGACCATCAGCCCAGGTGAGAAGCGCACTGGGCCCGGACCCAGCCCGTACTCAACTTGCTTCGGGACGAAGAAGTCGCCGCGCAATGCCTCATCTCCGCGGTTCCGCCGTCGCAGCTTGCTCTGACAGACGCCGATCGAGCAGCGTGGCTGGGGGCGGTGGGGGCAGCGCTACACACGCGCGCCTAATCGGTTGATGCACCCGCCATCGTGGCTGACTGTCGGCGGTCGAGGTTCAGACCTGGATCCACCGCACGCCAGTTGCACGCGATCAGCCTGCTGCCCTCATCGGCGATGAACAGCATGAACGTCCAGGATCCATCGGCGGTCCTGATCTGTCCCGGGCGAACCGGCTGCTGATGCCGGCCGAGCAGCTGCGGTCACCCTCCACCGGCACCGCAGTGACAGGGCGCAGGATGCCATAGACCACATGCTTGCGCGACGAAACAGCCAAAAATGGTGAGGCATCAGCAGTCTGCGCTAGGTTTCGAAGCAATCTCAGGTGTGCCTCGGCGTCACCTGTCCGCGCCCTGGGCGGCCCGGCTTCGCGCTGGGGTGCCAGGAAGAGCAGACGCCTGCAGGAGCAGTGGCCGGCACCACTCCCTGTCGGGCCCTGTTGGCTCCTCGGAGCCGCCCCCTTTTGCAGTACCCGCAACACCACTTGGGGCCGTAGCCCCGAACTGCATTCTTGTGCCGGCGGGAAGCCAGTTCGACCATCGCAGACATGGTCGGACTGCTCCCGCCGGGAGGTCCGACCGCTCTCAGAGAGGCCGGAACCTTGGGCGACAGCTTGACCCTCGCCATCCTGACGATCTCCAGCGTGATCACTATTGCGCTCTTCGCCATCAAGGGCACGCTGGATCAACTACCTGCTGTCCTGGACTCATGGCGTCGGGCTGTCCAGGCGATGCGTGGACAAGCCGAGCGTCAGGGTGAGGACGAGCCTGCGAGCCCCGACGACCGAGGCGCAGCAGAGCGATAGCAACGGACCGTCCGGACTCCGACGGCCTTGGAAAGCGTGTTGGCCAGGTGATGAGGGGGGTGGGGTCTGCGGCCTGCAACATAGTCCCGAGGTGGCTCCCGGGGACCTTTGTGCCCACCCCCCTTGACCGCGGACCGCGAAGGTTCTCTGACCGCTCTCATCCCGTCAGGCAAGCTAACAGAGGGGACTGACAACGGGATGACGGCGGGAAGTTGCGGTACAGCAGCCAGGTACAGCAACCCAAGCAACCGGAAGCACCCCGCACCGGCCGTCATGGGCCGCCAAGCAACCTGCATGACCGTCTCCGACCCATCTCTCTATAGCTACGGATCAAAAGTTTCCCGTGCCCCAACCGTGCCCGATCGAGCGGGGAACCGCGGGGAACGGCGGTAAGTCCCGGAGTCCGGCAAACGAACGGCCCCCGACCATCACCCTGGTCAGGGGCCGTTCTCACTGCTCACGCTGCGGCGCTTCGCCCTTTAGGCCCATTTCTGCGGGCTTCGTTGCCCGGGAATGGTCAGGTGGTGGCGGGGCTCCGACTGGCGGGGTGGTTTCGGACACGGTCGATCCGAAGGCACCGTAGGGAGGCGAGGGCTACGGCGGCGGCGATGGCCTCGTGGACCTGCGGTTGCTGATGGAGCAGGTAGTAAAGGGTGCTGGCGATGAGGAGGTCGGCGATACGGGGGCGTTCCCAGGTGATGGTCACGGCGCGGGTCCGCTGTGGTTGCATGGTGGTGTCCTTTCTCGTCGTCTTTGCTCTGGTGGCGAGTGCGGGATGTTCAGGAGGCCGCCCCGGGCATGGGGCGGCCTCCGTGTATATGCACGTCGTCCTGCGTCAGACGGTAGACGTCAAAGGATGGCCTTGACGTTGTGATGGGTTCGTTCCGCGCAGATTGCCTATGGGCAACTGCGCTGGTCAGAGCATCTATAGCCTGACCTGCAGAAATGGCCTAGGTCATGAACATCCGGGTCATATCCCCAGGTTGACGATGCGGACCCGGGAGGTCCAGTTGTCGAGGTTGGCCGAAACTGAACCCTCAACCTTGGAAGCGAAACTGCGAGCGATTTCCTTCCCGTCTCGCGGTACTGCACTTCGCGCCCGAGGGGCCGTGCAGCAGATCGACGGGTACGCAGTGAGAGGCACGGCGAGCGGCTGTCGGACCAGGAGATGGAGCCGTTCCTCCAGTACCTCCACAGGTTCGCGAACCATGGCCTTGGTCTCTTTGCGCTCATGGAGGTCGGTCATCCTCAGCACCCCGCGTACGCGATCTTCGTCAGGGAGCCCGCCCCAGGTGTCGACCCCTTGGCGTACCAACGGCCGTAAGGCTGATGCGGCAGGCCAAACCCTGGCCGCGTCGAATGCATGTCGACGACGGGTGTCATGCGGCCAATGGCAGCAGTCAGTGGCCAGGTCAGGGGCGGGTCCCAGACCGACACACCGAGCGCCTTCTAAACGCCGAGACGCTGCCCGAGTCAGTGTTTAACTCTGTGACAAAGCCGCCCCGCAGCGGCGGATGAGCGCAAACACCTGCGGCCCAGTCCCGAGTTGCTCGGAGACGACGGGCTCACGTGCTACAGGCCGTCGCGCTCGACCAGGTCCCCATCAGGCCCCAGGGTGTAGACGCGCGGCGGCGGCATCGCTGCGACCGCTCGCCGTAGCTCCGCTTCCTGCTCCGCAGGATCAGGCCCCTGTGGGTCCCGCACGTGGAATCCGTACAGCTCGATGGTTTCCGCGTCTACGTCATCGGGCTGCGGACGGCCCTCCTGGATGAAGCCGAAGAGCGCACGCAGTGCGTCTTCGCCCAGGTCCAGGGGATGAAAGGGCAGGGCGTAGGGCTCTTCCTCCTCGCCGGGCCAGGGGACGATGTCGGCCGGGCGGTCCCCGGCCCAGTAGGGCAGTTCAAAGGGGAGCGGTTCGCCGATGTTCTCGATGACGCCGCTGTCAGGGGACAGGCTCAGCGAGCGGACCAAGCGCCCGTCCTCCCACACGGCGAACGCCAGCCAGTCGACGACGCTGTGCATCGCGTGCAGGACGAGCCGTCGACCGGCGCTTTCCGCAACGAGGTGTTCCGGAAGCTGGGAGGGAGCATCGATCATCACCCTCTGATCGCCGATGACATCCACGCCCGGCCAGCTGGCCGCGTACGCCGTCCCCTCCGGGGGGTAGACGCCGTCCCAGAGATTCGAGCCCCCACACTCCTCGATCTCCCACCCCGGATACAGTCGCCGCATCATGCTGGTCGTCCGGTCAAGATCTGCCGCGCCCACTTGTCGCAGCAGTTCCGGCACGTCGCCGTCGGCGTACACCAGCAGTCCCGTCTTGGCTCCCAAAGCCCCTCCCCAGAGCGTTGCCCTTGATGGCGGACGCACCATAGCCGCACGCACTGACAAAAGGAGGCGCCTCTGCCGGGCTGCCGAGCCGGGCCGTCTCTGGGCCGTGCGAGGGTGCCCGAGGCCGACCGACGGCGACCGACAGTGACAGGCGAGCCGCAGCCGTCGCCAGCGAAGCCCCAGGTCAGAGCCCCCCGGCCGCACGCGTTTCCTCCCAGGGGTGGCGGTACGGCAAGATGGGGTGTATCTGCCCACTGCCTGATTTCAAGCTGCCGGACGGTTTCTCTTGGCTGAGTTCATTTACACCATGCGCAAGGCGCGCAAGGCGCACGGCGACAAGGTGATTCTCGACGATGTCACCCTGAACTTCCTGCCGGGTGCCAAGATCGGCGTCGTCGGTCCGAACGGTGCCGGCAAGTCGACCGTGCTGAAGATCATGGCGGGGCTGGAGCAGCCGTCCAACGGCGACGCGTACCTGTCGCCCGGCTACAGCGTCGGCATCCTGCTGCAGGAGCCCCCGCTGAACGAGGAGAAGACGGTCCTGGAGAACGTCCAGGAGGGCGTCGCCGAGATCAAGGGCAAGCTCGACCGGTTCAACGAGATCGCCGAGCAGATGGCCACCGACTACTCGGACGCGCTGCTTGAGGAGATGGGCAAGCTCCAGGAGGAGCTCGACCACGCCAACGCCTGGGACCTCGACGCGCAGCTCGAGCAGGCCATGGACGCCCTGGGCTGCCCGCCCGGCGACTGGGCCGTCACCAAGCTCTCCGGTGGTGAGCGCCGCCGTGTCGCGCTGTGCAAGCTGCTGCTCGAGCAGCCCGACCTGCTGCTCCTCGACGAGCCCACCAACCACCTCGACGCCGAGTCGGTGAACTGGCTGGAGCAGCACCTGGCCAAGTACGAGGGCACCGTCGTGGCCGTCACCCACGACCGGTACTTCCTGGACAACGTCGCCGGCTGGATCTGCGAGGTGGACCGCGGTCGCCTCCACGGCTACGAGGGCAACTACTCCAAGTACCTGGAGACCAAGGCGACCCGCCTCAAGGTCGAGGGCCAGAAGGACGCCAAGCGGCAGAAGCGGCTCAAGGAAGAGCTCGAGTGGGTGCGGTCGAACGCCAAGGGGCGGCAGGCCAAGTCCAAGGCGCGTCTGGCCCGTTACGAGGAGATGGCCGCCGAGGCCGACAAGATGCGGAAGCTGGACTTCGAGGAGATCCAGATCCCGCCGGGCCCGCGTCTGGGCAGCGTCGTCGTCGAGGTCAACAAGCTCAGCAAGGCCTTCGGCGAGAAGGTCCTCATCGACGACCTCTCCTTCACGCTGCCCCGCAACGGCATCGTCGGCATCATCGGCCCGAACGGCGCGGGCAAGACCACGCTGTTCAAGATGATCCAGGGCCTGGAGCAGCCGGACTCCGGCAGCATCAAGGTCGGCGACACGGTCAAGATCTCCTACGTCGACCAGAGCCGCGAGAACATCGACCCGAAGAAGACGCTGTGGGCCGTCGTCTCCGACGAGCTGGACTACATCAACGTCGGCCAGGTCGAGATGCCGTCCCGGGCGTACGTGTCCGCGTTCGGCTTCAAGGGCCCGGACCAGCAGAAGCCCGCCGGTGTGCTCTCCGGCGGTGAGCGCAACCGCCTCAACCTGGCGCTCACCCTGAAGCTGGGCGGCAACCTGCTGCTCCTCGACGAGCCGACCAACGACCTCGACGTCGAGACCCTGTCCAGCCTGGAGAACGCGCTGCTGGAGTTCCCCGGCTGCGCCGTCGTCGTCTCCCACGACCGGTGGTTCCTGGACCGCGTGGCGACGCACATCCTCGCCTACGAGGGCGACTCCAAGTGGTTCTGGTTCGAGGGCAACTTCGAGTCGTACGAGAAGAACAAGATCGAGCGGCTCGGCCCGGACGCCGCCCGTCCGCACCGCGCCACCTACAAGAAGCTGACCCGGGGCTGATCGAAGCAGATGCGCCACATCTACCGCTGCCCGCTGCGCTGGGCGGACATGGACGCGTACGGCCACGTCAACAACGTGGTGTTCCTCCGCTACCTGGAGGAGGCGCGCATCGATTTCCTGTTCCGCCCGGACAAGGAGTTCAAGCAGGGGTCCGTGGTGGCGCGTCACGAGATCGACTACAAGCGCCAGCTCGTCCACCGGCACGCGCCGGTGGACATCGAGCTGTGGGTCACCGAGATCAGGGCGGCGTCCTTCACCCTCGGCTACGAGGTCAAGGACGGCGACCAGATCTACGTCCGCGCCTCGACGGTGATAGTGCCGTTCGACTTCGAGGCGCAGCGTCCGCGCCGGATCACCGCGGAGGAGCGCGAGTTCCTCCAGGAGTACACCGACGCGGACGACAAGGAGGAGGCCGTCGCCGCATGACGGTCCTCCACTTCGCCGACGAGACGGAGGCGGCGGACCTCGCCGCCTTCCTCTCCCGGCTGCTGCACTACGACCGTTCCGCCGCGGTGCGGCTCCAGGCGGCGGGCACCGCGCTCGCTGTCTTCGGACGGCCGGCGTCCTTCGAGGTGCTGGCGGTGCGCGCGGTACGGCTCGCCGAGCCGTACCGGAACGAGCCCGACACCACCCTCGACGTGACCGTCTCCGCCGGTGAACTGCTCGAGTCCGTCGACGAGTCGGCGGCCACGGCCGCCGTCCCCGCGGCGGTGACCGGACCGCCGTGGGCGGGCGTCCTGCCCCCGCGCGGCGGCTGGCGGACGGAGCCCGGGCTGCCCCCGGCCGGCGCCCTGGGCGCGGCGGTGGCCGCCGCCGTCGCCGAGTTCCGCACCCGTACGGGGGAGTTGGCGCAGGAGCGCCGCACACGCGCCGAACTCGACCGGATCGGGCGGGAGATCTGGTCCCGGCTGGTCGGCGGGACCCAACTGCCCGTGCGGGCCGTGCACGCGGCGCAGTCGCTGCGGTTCCTCAGGCCCCCCGCCACCGCCGGCGAAGGAGATCCCGCACGGCCCACGGCGGGCTCCGGCGAGGATGACCTCGCACTGCTCTCGGCGGGGACGTGGCTGCGGCTGCGGACCCCGTACGGGTCGATCGCGGTACGGCGCGCGGAGGCCGGACTCGGCGGCCTCGGCGTCAGCGTCCGCTGACCGCGAGCGGCGCTCAGCTCCCCTCGCTGTCGTCCGGCCGCACCGCGATGTGGTCGGGTTCCAGCTCCAGCGCCACCCGGTCGCGCATCCCCAGGGCCTGCGTGTACTCGGCGGGCAGTTGCAGACGGCCGGCCCGGTCGAGCATGGCGTACTCGCGGCTCACCAGCGTCTCGTCGCCGGTCGCCGCGTCCACCTCGCTGCGCCGCAGCACCTCGGTGGAGGTGCGGCCGTCGCGGATGGCGACCGTGCGGCGGACCTCGCCGGCGACGGTCTGGTCGTGGGTGACGATGACGATGGTCGTGCCCAGACGCTCGTTGGCGGTGCGGAAGGCGGCGAAGATCTGCTCGCCGGTGTGGGAGTCCAGTTCGCCGGTGGGCTCGTCGGCGAGCAGCACCGCGGGGTCGTTGGCCAGGGCCACCGCGATCGCCACGCGCTGCTGCTGGCCGCCCGACATCTGGTGCGGGCGGCGGTCCCGGCAGTCGCCCACCCCCAGCAACTCCAGTAGTTCCACGGCGCGTTCGGCCTTGACGCGGCGGCTTCGCCCGCGGTCGCCGGACAACTGCATGGGCAAGGCCACGTTCTGCGCCGCCGTCAGGTACGGCAGCAGGTTGCGGGCGGTCTGCTGCCAGACGAAGCCGACGACCTCGCGGCGGTAGCGGAGCCGGTCCTTCGCGGTCATGGCGAGCAGGTCGTGGTCCCCGACCCGGGCCGCGCCCGCCGTGGGGGTGTCCAGCCCGGCGAGGATGTTCATCAGGGTGGACTTGCCGCTGCCGGAGGCGCCGACGAGGGCCATCAGTTCCCCCTCGCGGACCAGCAGGTCCAGGCCCTGGAGGGCCTGAACCTCCACGCCGTCGGCGGTGAAGATGCGGACCAGGCGGTCGCAGCTGATCACCGCGTCGTGGCCGTAGGCCGGGCGGGTGCGGCTCGCGGTGGCGCGCTCGGCCAGGTCGGCCAGGGTGGGGTTCGTCGTCATCGGGGCTCTCCTGCGCGGCGGCTACGGCGGCTACTGCGGCTGTGACGGTCGTCCGGTCGGTTCATCTCGCGTCTCCCGCTCTCAGCTCCCGCACCGATCCCCTGCGCCCCGTCCACCACGCCTGGCCCACGGCGATGCCGATCGTCAGCAGCAGCACGGCCGCGGCCGGCAGGGCCAGTGAGAGCGGGTCGGTCCGCAGCTTGCTGGCGCCGTCGGACATCGCCGACGACGGCAGCGCGACGGCCGTCAGGTCGATGCCGGGGGAGAGCAGCAGGACGGTCGCCCAGCCCGTCAGCGCTCCGCCCGCCGCGGCGAGCAGCGCCTGGGGCAGGGACTCCAGGACGAGCAGGCGGCGGCCCTGCGCACGGGTGAGGCCCATGGTGCGCAGGCGGGCCAGGAGCGCGGCCCGCTCGGGCGCGGCGCGCAGCAGGGCGAGGAGCAGCGCCAGGACGGCGTAGCCCGCACCGGCGGCCACCGCCACCGTGTAGACGCGTTCGGCGCCGGACTGGAGGGGCGAGTCGACGTACTGGGTGCGTTCCACGGCCCGCGTCGTCACGGTCGCGTCCGTGCCGGCCGCCCGGCGCAGGGCGCCCGCCTCGAGGTGGTCGCCGGTCAGCAGCAGCATGCTCGTACGGGCCTTCTCGCGGCTCAGCCGGGCCCGGTCCACGACCAGGAAGCTGGTGCCGATGACGGCCGGAGTCCGGTCCCGGACGACGGCGATCCGGATGCTCACCTCGGTTCCGTCGCCGAGCTCGAGCGGGAACGGCCGGTTGCCGTACTTCTCGGCGACCGAGGGGGAGGCCAGTGCGGGCAGCGCGCCCCCTGAGCCGGCGGCCGGCCGCCGCAACCGCTCCTCGGGGAAGGCGCCGAGCCCGGTCCGTCCGGCCAGGGACGCGTAGGCCGCCGGGTCGACGCCCGCCACGGATATCCGCGCGTTCGTGTCCGTCTTGGCCTGGTAGTCCATGCTCACTTCGGTGAGGGTCCGCACGCCCGGTGTCCGGCGGACCCGGTCGGACAGCCCGTCCGGCAGCGGTTCGGTGCCCTCCACGCGGGCGTCGGCGCCGACGGCGAGGAGGGCCGCCTGGTCGCGGGCCCCGGCCACCCCGGCCAGTACGGAGCCGCCGAACGCGGCGGTGGTGAGCGCGGTCAGCAGTGCCAGCAGGGGCAGCACCGCCGGGACGGACGTACGGCCCGCACGGGCCAGGGACAGATGGCCCACCACCCCGCGCAGCCGGCCGGCCGGACGCGTCAGCCAGCGCAGCGGCCACGGGTACAGGCGGACGAGCAGCAGGGCCGCGATGACACCCACCAGCACCGGTGCCAGGGACACCAGTTGGCCCCCTGAACCGTCCGAGGCACCGGCGTCCTGCGCCGAACCCGCGACCCCGTACCGCCGCAGTGCCTCCACCGCCGCCGCCGCGATCACCAGCAGCGTCAGCTCGGCGACCGTACGGCGCTGGGAGGGGCGTACGGACACCGTGTCCTCCCGCGGTCCGTGGACGCGGACCGCGCGGTGCGCGATCACGGCGCGCACGGGCAGCGCGGCACACGCGACGACGGTGACCACGGCGGCCGCGAGCACGGCGTGACCCGGACGGCCCTCGGGGACCGCGAGGAGGGCCGCACCCAGCCCGAGCGCCCCGGCCGGCACGGCGACCACCGCCGTCTCGGCGAGCAGCCGGCCCGCCAGACCGGGCAGGGAGGCGCCGCGGGCGCGCAGCAGGGTGAGTTCGAGGCGGCGGCGGTCGGCGGCCAGGCCGCCGGCCATCAGCAGGACCACGGCGGCGACCGTCGCGCTGCCGAACGCGGCGACCGCGACCAGCGGGGTGATGCCGGAGCTCAGCCGGCTGTAGGACAGGAGGACGTCGTCGAGGCCGTTGCTCACCTGTGTGACCGGGTCGGTGGCCGCGCGCACGCGCACCAGGCCCGGCCCGGACTTCACGCTCGCGACCGCGGACTTCAGGCTCTCCAGGTCGTGGGCGTACAGGGAGCGGGGGTCGGGAGCCACCTGCCAGTAGCGCACGGGGGTCCCCGCCGTGCCGGTCAGTGCGGGGGCGGCCTCGGACGGCAGCAGCAGGGCGCCGAGCCAGTACTTCGGTGGTTCGGGACTGTCCGAGAGCACCTCCACCAGGGCCGGGGTGCGCAGTAGCGGCGCGGTGGACCAGTAGGCCCCGTCGGGCTCGCGCGGGGTGAGGATGCCGGTCACGCGGACCGCGAGCGGCGGGCCGGACATGGCGGGTACGTGGATGACCGAACCCACCTTGATGTGCATGCTCTTGGCCGTCGCCTCGCTCACGGCGGCCTCCGCGTCCAGGGCCGAGGCCGTCACCCGCCCGGTCGTCCGCGGCAGCCGGCCCTCGCGCACCGAGGAGTGCTCGGCCAGTCCGCTGGACGCGACCAGGCGTACCTTCGCGGGCAGCCCGCTGGGCCGGGGGATCCAGCGCTCGGGGACGGCGAGGTCGGTGGTGTTCATGACCCCGTACGACGACTGGCCGGGGTCGGCGACCAGCGGGCGCGGGAGGGCATCGAGGAGCTCGGCCTGCTGCCGGCCCATGGCGGGCGGCAGCAGTGCCTGCTCACGTTCCCGGTCCGGGGCCCCGGAGTCGGGCAACGGGGCGTACATCGTGAAGGTGGTGCGCGGCGGGGTCGCCCGGTCGATGGCCCGGACCAGACCGGCGTTCTCGTAGCGGGCGAGCGCGCGGGGGAACGCGGCCGCCAGGCACGCGGTCAGCGCGACCAGCAGGGCCAGGGCGGCCGCGGCACCCGGCGCGGTGCGCAGGCGTACCCGGACCCAGGCGGGAGTGACGGCGTTCAGCTCACTCACCTCCGCGGTCTCGAAGGGACAGCGCCGGGTCGGGCCGGCGCAGGATCAGCACCGCCGTGACGACGAGCGGCGCGGCGGCGACGGCCGCGAGCAGCAGGGCCACCCGGGCGGCCGGCAGTTCGACCAGGACGGTCGGCAGCGGTTTCGTGGCCTGCCCGGTCAGCACGATCAGCGGGATCACGGCGCGGGCCAGCACGGCGCCCAGGGCCGCGCCGACCGCCACCGCCAGGGCCACCAGCACGCCCTGCTCGGCGGCGAGCGTCCGGGCCAGTTCGCGGCGCGGGGTGCCGAGTGCGCGCAGGACGGCGAACTCGGCGTCCCGCTCCCTCCGGGTCCCGACCGCGCCGACCACGAAGCCGACGGCGGCCAGCGCCGCCGCGACCACGGCGGCCGCGGTGAACGCGGCGGCCGGCCCGGCGCCGAACGGGTCGTCGCGCAACTGGTCGGCGATCTCGTCCCGCACGATCACCTGCTCCGGGTCGACGTCGGGCAGGGCCCGCAGGGCCGCGGCCACGTCCGCCGACCGGTGGGCGTCGGTGCGCAGCCACCACTCGGTGGGCGCGGCCCGGTCGCCGGAATCCGACTGGAGCAGCCGGTTGTACGAACGCAGGTCCACCAGCAGACCTCCGCCGTCGTGCACGGCGTCCGGGGAACCACCTGGTTCGCCGGCGCCCGTGGTCGGCAGCGCCCGTACCGAACGCACGATCCGGACCGGAACGCTCTGGCCGGCGACGGTCACGTCCACCCGCTGTCCCTCGTGCGCGCTCGTGGACTCCAGGAAGCGGTCGGTCGCCACGGCCGCGATCTCCGGCTGCGCGGGCTGCGCCACCTGGAGCCGCACCGTCAGCGTGCCCGACGCCCGGAACTGGTCGTGCGGCACGTAGCCGGTGCCGTAGGTGACGGTCAGCGGGCGGGCGGACGTCACGGCAGCCTTGGCCGGGGCGGCGTCGGGGGGAGCCGAGGCGTTGGTGCTGACGGCCGAGGCCGCCTTCCAGACCGTCGGCGGGCTCAGGCGCCGTACCGTCCCGTCGGCGTCGGTGGCGGTCACCCCGGAGACGGTGAGGCGGTGCCGCTCGGCGACGTCGTAGGGCTGGCTCAGGGACAGGTCGAGGCCGACGAGGGTGAGGGGCCCGATGCCCGCGGGGAGGTCCAGGTCCAGGGGGTGGGAGCGGCCGTCGGCGGGCAGGGTGCCCATCGGCACCCGGTACAGCGCCCCTCGGTCGTCCTCGACGGTGACCGCCACGTCCACCGGGATCTTCGTGGCGGAGCCGCGGATGCCGGCCGTCAGCCGCAGTCGGGCCGTCCCGGCGGGCACCTTCAGGCCCGCCGTCGGGTTCTTCGGCGCGAGCCCCGCCGGCAGCGACCGCACCGGCTGCGACGCCAGGTCGGTGCGCATCAGCAGCATGTCCGCCCCGTTCGCGGTGTCCAGCGCGATCAGGGTCGCGGTGCGGTCGCCGGCCAGCGGCAGCGGGGCGCGGACGGCGGGGGCGGCGGAACGTACGTGCGGGACGGCCGCGTACTGCTCGGTGCGGCCGAGGTCCCCCTGGCCGGCGGCCAGCACGCGCACCGGCGCACCCGCCCGGAAGTCGGCCTGGTCGTCCTGCGAACGGTTCCAGGAGGCGTCCTGACCGATCGCCAGCATGCCCAGCGCGACGGCGAGCACGAGCAGCAGCACCGGCCCGGCGCCGCGCATCGGGCGGCGGCTGAACTGCCAGCCCGCCAGCGCGGCCGGCAGCCCGCGGCCCCCGGTCGCGCGGCGCTCGGCCAGCCGGGCCACCGGCGGCATCAGCCGCAGCGTCAGCACCGTCCCGGCCAGCAGGGCCAGCGCGGGCGCGACGACCAGCAGCGGGTCGATGCCGAGCGTGCCCGTGAGGTCGCCGCCGACCGCGCCGGAGGGGTGCCGGCTCAGCTGCCAGTACGCCACACCGGCCACCGCCAGCAGGCCCAGGTCCGCGCCGGCGCGCAGCGGCGCGGGCAGCGGACGGGACCGCGGTCCTGCCGTGAACGTCGAGGTCAGCGCGGGCAGTGTCACCGCCATCGCACAGCCGAGGGCCACGGCCGAGGCCACCAGCCAGACCGCGGGACGCCCGGTCGCGGAGACGTCCGGGTGCAGTCCGATCCGGGCCAGGGCGCCCTGTCCGGCCAGCAGCCCGGTCAGCGGCCCCGCCAGCAGTGGCGCGCAGGCCACGGCGGGCAGGGCGAGCAGCAGCGCCTCCGTGGCGGCGAGTCCCGCGAGCCGGCCGCGGGAGGCGCCGCGGGCCCGCAGCAGGCGTGTCTCCGCGCCGCGTTCGGTGCTCAGCAGCCGGGCCACGAGCAGCAGCGCGTAGCCGGCCAGCAGCGCCAGTTGGACCGCGGCGATCAGCAGGGTCGAGCGGGCCACGAGCAGGGAGCGGTCGATCCGGTCGAGGACGTCGGGCAGCGAGCTCGTGACCTCCGGTGTGCCGCTCACCACGGTGGACTTCCGCAGGGACGCGGCACTCTCGCGCACCGCGTCGCGCAGCGCCCCGATCCGCCCGGTCGTCAGCGTGGAGAAGTCCGCCGACGCCTGCCACGCGCTCTGTCCCGCGCTCACCCTGCCGCCGTCGACGACACCGGGGTCGGTCAGCAGCGGCCCGTACATCGTGAAGCCGATCTTGCGGACGCCCCGGCCGTCCATCTCGTCCAGCCGCCAGTACGGCGCGTCGGCGTGGGTGGGGCGGTAGATCCCGGTGATCCGTGCGTGGACCGTCCCGCCGCCGAGGCGGTCGATGAGGGCGAACCGGGCACCGGCCTTCAGACCGAGACGCTGCGCGGCGGTCTGCGGCAGCGCGACCTCGACGTCTCCCGTCGCCGTCGCGCGGGGCAGGCGTCCGGAGACGAGCCGCACCTGCGTGGCGTCCAGGGCCGCGAAATAGGTCAGGTCGGGCTCGTCGGCTGCGGCCTCACCCGCTTCGGCGGAGTCGGAGGCCAGCGGGAGCTTTGCCGGCGGCCGCAGGGACAGCGGCAGACCGTAGGGGCCGGAGCGCACCAGGGTGCGCACGGTGACCGGCAGTCCGTCGAAGGCCTCGCGGGCCTGCTCGCGAACGGCGGCGTCGGCGGCCGCGCGCCCCTCGGACGGTGTCTCGCCGCGGACCACCAGGGTGGTGTCGGCGGCGCTGCGCGGGTCCCGCAGGGAGTGGCGCAGCGCCGCGTCGCCGATCGCGCCCGAGTAGGCGGTGAGCGTCGCCAGCACCGCCGTGGTCAGCAGGACCGTGAGCAGAGCGGCGGCCAGTGGCAGCCGGTGCGCCCGTGCCCGCAGCAGGACGAATCCCGTGAACCCCGCCACCCGGCTCCCCCTGCCGTTGTCCAGATCTGTTCGGTGATGCTGTCAGAGGGAGCGCGGTGCGGGTAAGCGGTTGTGGGCCGACTTTGACCGGATCGTGATCGGAATCCGGCGTCGAACGACCGGAATCCGGTGCTCAGGTTCCCGCGAGGCTGCTCAGCCGGGTGTGTTCACCATCGACGCCGCCGCGTACGTGAGGTAGTTCCACAGCGTCTGCTCGTGCTCCTGCGACAGGCCGAGCTCGTCGACGGCCACCCGCATGTGCCGCAGCCAGGCGTCGTGCGCCGCCCGGTCGACCTGGAAGGGCGCGTGCCGCATCCGCAGCCGGGGGTGGCCGCGCCGCTCCCCGTACGTCGTCGGACCGCCCCAGTACTGGATCAGGAACAGCCGCAGCCGCTCCTCGGCCGGTTCCAGGTCCTCCTCGGGATACATCGCCCGCAGCTCGGGGTCCTGGGCCACCCCCTCGTAGAAACGGTGGACCAGCCGGCGGAAGGTCTCCTCGCCGCCGACCTGCTCGTAGAAGGTC
Source organism: Streptomyces sp. NPDC088817 (assembly GCF_044750345.1). Classification (NCBI taxonomy): domain Bacteria; kingdom Bacillati; phylum Actinomycetota; class Actinomycetes; order Kitasatosporales; family Streptomycetaceae; genus Streptomyces; species Streptomyces sp. NPDC088817. The sequence continues at coordinate 130,329 of NZ_JBIVJN010000010.1, forward strand.
TGCTCCTGAAGCGTGCCACGCCGAATCTCATTCACCCGTCCATGCTCTCAGACGGCCGGGCGAGGACCGGAGGCCCAGGTCCCTGCCTCATGACAGCACCTGGGACCGCCGGTCACGGCGTGGTCCGCCTGGGACCGGCGGTACTAGCCGCGCCTGATCGTGATCGTCGTCCACGCGCCCACGTGCACGCGGTCGCCGTCCTGGAGGGGGACCGGCACGAAGGGCTGGATGGGGTCCTCCGAGCCGTTGACCGTGGTGCCGTTGGTCGAGTTCTGGTCGACCACCGCCCAACTGCCGTCGGGCTGCTGGACCAGCACCGCGTGCTGGTGGGAGACGCCCGGGTCCTCCGGCGGGACCGCCAGGTCGATGTCGGGGGTGTCGCCGGTGGAGTGCCGGCGGCGGCCGATGGTGACCTGGTTGCCGGAGAGCGTGCGCTGCTGCTCGGGCGAGTAGGCGGGGAGGTTCAGGCCCGCGGCCTCGGGGCCCGAGCGGTGCATCATCGCCATGAAGTACTCGCGGTCCGGACCGATCGTCGCGGTCCAGGTCGCGGGCTGCTGCGGCTGCTGCGGGTGCTGCGGGAAGGCCGGTCCCGGCGGGGCCTGGGTGGCACCCGGCTGCGGGTAGCCGTAGCCGCCCCCCTGGCCGGGACCGGGACGGCCCGGGGCACCCGGACCGGACGGGCCGCCGGACGGCGGGGAGATCACCCAGTCGTCGTCGACGCCGCGTCGCGGCAGGCCGCCCGTCTCCTGCGGGAACGCGGGCGGAGCCGGCGGGCCGGGCTGCTGGTACAGCTGCGGGCCGCCACCGGGCGCTCCGGGAGCACCGGGCGGCGGCGGAACCGGCCGAGACGGGTCCGCGCCGAAGTTCGGCGGGCCGGGGCGGCCGGGGGGCTCGGTGCCGAAGTTCGGCGGGCCCGGACGGCCCGGCGGCTCGGTGCCGTAGGGCGGGGCGTGCGGGATCGGTTCGGCGGGCCGGTTCATCTGGGACGGCCGGGAGCCCTGGTACTCGAAGGTGTCACCGCCGAAGCCCGGACCGGGCGGCTGCGGGAAACGAGGGCCGGGCCCGGGCGGCGGCGCGGCCGGGGTGTACGAGGTCGCCGTGTTCGTCAGGAAGTTCCACCGGCACTCCTCGCAGAACGGCGCGCCGCCCTCGCGGGGCGTACGGCACTGCGGGCAGAGCTGCGGCTCGGAGTCCGGTACGGCGGACAGGTGCGGGCGCCCACCGGGCACGCCGGGCGCACCCGGCGCGGGCGGGAAGCCGTAACCCCCGGCCGGGGGCGGCGGGGGAGGCGGAGGCACGGCACCGGCCATGCGGTGACCGCACACCTCGCACCAGTCGTCGGAACCCGACTGGTGTCCGTTCGGGCAGGTCGGCATGTCGGCGCTTCCCCTTCTCCTTCTCCGGCCGGTGCGGCCGGATTTCTCCCACCCCGAGGGGCCGGGCTCGCTGTCCTGTGCGGTCTTCCCGCGTCACTTCTTCACGCGAACGGTCTTGGTGGACCGGGTTTCGAGTGTCATCTCGTCGGCCTCTTCGACCTTCGCTTTCAGTCGCACAGTACCCGTCGCGGCGTCGACCACGTCCACCACCTTCGCAAGGAGTTTCGCAGTATCCGCGTTCCCCGAGACTCCGGCGAGCTGAACGGCCCGGCCCAGTTTGGCCGTTGCTCCGTCGAAATCACCTGCCTTGCGCAGGTCGAGCCCCTGCTGGATGACTTGTGCCAGTTCGGCCTGTCCGGTGTAGTGGGCCACCTGGGGGTTGATCGAGGTGGAGGCGGTCATGTCGTCGGTCCACACGGCCCGTACCAGGCCCTGGGCGCCGAGGTTCCGCACCGTTCCGTCCGGTGCGGGTGTCACCAGGGAGACCCGGGCGGCGAGCATCTCCTGCCCGATGCCGGCCGCGGGCACCTCCACGCAGAGGTGGTAGTCGCGGGACTCGTCGCCCCAGGATCCGGTGGGATAGTCCCCGGCGCGCGGGCCCGCCTCGGCCCGGCGTTCGGTCAACTCCTCCACGGCCGGAGCGACTTGTTTGACGAACTTGATGGTCGTGCCCACCGGCGTCCACACCCGCAGCCGGACGTCCGCGACCTCCTTGCCCATCGCCGTCTCCATCATCCGCGTGAAGTCGGCGGCCAGGCCCGCCGGGTCGGCGACGATGTCGGCCGTGCCGAGCAGCGCGGAGGCGATCTGTGTGACTTCTTTCACTTCCCAGTCGGTGCCCACGCCCCGCGCGTCGCACGTGAAGCGTCCCGCGCACTCGTCGAGCGTCCGCCTGAGGTCCTCCGGGGACTCGTGCTCGTTGCGGCCGTCGGTGAGCAGGATGCCGTGCCGGATGGCGACGTCGGCCGAGGACAGCAGCCGGTCGGCCAGCCGCAGCCAGGTGCCGATGGCCGTGCCGCCGCCCGCGCTGAGCCTGCGCAGCGCCTGCTTGGCCTGATCGCGGGTGGTCGCGTCGGCGACCGCGAGCCGCCCGCCGCCCGGATACACCTCCTTGGCCACGTGCGTGCCGCCGACCACCGCGAAGTGCACACCGTCGCGCAGGGTGTCGATCGCGGCCGCCGTGGCGTCCCGGGCGTTGCGCATCTTGGTCGGCGGGTAGTCCATCGAACCCGAGCAGTCGACCATGACCGCCACCGCGGCGGACGGCCCCTGCCCGGGCGTGTACAGGTGCGGTGACGCGACCGCGCCACCGATCGTGCCGCCACCGGTCGCGGTGACCGTGACGATCGCGTTGACCTCCCGGCCGCCCTCCGGCAGGTACTCGTTCTGGTACACGTCCACCGAGAACTGCGGCACGCTGGACTTCGAGAAATTCGCCATGCTGTCCCAGATCCCCCTCTGGACCCCGTGAACGGGGCGACGACTGTGAACGGACCGGCCCCCGCCGGCCCTCGGAGCTACGCCGCGCTGAGGGCCCGGCCGGGGGTGTTCGTCACGCGTCCCGGCGTACGTCCCTCAGGCCGATCCTGCCCCCTGCGGCGCGGCCGGGAACGGCAGGACGGCCACTGTTACGTTGTCGTGGCCCCCGCCGTCGAGGGCGTGGCCGACCAGGACCCGGGCGCTGTGCAGCGGGCGCACGGCGGCGTCGAGGGGGACGGCCTCGGCCATCTCCCGCGCCGTCTCCGCGTAGTTCCACAGCCCGTCCGTGCACACCACGACCACTCCCGGCCGGTCCGGCTTGAACGAGGCCGTGTGCGGCTCCAGTTCGTAGGCGTCCGCGCCGAGCCAGCCGGTGATCGCGTGGGCGCGCTCGTCGGCGTACGCCTCCGCCTCGGACATCAGGCCCGCCGAGACCATCTGCGCGGCCCACGAGTCGTCCTCGGTGAGCCGGGCCGGGGGCGCGCCGCGGTCCACCGGCACCCAGTAGGCGCGGCTGTCGCCGACCCAGCCGACGACCAGCAGGCCGGGGGTGACCACCGCGCCGACGAACGTGCAGGCCGGCGCGTTCTGATGGGCGGAGTGCCCGCCTTCCGGCGCGGGCTCCCCAGCGAGCGCGTCGACCGCCTGCGCGGCGGCGACGATCGCGTCGTGCATGGCCTGCTGCGGGTGCGTGCCGCGGGGCAGCGCGGCCAGCAGCGACTCGCTCGCCGCTCGTGAGGCGGCCAGGGACGCCTCGTCGGGGCGGGTCGCGGAGGACACGCCGTCGCAGACGACCGCCGCGAGGGCGGGCGAGCCGTCGGGCAGCGCGGCGCGGCCGAGGGCGAAGGCGTCCTCGTTGCGGTGGTGGCGCAGACCGCGGTCGCTGACGGCGGCGATCGGGCCCGACTCCTGTTCCATGTGGTCGCGTTCGCGCGGCTGGGCGTGCCCGCAGTTCTCGCAGTAGCCGTCGCTGTCGACCCGGCCGGCGCGGCAGGCCACGCACACCGCGGTGCCCCCGCCCGGGGTGGCGGCGTCGTCGGTGGCGGCGGGCACGCGCGGGTCGGGCGCCTGCAAGGGGTACTCGTCGGGCTCCGCGGGCCGGTCCAGCCGCACACCGGAGGCGGACTGCGGTTGCGTGTGCCCTTGCGGCTGCGGCTGCGGCTGCGGCTGCGGCTGTCGCGGAGGCTGGGCTGCCGCCTGTGCCTGTGCCGGGGGCTGTGTCCGAGGCTCGGGGTGGGGATGCGCCTGCGGCTGAGGCTGAACGGCCGCCTGGGGTAGGTGCGATGACCCCTCCGCCGCGTGCGGCTGCGGTTGCCCCTGGGCGGGGGCCTGCGCTGGAGCTTGCGGCTGCGGCAGGGCACCCGGCCCCGGCGGGGTGGCCGGTTGCGGCTGCGCCTGCCGTGTCGGTGCCGGTGCCGGCAGGGGGGAGCCGTTGGAGTCCGTGCCCGGCAGGTCCGTCGGCAGATGCAGCCGCGGTGGGGCCTCGGACGCGTCCGGGTGCGGGGCGCGCGGCCACACGGCGTCGTCGGCGCGCTCGCCGGGGCCGGCCGGGCGTGGCACCGCGCCGCGGTCCATGGTGAGCGTCGGCGTGTCGCCCGGTCCCGCGGCGGCCACGGACAGGTGGTACCCGCACGCGCCGCAGAAGCGGTCACCCGCTTCGAGCGGCTCCGCACAGCTCGGGCACTTCGGCAGCGCGGCCTGCTGGTGCATCTGCGACATCAACTACACCCACGTCCGGGGGCGGTAACGGTTGGCACGTTCCACCAGGTCGATCCTCTCCTCGCCACCGGGGGCCAGCCGGGCCAGCGTGCGGTACGAACGCTCCAGGCCGAAGCGGAGTCCCCGCTCGTCCAGGTGGCTGCCGAGCAGCACCCGCCGGGCGGCCGGGTCGGTGGCCCGGCCCCCGGAGAGTACCCAGTCCAGGGCGCAGCCGAGGACTTCCGCCGACAACAGCTCGCGCCGCGCCGGGTCGAGACCGTAGGCCTGAAGCGCCTCCACCTGCCTGGAGGCGGCCGTCAGATCGTCCAGGAACGGCGTGTCGGAGGCCGCCGCCGTACGGTGCCGCAGCCGTGCCCGTACGGCCGCCACACGCGCCGCCGTGTAGTGGATGGAGGACTCCGGGACGGACTCCAGGGTCCGCACCGCGCCGTTCCGGTCGCCGCCGGCGAGTTGCACGCGGGCCAGCCCGAACGCGGCGCTGACCTGGCTCGGGTCGGTCGACCACACCAGGCGGTAGTACTCGGCGGCGTTGTCGAGCTGGCCCAGCACCTCGGCGCACAGGCCGAGCGCGAGCTTCGGCGCGACCTCGCCCGGGAAGGCGTCGTAGACCGCGTCGAAGGCGAGGGCCGCCTCCTCGTGGTCGCCGGTGACCAGGGAGGCCATGCCCCGGTACCAGACGACCCGCCAGTCGTCCGGGTGACTCTGCTCCAGTTGGCGCAGGACCTCCAGCGCCGTGGCCGCCTCGCCGGTCTCCAGCCGGGCGCGGACCTGACGCAGCCGGGTTTCGGCCGACTGGGTCGGCACCGTCGCGAGGGCGTGCGCCAGTTCGGCGGGCGCCGACGTCAACAGGCCCGCCAGAAAACCCGCGTTCGGGTCACTCGGGTCGACGTGGGGAACCGGCAGGGCGAGCGCGGCGGCGGGCGCGTCCGCGGGCTTGACGAGCGCCGGGTGGGCCGGAGCGCTCGGCGTGCCCGGGGTGCCGTGGCCGTTCCCGGTACCGGCCGTGAGGGCCGGGGCGGACCCGCGCGGGCGCGTCACCCGCACCCCCAGCCTGGACACGTCGCCGTCCAGCGTCGGGAACAACTCCGTGTCCGTCACCCGCAGTTCCGGGCCGAGCAGCGTCGAGAGGGCCGGCCGCGCCCGGCCGGTCTGCAGGGACACGACCTCCCGCAGCACACCCGTGAGCTGCTCGGCCATCTCCTGCGCCGAGGCGAACCGGCGGGCCGGGTCGGGATCGGTCGCGCGGACCAGCAGCCGGTAGAAGGACTCGTACTGGCGGAAGACCTCGATGTTGTCCGGGTCGGGCAGCGAGTCCGCGAAGACGTTCGTGTAGCCCTGGAAGTCGAAGGTGAGGACGGCGAGGGTGCGGCCCACCGTGTACAGGTCGCTGGCCACCGACGGGCCGACCTCGGCGACCTCGGGCGCCTGGTAGCCGACCGTGCCGTAGATGGCCGACTCGTCGTCGTCCATCCGGCGCACCGCGCCCATGTCGATCAGCTTGAGCTGGTCCTCGGTCTGGATCGCGTTGTCGACCTTGAAGTCGCAGTACAGCAGGTTGCGGCTGTGCAGATGGCCGAGCGCCTCCAGGGCCTCGATGCCGTACGCGCAGGCCTGCTCCACCGGCAGCGGGTCGCGTCTGCCCTGCGAGGTGCGGCGGGAGTTGGCGATCTCCTTCAGCGACTTGCCGCCGACGTACTCCATCACGATGTAGCCGTCGAGGGAGCCGGTGCGCTGGTCGAGGTGCTCGACGAAGTTGTAGATCCGCACGATGTTGGCGTGCTCGATCTCCGCCAGGAACCGCCGCTCCGAGATCGCCGCCGCCATCGCGTCCTGGTCGCCGGTGTCCAGCAGGCCCTTGAGCACCACCCAGCGGTCGGACACGGCCCGGTCCACGGCGAGGTAGATCCAGCCCAGGCCGCCGTGCGCCAGACAGCCCACGACCTCGTACTGGCCGTGGACGACGTCCCCGGCCCTCAGCTTGGGCACGAAGGAGTACGGGTGCCCGCACTTGGTGCAGAAGCCCTCCGTACGGCCCGGCCGGTCACCTCGCGCGCGCCCGACCGGCGCCCCGCAGTCCGAGCGCGAGCAGAACCGCTTGCGCTCCGGCACCTCGGGGTTCTCCAGCACCATCGAACGCGGATCGGGCCGCGGCACCTGCGGCACCTGCACCAGACCCGCGCCCAGCCGGCCGCGGCCGGAGGAGCCCGTCGCCGAGCCGGAGCTGCGCACCGACACCGAGCGGCCGGTCGCCCTGCCCGACAGCGACCGCGACAGCCGCCCCGACACCGAGCGGCGGGACCGTGAGGAACCCGTCGACTGCGACGACGTGCGGGCGCTGCGGGCGCTGCCCGCCGAACCCCTGCTGCCCGCCGAACCCCGCGAGTCCCCGCCGCCGGTGACCCCAGTGGGCGGCGAGCCCACCATGCCGTTCGACGAGACCACCGGCGCGAGACCGCACGTGTCGCAGTACAGCTCGCCGCCGCCGACGTCCTCGTACGAGCCGCCGCACTCCGGCCGCTGACAGGTCTGCCCCGCCTGACTCATGACTCCCCCTACCGTCCCTCGCGCCCGCCCTGCTCCGGCACCCGGGAGCCGCCGAGCAGTTCGGCCGCCGCCTGCTGATAGCGCAGCACGGCCTGGCCGGCCACCCGCAGGTCGCAGGGCGCGCTCCACAGCATGCGCCGCGCCGCGTCGTACCGCTCGACCAGCAGCGGGTCCTCCGCCAGACCGTGCCGGGCCACCTTCGCCTTGTACGCGTCCAGCCGCCCGCGCAGCTCGGCGCGGACCGCCAGCGGCGCGGTGACCGCCGTCAACGACTCCCGGGCGCGCTGGAGTTCGTCCTCCGCCTTCTGCTCCAGGGACTCCAGGAGCGGCGACAGCCGGTGCCAGCGGGCCTGCCTGCGGTACTCGGCGGCCGTCGCCAGCTGCTCCTGGAGCGCGGTCGGCGGACCGCTGACCACCGGCACCTCCGTGGCGGCGATCTTCGCCAGCACCTCGCCGCGCGCGGTGCGCGCCTCGGCGAGCGTGCGGTCCGCGCGCGAGAGCACGTCCCGCAGCCTGATCAGCCGCTGTTCGGCGTCCTGCCGCACCCCGAGCACGGCCTCGATCTCCCGGCGCACCTCGTCGAGAGCCCGTGCCTCCCGGTCGTACACCGTGGTGTCCGGCCGTCCGCCGCCCGGCGCCGAACTCCCCTGCGCGGGCACCCAGAAGGCGAGCGGATCGGAGATCACCTCCGCGCGCAGCCCGGTCAGCGTGCGCGTGACGCGCTCCAGGTCGTCGCCCGCCGGGTGCTCGCCGGGGCGGACGCCGACCGAGTGCGCGAGCCGGCGGGTGCGCTGGAGCTCCGCGGCCAGCAGATCGATCCGCGCGGGCAGCGCCGACCACACCGCGTCGGCGGCGACCACCATGTCGAGACCGGCCGCGTACAGCTCGTTCATCCGGTCGACCAGCGTGACCAGGGAGAAGCTCTGGCTGAGCCGGCCGGGACCGGGCGCGCCCGCTGCGGCCGCGCCGGGGACGGTGACGGCCTCGCCGCGCAGCAGCTCGGTCAGCTCGACCAGGTCCTCGCGGCTGGACCAGCGGCGGCGCGCGCGGATCTCACGGGCGGTGCGCAGGGCGCCGCTGTAGGCGTCGAAGTACGCCCACAGCAGCGTGATCGACGCCTCCGTGGCCGCCCAGCGCTCCTTGGTGACGCCGGTCAGCTCGGCGCCCTCCAGGAGTCTGCGACCCGCGTGGTCCTGAAGGGCCAGCAGCGAGGTCTCGATGGCCTCGTGCTCCGCGCCGAGCCGCGCCAGCGCACGGTCCACCTCGTCCCGGTCCATCACCGGCCCGGCGGGGTCCGTGACGCCCATCGATCACCTCTCGCTGCTGTGTGTCGCCTGTGTGCTGTCGGGTTGTGCCGGTCCGTCGGTGCCGCACCGGCCGGTGACAGATCACCGGTAGGCCGGCGTCGGCGCGGTGGCCGACGGTGAGTCCTTACCCAGCGTGGCGGACAGCCACCTCCCGTACGACGTCTTCCAGCCCCCGTCCTTGCGGTAGTTCTCCAGCGTCCGGTTGACCTGGCGGACCAGGTCCTCGGCGTCGAGGTTCATGGCCACACCGTAGAACTCCTTGGTGAAGGAGGCCCCCTTCAAGGCCACGGTGGGGTCCTGCGCGGCCTGGCTTGCGGCGAGGGCGCCGTCCGTCACCACCGCGTCCACCTCGCCGAGCTGGAGCCGCACCAGGCAGTCCAGCTGGTTGGGGACGGTGGTGGTGATGTCGGTGGACGCGGGAAGCGTGCCGTCCTTGGTGTCGGCGGCCAGGTGGTCGTAGGCCGTGGAGCCGGTCGCCGAGCAGACCTTCTTCCCGGCGAGTGAGCCGTCGTAGCCGGTGATGTCCGAGGTCTTGGGGGCCAGGACCTGCTGGCCGGTCAGGAAGTAGGGCGCGGAGAAAGCCACTTGCTTCAGCCGGTCGCAGGTGATGGTCATGGTGCGCACCACCATGTCCACCCGGCCGCTGCGGATCGCGGGTATCCGCTCGTTGGTGGGGATGGCCTTGAACTGGACCTTGTCCGGGTCGCCGAGGATGTCCTCGGCGATGCGGTGCACGAGGTCGATGTCGAAGCCCTCCAGCGCGCCGGAGCCGTTGTTCGGGTTGCGGTAGCCCCAGCGGTAGCTGTTCTGGTCGACGCCGACCGTCAGGTAGCCGCGCGAGCGGATGGCGTCCACCGTGCGGCCGCCCGCGCCGGACGGGGACGGGCTCAGGTTGTGGGCCTGGCTGTCCTGGCAGCTGTCCGCCGCGGACTGTGTGCCCCGCGCGGCGTGCTGACCGCCCAGGACGGGGCCGCCGGCGCCGTGCGGCTGGGTGCGGGGCAGCAGGAGGACGAACGCCAGCGCCAGGGCGCAGACGGCCGCCATCGCGCCGACACCGCCCCAGCCCTTCAGGCCGGCCCGCAGTCGTCGTGCTCGCATCGCCACGCCCCCTTTCACCGTTGCCACGACCCCTTTCACCGGTACTCCGAAAGCCTGCGTCCGATGCCCAGCACCGCGCCGGCCGCGCCGAGCACCGCGAGCACGGCGGAACCGGCGGGCAGGCCCGTCATGGCGGCCCGGCCGTCCCGCGCGGCCTGTTGGAACCTGCCCGTCTCATGGGTGAGCGCCGATGCCAGGGAGGCGTCGACGCTGTCGAAGCACTCGCCCGTGGACTGCGCCCGGTCCTCGGCGGTGGTGCCGATGACCCGGTCGCGTGCCTTCTGGTAGTCGCCCGAGTCGTTGGCCTGGCGGGCCAGATCGTGCCGTTGCTTCCACACCTTCATCGACTGGTTCGCCGTGTCCACCGGCTTCCTGCCCCCGGCGTCCTCCGCGAGGGCGCCGGCCCGGTTCAGCGTCCTGGCGAGGGCGCCGAGCTCCTGGTCGTACGCCCAGTCGTAGGCGTCCATGACCGTGCCGTCCTTCAGCGTTCTGGTCTCCGCGCCGCGGCTGACCAGGGTGAGGTTCTCGTCGCTGCGGGCCTTGAGGGAGGCGATACGGGCGTCGTGCAGCACGTTCAGCGAGCGCACGCCGTGCGTGTAGGAGCCGTTGAGTCCCGCGCGCGCGACGCTGTGGCCGATCACCAGCCACAGCAGGACGACGGCGGTGGCGGCGCTCGCGGCGACCAGGCCGTGGTTCAGCACCCGGTTCGTCCGCCGGTAGTTGCGCCGCTGGGCCCAGACGAGGGCGGCCAGGGCGAGCACGCCGAGGGTGATCGCGGCCCACGGGTACGGTGTCGCGTCCCCGTAGTCGGAGCGCAGCCGCTGGTTCTCCTTCTGGTACAGGTCCTCGGCCGCCGGGAGCATCTCGTTCTGCATGGTGTCGTTGGCGGCGCGCAGGTACGCGCCGCCGACCGGGAAGCCCTGGCGGTTGTTGGCACGGGCGGACTCGACCAGGCCCTTGTAGCGCGGCAGGAGCTGGTTGAGCCTGGTGATGGTGGCCGCCGAGGGGCTGCCGGGAGCGGAGTTGGCGGCGGCGGTGACCAGCTTGGCGGCGGCCGTGCGGATGTCGGACTCGTAGCGCTCGCGGGTGGCCGCCGTCTCCTGGAGACCGGCCAGATAGCCGCTGGTCGCCATGGTGTTGGCGTCGGCGAGTGAGCGGTAGATGTCGGCCGCGTCGGAGCTGAGCGGCTGGCTGCGGTGCAGGACGTCGTCGGCGGCCGTGGCCCGGTCGGTGGCCTGGAGGGCGGTGACGGCGCCGAAGGCCACGACGAGGAGGGCCAGGACGGCGCCGATGACACGGAGTCGGCCGGGCTCGGTGGTGGCGGCGGTGCGCAGGCGCTCGGCGCCCTCGGCGAAGGCGGTGCGGCGCGCGGGCGACGGGGGCCGGCCGGCGGGGACGGGGGCGGCGGGCCGCGGCGGGATGGCCGGCAGCGTGGGCAGGCCCGGGCCCGGCGGTGCCGGTCTGCTCGTCGGCGGTTGTGTCACTGCTGACCTCCCCCATGGTCATCCGTCGCCGCAAGTATCGCTGCCGGGACCGGCATTCGCACCGGCCTTCACCCGATCTCTGCCGAACCGTGTGCGCTCGCCCCGTACCACCCCTTGCCCATGTATACGCCGGGAGAATCAGTTCGGTTCCCCGCACCTCCCGCACCTCCCGCGCCTCCCACGCCCGCCACGCCTCCCACGCCCCCCGCGTCTCGGCGGGGAACCGCCGACGCCTCACTGCTCGAAGTGGACCCGCACCCTTTCCAGTGCCGCCGCCGGTGCTCCCACGTGGTCCAGGCCCAGCAGCGCCGCGCCCAGGACCGGACGGGCCGTGACGACCCGCGGGACCGCCTTGGGGGCGCGTTCGGCGAGCAGGCCGCGGACGGCGTCGTCGAGCCGGGGGTGGCGGGCGGCGAGGACACTGCCGCCGAGGACGACCGGGGTCTCCTCGCCGAGCAGGCCGAGGCGGGTCAGCGCGACCGCGGCCATGGCCACCACCTCCTCGGCCTGGCGGTCGACGATCGCGCGGGCGACCGGATCGCCCTGGTCGGCCGTGGCGAACAGGACCGGGGCCAGCTCGTGGCGTCGGTGATGGCCGACGTGCCCCAGGTGCAGCGCCTCGATGAGGGCGTACATGGAGTCGAGACCGAAGTGGGCGGGGAGGGTGCGGGACAGTGCGGAGGGCGCGCCGCGGCCGTCCTCCGCGCGGGCCGCGTACCACAGGGCCTCCTCCGCCAGGCCCCAGCCGCCGCCCCAGTCGCCCGACACCCGGCCGAGCGCGGGGAAGCGGGCGGTGCGGCCGTCCGGGAGCATGCCGACGCAGTTGATGCCGGCGCCGCAGACGACCGCGACCCCGCGCGGTTCGGCCACGCCCGCGCGCAGGACCGCGAACGTGTCGTTGCGGACCTCCACCGTCGTGCCCCACGCGCGCGCGTGCAGCGCCGACGCCAACTGCTCCTCCTCCACGGGAAGATCGGCGTTGGCCAGGCACGCCGAGACATGGTCGGCGCCGGTGACGCCGGCCTGCGCGTACGCCCGCCGGACCGCTTCCTCCAGGGCGTCCACCGCGGTCCGCACGCCCACGGCGGGCGGCCGGAACCCGCCGCCGCGGGCCGTGGCGAGGACGTGCCCGTCGGCCGCCACCACCGCGACGTCGGTCTTGCTGTTGCCCGCGTCGATCGCGAGGACGCTTGCGGTCAGGCCCACGCGAGGTACTCCCGGTTGTGCGCGACGAGTTGGTCGGTGAGGGTCTCGGCGTAGGCGTACTGGCCGATCAGGGGGTGGGCGAGGAGGGCGCGGAAGACGCGGTCCCGGCCGCCGCGCAGGGCCGCCTGAAGGGCCAGGTCCTCGTACGCCGTCACATCGGCCATCAGGCCCGCGTACAGCGGGTCCACCTCGGGGACGGGAAGGGGGGCCGCGCCCTTGGCGCCCACCGCCGCCTGCACCTCGATCACCGCGTCGTCCGGGAGGAAGGGCAGGGTGCCCTTGTTGCACGTGTTCACCACCTGGTACGGGTTGCCCCCTCCGCCCAGCAGGGCCGCCGCCAGGTCCACGGCCGCCTCCGAGTAGTAGGCGCCGCCCCGCCGGGCGAGCAGCGCCGGCTTCTCCACCAGGGACGGATCGGCGTACATCGTCAGCAACTCCTGCTCCATCGCGGCTACTTCGGCCGCCCGGGACGGCTTGCCGCGCATTTCCTCCACGACCTCGTCGTGCGCGTAGTAGTAGCGCAGGTAGTAGGAGGGGACCACGCCCAGACGGTCCAGGAGCGGGCGGGGCAGGCGCAGGTCGCCGGCGATCGTCCCGCCGTGCTCGGCCAGGAGCCGGGGGAGGACGTCCTCGCCCTCCGGGCCGCCCAGGCGCACCGCCGTCTCCCAGGTGAGGTGGTTCAGGCCCACATGGTCCAGGTGGATGTCGGCGGGCGCGAGGTCGAGCATCCCCGCGAACTTGCGCTGGAGGCCGATCGCCACGTTGCACAGGCCGACCGCCCGGTGGCCGGCCCCCAGCAGGGCGCGGGTGACGATGCCGACCGGGTTGGTGAAGTCGATGATCCAGGCGTCCGGGTTGGCGCGGCGGACCCGTTCGGCGATGTCCAGGACCACCGGGACCGTGCGCAGCGCCTTGGCCAGACCGCCCGCGCCGGTGGTCTCCTGGCCGACGCAGCCGCACTCCAGGGGCCATGTCTCGTCCTGCTGCCGGGCCGCCTGGCCGCCGACGCGCAACTGGAGCAGCACCGCGTCGGCGCCGTCGACCGCGGCGTCCAGGTCGGAGGTGGTGACGACACGGCCGGGGTGGCCCTGGTGGGCGAAGATGCGGCGGGCCAGTCCGCCCACCAGCTCAAGGCGGTCCGCCGCCGGGTCCACCAGCACGAGTTCCTCGACGGGCAGGGTGTCCCGCAGACGGGCGAAACCGTCGACGAGTTCGGGGGTGTAGGTCGAGCCGCCGCCGACCACGGTGAGTTTCATGCTGTTCAGCCCTTCACTCCGGTGAGTGTGACGCCCTCGACGAACGCCTTCTGAGCGAAGAAGAACACGAGGATCACGGGGGCCATGACCAGAACGGTCGCGGCCATGGTGAGGTTCCAGTCGGTGTGGTGGGCCCCCTTGAAGGACTCGAGGCCGTAGGACAGGGGCCACGCGCCCGGGTTCTCCGAGGCGTAGATCTGCGGGCCGAAGTAGTCGTTCCAGGCGTAGAAGAACTGGAAGAGGGCGACGGCCGCGAGACCGGGCCTGGCCATGGGGACGACGACCCTCAGCAGCGTGCGCAGCTCGCCGCAGCCGTCCACCCTCGCCGCGTCCAGGTACTCGTTCGGAATGGTCGTCAGGAACTGCCGCAGCAGGAAGACGGAGAACGCGTCGCCGAACGCCATCGGGATGATCAGCGGCCACAACGTGCCGGACAGGTCCAGCTGCTTGGCCCAGAACAGGTACATCGGGATGATGATCACCTGCGGGGGCAGCATCATCATCGAGATCACCAGCATGAGCGACAGGTTGCGGCCCCGGAAGCGGAACTTCGCCAGCGCGTACGCCACGGGCAGCGAGGACGCGACCGTCAGGACCGTGCCGAGTCCGGCGTAGACCAGCGTGTTCCGCCACCAGGTGAGGAAGCCCGGGGTGTCGAGGACCCTCCTGTAGTTGCCCCACTCCCAGGTGTGCGGGACCAGGTCGCGGCTGAGGGCCTGGCTGTCGCTCATCAGCGAGGTCAGCAGCACGAACACGAAGGGCAGGACGAAGAACAGGGCGGCCGCCACGCCGAGCGAGTGGACCGCGACCCACTCCAGCGCCGCCCTGCGGCGGGCCGTGCGCTCGGCGGGGGAGGGCCGGGTCCTCGGTCCCGCCGGTCTGTCGAGCAGTTGGGTCATCGTCAGTCACCTGCCTGGATGAGACCGCCGCGGCGCCGCATCAGGAACGCGGTGAACACCATCGACAGGGCGAACAGCACCAGCGCCACCACGCAGGCCGGACCGTACTCGAAGCGCTGGAAGCCGAGGTTGTACACGAGCTGGGGGAGGGTGAGCGTGGACCTGTCCGGGTAGCCGGGCTCGAACTGGGTGCCCGCGCCCTGGATCACGCCCGAGGCGACCTTTCCGGCGATCAGCGGCTGGGTGTAGTACTGCATCGTCTGGATCACACCCGTGACCACCGCGAACATCACGATCGGCGAGATGCTCGGCAGCGTGACGTACCGGAAGCGCTGCCAGGGCGAGGCGCCGTCCAGCTCCGCGGCCTCGTACTGCTCGGTGGGCACGTCGAGCAGCGCGGCCATGAAGATGACCATCAGGTCGCCCACTCCCCACAGGGCGAGCATCGTCAGGGCCGGCTTGGACCAGGTGGGGTCGCTGAACCAGCCGGGCGCGGGGATCCCGACCCGCTCCAGGAGGGAGTTGACCGGGCCCGTGCCGGGGTTGAGGAGGAAGGCGAAGGCCATGGTCGCCGCCACCGGCGGGGCCAGGTAGGGCAGATAGAACAGGGTGCGGAAGACACCCGTGCCCGTTCTGATCCTGGTGATCAGCAGGCCCACGCCGAGCCCGAAGACCACGCGCAGGGTCACCATCACCAGGACCAGCCAGAGGGTGTTGCGCAGGGCCGGCCAGAACAGCGGGTAGTTCTGGAAGACGTACGCCCAGTTCCCGGTGGAGCGCCAGGTCGGCGGCTGGAAGCCGTCGTAGTGCATGAACGAGAAGTAGACGGTGGAGATCAGCGGATAGGCGAAGAAGACCGCGAAGCCGATCAGCCACGGCGACATGAAGGCGAGGGTCTTCAGCGCCGAGCGGCGGCGCTTGGACGCCAGGGTGACGGTGGTCATGCGCGCCTACCTCGCCTGCGCGATGTCCGTGTCGATCTGCTGGGCCGTCCTGAGCAGGCCGGCCTTGAGGTCCTTGGCCCTGCCGCTCTCGTAGTCGTAGCCGAACTGCTGGATCGTCACCAGGTACTGGCCGCCGTTGACGGAGGCGGGCGTGGTGGTCGAGTCCGGGTTGGCGGCGATGTCCAGGAAGGTCTTGAAGCGCGGGTCGTACTTCAGCTTCGGGGACTTCAGCGCGGCCAGCGTGGAGGGCACGTTGTGGATGTCGTTGGCGAAGCCGACCACCGCGTCGGTGTCCGTGGTCATGTACTTCACCAGCTCCCAGGCGGCGTTCTGCTTCTTGCTGGTCGCGGCGATGCCGGCGATGGTGCCGGTGATGTAGCCCTTGCCGTACTGGTCGGCCCGGTCGTCGGGGACGGGCAGCGGGGCGACGCCTATCTCGAACTTCGGCCTGGCCTCCTCGGCCATGCCCAGCCGCCACTCGCCGTCGAGCTGCATGGCCACCTGGCCGGTGTGGAAGGGGTGCTTGGGGCCCCATTCGTCGCCGAGGCCGGAGCGGTACTTCTCCAGCTTCCGGTAGCCGCCGAGTTCGTCCACGAGCCGCTTCTGGAGGGTGAAGCCCTTCTCGAACGCGAAGTCCCCGACCAGGTTCGACTTGCCGGAGGAGTCGAAGTACGCCGGGGAGAACTGCGCGAAGTAGTGCTCGGTCGTCGACTCCCAGCCGTGGTAGTTCGGCATGAAGCCGAGCTGCCGGTAGCCGTCGCCCTGGGGGATCGTCAGCTTCTTTGCGTCGGCCTCGAACTCGGACCAGGTCCTCGGGGGGTTCTTGATGCCCGCGGCGGCGAAGGCGTCCTTGTTGTAGTAGAGGCCGTAGGCGTCGCCCAGCAGCGGCACCGTGCAGCGCTTGCCGTCGAACTGGGTGTACTCGTTCATCGCCTTCGGGAAGATCTGCTCCGGATCCGTGCCCGTCTTCCTGAAGAACGGGTTGAGATCGACCAGCGCGCCCGAGGAGCAGAACTTGCCGACGTTGTTGGTGGTGAAGGAGGAGATCACGTCGGGCGCCCTGTCGCCGCCGGTGCGCAGCGCCTGGTTGATCTTGTCGTCGGTCACGTTGCCGACGACGTTGACGTGGATGTTCGGGTGCGCCTTCCGGAAGCCGTCGATCAGCGACGTGACGGCCTTCACCTCGCTCGGATCGCTCCAGGCGTGCCAGAAGTTGATGGTCGTGTCCTTCGACGCGTCGTCGTTCGCACCGGCGTCGGGCTGACCGGTACAGGCGGTGGCGAGCAGTGCCATGGCGGCGGAGGCAGCGAGGGCGAGGGCCGCTTTCCGGGACACTTCGGGCATGGCTGGATCTCCCTGGGACGGGCGGGTGGTGAGGGAAGAGGCGGAGCGGGTAAGGCGGCTCAGCGCGAGGTGTCGAAGACCTCGTCGCGGGTGGACGCGAGCGCGCTCTCCAACGCGCCCCGCAGTACGGGGTGTTCGTGTACGTCGCCGATCACCAGGCGCGGCCGGGAGGCGGCCAGTTCCTCCAGCTCCGCCTGGACCAGGGCGCGCAGCACCTCGCCGCCCGCGGTGAGGGAGGTGCCGCTGAGGACGACGAGTTCGGGGTCGAGGACGGAGACGAGGGCGGCGAGTCCGGTCGCGAGCCGGGTCGCGTACGCCGCCAGGAACGTGCGGTGGGGGCCGGTGGCGTGGTCGGCGGCGCGGGCGACGAGCTCGGCGGCGGCCTCGGCCCGGGATCCCGTGGGCGGGTCCTCGACGCCCAGCTCCCGGGCCAGTGCCGGCAGCGCCTGCGAGCCGGCCAGTTCCTGGTAGCCGCCGCTGTTGGCCCGGGTGACCTGGCGGACCAGGGGGGTGCCGGGAACCGGCAGGAAGCCGACCTCGCCGGCGCCGCCGGTCCAGCCGCGGTGCAGGCGGCCGCCGAGCACCAGGGCGGCGCCGAGGCCCTCCTGGTTCCACAGCAGCACGAAGTCCCGGTGGCCGCGGGCCGCGCCGAGCCGCTGCTCGGCCAGGGCCACGAGGTTGACGTCGTTCTCGTACTCCACCGGCATCGGCAGGGCGGCGGCGAGTTCGTCGAGCAGGGCGGGGGAGTGCCAGCCGGGCAGGTGGGAGGCGTAGCGCAGACGGCCGGTGCCGGGGTCGAAGGCGCCGGGGGTGCCGATGACCAGCCGGTGCACGTCGTCGCGTGTCAGCCCGGCCGCCTCCAGGGCGCCGTCGAGGGCGTCGGTGACGTGTCGTACGACGGGCTGGGACGGGCGCCGGCCGGGGGTCGGCAGCTCGTACTCGCCGACGGTGCGGCCGGTAATGTCGGCGACGGCGGCGCGGATGCGGGCGGGGGTGACGTCCAGCCCCGCGGCATGGGCGGCGGCCGGGTCGACCGCGTACAGCTGGGCGCTGGGGCCCGGTCGTCCCTCGCTGGTCCCCGTGGCGCGGACCAGCCCGGCGGCCTCCAGCCGGGCCAGGAGCTGGGAGGCGGTCGGCTTGGACAGCCCGGTCAGCTTGCCGATCCGGGTGCGCGACAGCGGCCCGTGCTCCAGCAGGAGGTCCAGGGCGGCGCGGTCGTTCATGGCGCGCAGGACCCGAGGAGTGCCGGGCGTGCCGGCGGTTCCTGACATGCGCGGGCCCTCCCTCGCTGCGACTGTTAGGAAAGTTTCCTGTTTGGGTGGGAGGAAGGTATGCCCGGCGCGAAGCGGACGTCAAGAGAAAAGTTTCGCGGGGCCTTGATGCCCTACTTCGACAGCGACTGCGGCGGGATCGGGGAGGCTGCCAGGGACTGGGGCGAGGTGGCGCTGGCGAACGCGGAGGGGGCCGACATGGCCGCCGTCGGGTCGACCGCCGGGGTGTCGGCCGGGGCCGTCGCGTCGCCCACGATCCGGATGTCGGCCGCGTCGAAGGCGCGCTTGACGCGCCAGCGCAGCTCCCGCTCGACGGTCACCGACTTGCCCGGCATGGTCTTGGCCGTGACGCGGACGACCATGGAGTCGATCAGCACGCTGTCCAGGCCGAGCACCTCGATCGGGCTCCACAGGAGCTCGTTCCAGGGCTCCTCCTTGCTCATCCGCTCGGCGACCTCGTCGAGGGTGGCCTTCACCTTGTCGAGGTCCTCGTCGGCCCGGACGGTGACGTCGACACCGGCCGTCGCCCAGCCCTGGGAGAGGTTGCCGATCCGCTTGATCTCGCCGTTGCGGACGTACCAGATCTCGCCGTTCGCCCCGCGCAGCTTGGTCACCCGCAGCCCGACCTCGATCACCTCGCCCGCGGCGACGCCCGCGTCGATCGAGTCGCCGACGCCGTACTGGTCCTCCAGGATCATGAACACGCCGGAGAGGAAGTCGGTGACCAGGTTGCGGGCGCCGAAACCGATCGCCACACCGGCCACACCGGCCGAGGCCAGCAGGGGTGCCAGGTTGATCTCGAAGGTGGCCAGCACCATCAGCGCCGCCGTTCCCAGGATCAGGAAGCTCGTCACCGAACGCAGTACCGAGCCGATCGCCTGCGAGCGCTGCCGGCGGCGTTCGGCGTTGACCAGCAGTCCGCCGAGCGCCGTGCCGTCCACCGCCTGCGCGGTACGGGCCATGCGGTCGATGATCTTGGTGATCGTCCGCCGTACCACCGCTCGCAGCACCGCCGCGATCACCAGGATCAGCAGGATCTTCAAGCCGATGGCGAGCCACGTGGACCAGTTCTGCTCGACCCAGCCGGCCGCGTTCGTCGCGGTCTCGTGGGCGTCCTGGAACGTGGGGACCGTCAGGGCTGGCGACTCGGAGGGCGACGGCGACGGGCCGGCGGCCGGCAGGACGACGGGCAAGGACACGACAGGTACCTCCAGGTGCATCCGCCCTCCGGCACGGGGTCAATATCGACGGGGTCACGAACGGATCACCGGACGGGCAGAACCACCACACTAACGGGGCAGGGTGTGTGGGTTCCCGGGAAGTTCCAGGAAGGGCCCATGGGGAGACGGTGACCACCGGCCTCTGAACAGGCTGTGTGAAGGGCCCGTGCTCCGGGGGATGAATGAGGTGTGGTCGAAAACACTCCCAGCCCGTTACCGGGACATGGTGGCGCGTTCACCAGGCATGAGGGGAAACTGACTGCAGAGAGCCCCGGCGCGAGCCACGCGCCGCCGGCGTACAAGGAGGCATCCGTGCCGCATGTCCTGGTCCTCAACGCGTCGTACGAGCCGCTCGGCGTCGTACCGCTCCGCCGCGCGCTCGTCCTCGTCCTGGAGAACAAGGCAGTCTGCCTCGAGGAGTCCGGCGCCTATCTGCACAGCGCAACCGTCACCGTCCCCGCACCCAGCGTGGTCCGGCTCAAGCGTTTCGTGCGGGTTCCCTACCGGGGGCCCGTTCCTCTCACCCGAAGGGCGCTGTTCGCGCGCGACGGGGGCCGGTGCATGTACTGCGGTGGCATCGCGACCAGCGTCGACCACGTCATCCCGCGCTCGCGCGGGGGCAAGCACGTCTGGGACAACGTGGTGGCCTCCTGCCGCCGCTGCAACCACGTCAAGGCCGACCGCCACCTGGTCGAGATCGGCTGGCGCCTGCGCCACAAGCCGGCCCCGCCCACGGGTCTGGCCTGGCGCATCATCGGCACCGGGCATAGGGACCCGCGCTGGCTGCCCTACCTGCAGCCGTACGGCGCGGACGACGCCCTGGCCCGGATCGACGGCATCTCCGCCTGACGATTCCGGGCCTTCGCATTGCCGACGAGCGGGCGCCCCAGGCCCGGGGGCCCGCCCGCGGGCCCAGGGCGCCCGCTCGGCCCGCCGTAGCCGGGCGCGGAAGGCGCTGGTGCGCGGGAGCGGCCGTGTGGCGGTCCGCCCGGCGCCCCCTCAGTATGGGGTGGCGCTGCCCTCCGGAAAGACCATGGACTCAGTCAGCCACCGGCGACTTCGCGGTGTGTCGTGCGCAGGATCTCCGCGGCCTCACGGATGGCGCTCCCGTTGCTCGCGGCGGGGGTCGTCGACCTGGCCGCAGAGGGTTGCGGCGGTGATGGTGAGCCGCATCCGGTGCTTCTGCCGACGGGCGTGTCTAAGCCGTCCGCAACGTCACCGACACCGTGGTCGTGCGTGGGCTCCAAGGTTTGGGCCGGCTTCGATTACACAGAGTGTCAGGCTGAGGCAATTGCTCTTGGTTTGCTCGGGCGCGTGGAAGTAATGAGTGAACCCAGCGAAGGCAATCTTTTGCCTGACCTTGACCGCTCCGAGTAAACGTATTGATCGTCACATCCGCTTCCCGATCTTGGTCAATGGATGTCCCTTATCTGGCTGTTGACCTCCTGTTTGCCTGTGGGGCTTAGTTACAGAAGTCAACTGTGAGAACGCTGTGGGTGGGATGTAGTGAGGGTGTGGACCCGGTTTCGGGGCAGGGGCAGGGCCGTTGGAGCGCTGCTGAGTGTGACGTTGGTCGTGGGGGCGCTTCCGGTCTTGGGGGGTGGTGAGGCCGCGGCGGCTGTGCCGGCTGCGCCGCGGAGCGCGGAGGTCGACTCCGCCGACGGTGGTGTGTCGGAGGGGGATGCGCTGGCGGAGGCCAGGCGTACGGGGAAGCCGGTGGAGGTCTCTGCCCGGCGCGGGGAGAGCCATGAGGTCTTTGCCACGCCGGATGGGCGTCTGGAGGCGCGGGAGTACCTGCGCCCGGTGTGGACCCGTGGCCAGGGTGGCTGGAAGCGGGTCGACACCAGCCTAGTGGTGACCGGTGAGGGCATGATCGCGCCCAAGGCTGCGACGTTGGACGTGGAGTTCTCCGCCGGTGGCGGGTCTGCTCCGTTGGTGCGGATGCGGCGTGCGGGGCGTGAGTTGAACCTGACGTGGCCGACCGCGCTGCCGAAGCCACGTCTGGAGGGTCCGGTGGCGACGTATCCGTCGGTGCTGCCCGATGTGGATCTGCGGATGACCGCGCAGGAGGACGGCTTCACACAGTTGCTGGTGGTGAAGTCGGCGAAGGCCGCGGCGAGCGAGGAACTGGCCGAGCTGCGGCTGAAGCTCTCGGCGTCGGGCCTGGACGTGCGCGAGACCAGCGAGGGCGGTCTGGAGGCCGTCGACAAGGGCGCGGCGGGCGCGGTGTTCGAGGCGCCCAAGCCGATGATGTGGGACTCCAGCCCGGGCGAGCAGCCCGCTGCCTCGGCGGGAGCGCGCGCTGCCACGCTCAGCGCACACGCCGCGGCGCCGGAGGATGAGAGCGGTGAGCCGGGCGCGGCGGAGTCGGGCAAGCTCGCGCCGGTGGGCGTGGCGGTGACGGCCCGGCAGGATGAGTTGGTGCTGACCCCGGACGCGGATGTGCTGAAGGGCCGCGACACGACTTATCCCGTGTACATCGATCCGCAGTGGTATCAGCCGAGGGCGTCGGCGTGGACGATGGCATCGAAGTACTGGGCGTCGTCGCCACAGTGGAAGTTCAACGGTGCCTCGGACGCCGGTATGGGCTACTGCAACTGGGACTACTGCGCCCCCCACGACACCAAGCGTCTGTTCTACCGGATTCCGACCTCTGAGTTCGCGGGGAAGTCGATCCTGTCGGCGGAGTTCGTGGTCCGCAACACGTGGTCGGCGTCGTGTGACGAGCGCAAGGTGGAGCTGTGGCAGACCAAGGACATCTCCTCCTCGACGACGTGGAACAGTCAGAACGTCGCGGGTTTTTGGATCAAGCAGCTGGCGTCTGACTCGTTCGCCTACGGCTACACCGGCTGCGCGGCAAAGGACGCCGAGTTCGACGTGAAGTCGGCGGTGCAGTCGGCCGCCGACAACAAGAGCTCCACGATGACCTTCGGGCTCCAGGCTGCCAGCGAGACGGACGGCAAGGCCTGGAAGCGGTTCTCAGACAAGGCGTATCTGCGGGTGAAGTACAACCGACCGCCGCCGCAGGTGAAGATGTCGCAGCTGACGATGCAGTACGGTGGCGCGTGCAAGAAGCCGGCGAACGCTGCGCACGTGCGCTCGCTGGGCACAATCTACGCGAACAACATCACCGACCCGGACGGTGACAACGTCGCGGTGCAGTTCGAGGCGCGTTGGGACGCCAAGGACGGCAAGGGCATGATCGCCCGTTGGAAGCCGGCCCTCACCCCTTACAAGAAGTCCGGGACCAATAGCTTCTCGATCAGCCTGCCGTCGTCGATCCCGAAGAACGTGGAGGTCAACTGGCAGGTCCGCGCGTACGACGGGGCCCAGTATTCGGCGTGGTCGTCCGCGGGTGATCCAACGGCCTGCTACTTCTATTACGACCCTCAGGCACTGCCAGCGCCGACCGTTACTTCGAACGACTATCCGTCTGCGGACACTGATGATCCCGTCGATGCCCCGTGGTACGACGGCATGGGCAGGTACGGGACGTTCACCGTCGTCGGTAACGAGACCAGGGTGATCAAGTACCTGTACGACATCAACGTCGACCCGTCGGGCAAGAACGCCGTCTCCACATCGAACGGTGCTGCCAAGTCTCTCAAGCTGCTGCCGGCGGTTATCGGCTTGAACACCCTCTACGTCTCCTCCGTCGACGCCGCTGGAAACGTCTCGGCACCGACCGGATACCGGTTCCGGGTGAAGGCCGGGCAGC
The DNA here is from genome assembly GCF_044750345.1 of Streptomyces sp. NPDC088817. NCBI lineage: Bacteria > Bacillati > Actinomycetota > Actinomycetes > Kitasatosporales > Streptomycetaceae > Streptomyces > Streptomyces sp. NPDC088817. The sequence goes on from NZ_JBIVJN010000010.1 coordinate 153,194, forward strand.
CCGAGCGGGCGATGTGGCAGATGGACGAGGACGCCGGGGCGAGCCAGGCCGTGGGGTCGGCTCCGGAGCGCACGCTGGAGCTGCGCGGCGGCGTCACACCGGGTGTGCCCGGGGCCAAGGGTACGGCGGTGTCCTTCAACGGAGTCGACGGCTACGCGGTCTCCGACATTCCCGCCGTGGACACCTCGGTCGGGTTCTCCGTCTCCGCGTGGGCGAAGCTGTCGAAGATGCCGGACCAGGCGGCCATCATCGCCGCCCAGCCCGGCAACTACGCTCCGGGCTTCGAGCTGTACTACTCCAAGTCCTATGACCGGTGGGTGTTCAACCAGTACAAGGCCGACGCCACCGGCGCGGGCCTCGCGCGGGCCATGGCACCTTCCCCGGGTGGGGTCAAGGCAGACCAGTGGACACATCTGGTGGGCGTTTACAGCCTGGGCGACAAGGAGTTGAGGCTCTACGTCGACGGTGCACTGGTCGGGAGCACGGCCTACAGCACGCCCTGGGACGCCCGCCGGGGTCTTCAGATCGGCGCCGGCCTCTACGACGGCGGCAGGCTGGCCTCGTTCTTCCCCGGGGCGATCGACGAGGTGCAGATCTTCGAGAAGCCGCTGTCGGCCGCTGAGGTGACACGCCTGTACGGCAAGGAGTCGCTTACCGCGGGCCGTCCGGCGCGGGCGGTGTTCTCGATGGACGAGCGTGCCGACGCGACGCAGCTGGCCGGGATGGCGGAGGTGCCGGCGGCCACGTTCGTCGGAGGTGTCACCTCTGGGCAGACGGGCGTCGCAGGCAAGGCGCTGACGCTGAATGGGATCGACGGTTACGCCACCACCAAGCGGCCGGTGCTGTACAACCAGCGCAGCTTCGCCGTGTCCGCGTGGGCCAAACTGCCGAAGACAAAGCCGGACCACGCGGCGATCATCGCCACGCAGACGAGCACGAACAGGCCGGGGATGGAGCTGTACTACTCGGCGGGGTACGACCGCTGGGTGGTCAATCATTACGTGACGGACGCGCCGGACGCCAAACTGATCCGGGCCATGCAGCCTGAGGGGCAGACCGCCTACGGGGATACGTGGACGCATCTGGTTGGGGTGTACGACGAGGTCGCGGGCAAGCTGATCCTGTACGTCAACGGGGTGAAGGCTGGCGAGACGGATCTGAAGCCCAACTGGTACGCGGGCGGGGCGGTGCAGATCGGGGCCGGTTCCTATGACGGCAAGCCGGGCTCGTTCTTCCCGGGCCAGATCGACGACGTGCGTCTGTTCGATCGTGTGGTGGGCGCCGAAGAGGTCCAGCAGATGTTCCAGCAGCGTCCGCTGGTCAAGGCCCGGTGGATGTTCGAGGAGACCACCGGGACCGGCCCGGTGACCACCCCGAACGCGGTGCTCGACGGCAGCGCGCTCACGCTGTACGGCGGCGCGAAGAAGTCGGACTTCGGCTTCATCGACTTCGGCAGTCTGGAACTGGACGGCGTCGGCGGCTACGCGGCCACGACGTCCTTGCCGGTCGACACCAGTGGCAGCTACACCGTCACCGCCTGGGCGCAGGCCGCCGCGCTGCCGACCAGAGGCGTCGCGCTTGTCAGCGCCGAGGGCACTACCCAGAGTGCTTTCACTGTCCGCTTCGTACCGGACTCCGCGATTTCGGAGGGTCGTGGCCACTGGGAGCTGGCCGTGCCGGACAAGGACGGTTCGGACGCGACGGTCGTACGCGTGACCAACAGCGAGTTCTACGACGCGCGGGACTGGAACCACCTGGCCGTGGTCTACGACGGCTTCGCCAAACAGGCACGCCTGTACGTCAACGGAATCCTCCAAGAGGTCTCCTGCGACAGCGATGAGGAGGACAGTACGGACTGCGGGAGCCAGGGGGCCTGGGCCGAGAACACGCTTGCCTTCAAGGCAGCCAAGTCCTTCCAGGTCGGCCGTGCCAAGACGGGCGAGTACTTCCCTGGCCTGGTCGACGACGTCTGGGTCTTCCAGGGCTCGCTGACCGACGAGCAGGTTCAAAAGCTGGCCGGCAGCTGGTTCGGCGTACCGACCGAAGTGCCTGGTGCCGGCTGATCTCTGGTGGAGGACGCGTCATGAGGCGCTTAAGGCCACCGTGCAGTTCGACCGACTGGCCCCGTTGACGTGATCGTTCACGGCGACTGCTGACGCAACAGCGGCGCCCGGGTCTCCCGGGCGCCGCAAGACCTACGCGATATGCCATTCAACTTCCGCTCCGGCCTGCTCTGCGACGCGCGGGCCGGCCTGCGGCGACGGACGAAGGACGGGATGAAGGACAGATCGAGCAAGCGGCTCAAAACGCTGCGGCGGCGTGTCGCGCTGGCCTCGGCCGCGGTCATGGTCGGCACTCTCCTGCAGGGGGTGGCACAGCCTGCTGCCGCAGCGGACGGCGGGAAGGTACTTTCCGGCCTTCCCCAATCCGAGAAGCCCGTGCCCGTGTCGGCGGTGAAGACCAAGCCTCGCACCCTGATGAAGGGCCCGCGCACTCCGCAGACGCCCCCCGACGCGGCTTGGCCGAAGGCGGCAACGGCCGTCGTCGAGCTGCCGGCCTCTGCTGGGCAAGGAACCGCACGCACCAGTGTCCGGGCCAAGGGACTGCCGCTGGCCCTGGACACAGGCGGCATCGCCGGCGCGAAGGCGGCGAGCGGTGCCGTCGAGGCACGCGTCCTTGACCGCGAGGCTGCGAAGAAGGCCGACGTCGAGGGGCTGCTCTTCACGCTCCGCTCGAAGAGCGAGGGCAGGAACGGACTGACTGAACGAGTCGGCCAGGTGCGGGCGAAGCTGGACTACTCCAGCTTCGCTGAAGCCTATGGTGGCAACTATGCCTCGCGGCTGCGCCTGGTGGAGCTGCCGGCGTGCGCACTGACTACTCCGGAACGGGCCCAGTGCCGTACCAGTCGGCCGGTCGCGTCGGTCAACGACACCGAGAAGCAGACCCTGACCGCGCAGAACGTTGCCCTCAGTGGCAGTACTCCGACGGTGCTTGCCGCCGTGGCGGAGGCGAGCAGTTCGAGCGGTGACTACACGGCCACGTCGCTTTCACCTTCGGCGACATGGAGCACCAATCTGAACACCGGTGACTTCTCCTGGTCGTACAACATGCCGGTGCCGGACGTCCCGGGCAGCCTGACCCCGAACGTCGGGCTGTCGTACTCGTCCGGATCCATCGACGGGCGCACAGGCAACACGAACAACCAGGCCTCATGGGTGGGCGACGGCTTCAACCTGTGGCCCGGTTCCATCGAGCGCCGCTACAAGCCGTGCGCCGAAGACGGCGTGAAGAACGCGGACGGCAGCAAGCCCGGTGACCTGTGCTGGGCGTACGACAACGCGTTCATCACATTCAACGGCAAGGGCGGCGAGCTGGTTCCGATCGGCACGAACTCGTGGAAGCTCAGGGACGACGACGGCACCAAGATCGACCGTCTGACCTCCAGCAGCCGCGGCAACGGCGACAACGACGGCGAGTACTGGCGGCTGACCGACCCGGACGGCACCCAGTACTACTTCGGCTACAACCGGCTGCCGGGCTGGGCGGACGGCAAGTCAGTCACGAACTCCACTTGGACCGTCCCCGTCTTCGGCAACGACTCCGGTGAGCCCTGCCATGCCTCGGCGTTCGCCGACTCCTGGTGCCAGCAGGCGTGGCGGTGGAACCTGGACTACGTCGTCGACGTGCATGGCAACGCCATCGCCTACTACTACGAGCAGGAGACCAACTCCTACGGCCGCAATTTGAAGGCCAAGGACAACACCCCGTATGTGCGCGGCGGCACGCTGGAGCGGATCGAGTACGGTCTGAAGTCCTCCTCGATGTACAGCACGAAGGCGCTGGCCAAGGTCAGCTTCAAGGGCGCCGAACGCTGCCTGCCCGACTCCAACACCAACTGCACGGACATCGGCAAGGACGCCGCTTACTGGTACGACACGCCCTGGGACCTGAACTGCGACGCGGGCAAGGACTGCGACAAGGGCCGCCTGGCCCCGGTGTTCTTCACCCGCAAGCGGCTCACTGACGTGAGCACCCAGGTCTACGACGGCAGCGGCTACAACGACGTCGATTCCTGGAAGCTGACCCAGCGGTGGGGCATGACCGACGCCGACTACCAGCTCCTGTTGGACTCCATCCAACGCACCGGCCACACGGCGACCCCCACGATCACGCTGCCGAAGACGACGTTCGCCTATACCCAGCTGGTCAACCGCCTCGACAGGATCGGTGACGGCTACTCGCCTTTCATCAAGGCCCGCCTGTCCACGGTCGCCGACGAATCGGGCGGCGAGATCGGTGTCAAGTACTCCGACCCCGCCTGCGGCTTTGCCGCGCTGCCGAGTCCGCAGACCAACACCACACGCTGCTTCCCGCAGTACATCGGCGGCAGCACCTCGGACGATCCCGAGCGGCAGTGGTTCAACAAGTACGTGGTTACCTCCGTGATCGCCACCGACCGCGCTGGCGGGGCCCCGGACCAGGTCACCAGCTACCGGTACCTGGGCGATGCGGCTTGGCATTACGACGATGACGACGGGTTGACGAAGGAGAAGTTCAAGACCTGGTCCCAGTGGCGAGGCTACGGGCAGGTCCGGGTGCAGACCGGTGGGCCGGGCGGCGCGTCGGCGATGAAGTCGCAGGAGGACACCTACTTCCTGCGGGGTATGGACGGCGACCGCAAGGACACCAGCGGCGGCACCAAGACGGTGACCGTCACCCTCGAGGCCGGTGAGGGCGACTCGATCACCGACCACGAGGCGGCGGCCGGCTTCGCCTACAAGTCCGTCAGCTACTCCGGTCCCGGCGGCAGGGTGCTGGGCAAGTCGGTCAGCCGGCCCTGGTACCAGCAGACGGCGAAGAAGACCCGCAGCTGGGGCACCGTCACCGCCAACTTCACCGGCACCAAGTCGACCACGTCGTGGACGTCGCTGGACGACGGGGCGGGTACGAAGTGGCGCACCACCGAGTCCAGCGCAGAGTTCGACACGGTGGCCGGGCGTGTCACCCAGGTCAACGACCGCGGCGACACCGGCACCACCGACGACGACACCTGCACCCGCACCACCTACGCCACCAACACGACCGACAATATCCTCACCCTCCCCTCGCGGGTGGAGACGGTGTCGAAGGCCTGTACCGCGAGCGTCAGCCGTCCCGCGGACGTGATGTCCGACGTTCGCACGGCTTACGACGGCGGCACATACGACGCCGCCCCCACCAAGGGCGACGCGACGGCGGGCGCGGTACTGAAGGACTACAACGGCACCACCGCGGTGTACCTGGAGTCCGGCACCACCTATGACTCCTACGGCCGCCCCCTGACCAGCACCGATCTGACTGCCGACGTGACCGTCACGTCGACTGGAGCGGTCACGCGGACAGCGCGCAAGGACGGACGTACGACCACGACCGAGCGCACCCCGGCCACCGGTTTCGCCACCACGGTGAAAGTGACCACACCCCCGGCCACGGCGGGTAACGCGACCACCGCCCAGACCTCGACAAGCAGCCTCGACCCCTTGCGTGGCCTGCCGGTGAAGCAGACCGACAACGACAACAACAACGTCACCACCGTCGACTACGACGCCCTGGGCCGGACGGCCAAGGTATGGCTGGCCGACCGCAGCACCAGCCCGCCCCCGACTCCGACCTACCAGTACACCTACACCGTCACCGAGAACCATCCGGTCGTGGTCGCCACCAAGACACTCAACAACGCCGGAGTCCAGCGCACGTCCTACACCTTCTACGACGGCTTCCTGCGCCCCCGCCAGTCCCAGGATCCGGGTCCGGACGGTGGCCGTCTGCTGGCCGACACCTTCTACGACGAACGCGGCCTGACCACCAGGGAGTTCGCCACCTACTACGGCAATGGTGCACCCTCCACCACGCTGGTCAAGCCGGATGACGCACTGGGTGTGGAGACCCAGAACCGGTACACGTACGACGGTCTGGGCCGTCAGACCGAAGCCAAGCAGATCGCCGGTAACAGCGACGGCGGCGCCGTCCTGGGCACCACCAGGACGATCTACGGCGGCGACCGGACCACGGTGATCCCGCCGGTCGGCGGCACCGCCACCACCACCCTCACCGACGCCCGCGGCCGGACCACCGAACTGCGCCAGCACCGCGCCCGCAGCGCAGAGGCGGCCTACGACGCCACCAAGTACACCTACACCCCGCGCGGCGAACTGCTGAAGCTCATCGACCCGGCGGACAACACCTGGTCGTACACCTACGACCTGCTGGGCCGACAGCTGACGGCGACGGACCCCGACAAGGGCACCGCCACCAGCAAGTACGACGACCGCGGCCAACTGGTCACCACCGACGATGCCCGGAAGGGCACCCCGGCACTGTGGCACGGCTACGACAACCTCGGCCGCCAGACCGCACTGCGCGAAGGCTCTGCCTCCGGCAAACCGCTCGCCACCTGGACCTACGACACCGCCGCCGGCGGTAAGGGCCTGCCCGCCGAATCCACCCGCTACGTCGACGGCGTTGCGTACGCCACCAAGGTCACCCAGTACGACCGCCTCTACCGGCCGCTCAGAACCGCAGTGGTCATCCCCAAGGAGGAAGGTGCCCTGCAGGGCACTTACCAGACTGGCACCTCCTACCTGCCCTCCGGGCTGGTCGGCGTCGTGAGCTACTCCGCGGCCGGTTCCCTCCCGGCCGGCAGTCAATCCTTCACCTACGACCCGGAGACACTGCGGCTCATCTCCCTGCTGGGTGACGGCTTCAAGGCGGAGACCAGCTACTTCAGGACCGGCAAGCCGCACGAGTACAAGATGTACAGTACGGCCGCCAGCACCAAGCAGGTCAAGGTCACGAACGACTACGAGTGGGGCACCCAGCGCCTGGCCAACACCTGGGTCGACCGCCAGGACGTCGCCGGAGTCGACCAGAACAGCACCTACCGCTACGACGAAGCCGGCAACGTCCTGTCCGTCTCGGACGTCTCCCGCTCCGGCACCGACAACCAGTGCTTCACCTATGATCACCTGCGCCGCCTGACCGAGGCCTGGACCCAGAACACCACCAACTGCGCCACCGCGCCCACCGGCAGCACGCTGGGCGGCCCGGCCCCGTACTGGCAGTCCTACACCTACGACCTGGTCGGCAACCGGACCACGGAAACCCTCCACGACCCCACGGGGAACGCGGCCAAGGACGTCAAACGCACGTACGCCTACCCCGAAGCAGGCAAGGATCGGCCGCAGCCGCACGCCCTGTCCTCCGTGACGACCACGGGCCCGACCGGCACCGCGAAGGACTCCTACGGCTACGACGAGACCGGCAACACCACCGCCCGGACTCTCAGCGGCACCACTCAGACTCTCGAATGGGACGTCGAAGGCCACCTGGCCAAGGTGACCGAACCTGTCGCAGGTGGCGCCGCCAAGACGACCGAATACCTCTACGACGCTGACGGCCATCGCCTCATCGGCCGCACCCTCACCGAGACCACGGTCTACCTCGGCACCACCGAGATCACCCTGACCAAGGGAGCCACCAAGCCCAAGGCCACCCGCTACTCCGACCTCGGCGGCGGAAACCAGGCCGTCAAGACCGACGACGGCAGCATCTTCTTCACCCTCGCCGACCACCACGGCACCGCCCAACTCGCCATCGAGGCCGGCACCCAGAAACTCACCCAGCGCCGCAGCCTCCCCTTCGGCGGCACCCGCGGCACCGAGCCGACGTCCTGGCCCGGCACCAAGGGCTTCGTCGGCGGCACCAACGACACCAAAGCCACTGGCCTGACCCACCTCGGCGCCCGCGAATACGACCCCACCACCGGCCGCTTCATCAGCGTCGACCCGCTCATGGACCCCGGCGACCCGCAGACTCTCAACGGCTACGCCTACGCCAACAACAACCCCGCCACCTACTCCGACCCAACCGGGCTGTGCTTCGCGGACGTCTGCGGCATCGGTTACCCCATTGGGGGAACGGGTGGCAACGGGCGTAAGAAGGAATACGTCAAGAAAGCGCCACCCGGGGCTGGTGGGGTAGGGGCTTCAGGATCAAGCGGGGCTGGCTATAGAGGCTCTCTCCCGGCAGCCGCCAACGGCGACTCGAACAAAATGGTCAAGATCAACGGCAAGTGGAACGTCAAGATCTATCCGGGCGTCTACCTACCCGCAAACCATCCGCATCTTGACCAGATTGCAGAGAAGTTCCACAACTGGGTCGACTACGTGTGTGGTCCAAGCGCCAGTAATTACAATTGCTTGGCGCCGAGGGAAGACGGGTCCGACCCCAGGGCGTACCAGCGAGTCGTGGGCAAGATGACTTCTTGTCCACGCAAGTGGCATTGCAATGAAGACTGGTTCAATCCGACCGACTTGCTTCAGGCAGGTGTGGCTTCGGGGCTGATTGCGGGGAATGGTCGAGTAGTTGGTCGCCTGGGGCGGAGTGGTGGCGAGGGTAGTATTGGTCGTGAGCTGATTGATGGCGAAGCCCAGTATCATATAATCTCCGGAAATAGGACTGGAGGCGGTCATAAGTGGCCGGGACAGCCAGGTAAATCGGTGTTCCCGGGCGACTGGAGTACGGATAAGATCCTCGACGGCGTGGCGGAAGTAGCGACCAACCCCAATAGCAACTGGGAATGGGTTAAAGGCGCACAAGGATCCACCCATACAAGGAGGGGGGCGCCATCTCGCGTGGCGATCACCGGTGAGTATGACGGGGTGAACGTTAAGGTAATTTACGAGCCGGCCAGTGATCGGATTATCTCTGGGTACCCCTACAAGTAGTTGGGTGGCGTGATGCAGGAGCCGCACTACCGGAGTGTGATCGCGGAACTCTTGAATGATTCTCCTATTACTCGAGGGGAAGTAGTCAGGAATGTGCGAGAGTTCCTCGTGGTTGGCGAATACGCCTTGGCTTTCGATACGCTCTGCGAGTGGATTTACGAAGATGATCTCACGATCTCTCCTGCGTACCACGAAAGGCTCCGTCAGCTGGCTGAAGATATGAACGCAGTTAAGCTGGTGGAAGACCTTCGGATGCAGATTGCGCAAGAGAGTTGATGGCGTTCGCTTGTTGGTGCAGCCAAGGATGAGGTGCGGGCTCTTCTGTGGAGCTTCCCAGATCCTCCACTGACTGGTGGACAACTCTGCCAAGCCCACGCGAATGCAAACGCGAGGCCCCGTCAGACGCGTCCTGGCGGGGCTTCTGCGTGGGGTGACGGCAGTAGTTGAGGCTCCGGGGCCTTGCGGCAGAGAGTCCACGAAATTCTCGATGCTTCTCCGAACATTCGCCCCCTGAGGAATGAGCTGACGCAGCAAGGCGAGCTTCAAGGCGGTTATCAAGTAGCCGAGTTGACCGGCCTGAACGCCCGCGGGGGCCGGCCGGAGGGGATGCGGCTGATCGTCCGCCGCGTGCGACCCTCCCGGCGGCATCTGAAGAAGCTGACCGACTTCGAGAAGAAGACCGGCTGGCGGTACTCGATCACCGCGACGAACATCCGGCATATGTGGGGCGTCGCCGGATCCCACCAGATCCAGTTCCTCGATGCCCTGCACCGCGACCACGCCGAGGTCGAAGGCCGCATCCGCACCGGCAAGGCCATGGGCCTGCGCAACCTGCCCTCCCACTCATGGCAGATCAACACAGGCTGGATGCTCGCCGCGAACCTCGCGGTCGATCTCGACGCCTGGCTGCGGCTACTGACCCTCCACGACGACGAGGACCTGGCCCACGCCGAGCCGGATACCATGCGCTTTCGCCTCTACCACCTGCCCGCCCGTCTGGCCCGCCATGCTCGCCGCCGCTTCCTGCGCATCGAGCGGACCTCGCCCTGGGCATCGGCGTTCACCACCAGATGGAAGCGGCTGACCCAGCTTCCGGCCGTCACCTGACGCCCGGCATCGCCCCGACGAGGACCAGGAAGGAGTGCAGCCCCGCAGTCTCCGGGCCCGTGGAACCCGGCGCAGCCGCGGCGTCACGCGACGGCCCGCCCTCAACCGGCAGGGGACATTACGGGCGAACCGCCGGACCTATCACCGATCGAACCCCGCTGACGAATCGAGGCCAACCGTGCTTTCGCCGACCCACAAGACCTGATCACCGCTGTCCGGCGGGGCTTACGTCAACTCCAGTACCGCCACGACGTTCTCGACGGCTGCCTCACCGGAACTGGACTGGTGCCCGCCCCACCATGACGACATCACGCATTCAAGGTCAGTAACCGGCACGCCGAATGGCAAATTGCCGGGGATTGATGAGTTCACTCGGGCACACATTGGGAGCCCTCGCCGAGTCGGTAATCGGCGGGGGCTCCCGGGCGTTTGACGGCAACGCTGACGGCAACGTCAGTGGACGAGCGTTGCGGCAGGCGGCTCGTCAGGGGTTCCTCGGTGTGGTCCAGGGCGACGCTCAGGGAGTCGATAGCTTGGCGTTGGAGGCGGGGACGTGGGCGTAGACGGTGGCGGTGACGCCGATGTGGGCGTGGCTGATGAAGCCGCAGGTGCCCAGTGCCCGGCCCCAGGGGCCCCGTGCCCCCGGGACCGGACCTTCACACGTACCGCAGCTCCGCCGGGCGGACCGAGCGGCGTAGCAGGGGCAGGGACGCGGCTGTGGCCAGCAGGCAGGTGGCGTAGACGCCGACCGGGACGAGGAGCGCCGTGTACGGCACGGTTCCGGAGGTGAGGAGTCCGTACCAGATGCCGATCGCCAGGCCGCCCACGCCCGCCACGAGCACGGCCGGGGCCAGGGGCAGGGCGGTCTCCAGCAGGAGGGCCCGGGCGAGCACCCGTCGGGGTACTCCGGCGGCCACCTGCGCGGCCAGGCCCCGGCGCCGGGTGGCGACGGACTCGGCGGTGCCGACGGCGAGTGCCGTGAGGACGATCGCGAGGGCGAGGGCGATGGTCACGGCCGTGAGGTTCAGGCCGGTCGTGTAGAAGGACATGTCCGCCGCGAGCGTCTCCCGTCGGCGCATGTCCTCCAGTTCGGTGAGCAGCCCCTGCCGCACCCCCATGTACCCGGTCCCGACCACCGTCACCAGCAGCACCGCCGCATGGGTGCGGGCCGCCGCCCACGGGTCGTCCCGCAGCCGCTCAGCCGCGATCAGCACCGCCGGGGAGCCGGTCCGGGCCGCGAGCAGCCGGCCGGTCAGCCCGGCCAGGGCGCCCGTGAGCCACACGGCGCCCGCGCCGACGGCCAGGACCGCTGCCAGGGCGATGAGCGGGCCGGTCCCGCCGTGCCGGGCGGAGGGGCCGTCGGACGTGCCGGCCACCGCCCCCAGCGCCAACACGCCCACCACCAACAGCGCCCCCACGAACAGCAGCGCCGCACCCCGCCCCGACCGCGACCGGGCCCGCCGCACCCACCCCAGCGGCGAAGTCACCACCCGGCGCAGCGCCAGCACCGCGGCCGCCATGCCCAGCACCGGTGCCACGACCGCGACCAGCGCCATCCCGGTCCAGGCCGACGTGATCGGCTGCTCCCACTCGGCCGCCAGCACCGCCGCCGCCCCGGCCGTGGCCAGCGCCGAGCCCAGCAGGCAGGCGAGCCCCGTGTCCAGCGCCGCGATCCGCCGCACCCGGCCCGGCTCCGCGCCCGCCAGCCGCAGCACGGCCGCACGCCGGTCGCGGTGCACCGCGCCGATCCTGGCGCACTGCCCGAGGAACCCGAGCACGGGCACCAGCAGGAGCAGCAGCGTGACGATCACCCCGGAGCGCTCGCCGGGCTGGTCGAGCAGGCCGTTGCCGACGGAGAAGCTGTACTGCCCGCGCACCGTGGCCAGGACGGCGGCCGCGAGCCCCAGCCCCGTCGCGCACATCGCCCCCACCGCCGTGAGCGCGATCCGCCACCACTCCCGCCGGTCCGACCCCCGCACCAGCAGCCAGGCCAGCCGCAGATCGGTCCTCACGCGAGCACCTCCGCCGGGACCGTCACGCCGTCCTGCAGCCGCACCTCGCGGTCGGCGTACGCCGCCGTCTGGGCGTCGTGCGTGATCAGCAGCACCGCCGTGCCCGCCTCCCGGGCGGCTCCCACCAGGGCCGTCATCACCTGTTCGCTCGCCAGCGAGTCCAGTGCCCCCGTCGGCTCGTCCGCGAACACCACCTTCGGACCGGTCACCAACGCCCTTGCCAGTGCCACGCGTTGCGCCTGGCCACCGCTCAACTCCCCGGGCCGCGCGCCCTCCTGCTCCCGCACCCCGAACCGCTCGAGCCACGTCCCCGCCTGGTCCTGGGCCGTCCCCCGCGCGGTCCCGGCCAGCATCAGCGGCAGCGCCACGTTGTCCACGACGGTCAGTTCGGGGATCAGCTGCCCGAACTGGAACACCACCCCGAAGTCCGTGCGGCGCAGTTCGCTCAGGCGCTGCTCCGGCAGCCTGTCGACGCGTTCCCCGCAGTACGTCACCGAGCCCTCGTCCGGCCGGACGATGCCCGCCAGGCAGTGCAGCAGCGTGGACTTCCCGCTGCCGCTGGCACCGGTCACGGCGACGATCTCGCCCTCGCGCAGCTCCAGGCACACCCCGCGCAGTGCCGGGGTCCTGCCGTGGGACTTGACGAGGTCTCGGGCCTCCAGAAGGGGCACCGGAGGGTTGCTCATGCTCGGTCGACCTCCACGGTCAGAGCGGTCAGAGTGGCGAGCCGGGCCTGCGTGGTGGTCATCCAGCGCAGGTCGGCGTCGAGGTGGTTGAGGGCGTAGTCCGCCGAGAGCACGGTCGCCAGATCGGCGCCCGGGGCGGTCTTGACCGCCGTCAGCTCCCGCATCCGCTCCATGTGCGCGGCGCGTTGCGCGAGCAGGTGGGCGGCGGGGTCGCCGCCGGTGAGGATCGCCGTGACGACCTTCGCGAAGATCTCGTTCGTCACGAAGGGCGCGGGAGGCGTGACCTGCCCGGCCCAGTCGGCGACCTCACGGGAGCCCTCGGCCGTGAGGCGGTACAGCGTGCGCTCCGGTCCTCCGTCGGAGTCGGTTCCCTCGACCTGGGCCAGTCCGTCGCGGACCAGCCGCTGCAAGGTCGTGTAGACCTGCCCGTAGGCCAGCGGGCGGGCCTGCGGGAAGTGTTCGTCGTGGCGTCGCTTCAGGTCGTAGCCATGGCTCGGCCCTCCGGCGAGCAGCCCCAGCAGGACGTGGCGGGTGCTCATGCCCCCAGTATGTACTGAGTACATGTACTGAGTGAATAGTGATCGCCGAAGAAGCCGAAAAATACGGTCCGAAAGAAAGCCGTGGATCGCGGTCCGGCGGAACGGAGGATCCCGTTCCGCCGGGCGGGCTCAGTCCGCGACCGCGTACGCCTCCACCGACCACAGCGAATAGCCGTACTGGGTGGCCCGCTTGTCGCCCTGCACGCGGATGTGGCGCACGTCCCGCGCGTCCATGCGCAGGGTCTCGCGGCCGCCGCCGCTGTCGCGGACGGTCGCCGCGGTGCGCCAGCGCCGGCCGTCGTCGGAGACCTGGATGCGGTAGGCGGAGGGGTGGGCGTCCTGCCAGTGGAGGGCGACCTTGCCCAGGCGCACCGGGTGCGGGAGTTCCACCTGCCACCAGGCGCCGTCGTCGACGGGGGAGGACCAGCGGGTGTCCGGGTTGCCGTCGATCGCGGCGGAGGCCGGGAAGTCGGCGGTCTCGTCGGCGGAGGAGCTCGCCGTGCCGGTGCGTGCCAGGTCCGGGCCCGCGGTGCGCGGGAAGGTGCGGACCGTGAGCGTGCGGGTCACTCCGGCGAAGGTGACGCGGATGTCGTACGAGCGGGAGGGCGAGCCCGCCGGCACGATCACCTCGACGGGAACGTCCACCGTGGTGCCGCGGGGCACGGTGACCGGCGTGGTGGGGACGCGGACCTTGATGCCCTCGGGGGCCTCGACGGTGACCTTGCCCCGTACGTCGGCCGGACGGCCGGTGGACAGCCGGGCGGTCAGCCGTTCCGTGCCGCCGATCTCCGCGTCGGCCTCGGCCCGCGGCAGCTCCAGGTCCGCCACCGGCGTGTCGGCGAACCAGGGCACCAGGTGGCGCACCCGGGAGGGGTAGACGCCGGTCACGCGGACGGCGTCGACACGGGTGCCGGCCGGCGGGGGGGAGGGCTGCACAAGGGCCGGCGGGCGCGTCCAGAGGTCGGGAGCCGGGGAGACCGGCGGCCAGAGGGCCGGCGGGTGCGTCACCGCGCTGTCCGCGGACGGGGACTGCGCGGTGACGAGCTCCGTCGCCCCCTGCTCCGCCAGCGTTCCCACCCGGCGCCAGCCCTGTCCGGGGATGTGGACCTCGACGGCACCGGTCGTTCCGGGGTCGCTGAGGACTGTCACGGCGGTGAGGGCGCGGGCGCTCGGGAAGCGGATCGTGCGGCCGTCCGGCGCCCCGCCCGGGTCCTCGGCCGGCTCGTGCGTCAGGCCGGCCCAGGTCTCGTACTCCTGCCGCGCCCGGTCGAGGAAGGGGTCGAGGACTCCCTTGCCGACCGTCACGTCGGTGCTCCTGATCCTGCTCCGCAGCCCGTCCAGTGTCCGGTACGCGGTCCAGGCGCCCGCCGCGTCGCCGGCCCGCTGGGCGCCGAGCATGTCGAGCGCCGCGTCGCCCGCCTTGCCATGGCGCGCCAACTGGGCTGTCCACGGCGCGACTTCGGCTGCCAGAGTGCCGTCGCCCGACAGGTTCTGCGGCAGCTCGCGCAGCACCTTGAAGGCGGCGCGCAGCCGCTGCTCGGCCCGCTCGTTCGCGGGCCGGTCCGTCGTCGTACGGGCCTGCCACACGTCCGCGATCAGCGGGCGCAGATACGCCGACTCGGTGCCGCCGAGCACCGAGGACGCGTCGTTGCCGGCCAGGGCCGACAGCGCCTCGTGGCGCCGTTCGTCGCCTCCCGCGAGGTCGGCGACGGCCGCCTTCCACGACTCCTCGGGGCGGTAGTCGCGCGGGTTCCAGGCGTAGTCGGCCGCCGTGAACAGCGGGATGCGGGAGGCCTCCGCCTGCTCCATCGCGTTGGCGAGGAGGGCGGACGAGCCGCTGGCGACGGCCGGGTCGCGCCCGGTGTACGGGCCGAGGAAGATGCGGTCCTCGGCGTAGTCGTTGACCGGGTAGTTGTCCATGGTGACCAGCGGATGCGCGAACGCCGCCCGGGCGTCGGCCAGTTCGTCGCCCGTGATGGTCCGCGGCACCACGCCCACCCCGGTCCAGGCGACCTGGACCGACGCGTCAAGAGCGGACGCCAGCGCCCGCCGGTAGGGCGTCGAGCCGTCCTCGTAGAACTCCGTCGGCATCAGCGACAGCGGAGCCGCCTCCGGGTGCCGTTCCGCCAGGTGGCGGGCGACCTCGTTCGCCACCCGCGCCTGCGCCCGTGCCGCCGCGTCCGGACCGGAGCCGAAACGGGCCGGGTCCGCGCCGCAGTGCCACTCGCTGTAGCTGACGTTCTGGAACTGGAGCTGGAACGCCCGGAAGCCGAGCGCCCACATCGCGTCCACCTTGCGGGTCAGCGCCCGTACGTCGTCGTCCGAGGCGAAGCAGAACGACTGGCCGGGCGCCACCGCCCAGCCGAGCGTGACGTGGTTGGCGCGCGCCCGGTCGGCCAGCTCACGGAAGGCGGACCGCTGCACGGCCGGGTACGGCTCGCGCCAGCGCTCCTGGCGGTAGAGGTCGTCGCCTGGGGCGTACAGGTACCGGTTCTGCTTGGTGCGGCCCATGAAGTCGAGCTGGCCGAGCCGCTGCTGCTGCGTCCAGGCGGTGCCGTAGAAGCCCTCCGTGGTGCCGCGTACGGCGGTGCCCGGCCAGTCCCGGACGTTCACGCCGGGCACGCTCCCGTCGGGGCGCAGGAGCTGCCCCAGCGTCTGCACGGCGTGGAAGAGGCCGTCCTCGCCGGCTCCGGTGAGCGTCACGCCCTCCTTGCCCGCGGTGAGGAGGTAGCCGCCGGGGGGCAGTGCGTGCCGCGGGTCGCTGTATCCCCGCTCGGTGTACGCGCGGACCGCCAGGGCGCCCGCCGGAACCGCGTCCGTCCCCCGGAGGTCCGTGACCGTCCGGGCCCCGGCCTCGTACAGCAGCGAGCGCAGCGCGCTCAGGGCGTACGGGTCCGCGTCCGCGTCGGCGACCAGGGCGACGACCCGGTCGGCGACCTTCGCCGCGCCGCCGGTCGCCCGCAGCGACTGCGGGCGCGGCCACACCGCGAGGTCGGAGGAGGCGGTGGCAGGGTGTTCCGGGTTCGCGGCCGGGAGGCCGGTGCCGGGATCGGGGGCGGACGGCGCCGCGACGGCCGCGGGTGCGGCTCCCAGTGTTCCGGCCAGGACGGCGAACGCGAGTGCGGCCGCGCTCTTCCCATGCCCCATACCGCGCCGAAGCCGCACGGCCCCTCCTCGTCGATCGGCCTTCGCCGGGCGGAGCCGAAGGCGTTGTCGAAGAGTCCTGACCACACCATCCCGAGGGGAAGGTGTCAACGAGAGTGGCCGTTGTGCCGTGATTGCCCCAACCTGGTGGAAGGGAATGTGACCAGCGGCACGTAGGCCGTTCTCCTACGTCTGCCCCGGCGCGCACTGGGTAGGGCTGCGGTAATCCCCTTGACGCCGTACTCGACAAGGAGGCCACCGTGGCCGCACCGGCACACCTTCTCCTCTCGGCCCTGTCCAAACACGTGGCGGAGCCGCCCGCCGACCATCTGCTGCCCGACGACGAGCCGCTGTCCTCCGCCGCCCGGCCGCCCGAGCCCCGGCTGCCCGCCGACCCCGGCCCGTGCGTGTTCAGCGCGGAGGGCACCCACGCCGACGTCCCGCTGACCAGCGAGCCGCCGCTGCCCGACGCCGAGCCGCTCACCAGCGAGCCGCCGCTCGCCGAGACCGCCCCCCTGACCAGCGAGTCGGTCGCCGAGTCGGCCGAACAGGGCCCCTGCCGCGCGGAGTCGTAGATGACGGAACCGCGGCCGGCCGAACCTCCCGGATCCACCGGGTCTCCCGAACGTGCCGAGGCTTCCGGGCCCTCCGAGCCTCCTGGATCTCCTGAGCCTCCCGGACCTCCCGGGCCTCCAGCCGAAGAACTGGCCCGGCTCGCCGCGCTGCACGGCGTCGCCACCTCCTACAGCCCCTCCCCTGGCCGTACGGTCACCGCCTCCGCCGCCGCGGTCGTCGCGGCCCTGGCCGCCCTGGACGTCGACGCGAGCACCCCGGCGGCCGTCCGCGCCGCGCTCACCGCCGGCGAACGGGAACGGGACGAACGCCTGCTTCCCCCGACGGTGGTGCACTGGCTGGGCCCCGCGGCGGAGGCTCCCACGAGCGGCGGCCCCGCGGCGGACGCGGGCGCCGGACTGTCGCCGGCCGCCCTCGCCGGGCTGCCCCCCGGCACCCGGCTGGACGTGGAGACCGAGCAGGGCGGGACCCGCTCATGGGTGCACGGAGCGGACCGGAGCGGCGACCGCGTGGACCCCGTCGCCCCGCTGCCACCGGGCGTCCACCGGCTGACCGCCACCGCCCCCGACGGCCGCACCGGGCAGGCGCACCTGATCGCCGCCCCGCCCCGGCTGCCCACCCCGGCGGCACGCTCGTACGGGCTGCTCGTCCAGCTCTACTCCCTCCTCTCCCACCGCTCCTGGGGCATGGGCGACCTCGGTGACCTGGCCGAGCTGAGCGGCTGGGCCGGGCGGACGCTGGGAGCCGGGTTCGTGCAGGTCAACCCGCTGCACGCGGCCGTGCCCGGACCGCCCGCCGACCCGTCCCCCTACCGCCCCTCCTCGCGTCGCTTCCCCGACCCGGTGCACCTGCGCGTCGAGGACGTACCGGAGTTCGCGTACGCCGAGGACCACGAGCGGCTGCGGCCCCTGCTGGAGCGGGCCGGCAGGCTGCGCGCCGCCGTACTGGACGAGGGCGCGCTGATCGACCGGGACGCGGTGTGGGAGCTCAAGCGCGAGGCGCTGGAGCTGCTGCGGCGGGTGCCGCTCGGGCCCGGCCGCCGCGCCGCCCACGCCGGCTTCCTCGCCGAACAGGGGCAGGCCCTGGAGGACCACGCCACCTGGTACGCCCTCGCCGAGGTGCACGGCTCGGACTGGAGCCGGTGGCCCGAGGGACTGCGGGACCCGCGCTCGACGGAGACCGCCCGCGCCCGCGAGGAGCTGCGGGACCGCGTCGACTTCCACTCCTGGCTCGCCTGGCTCACCGACGCCCAGCTCACCGACGCCCAGCGCACCGCCCGCGAGGCGGGCATGGGGATCGGGATCGTGCACGACCTCGCCGTGGGCGTGCACCCCGGCGGGGCCGACGCCTGGGCGCAGCGGGACCACTTCGCGGCCGGCATGTCGGTCGGCGCGCCGCCGGACGCCTTCAACGCGCGCGGCCAGGACTGGGGCCTGCCGCCCTGGCGCCCCGACCGGCTCGCCGCCTCCGGCCACGCGCCCTTCCGCCGGCTGCTGCGCGCCCTGTTCCGCTACGCCGGCGCCCTGCGCATCGACCACGTCATGGGCCTGTTCCGGCTGTGGTGGATCCCGCAGGGCCTGCCTCCCACCGAGGGCACGTACGTCCGCTACGACGCCGAGGCCATGCTCGCCGTGCTGGTCCTCGAGGCCTCGCGGGCGGGGGCCGTGGTGATCGGCGAGGACCTCGGGACGGTGGAGCCCGGGGTGCGCGAGACCCTGGACCGGCGCGGGGTGCTCGGCACCTCGGTGCTGTGGTTCGAACGGGACTGGGAGGGGTCGGGCCGCCCGCTGCCCCCCGAAGGCTGGCGCGCGGACTGCCTGGCCACCGCCACCACCCACGACCTGCCGTCCACCGCGGCCCGCCTCACCGGCGAACACGTCGCGCTGCGTCACCGCCTCGGCCTGCTCACCCGCCCCCTGGACGAGGAGCGCGCGGAGGCCGCCGCCGACACGGACGAGTGGCTGGCGCTGTTGACGGAACTGGGCCTGCTGCGGAGCACGGACGGCCCTGGCGGCGCGGCCGCGGAGGAGGAGGCCGGGATCCAGGCCGTCCACCGCTTCCTGCTGCGCACCCCGGCCCGCATGATCGGCCTGTGGCTGCCGGACACGGTCGGCGACCGGCGTCCGCAGAACCTGCCCGGCACCTGGGACCAGTACCCGAACTGGCGCCTGCCCGTCGCCGACGCCGAGGGCCGTCCGGTCACCCTGGAGGACCTCGCCGCCTCGCCACGGCTGCGCGCCCTGACGGACGTGCTGCGGACGGACGCACGGACCGCGCCGCACGACACGGGCTGACCGCGGGGAGGCGCCGGGGCCCGCGCGGGTGCGACCCGTGGGGGTTTTTCCGCGGCTGTCCGGTGCGTATACGGCACCCCGGGCGCGCGACCCGTTCCGGGGTTCGCTACGTTTGCACCGTGGACAAGAAGAACGCCCTGCGCGCCGGCGCTCTGGCCGCCGGTACGACGCTGATGATGCTGCTCATGTCGTCTCCCGCGCTCGCGCTGACGCGCGACGACGGCGACGACCCCGGCAAGGGCCTGAGCGTCATCCAGACGCTGGGTCTGTTCGTCGGTCTCCCGCTCCTGCTGTTCCTGGTCATCACCGGCCTGGTCATGGTCCTGGACAAGTCCAAGGACCGGCTGCCGCGCGCGAGCCGGGACGTGGAGGTCAAGGCCAAGGCCTGACCCGGTCCTCCCCCCACCGCGGTCCGTCCGCGGCACGATCCCTCCGAGGGCGCCGACCTCGCCGTACGCACGCGCACAGCCGCCGTACGTGGGTGAGGTGGGCGCCCTGGGTGCGTTGCGGGACCGGAGGCCGGGCGGCCGCGGGACCGCCGGGCGAGGCCCCTACGCCGGTGCCCCCGGTGACTCCGACGTCCCGGCCAGCAGCTCCCTGAGCAGGTCGGCCAGCTCGCCCGCCCGTTCGGCGTCCAGGGCGGACAGCGCCTGCGTCTGCGCGGCCAGGCCGGCTCCCACCGCCTCGTCGATGAGCCGCAGCCCCTTGTCGGTCAGCGTGACCCTGAGGCCCCGGCGGTCGTGCGGATCCGGCGAGCGGCGCAGCAGCCCCGCGGCCTCCAGCTTGTCCAGCCGCCCGGTCATCCCGCCCGTGGTGAGCATGAGCGTCGCCGAGAGCTGCCGGGGCGAGAGGGTGTAGGGCTCGCCGGCCCGGCGCAGCGTGGCCAGCACGTCGAACTCGCCGCGTGAGATGCCGAACGGCGCGTACGCCTTCTCCATCCGGTCTCCCATCGCCCGCGAGAGCCGGAAGATCCGTCCGAAGACCTCCATCCCCGCGGTGCCGAGATCGGGCCGTACGGCCGCCCACTGGTCGACGATCGCGTCGACGGCGTCCCTGCGCGGGTGAGGGCGTTCAGTCATGGACCGAGTATCCGCCGCCCCACGGTCGACCGCAAGAAAGTGGCTTGACGCTAAGTAGCTTCCTACTAAGCTACTGGCCATGGCTGACTCCCGGCGTCCCGCCGCCACCTGGTCCCTGGCCGCACTCACCGCCCTCGCCCCGGTCTCCTGGGGCACCACCTACGCCGTCACCACCGAGTTCCTGCCGCCCGGGCGGCCCCTCTTCACGGCGCTGGTCCGGGCCCTGCCCGCCGGGCTCCTGCTGCTGGCGATGGCCCGGGTGCTGCCGAAGGGCGCCTGGTGGTGGAAGGCGGCGGTCCTCGGCGCGCTGAACATCGGCGCCTTCTTCCCGCTGCTGTTCCTGTCCGCGTACCGGCTGCCGGGCGGGATGGCGGCGGTCGTCGGCTCGGTCGGGCCGCTGTTCGTCGTGGGGCTCTCCGCGCCGCTGCTGGGGCAGCGGCCGACGGGGCGGGCGCTGCTCACCGGGATCGTGGCCGCGTTCGGGGTCAGCCTCGTCGTGCTGAGGGCGGCCGGGGCGCTGGACGGCGTGGGGGTCGCCGCCGCCCTCGCCTCCACCGCCTCGATGTCCACCGGCACCGTGCTGGCCAAGAGGTGGGGCCGCCCGGCCGGTGCCGGCCCGCTCGCCCTGACCGGCTGGCAGCTCACCGCGGGCGGCCTGCTGATCGCGCCCCTCGCCCTGCTGGCCGAGGGGCCGCCGCCCGCGCTGGACGCCCGCGCCCTCGGCGGCTACGCCTACCTCGCCCTGGCCAACACGGCGCTCGCCTACTGGCTCTGGTTCCGTGGCATCGGCCGGCTCTCCGCCACCCGGGTCACCTTCCTCGGCCCGCTGTCACCGCTCACCGCGGCCGTGGTCGGCTGGGCCGCCCTCGGACAGGCGCTCACCCCGGTCCAACTGGCGGGCATGGCCCTGGCCTTCGGGGCGACGGTGGCCGGACAGCTCGGCGCCGCCCGCCCGCCGCGATCGTTCAGCTCTCCTGAAAGGAATTCTCGAAAAGATTCGATGGACCTGACGGATGCCGCGCTGCGACGGTAGAGCGGACCCCGCCACTCACCAGCGAGAGGACCCACGTGGCCGACGTGCGCCCCCGGACCACCCCACCGCGCCCGCACACCGACGGCCGCACCACCGCACGCGTCGCCGCCCCGCGCGGTCCGGGGGCGGGCACCCCCGCGCTCGGGATCGCGCTCGCCGCGCTCGCCACCGTCGTCTGGGCCGGCAGCTTCGTCACCTCACGGGCGCTGCACGACAGCGTGCCGCCGGTGCAGCACGCGTTCTGGCGCTGGGTGCTGGCACTGGCCGCCGTCGCCCCGTTCGGCGCCCGCGCGGCCTGGCGGCAGCGGGAGCTGATCCGGCGCCATCTCGGGTACGTGCTGCTCACCTCCCTCCTCGGCGTCGCCGTCTACAACACCCTGGTCAACCAGGCCGGCCTCACCACTCCGGCGGCCAACATGGGCATGATCATGGCGGCCTCGCCGGTGCTGATGGCGGTCTTCGAGCGGGCCGGCGGCGTACGGCTGGGCACGCGCCGGATCGTGGGGCTGCTGACCGCCTGCGCGGGCGTGCTGCTGCTCGTCGGCGGGGGAGACCTGGCGTCGTTCACGGCCGGGGACCTGTGGATGATCGTCGCGGCGTGCTGCTTCGGCACCTACAGCGCCCTGCTGCGCCGCCGCCCCGCCGAGTTCGACGGCGTCGGCTTCCTGTTCACCACGTTCCTGTTCGGCACCGTGCTGCTCCTGCCCGCGCAGGCCGTCAGCCTCGCCGTCCAGGGCGGCTTCGAACCGGCCCCCGGCACGGTGCTGCCCCTGCTCTACGTCGGCGTCATGTCCTCCGCCGTCGCGTTCTTCGCCTGGGGCAGGGCGATCGCCCTCGTCGGCCCGACCCGTGCCGGACTCGTCTACTACCTGCAACCGGTGTGCGTGGCCCTGCTGTCGTGGGCCCTGCTCGGCGAGTCGATCGGCCCCCGGCAGGTGCTGTGCATGGCGCTGATCCTGGGCGGAGTGGTCCTCGGCACGGCGTCGCGCCGCTGAGAACACCCCGCGCGGCCGAGAACGCGTGCAGGAACTCACCACGGCGGCCCCGTACGGCCCGTATAGGTTGCCGCCATGGCCGAGTGGGAGCTCCGGAAGCTGATGATCCTGCGGACCCTGCGGGAGCAGGGGACCGTGACCGCGACGGCCGAGGCGCTGCGGATGACGCCGTCCGCCGTCTCGCAGCAGCTGACGAACCTGTCCAGGCAGCTCGGGGTGGAGCTGTTGCAGGCGCAGGGGCGGCGGGTGCGGCTCACGGACGCGGCACGGCTCGTGCTGCGGCACGCCGAGGCCGTGTTCGAACGACTGGAGCGCGCGGACGCCGAATTGGCGGCGTATGCCAAGGGCGAGGCCGGTGAGGTGCGGGTGGGTGCCTTCTCCACCGCGGTGCCCGCGCTGGTCGTGCCGGCGGTACGGGAACTGCGCGGCACGCATCCGGCGGTGACCGTCCGGGTCCGGGAGGCGGAGGCGGGCGAGGCCTACGAGCTGCTGGCGGCGGGGGAGGTGGACCTCGCGCTGTCGCTGGCCGCGCAGGCGCCCAGCGCGGTGGACCCGCGGTTCACCCTGGTGCCGCTGCTCGCCGACCCGCTCGACCTCGCCCTGCCGCCGGGGCACCGGCTGGCCCGGGCGGCCCGGGTACGGCTCGCCGATCTGGCGGAGGAGGCGTGGATCTTCGGCGGCAGCGGTCCCTGGTCGGACATCACGCGCGCGGCCTGCGAGGCGGCCGGGTTCAGTCCGTACCAGGGGCACTCGGCGGCCGGCTGGACGGCGATCCTGGCGATGGTGGAGGCGGGCATGGGCGTGGCACTCGTCCCGCGCATGGCGGTCGTGGGCAGGGAGGGCGTGGTGATGCGCACCCTGGGCGCCGACCGGCCGTACCGGCACGTGGTGGCGGCCGTACGCAAGGGGGCGCGGGAAGCGCCCGCACCGGCACGGGTGCTGACGGCACTGCGGTCCGCGGCGGCGGGGCTCTCCCGGCCCGAGTGACCGGACAGCGGGCGGAAACCGCGACGGCAAGGGGCGCCCGGTCGAGGACCGGGCGCCCCTTGCCGTCGTACGGGCCGTGTTACGGCTGGGCCGCCGTGTCCGCCGCCTGGGCCTTCAGGGCGCGCTCGACGCCCGCCCGCGACTCCGAGACCAGCCGGCGCAGCGCCGCGTTCGGCTCGGCCGAGTCCAGCCACTCGTCGGTCCTGCGCAGGGTGTCCTCGGACACCTGGACCGACGGGTAGAGGCCGACCGCGATCTGCTGGGCCATCTCGTGGGAACGGGCGTCCCAGACGTCCTTGACCACCTCGAAGTACCGGTCGGTGTACGGCGCGAGCAGCTCGCGCTGGTCGGTCTGCACGAAGCCCCCGATGACCGCCTCCTGCACGGCGTTCGGGAGCTTGTCGGACTCGATGACCGACGCCCAGGCCTCGGCCTTGGCCTCCTCGGTCGGGCGGGCGGCGCGGGCGGTGGCCGCGTGCCGCTCACCGGCCGCCGTCCTGTCGCGCTCGTACTCGCCCGCGATCTCCGGCTCGTCGAACCGGCCGACGGCCGCCAGCCGCTCCACGAACGCCCAGCGCAGCTCCGTGTCCACGACCAGGCCCTCGACGGTCTGCGAGCCGTCCAGCAGGGACTCCAGCAGGTCGAGCTGCTCCGGCGTACGCGCGGTCGCCGCGAAGGCGCGCGCCCACGCGAGCTGGTGGTCGCTGCCCGCGTCCGCCGCCCGCAGGTGGGCCAGCGTGGCGTCGGTCCAGCGGGTGAGCAGGGCCTCGCGGGCGCCCGGGTCGGCGTACAGGTCGACGGCCAGCTTCACCTGGCGGTGCAGCGACTGCACGACACCGATGTCGGACTCCTTGCCGATCCCGGACAGCACCAGGGACAGGTAGTCGCGGGTCGCCAGCTCCCCGTCCCGCGTCATGTCCCAGGCCGACGCCCAGCACAGGGCGCGCGGCAGCGAGGACTCGAAGTCGCCCAGGTGCTCGGTGACGACGGCCAGCGACGCCTCGTCCAGGCGGACCTTGGCGTACGACAGGTCGTCGTCGTTGAGCAGGATCACCGCCGGGCGGCGCCGGCCGGCCAGCTCCGGCACGGCGGTCAGCTCGCCGTCCACGTCCAGCTCGATCCGGCCGTCCGCGGCGCGCACCAGCTTGCCGCTCGCCTCGTCGAGGTCGTACAGGCCGATCGCGATCCGGTGCGGGCGCAGGGTCCCACGCGGCGGAGCCGCATCATCGGATACAGCGCCCTTCGCGCCGGCCGGCAGGGCGGGAGCCTCCTGGCGGACGGCGAAGGAGGTGATGACCCCCGCCTCGTCCGTCTCGATCTCCGGGCGCAGGATGTTGATCCCGGCCGTCTCCAGCCACTTCTTCGACCAGGTCCGCAGATCGCGCCCGGAGGTCTCCTCCAGCGCGCCCAGCAGGTCGGACAGGCGCGTGTTGCCGTAGGCGTGCCGCTTGAAGTACGCCTGCACGCCCCGGAAGAACTCGTCCATGCCGACGTAGGCGACGAGCTGCTTCAGGACGCTCGCGCCCTTGGCGTAGGTGATGCCGTCGAAGTTGACGAGGACGTCGTCCAGGTCGCGGATCTCCGCCATGATCGGGTGGGTGGACGGCAGCTGGTCCTGCCGGTACGCCCAGGTCTTCATCTGGTTGGCGAAGGTGGTCCACGAGTGCGGCCACCGCGAGCCGGGCGCGTGCGCCATGCAGGCGGCCTCGGCGTAGGTGGCGAACGACTCGTTCAGCCACAGGTCGTTCCACCACTCCATGGTGACCAGGTCGCCGAACCACATGTGGGCCAGCTCGTGCAGGATCGTGGTGGCCCGCGCCTCGTACGCCGCGTCGGTCACCTTGGACCGGAAGACGTACTGGTCGCGGATGGTGACCGCGCCCGCGTTCTCCATCGCGCCCGCGTTGAACTCCGGCACGAAGAGCTGGTCGTACTTGCCGAACGGGTAGGCGTAGTCGAACTTCTCCTGGAACCAGTCGAAGCCCAGCCGGGTGACCTCGAAGATCGCGTCCGCGTCGAGGAACTCGGCGAGGGACGGCCGGCAGTAGATGCCGAGCGGGACCGACTGGCCGTCCTTCTCGTACACGCTGTGGACGCTGTGGTACGGGCCGACGATCAGCGCCGTGATGTACGTCGAGATGCGCGGCGTCGGCTCGAACACCCAGACGTCGTCCTGCGGCTCGGGCGTCGGCGAGTTGGACACCACCGTCCAGCCCTCGGGCGCCTTCACGGTGAACTGGAAGGTGGCCTTCAGGTCCGGCTGCTCGAAGGACGCGAAGACCCGCCGGGCGTCCGGGACCTCGAACTGCGTGTAGAGGTAGGCCTGCTGGTCGACGGGGTCGACGAAGCGGTGCAGGCCCTCACCGGTGTTGGTGTACGCGCAGTCGGCGACGACCCGCAGGACGTTGCGGCCCCGGAGCAGGCCCGGCAGGGCGATCCGGGAGTCCGCGAAGACCTCGGCGGGCTCCAGGGAGTCGCCGTTGAGGGTCACCTCGTGGACGGCCGGGGCCACCAGGTCGATGAAGGAGGCGGCGCCTTCGTCGGCGACGTCGAAGCGCACCGTGGTCACGGACCTGTAGGTACCGCCCTCCTGCGCGCCGGAGAGGTCGAGATCGATCTCGTACGAGTCAACGGTGAGCAGCTTCGCCCGCTGCTGCGCCTCTTCGCGAGTCAGGTTTGTGCCAGGCACGCGGTCATCTCCTCGTGATGTGTGGATTGCGCCATCTTTCCACGTGACCCGCGCGGAACGCGACGACCGGAACCCGCCGGTGAGCGGGGCGGCGGAGCGCGAGCCTGGGGGCATGACGACAGTGAGCGGAACGACGGAACACAGCGCGCGTGCCATCGCCCCGGCCGTGCTGGAGCGGCTGCGGGAGCGGGACGACGCCGGACGCCCCGCGGCCCCGTACACCGACGAGGAGGGCGGCGCGCCGCTGCGCTGCTGCCTGCGCAGGAGCGAGCCGGGGGAGCGGATCGCGCTGGTCTCCTACGCCCCGCTGCGGCGCTGGGCGGCGGAGACGGGCGCCGCTCCGGGCGCGTACGACGAGCAGGGGCCCGTCTTCGTCCACGCGCGGGAGTGCGCGGGGCCGGCCGTCGGCGCGGGCCGGCCGTTCAGCAACGCCCACCGTGTGGTCCGGCGCTACGGTGCCGACGGACGCATCCTGGGCGGACGGCTGGTCGGGGAGGGCTCCGCCCGGTTCGACGCGGCGTTCGCGGAAGCGTTCGACGACCCGGCCGTGGTGCTCGTCCACGTCCGGGCCGTCGAGTACGGCTGCTTCCTCTACGAGGTGCGCAGGGGCTAGGCGACCACGGCGGACCGGTCCTTGAGTTCCGCCGCCACCAGCTCCGCGATCTGCACCGCGTTCAGGGCCGCGCCCTTGCGGAGGTTGTCGTTGGAGATGAACAGGGCCAGGCCGTTGTCCACCGTCTCGTCGCGGCGGATGCGCCCGACGTAGGACGGGTCCTGCCCGGCCGCCTGGAGCGGCGTCGGGATGTCGGAGAGGGCGACGCCGGGGGCGCCGCCCAGCAGCTCGGTCGCGCGCTCCACGCTGAGCGGGCGCGCGAAACGGGCGTTGACCTGGAGGGAGTGGCCGGAGAAGACCGGCACGCGCACACAGGTGCCGGACACCTTCAGCTCCGGGATCTCCAGGATCTTGCGGGACTCGTTGCGGAGCTTCTGCTCCTCGTCGGTCTCGTTCAGGCCGTCGTCGACGAGGTTGCCCGCGAGGGGGAGCACGTTGAAGGCGATCGGGCGCTTGTAGACGGACGGCTCGGGGAAGTCCACGGCCGAGCCGTCGTGGGTCAGCCGGTCGGCCTCCGCGACGACCTTCTGGGTCTGGCCGTGCAGCTCGGCGACGCCCGCGAGGCCCGATCCGGACACCGCCTGGTAGGTGGCGACGACCAGCGCCTCGAGGCCCGCCTCCGCGTGCAGCGGCTTGAGGACGGGCATCGCGGCCATCGTCGTGCAGTTCGGGTTGGCGATGATGCCCTTGGGGCGGTCGGTGATCGCGTGCGGGTTCACCTCGGACACCACCAGCGGTACGTCCGGGTCCCTGCGCCACGCGGAGGAGTTGTCGATCACCACGGCGCCCTGCGCGGCGACCTTCTCCGCGAGGGCCTTCGAGGTCGCGCCGCCCGCCGAGAAGAGCACGATGTCCAGGCCGGTGTAGTCCGCGGTGGCCGCGTCCTCCACCGTGACCCCGTCGAGGACCGTGCCCGCCGAGCGGGCCGAGGCGAACAGGCGCAGCTCGGTGACCGGGAAGTCGCGCTCCGTGAGGATCCCGCGCATGACCGTGCCGACCTGACCGGTGGCTCCGACGATTCCGATCCTCACGGTGACTCCTTCTGCTCACTTCACTCTGCGTACGCGGTACGCGCAGGACTGTTCCATCATGCGTCTGTCCTGGGGCGGTCTGTCCAATCATTGCCCACGGACTGGGACGGCCCGGTGGACGAGCCGCACCGGAAACGCAAGGGGCGGGCTCCGGATGGAGCCCGCCCCGTCGTCACGTACCGGAGGTGGAGACCGCCGTTACTGGACGACCTTGCCGATCTTCACGCTGCCCAGGCCCGCGGCGGTGCCCCGGGTGTTCAGCACCTGCACCTCGCCGAAGAACTCGCGGCCCGCGGGGGCCGGCTGGTTCGCGACGACGTCGGCGGAGATCTGCGCCGTGCCGTTCGGGGCGAGCGTGTACAACTTCGCCTCGTCGACCTTGACCGAGCCGAGCGCCGCCGAGTAGTACACGTCCCGGTAGTCGTAGGCCGTGGTGCCGGCCGGCACCGAGTAGGCGTCGATCAGGACGGTGTACGTGCCCGCGGCGGGCTTGGCGATGGAGACGGACTCCTCCGAGCCGCCCGCTGCCGAGTAGGCGACGCGCGTGCCGGCGGCGTTGTACACGTACAGGTCCAGGTCGGCCCCGGCGTCCGAGACGTTGCCGATGGCGACGTCCAGGCGCTCCGCACCGGCCGGAACGACGATGGTCATCGTCTGCTCCTCGCCGTCACGGATACCGGGACGGTCCGACTTCGACGAGCCCAGCGAGCCGCCCTTGAGCTGGGCGTCAAGACCGGCGAGCTTGTTCGTCAGCGTCCAGGACACGGGGGTCGGCACACCGGCCTTCGCCTCGTCGACCGTCTGCACCGCGGGGCTGAAGTCCAGCCCGTACACCGCCGCGTTCAGCTTGTACGGGTTGTCAAGGAGCGGCGAGGTGCGACGCGCCTCGACCTCGATCTCCCACACGCCCGGCATCGGCTTGGCGTACGAACGCACGTCCGGACGGCAGGTGTTGGCCGGGTTGTTGTAGTTCGGGTAGCAGTACGGGGTCGAGGTGTTGTCCACCGGGGTGCCGTACGGGTGGATCGCGATGAAGCGGGTCTGGCTGCCGTCCTTGAGGCCGCTCATCGAGACCTCGAGGGTCTTCGCGCCCTCGGGGACGGTCACGAAGTACGACTCGGTGCTGTTGCGCTGTGCCACACCCGACACCGAGTAGGTGTAGGAGGGCTTGGCGATGTCCGTGGCGACGACCACGGTCAGCATGATCTGCTTGTCCACGCCCTCGGTGCGGTTGTCGTCGACCTCGAGGATCGCGCTGTGCACGCCTGCCGAAGCGGGACGCGCCTCGATCTTGACCGTCACCGGCTTGTTCAGCGGCAGCGAGACCTCGTGCGCGCCAACGATCTTGAAGGTGCCGTCGTCGTTCTTCAGGCTCAGGTGGTGCTTGACCGAACCGGCCGCGCCCGTGGTCCGGGTGACCTGGACGTCGTAGGTCTTCTTCTGGCCCTTCTTCAGGCCGCCCTCGCGGTCGTACAGACCGTCGCCGAAGTCCGGGGTCCGAAGCGCCCAGGACAGCGAGGTGCTGACGGGAGCCTTGACCGTGTACTCGTGCGCCGAGGCGCCCTTCTCGATCGACTTCCAGGCCTTGACGATGTCCATCAGGCCGGCGCCCTCGCTGTGCGGCTGCTCGCCCTTGATGTGCTGGGCGGTCGAGGTCAGCGCGGTGCGGAGCTTCGCCGGGGGCAGGTCGATGTGCTTCTGCTTGGCCGCCGACAGCAGCAGCGCGGACGCGCCGGCCGCCTGCGGGGAGGCCATCGAGGTGCCCTGGAGCATCGAGTAACCGGCCGGCAGGGAGTAGCCGGCCTCGGCGACCGGGCCGCCGGGCAGCCAGGTCTGGGTGGTGTTGATGGCCGCACCGGGCGCCGAGATGATCGGCGCGAAGCCGCCGTCCTCACGCGGACCGCGCGAGGAGAACGGCATCATCGAGTACGACTTGTTCACCACGGAGCCGTAGTTGGCGGCCCAGGTCTCCTTGGAGATGGTCGCGCCGACCGAAATGACCTTGTCGGCGAGACCGGGGTCGCCGATGGTGTTCAGGCCCGGACCGCTGTTGCCCGCCGAGATGACGAGCTGCACGCCGTAGGTGTCGATGAGCCGCGTGTAGAGCTGCGCGCGGGCGTTGTTGCCGTCGTTGAGCGCCGGCAGGCCGCCGATGGACATGTTGACGATGTCCACGCCGCGGTTGACGACGAGGTCGATCATGCCCTCGGTGAGCGCGACGTTGGTGCAGCCGCCGTTCCAGTTGCAGGCCCGGGAGGAGACGATCTTCGCGCCCGGGGCCGCGCCGTTCATCTTGCCGCCGAACAGGCTGTTGGCGGCGGTGATGCCGGCGACGTGGGTGCCGTGCTCGGACTCGATGACGCCGATGTTGACGAAGTCGGCCTTCTTGCCGACCCAGGACCCGCCGTAGGGGTCCATCGCCACGTCCTTGCGGATCTCCACGACGAACGGCACGCGCAGGTCGGCGCCGGTCGCCGGGTCCTTCTTGTCCTGGCCGAACCAGCCGACCTGGTAGCCGTCCTTGTACGGCTTCATCGGAACGTCGTCCGTGAAGTCGTTGTTGTTGTTCAGGTCGACGCGGACGGTGCCGTTCGCCGGGTCGTACAGGACGCCCCAGACGCTGGTGGTCTTTCCGTCGCGGTCCAGGTCGCCGTCGGCGTCGCCGCCCTTGGTCGCGGACTCGCTGAAGGTGTTGAACAGGAAGCTGCCCGCCGGCGTCTTCCAGGTCTTGCCGCCCGAGGTGAACTGGGGGCCCGTGACCGTGGTGGTCATCGGACGCCAGGTGCCGTCGCTGTCGACGATCGGGTCGGTGGCGGTGACCCAGTCGACGATCTTGCGCTCGCCGGTGGTGGTCTTCTGGAGGGCGGGGTGGCCCAGGTCGACACCCGAGTCGAGGACGCCGATCGTCACGCCGCGGCCGTCCGCCTTCGGGTTCTTCTTCACGAAGTCGACGGCGCCCGTCTCGAAGGACGGGTTGTACGGGTTCTCGGCAGGGGTGTTCTTGTCGGGCGCCGGGTAAGTGCCCTTGTCCTTGCCCTTGTTCTTGTCCTTGCCCTTGCCCTCGGGGGAGTCCGCCTCGGGCCTCGGGTCGTCGAGCGGGATGTCCTGCTTGAGGTCGATGGCCTGCACGGAGGACAGCTTCGCGGCGGCGGCGATCGCCGAGTCCGCCTTGCCCGTCGGCACGGTGGCGCGGACGTAGCCGAGCTTGTCGTAGGTGCGGCCCACGGCGCCGCCGTCGACCGCGTTCAGCTGCTTGGCGACCTGCGCGGTCTCGCCGGGCGCGGTCGCGATCATCATGGTGACGTTCTTGGCGCCCTCGGCCTTGGCCTCGGCGAGCAGTTCGGCGCCGGCCGAACCGAGTTTGTCGCCCGCCGGCTTGACGGCCGGGTCAGTGGACGCGGGGCCGTCCTGGGCGACGGCCAGGGGTATCGGGCCGGCCACGGAGAGCGCGGCCACCACGCCGGCGGCCATGGCGATACGGGCCAGGCGTCTTGCGCCCGTGAGCGGTGCGCGCTGGGGGTCGGGGGTCATCGGCATCCCTTGCAGGTAAAGGAACCAAGCGAGGTGCGATCGGGGTCGATCGCGATCGTCCGCATTTCGGAGTCGGATGATCGCTCAGCTTTACCTAAAGGAAAGATGTTTGACGAGAGTTGGTCCTGACCGGATGGACGCATGGCGTACTTCCGCCATGCGCCACGAGGGGCATAGGGGCCCAAAACATGGCGCTTCTCCCGGTGCCGGGGGAGTGCGACCGCCCCTGCCGTCACGGGTGTTCACTCCGCCCCGCACCGGCCCCGTGGACCTCGCCGATTCGCTCCGGACAGCCCCCTTCCTGCCGTAACGTCCCCCCATGAACCAGGAGTTGAGGGTGGCGGCCTACGCCGTGTGTGTACGGGACGGACGGCTGCTGCTGGCCCGCTTTGTGGCGGGCGACGGCACCCGGCGCTGGACCCTGCCCGGCGGCGGCATGGAACACGGCGAGGACCCCTACGACACCGTCGTGCGCGAGGCCGAGGAGGAGACCGGCTACACCGTCGAACCGGTCGCCCTCCTGGGCCTGGACTCCGTCCGCCGCCACTACCCGCGCCCCCAGGGCGCCCAGGCCGACTTCCACGGCCTGCGCATCCTCTACGACGCCCGTGTCACCGGCGGCGAACTGCGCCACGAAACGGCCGGCTCCACCGACCGGGCGGCCTGGCACCCCCTGTCCGCGGTGCCCGCCCTCCCCCGGGTGGGCCTGGTCGACGTGGGCCTCCACCTGTGGCACACCCGCCCGCCGGCGGGAAACCCCGCCTGACGCGCGAGGAGGGGCCGCCGGATCGTGGTCCGGCGGCCCCTCCTCTCCCCTCCTGGTGCGCCCCCGGCGGACGTCCGGTCATGACCGGGGGAGCGCCACCACGTATGCGGCCGGGTCGCGGTCGGTGGCCGCCATCAGGGCGGTGCGGACGACCGTCGCCTGGTCCTCCAGGGACTCGCGCAGCTTCCTGGGGGTCAGGTGGACGACCGTGATGCCCAGCCGCTCCAGGTGCTCGCGCTTGCCGGCGTGGTCGGGGCACACGGCCTCGTCGTCCGGCCGGCCCCCCTGGCGGTGGGCGCGGGTGTCCAGTTCCAGCGCGACCGCGTGCTCCGGCCAGTAGGCGTCCACGCCGCCGAGCAGCGGGCCGCCCGGCAGCCGCAGGTCGACGTTCCAGACCGGGTCCGGCAGGCCGTGCTCGCGCACCATCCGGTACAGCCGGTCCTCCGCGAGCGCCCGCCGCTCGGCCAGCAGCAGGTCCACCGCGTCCACCACGTGCGGCCGGCTCAGCAGCCCGGCACCGGTCAGCTCGCGGACCACGGCGGACGGCTCGCAGTACCCGCCGCGCACCGCCTCCGTCAGCAGCCGCCGTACCGTGCCCGCGTCGGACAGACCGGCCACCGCGTCCGCCAGGGCGCGCGGCACCGGGGCAACCGGCAGGCCCGTGACCGCCTCGGCGGCGGGCAGGCCGGCCGCCCGGACGATCCGCGCGCAGCCGGCCGAACGCAGCCGCCGGCCGCGCTCCACCAGGACGTCGATCTTCTCCAGCGCCGGCAGACCGGGCGACGCGGCCAGTCCGTGCAGGGTGAGCGCCGCGAGGCCGGTGACCATCACCTCCGCGTACACCGGCCGGTGCGGGCCCTGGGCGGTCGGCTGCGCCGGCACCCCGGCGGCCGCGCGGGGGAGCGGACCGCGCGCCGCGTACAGGAGCACCGCGTGCAGCCGTTCCTCACTGGTCGGTGGGCCCGGATGGAGCAGGAACACACCCGGCAGGAACTCCTGCCAGGGCCCGCCGGCGCGGCACCGTCCGGCGGCCTCGGCCGCCGACACTCCGTGCTCGCGCAGCTGAGCGGTGGTCAGGACCCGGCGCGGGGTCTCGGCGAGATGGTGCAGGGGGCGGGGGGAGAGCGGGGTTTCGTGGGTCATGTCCGGCACGTTTCCCGCACCGTGTGCGGCCGGTAACCGCTGTTACACGCCCGTTGACAAACCTGGACAAGCTCGCCCTAAAGGACGGATGTTCGGATGCCGAAAACCCCTGGTCGCCTCGCGGGCGGACCAGGGGTTACGGCAAGCCGGGCACGCATCGTGTAACAGTTACCGCACGCCCGACCCTTGGCCAGAACTACGGGTCAGCCGGCGGACGTTCCGGCCGCCGCGTCGCACTCCTGCCCGCGCAGCGTACGGGCCAGGTCGTCCCGTGCCTCCAGCACCAGGCGGCGCAGCGCGGGAGCGGCTCCCTCGTGCGCGGTGAGCCATGCGTCGGCCGCCCGGAGGGTCTCCGGCGAGTCCTGCAACGCCGGGAACAGCCCCCGCACGACGTCCATGCCGATCTGGATGGACCGCTCGGTCCACACCCGCTCGATCGCCTCGAAGTACCTCGGCGCGTACGGCGCGAGCAGCTCCCGCTGGGAGGACTGCCCGAAGCCCGCGATCGTCGCCTCCACCAGCGCGTTCGACAACGCGTCCGAGTCCACCACCTGCTCCCAGGCCCGCGCCTTGACGGCGGCCGAGGGCCGCGCGGCCAGGCAGCGCACCTGGTGCCGCTTGCCGGAGGCGGTGTCGTCCCGGGCGAGTTCGGCGGCGAGCGCCTTCTCGTCCGCCACCCCGTGCGCCGCCAGCGGCTCGAGGAACGCCCAGCGCAGCTCCTGGTCCACCTTCAGGCCGGCGATCTCCTCGGAGCCGTCCAGCAGACCCTTCAGCAGCTCCAGGTCGTCCGGCGCGGAGGCCGCCGTGGCGAAGAAGCGCGCCCACGCGAGCTGGTGCTCGCTGCCCGGCTCGGCCTGGCGCAGCTCGGCCAGCGCCCCCTCGGCCAGCGCCCGTCCGCCCGTCTCCCGCCACTGCGGCGCCGCGTAGTGCACCAGCGCGGACTCCGCCCAGGCGTGCAGCATCTGGAGCACGCCGATGTCCGTCTCCCGGCCTGCGAAGCGCAGCACCAGACCGACGAAGTCCCGCGCCGGCAGCAGCGCGTCCCGGGTCAGGTTCCACAGCGCCGACCAGCACAGCGCGCGGGCCAGCGGATCGGTCAGGCCGCCCAGGTGCTCCCGGAGCGTCGCCAGCGAGGTCTCGTCGAAGCGGATCTTGCAGTAGGTCAGGTCGTCGTCGTTGACCAGCACCAGATCGGGCGCGTCCGCACCCGCCAGCTCGGACACCACCGTACGGGCGCCCGCCACGTCGGTCTCGGCGCGCGCGTACCGCTCCAGCGCACCCACCTGGGACCGCTGGTACAGGCCCACCACCACCCGGTGCGGGCGCAGTTCAGGATGCGACCCGGCGGCCTCCTGGATCACCGCCAGCTCCTCGATCCGGCCGTCGGCGCCCAGCACCACCTGCGGGGTCAGCGAGTTGACCCCGGCCGTCTGGAGCCACGACCGCGCCCACGCGCCCATGTCCCGGCCGCTGGTCTCCTCCAGCACCGCGAGCAGGTCGCCCAGCCGGGTGTTGCCGTAGGCGTGCCGCTTGAAGTAGCGCCGCGCGCCCTCCAGGAACGCGTCCTGGCCGACGTACGCCACCAGTTGCTTGAGCACCGAGGCGCCCTTGGCGTAGGTGATGCCGTCGAAGTTCAGCTTGGCGTCCTGCAGGTCGCGGATGTCCGCGGTGACCGGGTGCGTGGAGGGCAGCTGGTCGGCACGGTACGCCCAGGCCTTGCGGCGGTTGGCGAAGGTGATCCAGCCGTCGGTGAAGCGGGTCGCGCCGACCAGCGAGAACGAGCCCATGAAGTCGGCGAAGGACTCCTTCAGCCACAGGTCGTCCCACCACTCCATGGTGACCAGGTCGCCGAACCACATGTGCGCCATCTCGTGCAGAATCACGTTGGCCCGGGCCTCGTAGGAGGCCTGCGTGACCTTCCCGCGGAAGATGTACTCCTCCCGGAAGGTGACCAGGCCCGGGTTCTCCATCGCGCCGAGGTTGTACTCGGGCACGAACGCCTGGTCGTACTTGCCGAACGGGTACGGGTAGTCGAAGTGGTCGTGGAAGAAGTCCAGGCCCTGCTTGGTGACCAGGAAGACGTCGTCGGCGTCGAAGTGCCTGGCGAGCCCCTTGCGGCACAGCGCGCCCAGCGGGATCTCCAGCCGCGTACCGTCCTCGAACACCCGCTCGTAGGAGTCCGTCACGTAGTGGTACGGGCCCGCGACCACGCAGGTGATGTACGTCGAGATCGGCTTGGTCTCGGCGAACCGCCACACCCCGTCCTGCGCCTGGCCCGCCCCGTTGCTCCACACCGTCCAGGCCTCCGGCGCCCGCACCTCGAAGCGGAACGGCGCCTTGAGGTCGGGCTGCTCGAAGTTGGCGAAGACCCGGCGGGAGTCGGCGGGCTCGTACTGCGTGTAGAGGTAGACCTCGCCGTCCTCCGGGTCGACGAAGCGGTGGAGGCCCTCGCCGGTGCGCGAGTAGGCGCACTGCGCGTCCACGACCAGCTCGTTGTCGGCGGCCAGGTCCTCCAGGAGGATCCGGGAGCCGTCGAAGACCTCGCTGGGGTCGAGGTCCCTGCCGTTGAGCGAGACGGCGGTGACGCTCGGCGCGATCAGGTCGGCGAAGCTCGACGCGCCCGGCTCGTTGCAGCGGAACCGGAGGGTCGTCACGGACCGGAACGTCAGCGGACCGTCCCCGGTGTCCTCGCCCACCGCGGACCGCACGTCCAGGGACACCTCGTACCCGTCGACGGACAGCAGTGCGGCCCGCTCCCGGGCCTCGTCGCGGGACAGATTCTCACCGGGCACAGGCGGCACTCCCTCGGATGTTTTCACGATGTGGACAGCATCGATCCTGCCATGCGGATATGCGGCGCGGCAGCCGGGAATGCGGTGCCCGATCGTCGATGTTGGCAGTTCAACGACCTTTTACCGAGGAGAGCCATGTCCGAGACCGCCTCCGCCGCGACCCCGCCGTCCGGCAAGACTCCTGTCGACTTCTGGTTCGACCCGCTGTGCCCCTGGGCCTGGATGACGTCCCGCTGGGTGCTGGAAGTGGAGAAGGTGCGGGACATCGAGGTCCGCTGGCACATCATGAGCCTCGCGGTGCTCAACGAGCCGAAGCTGGACGAACTGCCCGAGGACTACCGGGAGCTGCTGACCACCAAGGCGTGGGGGCCGGTGCGCGTGGTCACCGCGGCCTGGCAGAAGCACGGCCAGGACGTCCTCGGCCCGCTCTACACCGCGCTCGGCACCCGCTTCCACAACCGCGGCGAGGGCCCCACCCGCGAGGCCGTCGTCGCCGCGCTCGAGGAGGTGGGCCTGCCCGCCGACCTGATCGACTACGCCGACCAGGAGGACTTCGAGTTCGACGCCGAACTGCGCGCCTCGCACAAGGAGGGCATCGAGAAGGTCGGCCAGGACGTCGGCACCCCGGTCATCGCGGTCCCCGGCCCCGACGGCGAGCAGATCGCCTTCTTCGGCCCGGTCGTCACCCCCACCCCCAAGGGTGAGCAGGCCGCCCGCCTTTGGGACGGCACCCTCGCGGTCGCCTCCGTCCCCGGCTTCTACGAGATCAAGCGCACCCGCACGGCGGGGCCGGACTTCAGCAACCTGTGACCCGTCCGGCCGGCGAAAGCCCCCGCGAGTCGCGTGCTCGCGGGGGCTTCTCCTTCTTCGTCCGGCGGTGTCCCGCGCCGCGTCAGCTCCGGGCGCGCCCGCGCTGCCAGAGGTACCCGGCCGCCGCCAGAACCAGCGTCATGCCGCCCGTCGAGTACAGCTGCACCCGGGTGCCGGACTCGACGGCCATCAGGGCGAAGACCGCCGCCATGCCGGCCAGGGCCACCCAGGTGAGCCACGGGAACGCCCACATCCGGACCGCCAGCCTCTCCGGCGCCTCCTGCTCCAGCCTGCGGCGCAGCCGCAGCTGCGAGACGGCGATGAAGATCCAGACGACGAGGATCACCGCGCCGATCATGTTCAGCAGCCAGGGGAAGACGTCGTTGGGCCGCCAGTAGCTCAGCAGCACGCAGACGAAACCGAAGACGGAGCTGGCCAGCACCGCGCGCCGCGGCACCCCACCGCTGACCCTGGCCAGCGCCTTCGGTCCCTGACCGCGCTCGACCAGCGAGTACGCGATGCGCGAGGAGCCGTAGATGTTGGCGTTCATCGCGCTCAGCAGCGCGACCAGCACCACCACGTTCATCAGCTGACCGGCGCCCGGGATGCCGAGGTGGTCCAGCGCGGCGACGTACGGGCCCTTCCCGACGACCTCCGCGGAGTCCCACGGGACGAGCGTCACGATCACCGCCATGGAGCCGACGTAGAACAGCGCGATGCGCCACATCGCCGTGCGCACGGCACTCGCCACGCCGCGCACCGGGTTCTCCGACTCGGCCGCCGCGATGGTGACCGTCTCCAGGCCGCCGTAGGCGAAGACCGAGGCGAGCAGGCCGACGACCAGTCCGTGGCCGCCGTGCGGCAGGAAGTCGGTGAGGTTCGAGGCGCCCGGGGAGTCGGTACCGGGCAACACGCCCGCGACGGCCAGCACACCGAGGACCAGGAACAGGGTGATCGCGCCGACCTTCAGCGCGGCGAACCAGAACTCGAACTCGCCGAAGTTCTTCACCGCGGCCAGGTTCGTGCCGCAGAACACCACCATGAACAGCGCCACCCACACCCACTCCGGTGTGCCCGGCAGCCATCCGGTGACGATCTTCGCGGCGCCCATGCCCTCCAGACCGACCGCGGTGCACAGCAGCACCCAGAACGACCAGCCCGCGGTGAAACCGGCCCACGGACCGAACGCCCGCTCGGCGTGCGCGGAGAACGAGCCCGACGACGGGTACGCCGCCGACATCTCGCCGAGCATCCGCATGACCAGCATGACGAGCGCGCCGGACAGGGCGTAGGCGACGACGATCGAGGGGCCGGCCGCGGCGATGCCCGCGCCGGAGCCGACGAAGAGGCCGGCGCCGATCACACCGCCCAGGGCGATCATCGACAGATGGCGCTGCTTCAGGCCGTGGGACAGGGAGGCGTCGTCCGCCCGGGGAGGCGTTTCGACGGTGGTGCTGCTTGGCATGGGGCGGCTCGTCCGGTGGGGGGCAGGTGCGAAAGCCTCCACAGTCTGGGCGGCCGCCCCACCGCGTCGGAGCGGCCGCTCATCATCCGGACGCGCGCCGTACGCAGAGTGAGAAGACGGCTACTGCGGCGAGCGGCCCGGTCGTTTTGGCGGGACCCTACAGTCGCCGTCGTCTCCCCACACGTGGCGGAAACCGCGCCACCTCAGTGACAGGCATCACGTCCCGCCGGGTGTACGGACCCTCCTTTGTGCGAAACGGACCAAGCGTCCGCTCCCCCCTTGTCGACCGCTGACGGTGATCGCCGCGCCACCGCTGGGATAGCGTCACGCTGTCCCGAACTGCCCTCTCCCCGCGGAGTCCCCATGAGCACCGCTGCCGCCACCCCCGCCCGTACCGGGGTCGTCCTCGCCGACCTCCTGCCTTCCCCCAAGCTCTTCGAGCAGGGCGGTGCCCCCACCCGTGTCCGGGACATGGCCCTCGTGGTGGGCGGCGCCGCGCTCACCGGACTGGCCGCCCAGATCTCGCTGCCCGTGCCGCACTCCCCGGTGCCGGTGACCGGCCAGACCTTCGCGGCGCTGCTCGTGGGCACCTCGCTGGGCGCCGGCCGCGGTCTCGTCGCCCTCGCGCTCTACGTGCTCGCGGGCGCGGCGGGCGTGCCGTGGTTCGCGGGCGGCGCCTCGGGCGCGGGCTCCGTCTCCTTCGGCTACGTCCTCGGCATGCTGCTCGCCGCCACCGTCGTGGGTGCCCTGGCCCGCCGCGGCGGCGACCGCAACGTCTGGCGAACGGCCGGCACGATGGTGCTGGGCACGGCGATCATCTACGCGGTCGGCGTGCCCTACCTGGCCCTGGCCACCGGCATGTCCGCGTCCGCCGCGATCGCAGCCGGCCTCACCCCGTTCCTGATCGGCGACGCCCTCAAGGCCGCCCTGGCGATGGGCCTGCTGCCCACCGCCTGGAAGCTGGCCGGGAAGTGACCGCACCCTTCCCGCCCGCGTAGGTTCTCCGCCGATCCGCGGAAGCTCGCGCAAGAGGCCGGCCGGTGGACGTCGCTGACGTCCACCGGCCGGCCTCTTCGCCGTTGTCGCCCCGGCGTCGTCAGCCGGTGGCGACCTTGTCCGTCTTCTCGTCCGCTTGCTCGGCGGCCGGGGCCGCGGCCGCCGCACGGCCCTTGTCGAGCCGCTGCTTGACGAAGGCGATCGCCAGCACGATCGCCGCGACCAGCATCGACAGCAGCACGGTCTCGCGGCCGTCGTGCTCGGTGTCGGTGAGCATGTAGCCGAAGACGAAGACGATCAGCGCAGCCGTCGCCCACGTCAGATACGGGTACAGCCACATCCTCACGACCAGCTTCTCCGGTGCCTCCCGCTGGATGATCTTCCGCATCCGCAGCTGCGAGAAGCAGATCACCAGCCAGACGAACAGGGCGACCGCGCCGGAGGAGTTGACGAGGAAGAGGAACACGGAGTCCGGGAACCTGTAGTTGAAGAACACGGCCACGAAGCCGAACACGACCGAGGAGACGATCGCGGCCATGGGCACACCGCGGCGCGTGGTCCGCGCGAACACCTTCGGCGCGTCCCCGCGCTCACCGAGCGAGAAGGCCATCCGGGAGGCCGTGTAGAGACCGGAGTTGAGACAGGAGAGCACCGAGGTCAGCACGATGAAGTTCATGATCTGACCGGCGTGCGCGATACCGAGGGAGTCGAGGGCGGCGACGTAGGAGCCCTTCTCGGTGATCGACTTGTCGTTCCAGGGCAGCAGGGCGACCACGACGAACACGGAGCCGAGGTAGAAGACGCCGATACGCCAGATGATGCTGTTGGTCGACTTGGTGACAGCGCGCTGCGGGTCCTCCGACTCGCCCGCCGCGAGGGTGGCGATCTCGCTGCCCATGAAGGAGAAGACGACGAGCAGGACACCGGTGAGGATGGCGCCGGGCCCGTTCGGCAGGAATCCGCCGTGGTCGGTGAGGTTGCCGAGCCCCGCCTTGTCGCTGTGCACGCCGGGCAGCAGCCCGAAGACGGCCAGCGCGCCTATGACGATGAACGCGCCGATCGCCACGACCTTGATCCCGGCGAACCAGAACTCGAACTCCCCGTAGGAGCCGACGGAGATGAGGTTGGTGGCGGTCAGCACCACCATGACGATGAGGGCCCAGCCCCACTGGGGCACGGCCGGCACCCATTCGGAGAGGATCTTGGCGCCCGCGGTCGCCTCCACGGCCAGCACGACGACCCAGAAGAACCAGTACAGCCAGCCGATCGAGAACCCGGCCCAGCGGCCGAGCGCGCGGTCGGCGTGCGCGGAGAAGGAACCCGAGGTGGGGTTGGCGGCGGACATCTCGCCGAGCATGCGCATCACGAGGACGACGAGCGTGCCGACGAGGGCGTAGGAGAGGAGGATGCCCGGTCCGGCGGTGGCGATGGCGGAGCTGGAACCGACGAAGAGACCGGCGCCGATGACGCCGCCGATCGCGATCATCGACAGATGGCGGTTCTTGAGCCCGGCCTGGAGCCCCGAACTAGTCATGGACGGAAATTCCTTTGCTCTGATGGAGCGGTCCCCCGCACGAGCGGTGTACGGGATGGTCCAGTGAATCGGAGGCATTGGAATCCGTGAACCTTCGAAATGTAATTGTTACTTGAGGTTTTCTTGAGCTTTTGAAGTTTTAGATATTTCTTTCTCGCGGGTGTGATAGTGCGCCGACCCGGCTCTGCCGTCCGCATTCCGCCATGTCACACTCGGACCATGCGCGTGTATCTCGGCTCCGACCATGCGGGCTTCGAACTCAAGAACCACCTCGTCGAGTGGCTCAAGGCGGCGGGCCACGACCCCGTCGACTGCGGACCCCACATCTTCGACGCCCAGGACGACTACCCGCCCTTCTGCCTGCGCGCCGCGGAGCGCACGGCGGCGGACCCCGACTCCCTCGGCATCGTGATCGGCGGCTCCGGCAACGGCGAGCAGATCGCCGCGAACAAGGTCAAGGGCGTGCGTGCGGCCCTCGCCTGGAGCGAGGAGACGGCCTCCCTCGGCCGCCAGCACAACAACGCGAACGTCGTCGCGGTGGGCGCGCGCATGCACACCGAGGAGGAGGCGACGAAGTTCGTCGAGACCTTCCTCGGCACGCCCTTCTCCGGCGACGAGCGTCACGTCCGCCGCATCGAGATGCTCGACACCTACGAGTCGACGGGCGAACTCCCCCCGATCCCCCCTCACCACCCCCAGCAGTAGAACTCCGGGACGCAGCCCCGCCCCCGGGTCCCGCTTCCACCCACCGAGTCGGGCGGGTGGGTGGGAAACGGGGTCCGGGGCGAAGCCCCGGCGGGGTCTGGGGCGAAGCCCCAGGGCCGGTGCCCCCTCCACCCACCGAGACGGGCGGGTGGGCGGGCAAAAAAACCACAAGAGAGGGACACCCGTGCCGGAGGGGCACACCATCCACCGCCTGGCCCAGGACTACGCCACCCACTTCCAGGGCCGGCAGGCCACCGTCACCAGCCCCCAGGGCCAGTTCACCGCCGCCCCCCTCCTCACCGGCGCGGAACTCACCCGCACGGAAGCCCACGGCAAACACCTCTTCCTGCGCTTCCGCGAGAGCGACTGGGTCCACATCCACCTCGGCCTCTTCGGCAAGGTCACCTTCGGCGGCGCCCCCGCGCCCCCGCCCACGGACACCGTCCGCCTCCGCCTCGCCAACACGGCCTCGTACGTCGACCTGCGCGGCCCCACCACCTGCGCCCTGATCACGGACGCCGAGAAGCAGGCCGTGCACGACCGCCTCGGCCCCGACCCGCTGCGCCCCGACGCCGACCCTGACCGGGCCTACGCCCGCATACGCCGCAGCCGTACGACCATCGCCGCCCTGCTGATGGACCAGAAGATCGTCGCGGGCGTCGGCAACGTCTACCGCGCCGAGGTCCTCTTCCGGCACCGCGTCGACCCCTACCGCCCCGGCAGCGGCGTGACGCCGGCCGAGTGGGACGCCATCTGGGCCGACCTCGTCGCCCTCATGCGCGAGGGCGTCCGCAACAACCGCATCGACACCGTCCGCCCGGAGCACACCCCCGAGGCCATGGGCCGCCCGCCCCGCGTCGACGACCACGGCGGCGAGGTCTACGTCTACCGGCGCAGCGCCCTGCCCTGCCACATCTGCGGCGCGGACATCCGCACCGCGGACCTCGCCGCCCGCAACCTCTTCTGGTGCCCCACCTGCCAGCAGCCCGCGAGGGCCGGATGAGACGCCCGTCTCAGAACCCGTGCGGCAGCCACGGCGCCACCGCCGAGCCGAACGCCACCGACACCGGGGCCAGCGCCCCGGGCCGCAGCTCCCGCACCCGCCCGGCCGCCGCCAGCCCGGCCAGCGGCACGCCGCCGAGATAGGCCGCCCCCAACTCCCGTACGGACAGGGAGATTTCCGCCGCGTCCGAGGTGCGTTCGCAGGAGGCGCCCTTCGGGTCCCCGGTCAGCCGCCACCGCCCGGCGTTCCAGGGGCAGAAGTCGTCCGCCACCTCCAGCACCACGTCCACCGGCGTCTGGTAGGTCCGCGCGGCCAGCGCCGCCCCCACGTCCACGAGCCGTACATACAGCGAGTCCCGCAGCCGCGGCCGGCACCGCCGGATGTCGGACACCAGGTACTGCCAGGCGTCGTCGACGGGCTGCCCCCGCACGATCAGCGTCGAGGTCAGGTCGATGCCGAACAGGAAGCGCCACAGCGCCGCGTCGCTCGCCGGGTCCAGCGCGGCCCGATCCGTCACCTGCACCGTGCCCTCCGGCCCGCCGACGCCCCAGCCGGGCTTGACGCGGTAGCGGGCGTACCCCGTGACCTCGCCGGCCCGCTCGGCGACCACGCACTGCAGCGGCGAGGCACCGTCCCGCGCGCTCTCAGGGTCGAGCAGCGCGACCCGCTCCCAGCCGGGCTGCCGGGCCAGCATTCCGGGCCGCCCGGGCACCAGTCGCGCGTAGAGCGCCTCGCAGTCGTCCAGCACGTCACCGGGCGCGGCGAAACGCAGACGTACGTCGTCCGTACCGGCCGGGACCGTCAGACCGGCCCGGTCGGTGTCGATCTCGGCGGCGAGCTGGAAGGTCGCCGCGCCGTACCCGAAGCGGCCGTAGATCGCGGGCTCGGAGGCGGTCAGCACCGCCAGCGGCTCGCCCCAGGAGCGCACGTCGTCCAACTGCCGCCGCATCATGGACGTCAGCACACCGCGCCGCCGGTGCGTGGCGGCCACGCTCACCATCGTGACGCCGGCCGCCGGCAGCAGGTCGCCGCCCGGCACGGTGATCCGGAAGCCGAACGCCCCCGCCGTGCCCACGCACGTGTCCCCGTCCCAGACGCCCAGCGAACGGTCCGGCTCGGTCAGGGAGTTCCAGATCTCCCGCTCCTCGTCCGGCTCCGGGACCCCTCCGAAGGCGCGGATCAGGGTGTCGTACCAGGGGTTCCACTCGTCGCGTCGCAGCACCCTCGGCCCGGTCGCATGCTCAGTCGCCATGCGTCATGCCTACCAGCGCGCAACGGAACGGTCGAACGAATTTCGTCCAGGTGGCAGCGCGACGGCCGCCGGTGAAGTTCACTGTGAATCCGAGCCTCGGACGGGGGACAAGTGGGACCTCCCGTG
The DNA here is from genome assembly GCF_044750345.1 of Streptomyces sp. NPDC088817. NCBI lineage: Bacteria > Bacillati > Actinomycetota > Actinomycetes > Kitasatosporales > Streptomycetaceae > Streptomyces > Streptomyces sp. NPDC088817. The sequence continues at coordinate 196,864 of NZ_JBIVJN010000010.1, forward strand.
CCAAGCGTCAGGTCGGATGGATAGGGTCCCCAACTAATGGCAGCAGGACGACAGCGGCGCGCGGAAGCCGAGACGTTCACGGCCCGGTTGAAGATGCAGTGGCACCGGGCCCGCGTCGGCGTGCGCAGAGCCGCCGTCGACTACTTCCGCGGGGACGGCTCGGACTGGATCGCGCTCGGCGGCCTGCTGCTGACCATCCCGCTGATCCTGGTGCTGACGCTCGCCAACTCGGTGTGGTTCTCGCCGGTCGCGCTGGTGCTGCCCATCGTCGCCGGCGGGCTGCTGCTGCGCCCGGCGAGCCTGCTCGGCCTGTACGCCGCCGCGGCCACGGCGCTGATCGTGGAGTCGGTGCGGCTCGGACCGTACACCGAGGGCCCGTCCCGGGTGACCCCGGGCGTGGTGCTCGTGGTCGCCGCCTGCGGCTTCTTCGGGCTGATCATCGCCCAGTTCCGCAGCCGGGTCGGCGTGCCCTGGCGGCGCGGCGGCACCATGCTGTTCGACCTGCGTGAGCGCATCCGCGTCCAGAGCAAGCTGCCGCAGCTGCCCGGCGGCTGGCACCACGAGATGGCGCTGCGCCCGGCAGGAGGCCAGTCCTTCTCCGGCGACTTCGTGGTCGCCGCCCGTACGAACGGCGGCCGCACCCTGGAGGTGGTGCTCACGGACGTGTCCGGCAAGGGCATGGACGCGGGCTCGCGGGCGCTGCTGCTGTCGGGCGCGTTCGGCGGTCTGCTCGGCAGCCTGCCCCCGCACGCGTTCCTGCCCGCCGCCAACGGCTATCTGCTGCGCCAGGACTGGGACGAGGGCTTCGCGACCTCCATCCACCTGGTGCTGGACCTGGACTCCGGCGACTACGAGCTGTACTCCGCGGGGCACCCGCCGGGCCTCCAGCTCAGCGCGGGCAGCGGCCGCTGGGAGGAGAAGGCCGCCGAGGGTCCGCTCCTCGGCGTGTACGACGGCGCCCAGTTCGACCCGGTCAAGGGCTCCCTGCGCGCCGGGGACGTCCTGATGCTGTTCACCGACGGCCTGGTGGAGACCTCGGACCGGGACATCGTCGAGGGCATCGACCGCCTCACGGGCGAGGCCGACCGCTATGTCGCCGGCGGTTTCCACGGAGCCGCCTGGCACCTGATCGAGGCGGTGGCGAAGGACGTCAACGACGACCGCGCCCTGCTCCTGATCTGCCGCGAGGGCCCCACGGCGTCGTGGCACGCCGACACCCCAGGCACGTGACCGGCATGCCCCGCGTCCCGCGCACCCTGTCCCTGGCCGAGGTCGAGGCCGTGGCCAGGGCCGCTCACGAGGGCCGGACCGACAAGGCGGGCCGGCCCTACGCCGAGCACCTCCGGGCCGTCGCCGAAGGCGTGCGCTCCCGGGGTGGTGACGGCGAACAGATCGCGGCGGCCTGGCTGCACGACTCCGTGGAGGACGGCGTCCTGTCCGAACGGTGGCTGCGCGAGGCCGCGCTGAGCCGCCGTACGAAGGACATCGTGCGCGCGGTCACCAAGCGGGCGGGGGAGGAGCCGGAGGCGTACGCGCGGCGGATCCTCGCCACGCCCGGGGCGTTGCTGGTGAAGGAGGCGGACCTGGCGCACAACGCCGACCCGGCCCGTCTCGCGGTCCTCGACGAGGCCACCCGCACCCGGCTGACCGGGAAGTACGCGCGGATGCGCGCACTCCTCGGTCTCCCGGACGCCCCCGTCAGGCGCTGACCGAGCCGGACTCCGCCGGCTGCGGCCGCTGTGCCTCCCGGCGCTCACGGGCCTGCTCGCCCGCCTCCTGCCGGAAGGCCCACTTCATCTCCGGCTCCACCACGCAGCGGAAGACCCGCCGCACGGGCGCCGTGCACAGCAGGGTGACGACCGCCGCCGCCAGGACGGTGACGAGGATCTCGCCGAGCGGGCCGTGCAGCCAGGCGTGGTCGAACCAGCCCTGGTAGTCGGCGCCCTTCACCACGAAACCGTGCAGCAGATAGCCGTACAGCGTGCCCGCGCCGAGCGCCGTGAACCACATCCGGCGCCCCGGCACCCAGGCGAAGAAGCAGGCGGTCAGCACCAGCGAGCAGCCGAACAGCGCCAGCGTCATCACCGGCCCGACCCACCAGGGCGCGCCCAGCTCCTGTGCGGCGTCACGGTGGTAGAACCAGGCGGCGTTCATCCGCGGCACCGCCCACCAGGCGGTGAGCAGTGCCACCGCGAACACCGGCACCGACGCGATCCGCACCGAACGGCGGCGCACCAGCTGGAAGTGCTCGGCCCTCATCGACAGCCCCAGCACGAAGAAAGGGAGGAACTGCAGGACCCGTTGCAGGTCCAGGTCGTTGCCGATGGCCGGGCTGACCGACGCCAGCATGGCGATGACGAGCGCGACCGGCAGCGGCCGGCGGATCAGCTTCCACAGCGGGGTGATCAGCCGCCAGACGAACAGGGCGCACAGGAACCAGGTCAGGTACCAGGGGTCGAGAAGGCTGATGTCCTGGTCGGGGTTGTGGCCGGCGTAGCGGTTGAAGAGGGAGAGGGCGGTCTCGAAGACGACGTACGGGACCACGACACCGGTGATCAGCCGTTTGAGCCGTTCGGGGCGGGCGTCGAAACTGCGCGAGAAGTAGCCGGAGATGACGATGAAGGCCGGCATGTGGAAGGCGTAAACGATCATGTAGAGGCCCTGGAGCGCGCGGCTGTCGCCCTTCAGCGGCTCCCAGAAGTGCCCCATCGCCACCAGAACGATCGCCAGGTACTTCGCGTTGTCGAAGAACGCGTCGCGCTGTTTGGCGGGTCTTCCCTCCGGCTCGCCCGATCCGCGCGGACTCGGCACTGCCGGGGCCGGGGACTGTGCCGGGAGGAGCGGTGTTCTGTTCTGGCGGGGGGACGAGGCAGCGTGGAGCATCTGAGGCACCCTAGTGTCGACCGCGGGGTTCCGTAAAAGACCGGACGTCATTCCTGATTATTCGCCGCGGCTACCCGGGATTTGACGAACAAGCTTGCCTTTGAGGGTGACGGTCGACACAGCGCGCAAGCCCCTTCGCGGAGGCAGTCGCCCCCTATGTCCCGACTCGTCACGATGAGTTGGCGCACGGGTTCACGTGTGGGGTGACGATTCGAATTCCTTGCGAACATCTTGTGCAGGCATGTGGATGAGTTCCCTGAATTCCCGGCGGAAGCGGCGCGGTGACACTCTCGAATTACCGTGCGGATCACGGCCGTAGAAGCACCGCGTCCCGGAGATCGGGCTCACCGGAGCAGAAGGACTTGGCCGAGGATGCGTCAGCCGCCGCATGGGGGAGCCCGGTTGGTGGCACGATGGTTCCAGTGGGGTACGCGGGGATGGCGTCCGCGGGCCGGGAGAGCGACCGACCGAGGGTGTGATCAGTTGTGGCCATTTCACTGTCAGTGGTGCTGCTGTTGGCGATCATCCTGGTGGTGCTGCTCAGGGGCGGAACGATCAAGGCCGGCCCGGCCATCGTCGCCATCCTCTTCGGCTTCTTCCTCGCCTCCACCGGAATGGCGCCGTCGATCCAGCGCTTCCTGAACTCGATAGCGCACACGATCAACTCGATCAGTTTCTGACGAGAGCATGCCCGGCCCGGAACGATCAGGGCCGGGCCCGGAAACGATCAGGGCCAGGTCGGGGAAACATCCTCCGACCTGGCCCTGAGTCGTACAGAGCGGGCGACGGGAATCGAACCCGCGTAGCCAGTTTGGAAGACTGGGGCTCTACCATTGAGCTACGCCCGCACACAAGGCGCCGCCGGTCTGCCGACCGCGGCACACAAGGCATCGTAGCGGGTCGTGCGGTGTCCACGCACACTCCGTTCCCGCGACCGGGCTCCCGCGAGATCCCCGCGAGCCGCCTCCGTGCGCCGTTCGCGCCCGGCGCGCCCCCGTGCTGGGCGGCGCGATCCCGGTGGTCGCGGAATGCGGCGTCCCCACTGCCTGCGGGCATGTACCCTACGTGTCGCACCAGACGGGGTGTGGCGCAGCTTGGTAGCGCGTCCGCTTTGGGAGCGGAAGGCCGTGGGTTCAAATCCCGCCACCCCGACCATCCGCCGGCCACCGGTCGGCGTCACCACGCGTGATCGCCTTTGGGGGCGCGGAGTGGCTGCGGTTATTATGCAAACTGCGCGCCCGTGTGTCCGGTCCTGCTTGGGCCTGCGAACTCCTCCGGGCGGGGCGAAATCCGCCGGGCCCGTCTGGCCCCGGCAGAATCCAAGCAGTCAGCCACAAGGAGACCGAACCGTGAAGAGCGCCGTGGAGACCCTGAACCCGACCCGGGTTCGGCTCACTGTCGAGGTGCCCTTCGAGGAGCTCAAGGACAGCCTCGACGCGGCGTACAAGAAGATCAACCAGCAGGTCACGGTGAAGGGCTTCCGCAAGGGCAAGATCCCGGCCCGCGTCATCGACCAGCGGTTCGGCCGGGGTGCGGTTCTGGAGGAGGCCGTCAACGACGCGCTGCCGAAGTTCTACACCGAGGCGGTCAACGAGGCGGAGCTGAACCCGCTGGGCCAGCCCGAGGTCGACATCACCGAGCTGAAGGACGGCGAGACGCTGAACTTCACCGCCGAGGTGGACGTCCGTCCGACCGTCGAGATCCCGGACTACTCCGGCATCGAGGTCGAGGTCGACGCCGTCGAGGTCACCGACGAGGACGTCGACAAGGCCGTCGAGCAGCTCCGTGAGCGCTTCGCCTCGACGAGCCCGGTCGAGCGCGCCGCCGAGGACGGCGACGTGGTCACCATCGACCTGGAGGCCAAGGTCGACGGCGAGGTCCTCGAGGACGGCGTGGCCAACGGCGTCTCCTACACCATCGGCTCCGGCGAGCTGCTCGACGGCATCGACGACGCCGTGAAGGGCCAGGAGGCCGGTGGCGAGGCCACCTTCACCTCCGAGCTCAAGGGCGGCTCCGCGGCCGGCAAGGAGGCCGAGGTCACCGTCAAGGTCACCCAGGTCGCCGCGCGTGAACTGCCCGAGCTGGACGACGACTTCGCTCAGCTCGCCTCCGAGTTCGACACCCTCGAGGAGCTGCGCGCGGACAGCCGCAAGCGCCTGGAGAACATGAAGCAGTTCGACCAGGCCACGCAGGCCCAGGAGCGTGTCCTGGACAAGCTGCTCGAGCTGGTCGAGGTCCCGGTCCCCGAGAAGCTGCTCGAGGACGAGATCAACACCCGCAAGCACAACCTCGAGCACCACCAGCTCGGCCAGATGGGCCTCACCCTCGACAAGTACCTGGAGATCCAGGGCAAGACCGCCGAGGAGTTCGAGACCGAGACCCGCGATGCCGCGGTCAAGGGCATCAAGACCCAGTTCGTCCTCGACGAGCTGGTCAAGACGGAGAAGCTCAACGTCAACCAGGAGGAGCTCACCGAGCACCTCATGCGCCGCGCCGCCTCCTCCGGCATGTCCCCCGACCAGTTCGCCCAGGCGGTCGTCGAGCAGAACCAGGTTCCGCTGCTGGTCGGCGAGGTCGCCCGCGGCAAGGCCCTGGCCGTCGTGGTCGAGGCCGCGACCGTGAAGGACACCAACGGCGAGATCGTCGACCTGGACGACGAGGAGGACGAGGCCACCGAGGCCGAGACCGCCGACGCCGCCGCCGAGGGCGAGGGCGAGGAGAAGGCCGAGGCCTGATCCGTACGGCATACGGATGCGCACGGAGGGCGGGCCCCGGGTACGTTGGTGACCTGGGGCCCGTTCGCCTTTCCACGGACCCGCGCGCTACGCCCCCGGCGAACACTCCCCTCAGCGGGATTCGCCGAAGGGAGCCGCGCGTTAGGGTCCATGAGTACGGGGGCAGGGGAGTCCCCTGAAGCCCCTGGCAGGAACACGTGAGACGGCCCGGCGCCGTCGTAAGACGAGCAGGTGGATACGTGACGAATCTGATGCCCTCCGCCGCCGGCGAGCCTTCCATCGGTGGTGGCCTCGGCGACCAGGTCTACAACCGGCTGCTGGGCGAGCGGATCATCTTCCTCGGCCAGCCGGTCGACGACGACATCGCCAACAAGATCACCGCACAGCTGCTGCTCCTTGCCGCGGACCCGGACAAGGACATCTACCTGTACATCAACAGCCCCGGCGGCTCGATCACGGCCGGTATGGCGATCTACGACACCATGCAGTTCATCAAGAACGACGTGGTGACCATCGCCATGGGCCTCGCGGCCTCGATGGGCCAGTTCCTGCTCAGCGCGGGCACTCCCGGCAAGCGCTTCGCGCTGCCGAACGCCGAGATCCTGATCCACCAGCCCTCCGCGGGCCTGGCCGGCTCGGCCTCGGACATCAAGATCCACGCCGAGCGGCTGCTGCACACCAAGAAGCGCATGGCCGAGCTCACCTCCTTCCACACCGGCCAGTCGGTCGAGCAGATCACCCGCGACTCCGACCGCGACCGCTGGTTCGACGCCCACGAGGCCAAGGAGTACGGCCTCATCGACGACGTCATCCCGACGGCCGCCGGCATGCCGGGCGGCGGCGGCACCGGGGCCTGAGCCGCTCCCACGGGGCCCACGAGGCCCCCTGAGCCGCTCCAGCGGAGTCCCGGCCCCCGTGCGGGCGGTCCGAGACCTCCGCGCAGCCCAGCCAGCCCCAGCCGACCGCCCAGCCCTTTTCCAGGAGACACCGTGAACGACTTCCCCGGCAGCGGCCTCTACGACCGTACGCGTGCCGAGTACACCGGCCCCACGGCCGAGTCCCGCTACGTCATCCCGCGCTTCGTGGAGCGCACCTCCCAGGGCATCCGCGAGTACGACCCGTACGCGAAGCTCTTCGAGGAGCGGGTGATCTTCCTCGGCGTCCAGATCGACGACGCCTCCGCCAACGACGTCATGGCGCAGCTCCTGTGCCTGGAGTCGATGGACCCCGACCGGGACATCTCGGTCTACATCAACAGCCCCGGCGGTTCCTTCACGGCGCTCACCGCGATCTACGACACGATGCAGTTCGTGAAGCCCGACATCCAGACCGTGTGCATGGGCCAGGCCGCCTCCGCGGCCGCCATCCTGCTGGCCGCGGGCACGCCGGGCAAGCGCATGGCGCTGCCCAACGCCCGGGTGCTGATCCACCAGCCCTACAGCGAGACCGGCCGCGGCCAGGTCTCCGACCTGGAGATCGCCGCCAACGAGATCCTCCGGATGCGTGCGCAGCTGGAGGAGATGCTGGCCAAGCACTCCACCACGCCCATCGAGAAGATCCGCGAGGACATCGAGCGCGACAAGATCCTCACGGCCGAGGAGGCCCTGTCGTACGGGCTGGTCGACCAGATCATCTCGACCCGCAAGATGAACAACGCGTCCGTCCGCTGACGGGAGGCAGTATCGTCTGCCACTCCTTGGCACGGTGCACGTCAAAGCGAACCGTGCCAAGGGGGGCCCGAACGAAGGGCCCGGCAAGGTACCGTCGACATAAGGCAGCACCAGGAGCCGCTGGACGTAGGCGTCTCCCAGGCGAAGGGGAAGCACACCGTGGCACGCATCGGTGACGGCGGCGATCTGCTCAAGTGCTCGTTCTGCGGCAAGAGCCAGAAGCAGGTCAAGAAGCTCATCGCAGGGCCCGGTGTGTACATCTGCGACGAGTGCATCGATCTCTGCAACGAGATCATCGAGGAGGAACTCGCGGAGACCAGCGAGGTGCGTTGGGAGGAACTGCCCAAGCCCCGCGAGATCTACGAGTTCCTGGACGGGTACGTCGTCGGCCAGGAGGCCGCGAAGAAAGCCCTGTCCGTCGCGGTGTACAACCACTACAAGCGCGTCCAGGCCGGCGAGAACGGCGGCGCGCAGGGCCGGGACGACGGCATCGAACTCGCCAAGTCCAACATCCTTCTGCTGGGCCCCACGGGCTCGGGCAAGACCCTGCTGGCCCAGACACTGGCCCGCATGCTGAACGTCCCGTTCGCCATCGCCGACGCCACGGCGCTGACGGAGGCCGGGTACGTCGGCGAGGACGTCGAGAACATCCTGCTGAAGCTGATCCAGGCGGCCGACTACGACGTCAAGAAGGCCGAGACCGGGATCATCTACATCGACGAGATCGACAAGGTCGCGCGGAAGAGTGAAAACCCCTCCATCACCCGCGATGTGTCGGGCGAGGGCGTCCAGCAGGCCCTGCTGAAGATCCTGGAGGGGACCACGGCCTCGGTCCCGCCGCAGGGCGGCCGCAAGCACCCCCACCAGGAGTTCATCCAGATCGACACGACGAACGTCCTGTTCATCGTGGGCGGTGCCTTCGCGGGCCTGGAGAAGATCATCGAGGGCCGGGCGGGCGCCAAGGGCATCGGCTTCGGCGCGACGATCCGCTCCAAGCGGGAGCTGGAGACCAAGGACCAGTTCGAGGACGTCATGCCCGAGGACCTGGTCAAGTTCGGCATGATCCCGGAGTTCATCGGCCGTCTGCCGGTGATCACCTCGGTCCACAACCTGGACCGCGAGGCGCTCCTGAAGATCCTCGTCGAGCCGCGCAACGCCCTGGTCAAGCAGTACCAGCGCCTGTTCGAACTCGACGGCGTGGAGCTGGACTTCGAGCGCGAGGCCCTGGAGGCCATCGCCGACCAGGCCATCCTCCGCCAGACCGGCGCCCGCGGTCTGCGCGCCATCATGGAGGAGGTGCTCCAGGGCGTGATGTACGAGGTCCCGTCCCGCAAGGACGTGGCCCGCGTGGTCATCACGGCCGACGTCGTCCTCTCCAACGTCAACCCGACCCTGATCCCGCGCGACGCGCGCGGCCGCGGTCCGGGCGAGCAGAAGACGGCGTAACCGCCGCCGCACGAACCAGAAAGGGGCCCCGGTCGACCGACCGGGGCCCCTTTCGGCGTGTGTCAGGCCTTGACGCGGACCTCGTTGCGGAACTTGGCGGTGAGTTCGGCGTCGGCCGCCGGGTCGCCGCTCTTGCCCGCCGCGAGGTTGGCGATGTCCATCGGCATGACGACGCCGAGCGTGCTGTGGTCGCCCCAGATGCAGATCGTCATGTTCATCTCCTTCGGCTCACCCGCGCCGCCGGTGGAGTTGTCGACCTTGGCCTGCTGGCACTTGAGAACGGCGTCGCCCAGCGAGGCGGGGCTGTAGGCCTTCGGCTCGCCGGTCAACGTGAACTTCTCGTCGCCGTTGCTCGTCTTGGCCTCGTCCTTCATGTGCGCGAACATGGCGTCGACGGTCTTCTCGGGATCGTCGATCGTGCCGTAGACGCCGCCGAACTGGATCATCTTCTGGCTCAGGGGGTTGTCCTTGTCCCCGGCCTGGTAGGCGGCGCTGACGTCCTTGGGGCTGTGCACACCCCACTTCTCGGCGTCCTTCATGTCGTTCTTCGACATGGTGCCGCTGTCGCCGTCGGACTTCTTGTACTCAGTCAGCACCGTCGCCGGCGTCGTCAGCTTGTGCGGGCCGTCGTTCTTGATGCCGGAGCCGCCGCCCCCGCCGATCACGAAGTACGCGCCCACCGCGATCGCCGCGACGACCGCCACCGCGCCGATGATCAGGCCCGTCTTCTTGCCGCCGCCACCGGCGGCCGGGGGCTGCGGGGCGCCACCGTAGGGGGGCTGGCCGTAGGGAGGCTGCCCGCCGTACGGGGGCTGCTGGCCGTAGGGGTTCGGCTGGGGCGGGACGCCCGGGGCGCCGGGCTGCTGCGGGTAGCCGTAGCCGGGCTGCGGCTGGGCGGGAGGGGCCTGCTGGGGGTAGCCGTAGCCGGGCTGCGGCTGGGCGGGAGGGGCCTGCTGGGGGTAGCCGTAGCCGGGCTGCGGCGGTCCCTGCGGCGGCTGCTGGCCATAGGGACCAGGCTGGCCGTACGGCCCGGGCTGCTGGGGCTGCCCGCCGTACGGGCCCGGCTGGTTCTCGCTCATTTCCTGGGTTCCCCTCCAGATACTTATGTGTCCCTGACATCCTGGCCCAGGTACGCCCACACCATGTCATCGGGTTCGCCACCGTTACGAAACAAATGCGGTTCGGGACAGCGCGGTGACGCATCTAAACTGACCCCGTGACCGAGAACGCTCAGCAGCAGCCACCAGCGCCCGACACCGAACTGCCGACCCAGTACGCGCCGGCCGACGTAGAGGGGCCGCTGTACGAGCGCTGGGTGGAGCGGGGTTACTTCGAGGCGGACGCGAAGAGCGACAAGCCTCCGTTCACCGTCGTCATCCCGCCGCCGAACGTCACGGGCTCGCTCCACCTGGGGCACGCCTTCGAGCACACGCTCATCGACGCCCTGACCCGCCGCAAGCGCATGCAGGGTCACGAGACGCTGTGGCAGCCCGGCATGGACCACGCCGGCATCGCCACCCAGAACGTCGTCGAGCGCGAACTCGGCAAGGAGGGCAAGTCCCGGCACGACCTCGGCCGCGAGGCCTTCGTCGAGCGCGTCTGGCAGTGGAAGAACGAGTCCGGCGGGCAGATCTCCGGCCAGATGCGCCGCCTCGGCGACGGCGTCGCCTGGTCCCGTGAGCGCTTCACCATGGACGAGGGTCTCTCGCAGGCCGTCCAGACCATCTTCAAGCGGCTCTACGACGACGAACTCATCTACCGCGCCGAGCGCATCATCAACTGGTGCCCCCGGTGTCTGACCGCCATCTCCGACATCGAGGTCGAGTACCAGGACGACGACGGCGAGCTCGTCTCGATGACGTACGGCGAGGGGGACGACACCATCGTCGTCGCCACCACCCGTGCCGAGACCATGCTCGGTGACACCGCCGTCGCCGTGCACCCCGACGACGAGCGCTACCGCCACCTCGTCGGCAAGCTCATCAAGCTGCCGCTGACCGACCGTTCCATCCCGGTCGTCGCGGACGAGCACGTCGACCCCGAGTTCGGCACCGGCGCCGTCAAGGTCACCCCGGCCCACGACCCCAACGACTTCGAGATCGGCCGCCGCCACGACCTGCCCGCCATCACCGTGATGGACGAGCACGCCGTCATCACCGTCCACGGCCCCTTCCAGGGCCTGGACCGCTTCGAGGCCCGCTCCGCCATCGTCGGCGCGCTGCGCGCCGAGGGCCGGATCGTCGCCGAGAAGCGCCCGTACGTCCACTCCGTCGGCCACTGCTCGCGCTGCAAGACCACCGTCGAGCCGCGCCTGTCCATGCAGTGGTGGGTCAAGGTCGGCCCGCTGGCCAAGGCCGCCGGCGACGCCGTCCGGGACGGCCGCGTCAAGATCCACCCGCAGGAGATGGAGAAGCGGTACTTCGACTGGGTCGACAACCTCCACGACTGGTGCATCTCGCGGCAGTTGTGGTGGGGCCACCGGATCCCCGTCTGGTACGGGCCGGGCGGCGAGGTCGTCTGCGTCGGACCCGACGAGCAGCCGCCGGGCACCGAGGCCGAGGGCTGGAAGCAGGACACCGACGTCCTCGACACCTGGTTCTCCTCCGGCCTGTGGCCGTTCTCCACCCTCGGCTGGCCCGAGCAGACCGAGAGCCTCGCGAAGTTCTACCCGAACTCCGTCCTGGTCACCGGCTACGACATCCTCTTCTTCTGGGTCGCCCGGATGATGATGTTCGGCCTCTACGCGATGGACGGCACTCCGCCGTTCCACACCATCGCCCTGCACGGCATGGTCCGCGACCAGTTCGGCAAGAAGATGTCGAAGTCCTTCGGCAACGCGGTCAACCCGCTGGACTGGATGGACAAGTACGGCTCCGACGCCCTCCGGTTCACCCTCGCCCGCGGCGCCAACCCCGGCGTCGACGTGCCGATCGGCGAGGACTGGGTCCAGGGCTCGCGCAACTTCGCCAACAAGATCTGGAACGCCACCCGCTTCGCGCTGATGAACGGCGCGACGGTGGACGGACCGCTGCCGGACGCCGCGAGGATGTCGGCGACCGACCGCTGGATCCTGTCCCGGCTGAACTCGGTCGTCGCCGAAGTCGACGCGTACTACGAGGACTTCCAGTTCGCCAAGCTGTCGGACAGGCTGTTCCACTTCGCCTGGGACGAGGTCTTCGACTGGTACGTCGAGCTGTCCAAGACGACGTTCCAGGCGGGCGGCGAGCCGGCCGAGGTCTCCAAGCGCGTCCTGGGCGAGGTCCTGGACGTCACGCTGAAGCTGCTGCACCCGGTGGTCCCGTTCGTCACGGAGACGCTGTGGACCACGCTGACCGGCGGCGAGTCGGTCGTCATCGCCGAGTGGCCGACCGACAGCGGCTTCCGGGACGCGGGCGCCGAGAAGGAGATCGAGTCCCTCCAGTCGGTCATCACCGAGGTCCGCCGCTTCCGCGCCGACCAGGGCCTCCAGCCCGGTCAGCGGGTCCCGGCCCGGCTGACCCTCGACGGCACGGCACTGGCGCCGCACGAGGCCGCCATCCGCCAGCTGCTGCGCCTCCAGCCGGAGGGCGACGCCTTCACCGCGACGGCGACGCTCCCGGTCTCCGGCGCCGAGGTGGCCCTCGACCTGTCCGGGACCATCGACGTGGCGGCGGAGCGCAAGCGGCTGGCCAAGGACTTGGCCAACGCCGAGAAGGAGAAGGCCCAGGCGACGGCGAAGCTCGGCAACGAGGCCTTCCTGGCCAAGGCCCCCGACAACGTCGTGGAGAAGATCCGGGTCCGCCTGGCCAAGGCCGAGGAGGACATCGCCCGGATCGCCGCGCAGCTGGAGCGGCTGCCGCAGGCGTAGCGCACGGGCAGTACCCCGCGAGCACGGGGAGCAGGGCGGCGAAGGCCCCCGGAGCCACGTGGCTCCGGGGGCCTTCGCCCATGTATGTCAGCGGCCCTCCGTACACTGGCCTCGTGAGTGAGTTCCCCCCGGACAGCAGCGGTCGGCCCGACCCCCTCGACTCCTTCGACGAGATCATCGAGGCCGAGACCACCCGCGACCCCGATCTCGCGGTGATCGAAGCCGGCAGCCGCACCCTGCGCACGCAGGGCGGGGCGCCGCAGGCGGACGTACCCGGGCGCCCGGAGGACCCCGAGGTCGACCGTGCGCTGCGCGAGGCCGAGGCGGAGCTGGCCACCCGCTGGGGCGAGACCAAGCTGGAGCCCTCGGTCAGCCGGATCGCCGCGCTGATGGACGTGCTGGGCGAGCCGCAGCGGTCGTACCCGTCGATCCACATCACCGGCACCAACGGCAAGACCTCCACCGCCCGCATGATCGAGGCCCTGCTCGGCGCCTTCGAACTGCGCACCGGCCGGTACACCTCCCCGCACGTGCAGTCGATCACCGAGCGGATCAGCCTGGACGGCGCCCCGGTCTCCGCCGAGCGGTTCGTCGAGACGTACCAGGACATCAAGCCGTACGTGGAGATGGTCGACGGCTCGCAGGAGTACCGGCTGTCCTTCTTCGAGGTGCTGACCGGCATGGCGTACGCCGCCTTCGCCGACGCGCCGGTCGACGTGGCCGTCGTGGAGGTCGGGATGGGCGGCAGCTGGGACGCCACGAACGTCATCGACGGTGACGTCGCCGTGGTGACCCCCATCGACCTGGACCACACCGACCGCCTGGGCTCCACGCCAGGCGAGATCGCGGGCGAGAAGGCCGGCATCATCAAGCAGGGCGCCACCGTGATCATGGCCCAGCAGCCGGTGGACGCCGCCCAGGTGCTGCTGAAGAAGGCCGTGGAGGTCGACGCGACGGTCGCCCGCGAGGGGCTGGAGTTCGGCGTCGTGGCCCGCCGGGTGGCCGTGGGCGGGCAGCTGCTGACCCTGCGCGGCCTGGGCGGCGAGTACCCCGAGGTCTACCTGCCGCTGCATGGCGCCCACCAGGCGCACAACGCCGCCGTGGCGCTCGCCGCCGTCGAGGCGTTCTTCGGCGTCGGCGCGCAGCGCGCCGAGTCGCTGGACCCGGAGACCGTGCGCAAGGCGTTCGCGTCCGTCGCCTCGCCGGGCCGGATGGAGGTCGTACGGCGCTCGCCGACCGTGGTGCTGGACGCCGCGCACAACCCGGCGGGCGCGCGGGTCACCGCCGAGGCGGTCCAGGAGGCGTTCGACTTCAGCCGCCTGATCGGCGTGGTCGGGGCCAGCGCCGACAAGAACGTGCGCGGTCTGCTGGAGGCCTTCGAACCGATCTTCGCGGAGATCGTGGTGACGCAGAACTCCAGCCACCGCGCGATGGACGCCGACGAACTGGCCGCGCTCGCCGTCGAGGTGTTCGGCGAGGACCGCGTCCAGGTCGAGCCGCGGCTGCCGGACGCGCTGGAGGCCGCGATCACGCTCGCCGAGGAGGAGGGCGAGTTCTCCGGCGGCGGTGTGCTCGTCACCGGTTCCGTCATCACCGTCGGTGAGGCCCGACTGCTCCTGGGGAGAGGCTGACTTCTCGTGCGTACGCTGTGTTCCTCGACCCTGATCGGCGAGTTCTTCGTCATCGGCTTCGCCGCGCTGGTCGCGATGAAGGACCCCGGCCTGTCCATGACGACGGTGTGGACGGTCAGCGGCATCGCGATGCTGCTGTGCCTGCTGCTGTGCGGCGTGGTGACCCGGCCCAGCGGTGTGATCCTCGGCTGGGTGCTCCAGGCCGCGCTGATCGCGTCCGGTCTGGTCGTGCCGACGATGTACTTCCTCGGCGTGGTCTTCGCGGCCCTGTGGTGGGCCTCGGTGCACTTCGGGCGGAAGATCGAGGAGGCCAAGGCCAGATTCGCGGCGCAGGCCGCCGAGGCCGGCCCTCCGGCTGACGCTGCGTGACAGGAAGGGCGACACGCCCTGTAACCTCGTCCCACCGCACATCTGCCAGGTGAAGGAGCCACCCGTGACCCAGCGCACCCTCGTCATCCTCAAGCCCGACGCCGTCCGTCGTGGCCTGACCGGCGAGATCATCAGCCGTATCGAGCGCAAGGCCGGCTGGCAGATCACCGCGCTGGACCTGCGCACCCTGGACACGGAGACCCTGGAGCAGCACTACGGCGAGCACAAGGGCAAGCCCTTCTACGAGCCGCTGATGGTGTTCATGGCCTCCGGCCCGGTCGTCGTCATGATCGTCGAGGGTGAGCGGGTCATCGAGGGCGTCCGCGCGCTGGCCGGCCCGACCGACCCGATCGCCGCCGCCCCCGGCTCGATCCGCGGCGACTACGGCGTGATCGTCCGGGAGAACCTGATCCACGCCTCCGACTCCGAGGAGTCCGCCGAGCGCGAGGTGAAGATCTTCTTCCCGGGCCGCGGCTGACCCCCAGGAAGCCCTCCCCGGCCCCGCCGGGCTGACGAACCATCAGCTCGGCTGTCCGCCTGACCTGGGCGGCCGCACGAACCCGGCCGCCCGGTGGCATACGCGGTGCCGATCGGGGGAACGCGTGCCCCCGATGGACCGTCTCCACAAGCGGGGCGGTACGCCATCTGCTGACAATGGCGAAGACCCTCGCGCAGTGTTCGTGCAGGCGCGTCTACGATGGAAGCCTTCACGTCACAGCACCCACCTCGCCGTACCTGAACCGCCGTCAAAAGCTCCCAGGGAAGGCCAGACGAATCCTGATGGGGAACTCAATGTCGTTCATCGGCCGTGACATGGCTGTCGACCTCGGGACCGCCAACACGCTGGTGTACGTCAGGGGTCGCGGGATCGTACTCAACGAGCCGTCCGTCGTCGCGATCAACACCAACACCGGTGGGATCCTCGCGGTCGGCGCCGAGGCGAAGAAGATGATCGGGCGCACGCCGGGCAACATCGTCGCCGTGCGTCCGCTCAAGGACGGCGTGATCGCGGACTTCGAGATCACCGAGCGGATGCTCCGCTACTTCATCCTGAAGATCCACAAGCGGCGGTATCTGGCTCGTCCGCGCGTCGTCGTCTGCGTGCCCTCCGGAATCACCGGTGTCGAGCGCCGCGCCGTCATCGAGGCCTCGTCCCAGGCCGGCGCGCGCCAGGTGCACATCATCGAGGAGCCGATGGCCGCGGCCATCGGCTCCGGCCTGCCGGTCCACGAGGCCACGGGCAACATGGTGGTGGACATCGGCGGCGGCACCACGGAGGTCGCGGTCATCTCGCTCGGCGGCATCGTCACCGCCCAGTCCATCCGCGTCGCGGGCGACGAGCTGGACAACGCCATCATCCAGCACGTCAAGAAGGAGTACTCCCTTCTGCTGGGTGAGCGGACGGCCGAACAGATCAAGCTCACGATCGGTTCCGCGTACGACCTCGACTCCGACGAGCACACCGAAATCCGCGGCCGGGACCTCGTCTCCGGCCTGCCGAAGACCGTCGTCATCTCGGCCGCCGAAGTGCGCAGGGCGATCGAGGAACCGGTCAACGCGATCGTCGACGCGGTCAAGACGACGCTCGACAAGTGCCCGCCGGAGCTGTCCGGCGACATCATGGACCGCGGAATCGTTCTGACCGGCGGCGGCGCACTGCTGCGCGGACTGGACGAGCGGCTGCGCAGTGAGACCGGCATGCCCATCCACATCGCCGAGGACCCGCTGGACAGCGTGGCGCTCGGCTCGGGCAAGTGCGTCGAGGAGTTCGAGGCACTCCAGCAGGTACTTGACGCCCAGCCCCGCAGATGACACAACTCTTCGACTCCGCCGTACGAGATGATCTTTTCTCGTACGGCGGATCGTTGATATAGAGGCTTAAGCTCCCGCAAGCGGGCCCCTTGGGATGGCGCGCGCAGACCGCGCTTCGCCGGGGCCACCCAGTTCCTATGAGGAAGGCACGGCCGCCGCACGTGAGGGACACGAAAGAGAGCCGGCTGCTCCTGGTGCTGCTGATCGCCATCGCGTTCGCGCTGATCACGGTGGACATCCGCGGCGGGGAGAACTCCCCGGTGGACGGTGCCCGGCAGGCCGCCGCCACCGTCTTCGGCCCGATCGAGAACGGCGTGTCGGCCGCGGTGAACCCGGTCGGCAACGCGGTCTCCGCGGTCCGCGACTCCGGCGAACGCCACGACCGGCTCGCCGCGCTGGAGAAGGAGAACGCCGCCCTCAAGGCCGAACTCGGCAGCGACGACCGCAAGCGCAGCCGCCTCACCCAGCTGAACAGGATGCTGAAGCTGGCCGGCGAGGGCCAGTACGGGATCAAGGGTGCCCAGGTCATCGCCATAGGGGCGACCCAGGGCTTCTCCTGGACCATCACCATCGACGCGGGCGCCTCCGACGGCATCCAGCGCGACATGACCGTCCTCAACGCCGACGGACTGGTCGGCCGCGTCACCACCGTGGGCCCCAGCACCTCCACCGTGCTGCTCGCCAACGACCCCGACTTCACCGTCGGCACCCGGATGGAGGGCAGCGACGAACTCGGCTTCGCCTCCGGCCAGGGCGACCGGCCGCTGCGCGTGCAACTCCTCAACGGCAAGTCGGACGTGAAGAAGGGCGACCGCATGGTCACCTTCGGCTCCCAGGCCGACAAGCCCTTCGTGCCGGGCGTCCCGGTCGGTGTCGTCTCCCGCGTCGACCCCTCCGGCGGCGACCTGACCCGAACGGTCTACGTCACGCCGTTCGTCGGCTTCACCAAACTCGACGTCGTCGGCGTCGTCGTCCAGGCCCCGAAGAAGGACCCGCGCGACGAGGTCCTGCCGCCGAAGCCCAAGCCCACCCCGACGCCCACGGTGACCGTGACGGTCACCCCCTCCGCCGACGCCTACGCCCCCGACCGGCCGCAGCAGTAGGAGCCTCACGTCCCATGCGCCTCAACCGGATCCTGCTCTCCACCGCACTGGTCGTCGTCGCCCTGGTGATCCAGGTGAGCGTCCTGTCCCGGCTGCACCTGCCCGGCGCCGTCCCCGACCTGCTGCTGCTCACCGTGCTCGGCCTGGCCATGGTCTACGGCCATGTCGGCGGCGCCCTCGTGGGCTTCGGCGCCGGACTGCTCGCCGACATCGCCCCGCCCGCCGACCACGCCGCCGGCCGCTACGCGCTCGTGCTGTGCGTCATCGGCTACCTCGCCGGACTCATCAAGCCCGAGAACGGCCAGGTCAAATCGGCCACCGGCCCCATGGCCGTGGTGGTGGGCGCCGCCCTCGGCTCCACCCTCCTGTACGCGGGCGTCGGCGCCCTCGTCGGCGACACCGCCGCCCGCCATGTCGGCCTGGGCGGACTGCTGCTGACGGCCGCCGTGTACGACCTGCTGCTCGCGCCCTTCGTCGTCCCCGGCATCATGTGGCTGGCCAGGCGCGCGGAGAACGATCCGCTCGCCGAGACCGGCGCGATCGGCAAGAAGACCGACATCTCCTCCGGCTGGCTCTCCTCCGGCACCGGGCTGAGCATCGGCGGCCGGCGCGGCGCACTCGGCAGCCTGAAGGCCAAGGCCCGCACCCGCACCACCCGGGTCGGCCGCATCAAGGGGGTCAAGCGCCTGTGAGAGCACGGCAGTCGGCCGCTTCACCGGCCGCACAGGTCCGTTACACGCACTGAGGGGGAGGCAGCACCCGTGACCAACATCCCCGAGACCGGCAGGACCCCCCGCGTCCAGACCCGGCTCGTCGTCATCCAGATCCTCGTCCTCTCCCTGCTCGGCACGCTCGGCGGCCGGCTGTGGTACCTGCAGATCCGCGAGGGCGCGCACTACCAGAAGGAAGCCTCCGGCAACCACGTCCAGCAGGTCGTCCAGCCCGCCGTGCGCGGCTCCGTCCTGGACGCCCGCGGTGTGCCGCTCGCCGACAACGAGACCCGGCTGGTGGTCTCCGCCTCCCGCACCGACCTGCTCAAGCAGAAGGACGACGGCAAGGCGGTCCTGACCAAGCTCGCCGGCGTCCTCGGCATGGACGTCGACGAGGTCATGCTGAAGGTCCGGCTGTGCGACGCCAAGACCCCGCAGCCCTGCTGGAACGGCTCGCCGTACCAGCCCATCCCCATCACCGACGAGGCCACCCCGCGCCAGGCCCTGCAGATCCGCGAACGCGCCGAGGACTTCCCCGGCATCACCGCCGAACCCGAGGCCGTGCGCCGTTACCCCGGGCCCGGCAAGTCCAACTCCGCGCAGGTCCTCGGCTACCTCTCACCGGTCACCGACGAGGAGATCCAGCAGGCCAAGGACACCGACTCGCCCTACCTGCGCTCCGACATGGTCGGCCGCTCCGGCCTTGAACGGCAGTACGACCGGGAGCTGCGCGGCAAGGCCGGCGTCACCCGCTACGAGGTCGACAACCTCGGCCGCGTCATCGGCAAGTCCAAGTCGGACCCCGCCGAGACCGGCTCCAGCCTGGTCACCAGCATCGACTCCCGCGTCCAGCGGATCGCCGAGTACGAGCTGGACAAGGCGATGAAGGCCGCCCGGACCCAGTGGGACAAGAACACCAACAGGAACTACAAGGCCGACTCCGGGGCCGTCGTCGTGATGGAGGCCAAGACCGGCCGCATCGTCGCCATGGCGTCCGCGCCCACGTACGACCCGAACGCCTGGGTCGGCGGCATCTCCTCCAAGGACTACAAGGCGCTCACCGGCAAGGACTCCAACTACCCGCTGCTCAACCGGGCCATCCAGGGGCAGTCCGCGCCCGGCTCCACCTTCAAGGTGGTCTCCACGGCCGCCGCGGTCGAGGCCGGCTACGACTTCAACGGCAACTACCCTTGCGTCAGCTCCTACTCGGTCGGCAACCAGGTCTTCAAGAACTTCGAGGGGGAGAACTTCGGCCCGATCTCGCTCGGCCGGGCCCTGGAGGTCTCCTGCGACACCGTCTTCTACTACCTCTCGGACAACGAGTGGAAGAAGGACGGCGGCATCAACCCCAAGAAGGGCAAGCCCAAGGACTACTTCTACAAGGCCGCCCACCAGTTCGGCCTCGGCAAGGAGACCGGCGTCGACCTGCCCAACGAGGTCACCGGCCGCGTCCCCGACCGCGAGTGGAAGCAGCGGTACTGGGAGGCCAACAAGGACGGCTGGTGCAAGACCGGCAAGAAGGACGGCAGCTACGTCGAGAAGATCGCGTACGAGAACTGCCTGGAGGGCAACAGGCTGCGCGAGGGCGACTCGATCAACTACTCCATCGGCCAGGGCGACACCCTCGTCACCCCGATCCAGGAGGCCGTGATCTACGGCGCGATCTCCAACGGCGGCACCATGTACACGCCGACCATCGGCAAGGCGATCATCAGCCCCGACGGCAGGAACGTCACCGAGATCAAGCCCAAGTCGCACGGCAAACTGCCCATCACCCAGGCCACCCGCAACATGATGGACCAGGCCCTGGCCGGCGTGGCCATCCGCGGTACCGCCGCCTGGAAGTTCGCCGGCTGGCCGCAGGACAAGATCCCGCTGCACGCCAAGACCGGTACCGCCGAGGTCTACGGCAAGCAGACCACCTCCTGGCTGGCCACCTACACCAAGGACTACTCGGTCATCATGACCATCGCCCAGGCCGGTACCGGCTCCGGCGCCTCCGGTGAGGCCGTCCGCAACATCTACAGCGCCATGTACGGCGTGCAGGGCGACGGCTCCATCGACAACAAGAAGGCCCTGCTGCCCACCCCGCAGAAGAGCCTGCCGCAGATCCGGCCCGACGGCTCGATCGCCTCCCCGAAGGTCCCCGCCGACCCGGCCAAGGACCAGGAGGAGAACGCCAAGCAGGCCGCCGAGCAGGGCGGCGCCGCACCGAACGACCAGCAGGGCGGCACCACGGCCGGCGACCAGCAGGGCGGCACCACGGCCGGCGACCAGCAGGGCGGCACCTCGCCCAACGACCAGCTGCCGCCGGCGACCACCGCCTCGCCCCCCACAGGCAACCGCCAGACCCGTAGGCGCCAGCGCCGAAGGGGAAGCCGGAGGACCACCGCATGACCGGCGCGAACAGCTTCTCCATCTCCGGATACGGCCCCCAACGCGGCGGCTGGACGCGGGTCTTCGCCCGCGACTCGGCCGCCCGCAGGCTCGACTGGCCGATACTGTTCTGCGCGCTCGCGCTGTCCGCGATCGGCGCCGCCCTGATCTACTCCGCCACCCGCAACCGCACCAACATCAACCAGGGCGACCCGTACTACTTCCTGATGCGGCACCTGATGAACACCGGCATCGGGTTCGCCCTGATGATCGGCACCGTCTGGCTCGGCCACCGCACCCTGCGCAACGTCGTGCCGATCCTGTACGGGCTCTCGGTCGCCGGCGTACTGCTGGTGCTCACCCCGCTCGGCGCCACCATCAACGGCAATCGCAACTGGATCGTCCTCGGCGGCGGCTTCTCCCTCCAGCCCTCCGAGTTCGTGAAGGTCACGATCATCCTCGGCATGGCGATGCTGCTCGCCGCCCGGGTCGACGCGGGCGACAAGACGTACCCCGACCACCGCACGGTCATCCAGTCGCTCGGACTGGCCTCCGTACCGATCATGGTCGTCCTGCTCATGCCCGACCTCGGCACGGTCCTGGTCCTGCTCACCATCATCCTGGGCGTGCTGCTCGCCTCCGGCGCCTCCAACCGCTGGATCTTCGGCCTGCTCACCGCGGGCGTCGTCGGCTGCGTCGCCGTCTGGCAGCTGCACATCCTGGACGAGTACCAGATCAACCGGTTCGCCGCCTTCGCCAACCCCAGCCTCGACCCGGCCGGCGTCGGCTACAACACCAACCAGGCCCGCATCGCCATCGGGTCCGGCGGCCTGACCGGCTCGGGCCTCTTCCACGGCTCCCAGACCACCGGCCAGTTCGTCCCCGAACAGCAGACCGACTTCGTCTTCACGGTCGCGGGCGAGGAACTCGGCTTCGTCGGCGCCGGACTGATCATCCTGCTGCTCGGCGTCGTCCTCTGGCGCGCCTGCCGCATCGCCCGCGAGACGACCGAGCTGTACGGCACCATCGTCGCCGCCGGAATCGTCGCCTGGTTCGCCTTCCAGTCCTTCGAGAACGTCGGCATGACCCTGGGCATCATGCCGGTCACCGGCCTGCCCCTGCCCTTCGTCTCCTACGGCGGCTCGTCGATGTTCGCGGTCTGGGTGGCGGTCGGACTGCTCCAGTCGATCAGAGTGCAGCGGCCCATGTCGGCGTAGCGGCGACCCGCGCCCCCGACCCCTGCCGCCGGACCCCCACCCGCACTAGATTCGGGACATGGCGGACATGAAGGTCGTGGCGGACATGAAGGCGAAAAGGGAGATCGAGCGGAAGTACGAGACCGGCGACGGCGGGCCGCCCGACCTCACCGGCGTCCTGACCGGCGTCGGCCCGGTGGCGGCCGTCGTCGACCAGGGCGCCGCCGAACTCGACGCCGTCTACTACGACACCCCCGACGAACGCCTCACCGCCGGCGGACTCACCCTGCGCCGCCGCACCGGCGGCCACGACGCGGGCTGGCACCTCAAGCTCCCCGTCACCACCGGCGTACGCGACGAGATCCACGCCCCCCTCTCCGACACCGTGCCGCCCGCCCTCGCCGCGCTCGCCCGCTCCCGCGTCCGCGACGGCGAACTGCTCCCGCTGGTCCGCCTCCGCACCCGGCGCGGCACCCGCCACCTCGTCGACGCCGACGGCACCCCCCTCGCCGAGGTCGTCGTCGACGCCGTACGCGCCGAACGGCTGACCGGCCACGGCGGCACCGCCCAGTGGACCGAGATCGAGGTGGAACTCGCCGACGACGGCGACCCGGCCCTCCTCGACGCCGTCGACACCCGCCTGCGCGAGGCGGGCGTACGGCCCTCCCCGGCCCCCTCCAAACTGGCCCGCGCCCTCACCGAGACCGCCCCGCCGGACCAGCCCGCCCCGGCCCGCCACAAGGCCCCGAAGACGGCCGGCGACCACGTCCTCGCCTACCTGCGCGCCCAGCGCGACGCCCTCGTCGCCCTCGACCCCGCCGTCCGCCGCGACGAATACGACTCCGTCCACCGCATGCGCGTCGCCACCCGCCGCCTGCGCAGCGCCCTGCGCACCTACCGCACGGTCCTGGACCGGACCGCCACCGACCCGCTCCGCGCCGAACTGAAACAGCTCGCCACCGAACTCGGCCGCGACCGTGATCAGGAAGTCCTCACCGAACACCTCACCGCCGCCCTCGACGACCTGCCCTACACCCTGGTCACCGGCCCCGTCCGCACCCGGCTGCGGACCTGGTCGGGAACCGCCCACGGCGACGCGCGCCGACGGATCGTCGCCGACCTCGACAGCGACCGCCACCTGGCCCTCCTCGACGCACTGGACGCCCTGCTGGCCGACCCGCCGCTGCGCCCGGCGGCCGCCGGCAAACCGGCCAAGGTGATCGCCAAGGCCGTCCGCAAGGAACTCGCGGCGCTCTCCGCCCTGCTCCGGCAGGCCCTCGACCTGCCGCCGGGCCACGACCGCGACCTCGCCCTGCACGAGGCCCGCAAGAGGGCCAAGGCCACCCGGTACGCGGCCGAGGCGGCCGTACCCGCCCTGGGCGATCCGGCCTCCGCCCTGGTGAAGGCGGCGAAGTCGCTGCAGAGCCTGCTCGGCGACCATCAGGACAGCGTCATGGCCCGTCGTACCCTGCGCGAACTGGCCGGACAGGCGCACACGGCGGGGGAGAGCGCCTTCACGTACGGGGTGCTGTACGGGCGCGAGGAGCAGCGGGCCGCCGAGCTGGAGGCGCGACTGCCGGAGACCTGGCGGGCGATCAAGAAGGACAACAAGCAGGTCAAGCAGGCCAAGAAGGGCAGGAAGGCCAAGCAGGTCAAGAAGGGGACGGCCCTCTGAGGGCTCCCCGGGGCTCCCCGCGAGCGCCTTCCGGGCGTTCGGGCGAGGTCCGGGACCGGGTTACGCTTGATGGTCATCCCTGTCAGCTCACGAAGGTCCGTCGAGATGCCTGCCGAAGCCGCCGAGACCGTCGAGTCCGTGTTCCCGCAACTCGAAGCTCTGCTCCCGCATGTGCAGAAGCCGATCCAGTACGTCGGCGGAGAACTCAACTCCACGGTCAAGCCCTGGGAGTCCTGCGACGTCCGCTGGGCACTCATGTACCCGGACGCCTACGAGGTCGGGCTGCCCAACCAGGGCGTCATGATCCTCTACGAGGTCCTCAACGAGCGCGAGGGGGTCCTGGCCGAGCGCACCTACAGCGTGTGGCCCGACCTGGAGGCGCTGATGCGGGAGCACGGCGTCCCGCAGTTCACGGTGGACGGCCACCGCCCGGTGAAGGCCTTCGACGTCTTCGGCCTGTCCTTCTCCACGGAGCTGGGCTACACCAACATGCTGACGGCCCTGGACCTGGCCGGTATCCCCCTGGAGGCCAGGGACCGCACGATCGACGACCCGATCGTGATGGCGGGCGGCCACGCGGCCTTCAACCCCGAGCCGATCGCCGACTTCATCGACTGCGCGGTCATCGGCGACGGCGAGCAGGCGGTGCTGGAGGTCACGGAGATCATCCGCGCCTGGAAGGCGGAGGGCCGCCCGGGCGGGCGCGAGGAACTCCTCTTCCGCCTGGCGCG
Source organism: Streptomyces sp. NPDC088817 (assembly GCF_044750345.1). NCBI lineage: Bacteria > Bacillati > Actinomycetota > Actinomycetes > Kitasatosporales > Streptomycetaceae > Streptomyces > Streptomyces sp. NPDC088817. The sequence goes on from NZ_JBIVJN010000010.1 coordinate 221,048, forward strand.
GACGGGCGGGGTGTACGTGCCCGGCTTCTACGACGTCGAGTACCTGCCCGACGGCCGCATCGGCCGCGTGGTGCCCAACAAGTCGGGCGTGCCGTGGCGCGTGTCGAAGCACACGGTGATGGACCTGGACGAGTGGCCGTACCCGAAGCAGCCGCTGGTGCCGCTGGCGGAGACGGTCCACGAGCGCATGTCGGTCGAGATCTTCCGCGGCTGCACGCGGGGATGCCGCTTCTGCCAGGCCGGCATGATCACCCGCCCGGTCCGCGAGCGCTCCATCACGGGCATCGGGGACATGGTGGAGGCCGGTCTGAAGGCGACGGGCTTCGAGGAGGTGGGCCTGCTCTCCCTGTCCTCGGCCGACCACACGGAGATCGCCGACGTCGCCAAGGGCCTCGCCGACCGCTACGAGGCCGACAAGATCGGCCTCTCGCTGCCCTCCACCCGCGTGGACGCCTTCAACATCGACCTGGCGAACGAGCTGACCCGCAACGGCCGCCGCTCGGGCCTCACCTTCGCCCCGGAGGGCGGCTCCGAGCGCATCCGCAAGGTCATCAACAAGATGGTCTCGGAGGACGACCTGATCCGCACCGTCGCCACGGCCTACGGCAACGGCTGGCGCCAGGTGAAGCTGTACTTCATGTGCGGTCTGCCCACGGAGACGGACGAGGACGTCCTCCAGATCGCCGACATGGCGACCCGCGTGATCCAGAAGGGCCGCGAGGTCTCCGGCTCCAACGACATCCGCTGCACGGTCTCGATCGGCGGCTTCGTCCCCAAGCCGCACACCCCCTTCCAGTGGGCGCCCCAGCTCTCCGCCGAGGGGACGGACGCCCGGCTGCAGCGGCTCCGCGACAAGATCCGCGGCGACAAGAAGTACGGCCGCTCGATCGGCTTCCGCTACCACGACGGCAAGCCCGGCATCGTCGAGGGCCTGCTCTCGCGCGGCGACCGCCGTATCGGCGCCGTCATCCGCGCGGTCTACGAGGACGGCGGCCGCTTCGACGGCTGGCGCGAGCACTTCTCCTACGACCGCTGGATGGCTTGCGCGGACAAGGCCCTCGTCCCCTTCGGCGTGGACGTCGACTGGTACACCACCCGCGAGCGCACCTACGAGGAGGTCCTCCCCTGGGACCACCTCGACTCCGGCCTCGACAAGGACTGGCTCTGGGAGGACTGGCAGGACGCCCTCGACGAAACAGAGGTCGACGACTGCCGCTGGACCCCGTGCTTCGACTGCGGGGTGTGCCCGCAGATGGATACTTGGGTACAAGTAGGCCCGACCGGCAAGAAGTTGCTGCCGCTGACGGTCAAGAACGCAGGCCAGGCACCCACTTCGAGTGGTCACGAGCACTGAGGTGAGCGAGGCGCTCGATCGGGTAATGGAGGCGCTGGCGGGGGCGAGCGAGGAAGAAGTGGCTGCGGCGTTGTCCGAGCTTGCTGCCCCGCGCCCTTGCCCGCCGCTGTTGGCGTCTTCCCGAACGCCGCTGCCGGCCCCGAGAGGGGCCTCACAGATCGTCTCCGAGGTGGAGTGGGTCTGAGGAGCCACGTGATGGTTGCACGCGACTTGGCGCCCCCTCGAGTCCCACTCCTCGCCCTGTGGACTCAATGGCGTTTGGGTGGTCTCAGTGGTTGTCAGATCCTAGCGGCAACTGGCACGACGCTGTATATACTTGCCCACACCCACCAGCACCATGGTTCACCAAATTAACACCCCGATCCCTGCATGAGGAATGCAGAGAGCGGGGTGTTAATAACGTTCGGGATCTGCAAGCGCAGGGCCGGGGGAAAATTGCCGCAATTTTTCAAGCAAGTCAAATTTCAGGCAGAAGATTTTAATCATACTGGCCTGAATGTGCATGTTCATGAGGGGCGAGAGACTGACGCGGCAGTCCTTTTTGTGCACGGGCTGGGGGGATCGGGGTATGGCACATGGGGCATGTGGCCAGAGCTCGTCTTTGAGCAAGAGACTGTGCAGCCACTCGACGTCGCCGTTTTTCAGTACTCAAGCTTTCACAAGGCTTGGCGAAACTGGAAACTGGGTGCAGATCTTCCTTTCCATGTGGGGCAACTTGCTGATTGGATCAGAGTCCTAAGCGAAGACTATGGATATTCTGACATTTACCTCGTCGCCCATAGCCTTGGTGGCCTCGTAGTTGAATCGGCCGTATACGAGTACCTGATGCAGCTGGGTAAAAAGGCGCGGGATCTTACTCCCGTTGCCGCTCTATTTTTGTTGGCCGCCCCCAGGACGGGCGCCGGCCTAGCTCTCAGTGCCCTTAGGAACGTGTTCCCGGAGTTTGAATGGCTGCGCCGCAAGTCTCCGCAGCTAATGAAGGCCGAGTCATACTTCCGTAGCAATGTTGAGAGTCTCGGAAGTGCCGCGTCTGCAGGCTACTATGAATATCTAATTCCGCGCTATTCGGCCATGGCGGGTGGCGATCGCGTCGTATCCAAGATGAGTGGCTTGTTCGGCGTTCCGGAGCAGCAACGTCTACGCCTGAACGGGAATCATCGCACAATCGTGAAACCCGATGCGAAAAACCAGGGACAACATCAACGATTGCTTAAGATCGTTAAACAGTCAAATGACATCAGGCAGGCGTGGCGCATCCAGGCTCGTCACGATGCACGGTTCGATTCGAGCCCCAGACCACAGGTGCCGCTACTTGTCACAGAACTAAGCGGTGACGACATTGATGTCGATTGGGAGAGGGCATATAACAGGGGGTGCTTGCAATCGTCTTCGGGTGATGTGCAGGTGTCCGACCGACGCAACTCTCTGGTCACCTCAGTACAGCCCACAGACATCCTAATTACCGTTCATGACGCTCAGAGCGTGCTCGATGGAAATCAGCGTTGCAGGGTCGTGATTGATAAGGCATTCGAACGGCATCAGACCCAAGAGGAGCTCACGCTGCTAATTGTAGTGGTAGGTCCAAACCATGAGCGGGCCGTCGACGTCGTGCAATCTTGGTTGCCAGATCCGCCCTACCGATCCCTTAGCTTTGAAGGAGTCGAGAACCCAGGTGGCTTGACTGGCGTAGTGGCTGCTTGGACTGAAGTGATGATCGAGCGAGACCCAATACGGTGGCCTCGAAGCGCTGCAGGGCAGTTTTATGGAGCGGAAGGAAATGATTTCGTATGAACCTGTCGTGGGTTGCTGCCGTGCTCCAGCCACATGATGTGGCAATTCATCCAAATTTCCGCGACGAGACCTCTTCGCAAGACCCGGTGGGCCAGTTTGCCGCGCTAATTATCGGGGGAGACTGGGGTCACCAGCTTCAGGACGGCAATCGGAACGACGCCGCTGTGATCTATGCGGAGCAGAGCTTCAGGTCTGAGACAATTGCTGAAGGAGCCGAAGGTCTAATTCAACAAGCCTTTTCGCGGAATCAAAAGGACGTAGGGCGATCCACGGCTTTGGTGCTTCTTGCTTGCTGCGCGTTGGCGGAAATGGAGGAGTATGACAAGTGCGATTCCATTTTGACGGAAATGCTTGCACGGACAGGTAAGAGCGCACCGGGCCGGCTCGCTCGAGCTGCACTCCTGCAGCAGCGTGCTCTCCGACGTCGTGATGCGGGAAAGAAATATGTGGACGACATCTTTACCGCGGCGCGCATTTTGGAAGATCTCGAACCCGAAGATTTTCCGAAGTTCCGTCTTGGCCCTGGTGTTAATGGAACTTCTGTGGATACGACGCGAAGGATTATTTATGCACTCAAGCGCTCCGCGTGGAGTCTGACTCCGTACGACCTAGACGATGATTTGCCGTTCTCGTCGTTCCCGTCACATATGGAGCGAATTAAGAGGCCGCCGTCTGATCGGTTGCTAAGGATCGCTGCAGATCGGGCTTCCAGCTATTCGGAGCACGTGCGCAGGAGCTTTATTAGGAATTACGGACGCTCGCAAACTATTACAGTCGGCCAATCCCAGGTCGATCTCTTTCATGAGACCTTGGGGCTCGAACTACTGGGACATGCTGAAGTTTATAGGGCGCGAAGGGATCTCGCTCTTCTGCGACTGGTGCAGCATATTGAAGGTGTCACGTCTGGTAATATCCAGGACGCTTTGCGTCTTTTGAGGCATGCCGGAGCCACAAAAGAGCTAGAACTTGCTTTGGAGTACGTTCGCTCTGCGGGTCCTCTTTCGCTACTTAGCTGGGATGCGCGGCAGATTATTCTTCGACGCTCTTCGCCCAGCAGGTTGCGAGTTCCGGAGCTCCTGGTACTACGCGCTGCGGCGGAAATGATGGCGTTGCCGGAAGCCGCGCACGCTCTGCGGATTGTTCTGGCCTCTATCTCGGCAGGAGGGCCGCCTGATGTAACTGGTTCATGGCAGCACCCTGCGCTGAGGATCAGCACATCTTGGCAAACTGCTGCTGTTCTATCGAGCGTGTGCCAGAGGAGTGATGAGGTAGCCAAGCTTCTACTAACGGAAGTTTGCGCCAAGCGCTCATATAACGAGTTGTATGATCAGGGATTCGCGAAGGCGCTTAGGGTGATTCCTTGGAGTGAAGTTTCGGAACCCGTAAGAGCTAGGTGGGCCAATTGGCTGAACGGTGAGCTCAGTGAGGCTCTCCCTGACACTGCCGAGGCAGTGTCGATCGGATTGGGGCGCCTGGTATTCAAGAGCGAGGCATTCTCCGGGCTAGACGAAATCGCGAGGAGGCTGAATGTAGCTATCGTTGAGAGTGCGGCCAGGCTCCAAAATGATGAGGTGGCTGAAGCTGTGAGGTCGGTAAGGGAAGCTCTTGATGCAATCCGCGAATCTGCGTCCCGAGGTTCCTTTTCTTTCGGATCTCGCTCGGCATCAGATGTCGGCGCTATGTTGATTAGTGAATACGAGCCAGCTCACGAACTTTGGGACTCTCTGGCACGCTTCCTTACTTCGAATCAGATTTCTCGTTTCGATCGTAGCCCAGCATTTGAGCGCTTGGCCCGGGAAACGCCACCGATGCCCTCTCGGGTTCGCCGAATTTTTGAGGCCAAGGTCGGTGACGTACTGAAGAGTGCAGGTAATTCTGCGCCGTGGGGAGAAGCGACGGTTCCCTACCCGTCGGCCCTCAGGTTCTTTATTTCATATGGCCTACTCCAGGATGCGCGCATCATTTCTGCTCTTGCGGAATTGGGTGGTAGTGGAGATCTGGAAGCGAGGAGAGAGGCAGCTCGAACGCTCGCGGCCTTGGCTTCGCACAGGTCTGAAAGCTGGGTGCTGCCGTTCGCCTTGCAGATGAGTCACGCATCTGATGTCGCAATTAAAGCCAACGCGGCGCGTTCCCTGGTGCGTATAGCGGCTGTTGATGGGGAGCTGAATGAGGTGGCGACTCAGCGCCTAGTGGACCTTCTCAGTAACGAAGATGGCCTACTCGTTCCTCTCTATGTCGTACGAGAACTGGCCGATTTGCGGGAATTGCCAGAATCTATTGCAGGGGCGATTGATCGCCTCGCTCAAGACCATCCGTCAGGGAGAATTCGCCGAGCGGCATCCGACTGGCGTAGGCAGGCATGATGGCTCATTAGGCCTGTGCCTATGGGGTGCTAAGAGAACGACCGAACTGTCGGCGGTTGGCCTGACAACAGGCAGACTTGGCAAACGCTTCGCGGGTACTTCATCACGCTCACTGCACACCGTACTTGACCGGCCTCCGGGTGCGTGGTGCGTGGACCTGCCTCTCGTTTCGTAGCTCGTACCCGGATACGGTCGAAGCCGTATCCGGCGCACGGCGGGCTGGTCACCCTCGGACGTGCGCTGGTTGATCGCGCGCGACTAGGGGAGCTGGTACGGGCATGGCGGTTGACGCTGTTCGGTCGGAAGAGGGGTTCACGTCGGCGGGGGCTGCGCGGGTGATGAGTGCCGCGTGCCGGGCTGCGGGGCTCGATGACAGGGGCGCGGAGTTGCTCCGGCTCGGGGAGAACGCGTTGTTCCGGCTGGCCTCGGTGCCGGTGGTGGTGCGTGTGGCTCGTGGGCGGGAGTGGCTGACGACGGCTCGCAAAGAGGTTGCTGTTTCACGGTGGTTGGCTGGTGAAGGGTTCCCGGCTGCTCGTATCGTCGAGGATCTGGAGCTGCCGCTCATGATCGCTGGCCACCCCGTGACTTTCTGGCATCTGATTGTTGAGGGGGACCGGAAGGCCACGTATGGGGAGTTGGGGGCCATCCTGCGGGAGCTGCACGCCTTGGAGGTGCCGGACGGGCTTGAGCTGCCCTCGTTCGATCCCTTCGACAAGCAGCAGCGGCGGCTCGATCTGGCCGTGATCCCGGAGGACGACAAGGTGTTCCTTCGGAAGCGGTGGCGCGAGCTGCGGGACAGGTACGCAGAGCTGCGCTTTGCGACGCACAAGGGGCCGGTGCACGGTGACGCGCACGTGCAGAACCTCATGGTGGATGATCAGGGGCAGGTCATCCTGATCGACTTCGAAGCCTTCTGCTTCGATCATCCCGAGTGGGATCTCATGGTCACGGCTGTTGAGCACCACAGCCTTGGGTGGCAGACCGATGAGCAGTACGCCGACTTCGTGGCCGCGTACGGGCGTGACCTGTATGACTGGCCCGGGTACGAGACTTTGCGGGGGCTGCAAGAGTTCGGCATGACGACGTGGCTCATGCAGAACGTGCAGGAGGACGAGAGGACGGCGGCCGAGTACCGCCGGCGCATCGCTGCCCTGCGCAATGACGATGCGCCGCGCGACTGGCGGCCCTGGTAGCCGTCATTCCTCGTCGTCCAGGCGGGCGAGTGCATCCCGTACCTGGTCGTTGAAGGCGGCCACGATCGGGTTCGCCGCGTGGGCGCTCACCTCGGCCTGGAAGTCGGTGACGTAGCGCTGGAAGTCGGTGACGTAGCGCTGGAAGCGGGCGGACTGGAGGGAGTCGCCGCCGTCGACGGCGAGGCTCGCGGTGGTGACGGCGGCCTCCAGCTCGCCGTTCAGTAGCTGGCTCTGCGCCAGCACCATGCGGCAGAACCCGAGGGTGCGGGCGTACTTCGGGTCGGTGCTGTCCACGGCGCGCTGTGCCTGTTCGACTGCTTCACGGCGCATCTTGAGGTCGCGGAAGCAGTGGCAGAGTTCGCCCATGAGTTCCGCGGAGTCGAAGTAGGCGAGCCACGCGGGGTCTTCGGCTGTGCCGGCGTGCTGGAAGTGGCGTTCTGCCTCGTTCATCGCACGGCCTGCCGCGATGCGGTCGCCTGCGTTGGACAGGGCGCGGGCCTCCATCGCTGCGTAGTTCGCCATGGCGCGCGGGGTGGCTCGGCCCTTGGCCCCCTCGACTGCGGCGCGGGCCAGTTGAATGGCTTGCGTGTGGTGGCCGAGATAGTTGGCCTGGTGACTGAGGTTGCCGAGGATGCGGGCGCCGAACATGCGGTCGTCGATGACCTGGGTCAGGCGCAGCGTGGAAGTCAGGTAGCGGTGGGCGAGCCGGTGGTTTCCGGTGTCGTACGCGGTCCAGGCGAGCAACTGCGAGACCTCTGCGGCTGCGCTGAATAACGCGGTGCCCGTCTTCTCGCTGTAGCTGGCGTTCAGCAGGGGCAGGACCTCGTGACGGAAGTAGTGGCGTAGAGCTTTGTGGCCGTGGCCTCCGCCGTACTTGAAGTCGAGTTGCATGAACATGCTGGCCGCGTCCCTGATGGCGCGGACGTCGCGCATGCCGACTCGTTGGTGCGCGGGGCGGTCGGCCTGGATGCCGTCGGGGCGCGCGATCATCCATGACAGGACCGCTGAGCTGAGTTCTCCGTCCGCGATGGTCAGCTGATCGGCGGTCGGGGCTTCGGCGCGCTCGTCGGCAAGGCTGCCCAACAGGGACAGCGCCTCCGGCACCGTGCTGGGGTATCCGACTGGCTCAGGGGCGGCCGGCCGTGCGAGATCGAAGAAGCCGAGATTGCCCGGCGTGATGCGACGGCCCAGTTTGGCGCTCAGGACGTCCGCCATGATCGCTGCTGTCTGCGGCTGGATGCCCGAACCCTCGCGCCATCGCTTCACGGAGACGTGTGTCGTTCCAAGGCTCACGCCGCGTTGCGCGGCGGCATCCTGCATCCGCTTCGCCAGGCCCTTGTTCGAGACCTTGGCCTCGTCCATGACGGCGATCAACTGCGCGTTCGGCTCTCGGTTCATGCTCCCCTGCCAACCCGAGAATGACGGCGAATGTTCATCGTGTCACAGCAGTCTCTCGCCAGGGGGTTCATCGGTGAACCCCCTTCGCATTTGCCGATGTTCACGTGAACCCCCTGGTGAACGCTCCCGGTCAGCGGCCTTCCGCCGTGTACTGGCTTGCGTGCAGCAAGCGGTGAGGTGAGGGCCGTCTCAGGCTCGGAAGGGGACATGATGGATGCGGGGAAAGCCAAGCGCCTGGCGAGCGAATTGGACGCGTACGCCCACTGGTTCGTGGCGCCGGATGCGTCCTCTGCTGGGTACTTCCTGACGCTGACGCTCTTCGCCGAGTGCGGCAACACGGCACGTGTCGCGCGCGATCAGACGGCCGAGTTCCTTCGGGGCGCGGGTGCCGGTGCTGTGGTGGACGATGCCCGGCTGGTCGTTTCGGAGCTGGTCGGGAACGTGGTGAACCATGCGGTGCCGGATCGGGACCTGGCCCGTCCGGGTGGCTGTCGGCGCATCGACGTGATCTTCAAGGTGTGGCCGAAGTGGCTGTTCATCGGCGTTGCCGATGAGGACTCGACGCCTCCCCTGCTGCCGGTGGGCGAGATCTTCTCGCCGGGGCTGGTGGGGGAACTGTCCGAGGCGGTGTTGCCGGACAGCGGGCGTGGCCTGCTCATCGCTCAGCGACTGGCCACGGCCGTCTGGTGGACGCCTGGCAGTCAGGGCGGCAAGACGGTCTGGTGCCGCTTCGACCTGGACGGCGGGGCTGAGCACAGACCGCGCTGATGATCTCCGGTCTGCCGTCTGCGGTTCTCCCTCGCGATCGGGAGCGGGCGGCGGACCGGACATCGATCGGAGCTCGACCCGCTCCGGTCATGGGCGCGGCCCTTCCGGTCGTGGGAGCTCCCCTCCCGGCTGAGGGGCCGCGCCTGACAACCACATACCGAGACCGGGCCACCCCCTGCCCTGGAAAGCGAAGGGTGGCCCGGCTGGGAACACGGCGGTTCCCGGTGCCTGATGGTACCGGGGCCGCCGTGCTGCGTATCCGCCCTGGGACAAACAGAGTTGATGATCCGTTACCTAGATCAGGGCAGAGGTGGGCAAGGTGACTGGCTCGGGTGAGAGCTGGCTGAACGATGGCCTCGATGACGTGATGGGCGTCGACCACGGCCTGTGGGTGCCAGGGGTCGACTACATGGCGGGCTGGCGGGAGGCTCGGGAGGGTGCCGACCGGCTGAACCGGGCGCTCCTCGGCGCGGGCTTCGAGCTGTCCGCCGTGCGGGCGGTCGCCTCGACGGGTGAGGACGGGCGCGGGCTCGTGCGGCTGGCGGGCAGGCCGGACACCGTGGGCCGGCTCGCCGGGCTCCTGGAGCAGCTCGCTGGCAGTGGCGGCGGTGCGGCATGAGTGGCCCTTTCGCTGGTGAGCGCCGGACGTGGGCGCGTCGCCGGCTGGAGAGACTTTGGGCAGTAGCTGCCATGGGGCGAGTGAACAGGGGGCCCTACGCTGGCCCGGCGAATCGGGCAGGTACTGGACCTGCCCGCGGTTGTGCCCGATGGGCCCCCTGTTCTTCGAGGCTCGCCCCATGGGAGCTGCGTAAAGTCTCGGAGGCCGGCGACCCTCAGCCACCCACGCCCCAGCCTGCGACGGCCGGTCGACGCTGCGACTTCTCCTGCTGGCTGCGGCGTGGGGCGTCCGGCGACCGGACGGGACCGGCGGCCACGCCGCACGCCCGGCCGGGGCGGCCGGGCGGCCCGGCGCGCCGCAGGCGCGCCCTTGAGGAAGTGAAGGCGGTTTCGACCGATGCCGGTTGCAGGTCAGGCGCGGGCGCGTCGGGCGGGCTGTTTGTCGGCGGTGATCCGGTAGGCGAGTTCGGCACGGTCCGCGCCGATGCGCAGCTCTTCGAGGATCAGGGGGCGGTCGTCGGTGCCGTGCGTGACGCGGGCCATGTGCAGGATCGGGGTCGCGTCGGGGAGCTGGAGCGTGGCGCGCTCGTCGGGCAGCGGCATGCGGGCGCGTACCGTCTCGCTCCACGACAGCTTGTGTCCGGCTTGGGTGAGTACCCAGTAGATCGCTGCCGGAGGTTTGCACGGCTCCTTGCCAAGCAGCGGCACAGCCTCGGCGATCTCGAAGGGGATCAGTGTGCGGTGCATCGCGCGCGTCCCGGTGCCGGGATCGGTGAGCAGCCGGTCGCAGCCGAACAGCGCTTCTTCCTCGCCGAGTTGAAGCAGTCGGCCGGTGTCCTTCGTGGTGTGGGTGCGGTAGGTGCTCGGCTCCTCGGCCTCCTGCCAGACGTCTCCGTTGGGCATGACGAACTTGCCCTCGCTGGTGCGGCTGATGCGCCGTTCGAGGGTGAGGGCCGGCTGTCCGTCGGAGCGTACGAAGCTGCCCTTGCCGTGCCGGACATCGATCAGCGCTTCGGCCCTTAGTGCGGCGATGGCGTTGCGGACCGTGGGGCGGGAGACGCCGTAGCGGGCCATGAGCTGGGCCTCGGACGGCAGCAGGGAGTCGGGGGCGAACTCGCCCGTGAGGATCGCTTCGCGGATCGCTGCGGCCACCTGCTGGTAGAGGGCTCCGGGGCGCTGGATCTCGGTCATCTCGGCTTCTCCGGGTCGTGGTCGTAGGCACGTCGCACGCGCGACATCACTCGTCAGCATAAGTAGTTGCACCCCCGCCGTACAGGACTCCATAGTCATAACTCGTAAGGACAAGTGACGTCAGTATCAGGCTGGCGTCCCGACTGGCCAGGGAGGCCAAAGAAATGCAGTCCATTCCCGTGGACACGGCGCGGCTGGGCGTACTGCGGTGCGCCATCGCGCCCGAAGCGAAGATCAGCAACCCCGACACACAGGAGGTGAAGAAGGACCGGGACGGCAACCCCGTCTACACGGTGGCGGTCACTGTGCGGCAGGACCGGCGGCGGATCTCCGTCATCGAGATCGCCGTGACCGGTGAGCCCAAGGGCATCGAGGAAGGGCAGATCGTCAAGGTCACCGGGCTGACAGCGTTCGTCTGGTCGATGGGCGAGCGGCACGGCGTCAGCTTCCGCGCCGACGCCATCACCCCGGTGCTCGGCGCGACGGCGCACGTCAAGGGCGGTGGTGCCTGATGGGGCCGATCTTGCTCGCCTTCGCCCTGGCCGTGCTGGCCTGGGTGCTGGTCGTCGGTGACATGGTGCGCCGGCACCGTCCGGCCTGGCACTGGTACCTCGTGGGCTACCCGGCCGCCGCGTGCCGGGTGGTGTTCACCTGGCGCAAGGTCGCCCTGCTCAACGACCTCGCCGTGTCCCGCCGCCCGCCGCGCGGACTGCTCGGGGACCTGGTGGTCAAGGGGGACCCGCTGCGGCCGGTGGCTCCGCGGGCCTCCTTCCCGCGCGCCACCCGCCTGGGCCTGACCGTGATCGTGCGCCTGCACGCGGGCCAGACCCCGGCGACGTACCTGAAGGCGGCGGACGCGTTCGTGCACGCCTGGAAGGTGCACGCCGTGCGGGTCACCTCGCCGGAACGCGGGCTCGTCCTGCTGACCGCGACGGCCACGGATCCGTTGCAGCGGCCCGGCTTAGCCACGGCACCGGCCGAACTCCTCTCCGCGCTGATAGGCGTGCTGGAGTCCGGCGGGGCCTGGGTGATGAACCTGCGGCTCGTGCCGCACTGGCTCATCGCCGGCGCCACCCGCTCAGGCAAGTCCACCCTGCTGGCCCGGCTGATCACCCAACTCGCTGAGCAGCCGGTGGCCCTGGTCGGCATCGACTGCAAGGGCGGCATGGAACTCGGCCTGTTCGCCGGACGGCTCAGCGCGCTGGCTACCTGCCGCAGGGAAGCGATCGCCGTGCTCTCCGCGCTCGTGGTCGACATGCAGGACCGAATGAGCGCCTGCCAGTCCGCCGGGGTCCGCTCGATCTGGGAGCTGCCCGACAAGCTGAGGCCGGTGCCGGTCGTCGTCATCGTCGACGAGATCGCCGAACTGTACCTGTCCGACGGCACCCGCGAGAGCAAGGCAGAAGCAGACCAGTGCTCCACACTGCTGCTCCGCCTGGCCCAGCTCGGGGCCGCGCTCGGCCTGCACCTGGTCGTCGCCGGCCAACGCGTCGGCTCCGACCTCGGCCCCGGCGTCACCGCCCTGCGAGCCCAGCTCGGCGGTCGAATCTGCCACCGCGTCAACGACCCCGGCACCGCCGAGATGACCCTCGGCGACCTGAACAAGGACGCCGTGGCCGTCGCCCAGTCGATCACAGCGGAAGAACGCGGCGTGGCCGTGTGCACCGGGCCGGACGGCGGCTGGAGCCGAGCCCGCTCCCACCTCACCCCCACGCAAGAGGCCGTAGCGACGGCCCGGAAGTACGCAGCCCTCACCCCGGAACTGCCCGGCCTGAACCGCGCCCTTGCGGCGCTGGAAGGAGACGACAGGTGATCGGCGGAGGTACGGCGTTCACGTTCGCGGTGATCTTCGGGGTCATCACCGTCCTCCTCGTCCGCTCCCGCGACGTCCGCGCCTGGGAAGCGGTCTGCGTCGGCCTCTTCGGCGTCTACCTCGGCCAGACCCCCGTGATCTACACCGTGCATGGCCTCGTCACCTGGGTCATCAGCGGCTTCTCCCACCCCTGAGCAGAGAGGACACACCACCATGCCCATGCCTCGCGTGAGGTGCCCCCAGTGCAAGGGCGACGGAGCCCGCCGCACCTGGACCGGACGACAGCGTCGCTGCCGCGTCTGCCGCGGCACCGGAACCATCCGCTGACCGACGACCACGGCGACTGACCACACCCGTAAGGAGCTCGGCCCATGGACGAGAGCGCGCCACCAACCACCATCCGTGCCGCTTTGGCGGCCCACCCAGGAAGGTCACCACCATCACCCCGCAGATCACCCCGGCTGACCGGCGCGCCGCCCTCGACCGCGCGGCGCGCCTGCGTCAGCTCCCCGAAGCGGACCGCGACGCCATCCGCCTCGCCCAAGACCCCAAGTTCCCCCGCTGGCTGGAGCAGATCACCGCCACCGGCGGCTGCACTCACCCTGTCCACCTGTCAGGCTCCACCAGCATCCTCGACGGTGCGACTGGTGAGATCCTTCACCACTACGACACCCGCAACGAGCCCGGTGAGCGGCTCCTCGTCCGCTGCCGCAACCGGCGCGCGACCGTCTGCCCGGCCTGCTCCCGCCTCCACGCCGGAGACACCTACCACCTCGTCCGCGCCGGCCTCCTCGGCGGCAAGAACGTCCCCGCCAGCGTCCGCCACCGCCCCCGCCTCTTCGTCACCCTCACTGCCCCGTCCTTCGGCCCCGTGCACCGGGCTGAGGAGTTGTGCCGCCCCCGTCGCGACGGCGGAACCTGCGAGCACGGTCGTCCCCTCGGCTGCGGCGCCGTCCACGCCTCGGACGCGCCGGTCGTCGGCCAACCCCTCTGCCTCGACTGCTACGACTACACCGGCCACGTGCTGTGGCACGCACACGCTTCCAAACTGTGGGACCGGTTCGTCATCGACGTCCGGCGGCGCCTCGCCTCCGCCGTCGGCCTCGTACAGTCTCACTTCGCCCACCACGCCCGGCTATCCTTCGCCCGCGTCGCCGAGTACCAGAAGCGGGCGGCTGTACACGTGCACGCCGTGGTCCGCCTCGACGGCCCGAACGGACCCAACGACGAACCCCCCGCCTGGAGCACTCCAGACCTGCTCATCGACGCCGTACGCGCTTCCGCCCGGCGGGTCCTGGTCCGCACCCCCTACAGCCCGGACGTGGGCGAACTGGCCTTGCGAAGGGGCGTCCAGGTCGACGCTCGACCCCTGCGTGCCGACAGTGACGGACCCGACGATGACGCGGTCGCCGCATACGTGGCCAAGTACGTCACGAAGGGCGCGAGCGAGACAGGCGCCGGCATCGACCACCCGGTTACCACCTGGGCAGACATCGAGTCGGCACCGGTCAGCGAACACGTTCGGATCCTCATGCGCACCTGCTGGCGTCTTGGCGGCCTTCCCGATTACGCCCACCTCCGCCTCCGGGACTGGACCCACACGCTCGGCTACCGGGGGCACATCCTGACCAAGTCCCGTGCTTACTCGACGACGTACGCGGCACTCCGCGCCGAGCGCGCCGACCACTTGGGCCACGCGGACCTGCCCGACATGGTCACCGAGCGGCAATGGCGCTACGTCGGCTCGGGCCACACCCCCGGCGCTGCCCTCATCGCGGCCGGAATCGCCGAGGACCTTGCGGAGTCCCGACGGCTCGGCCTGGAAGCAAGACAAGAGGGGGAGTGGTGTCGATAACTGCCCTGCCCGAACGCGAACTTCAGCAGCCTGGGCGCTCGCCGCTGCCCCGGACGTCCAACAACAGGACCATGAGCCTGATTGAGAGCGAGATCGTGATCATTGACGATGACGGCACTGAAGAGCCGTTTGACCCCGCGTCTTGGTTCTCGTGAAAAGGGAAGCCGCCTCCCCGTGTGCCTCGGGAAGGCGGCTGCACTGGTACGTCGCCTGTGCTGTGTCAGAAGGCTTCGGCGAAGTCGTCCTCTCGGATCACGAGCCGCTCGCGTACGTCCCTCGGGATCAGTAGGCGGAGGTGCACCTTCGGGGCCCGCACCTTCGGCACCTTCGTGCGGGTGACCTCGCATCGGATGCCGACTCGGTACAGGTCTGCGGCCATGGCTTCCATGCCGCCTTCCTGCCAGTGCTCGCGGAAGGTCTTACCGCCGTGGACGTTGACCCATCGGTCCTTCGCCGTCTCGGGGTCGATGGCTTCCAACTCCCCGATGAGTTTGTCGAGCGTCGCCTCTGCCTGCTCCTTCGTGAATCGGGTCTTCGTGTACCGGCCCCCTGGTTCGAGCTCCTTCATGTAGAGAGCGATGGATTCTTGAAGGCGCTTGATCTCCCGCCGTACCTCGGCGCCCTCGGCGTACTGGCGAACCTGTACGGGGAAGTCACCAAGGACCTTGAGCACGTCCTCCACGAGCCGCTCGTAGACCTGGTCGGGGTCGGGTGCGCCGAGTCCGCCGCTCTTGCAGTTGCGGCACCGAAGGTAGTGGTAGATCCCGAACTTGTTGTTCGTGATCTTCACGGTCATGTTCGTCTTGCAGTCGGCGCACAGGAGGACGCCGAGGAACTGAGTCGCTCCGCCGACACGGCGTGGAGGCTGGTTCTTCTTGCGCTTGTCGAGAGCGGCGCCGAGGGTCTCGAACTCCTCCTCGGTGAAGATCGGGGGAGCGACCATGATCGGCCTGCCGTCCTTGCCGAGGATCGCTTTCGAGCGCCGTTGCCCTCCTTGCTTGTCCTCCTCCACCCGGTAGCCGAGAAGCGCAGGGTTACGGAGGCGGCGGTGGAGCGTCGCCACGGTGAGCCCCTGGCTCATGAGCCCGGACCGCTTCAGGCAGCGCACCATGAACCGGGCGGAGCGTCCTCGAAGCGCCATGCGTCGAGCCCAGTGCAGTGCCTTATGGGCCGCGGGGTCGATGACGAGACCGAGCTTCCCTGCGTCGTCCTCACCCGTGACGTAGCCGTACGTCGGCTTGCCGATGATCCACTCTTCCTGGGTCTTCGCGTAGTCCCACAGGCTCGTGACTCGGGTGGAGGTGTTGGCCGCTTCGATCTCGGCGATACCGCCGATGATCGTGACCATGATCTTCCCGGCGGTCGTCGTGAGATCAAGGCTGTCGTTCTTCGAGACCAGGTTCTTCCCGCGTTTCAGGCTCCACTCGATCATCGTCGAGAGATCAGAGAGGCGACGTACGAAGCGGTCGAGCTTCCAGAACAAGAGCTCGTCGAACTCGGGGGAGCGGTTGTTCAGCCAGTCGCCGAGTTCCTTCCTCTTCCACGGCGGAACCTTCGTTGCCGATACGTTCAGGTCCGAAGCGACGCCGACGACTCGGCAGCCTCGCTCCCTCGCCAGGATGCGAAGGTCGAGCTCCTGCCGCACTGGCGACGTGGTTTCGTCCGTCAGTACAGACAGGCGGACGGATAAGAGAGCCCGAGGAGCATCCTCGGGGAGTAGGGCCTCAGCCTGCTTCAACTCCTCCAGGAGCGCGAGATCTGCGTCAGTCCACTCGGCCTCGACCGAGTACTGCCTCTGGTCGGCTCCTGTGCGCTTCCGTGTTCGTGTCCCCATGCATGCGACCGTAGAGCTGGTTTTGCGCGTATGTCCATATGCCCGCAGATGGACACCCAGATCCAAATCGGCCCGACCGGCAAGAAGTTGCTCCCTCTGACGGTCAAGAACGCTGGTGCGACGCCCGCGGCGAGTGGTCACGTGCACTGACCGGATCAGCGTTCACTACGCTGGCGACCTTCTACGAATGGGGGGCGTGGGGTGAACGGCAATCCGCTGTATCACTGGGTGGCGCTGGCTGTGTCGACGGCGCTCATGCTGCCGGTCCCGGTGGCGATGCTGGCAGGGTGGGCGCCGCCGTGGATGCGGAAGCGGCAGGCAGGGATGCGGCTTCGCGCCTACGGCTTCGTGTGCTTCTACGCCCTCGTGCTCGTCAACGCGATCCCCCGGATCGCCGACGCCTCCTATGAGACGGTCATGGCCTGCATGAACGTCGGGCTCGGCTTCATCGCCGCCGCTGCCGTCCTGTTCCTGCTCGCGGAGCGCAAGGACTCACGCGCCCAGGCAGCCGGCCCCGTCGAACCTGCGCGGTCCCAGCGCTAGGCGATGCGTCGTTGCGGCATCCGGTGCAGGCTGGGTGGTGTTCGGTTGGTGGGCGCGGGTGGGAGGTGCGATGGAGATCGAGGGATCGGTTGCCCTGGTGACAGGGGCCAATCGTGGTATCGGTCACGCGTTCGCTCACGCGCTGATCGAGCGGGGGGCCGCCAAGGTGTACGCCGGTGCCCGTGATCCGGCGAGCGTCGGTGACGAGCGGCTCTCCGCGTTGCGTCTGGACGTCACCGAGCCCGAGGACGTCGCCGCGGCGGCCGCGGTCGCCGGCGACGTCACCATCGTGGTCAACAACGCGGGCGTCGGGGGGTTCGGGACCAAGCTGCTCACGGGCTCCTTCGAGGGTGCGCGTGAGGCGATGGAGGTCAACTACTTCGGGACCTGGGCCGTTGCCCGCGCCTTTGCCCCGGTCCTGGCCCGGAACGGCGGCGGCGCGCTGGTGAACATGCTGTCGGCCGTCTCCTGGATCTCCCGGCCGGAGTACCCCGGATACGCGGCCTCCAAGTCGGCCCAGTGGTCGTTGACGGGCGCGCTGCGGGAAGGCCTGCGCGAGCAGGGAACGCTCGTGGTCGGCGTCCACGCCGGTTTCGTGGAGACGGATCTCAGCTCCTTCACGGACGCACCGAAGATCAGCGCGGCGGACGTGGCGGAGCAGACCATGGACGCCCTGGCGAACGACCGGGTCGAGGTCCTCGCCGACGAGCGGACCAGGCAGATCAAGCACGCCCTGGCGCAACCACTCGACCAGTGAGATCGGCACCGGACCGGAACGACTCCTCGGGGGGACTCCGGCCGGCGGCCGCCGGGAACCCGACGTGGCCGAAACGCGTACTCTAGGGAGAAGGACCGGGCGCTCCCCATGACGGGGCCGGCGCCACGGACCGCCCGCCGTACACGAGGAGAAGTTCCACTGGGCAAGCGACAGCCCGAAGGCCCACCGCCCGCACCCGCGGTGCAGCGCATCCGACTGCGCTACACCAAGCGAGGCCGCCTCCGGTTCACCAGCCACCGTGACTTCCAGCGCGCCTTCGAGCGTGCGCTGCGCCGTGCCGAGGTGCCGATGGCGTACTCGGCCGGGTTCACGCCGCACCCGAAGGTCTCCTACGCCAATGCCGCACCCACCGGCACGGGCAGTGAGGCGGAGTACCTGGAGATCGCGCTCACCGCGCCCTGCGACCCGGAGCGTCTGCGTGAGCTTCTCGACGAGTCGTTGCCCGCCGGGCTGGACGTCGTCGAGGCGGTCGAGGCCCGTACGTCGGGGCTCGCCGACCGGCTGACCGCTTCCGTGTGGGAGCTGCGGCTGGACGGCGTGGACCCGGCCGAGGCCGAACACGCGGTCGCGGTCTTCAACGGGGCCGAGACCGTGGAAGTGCAGCGCCTGGCCAAGAACGGCATGCGCACCTTCGACACCCGGTCCGCCGTGGTGGACCTGGAGAGTATGGAAACGCACGGTTCGGCGGCTGATGGGCCGACCGGCCAGCCTTGTGCGATACTGCGGCTGGTTGTTCGGCACGTGACGCCTGCCGTGCGACCCGACGACGTCCTGTCCGGTCTCCGCGCCGTGGCCGACCTGGCGCCGCCGGTCCCCGCAGCGGTGACCAGGCTGGCGCAGGGGCTGCTCGATGAAGAGACCGGCACGGTGACCGACCCGCTCGCGCCCGACCGCGAGGCAGACCTGGCCGCCCCGGCCGATTCAGTGGGGGCCGCCGTTCCTGCCGCCGCGAAGGCGCCCGCGTAGGGACGGTTCCGCACCGGGACGGACGTCGAAGCGCCGCCCTCGTACTCGGGAGCCACCTGGGTCGGGCAGCGCACCCACCAGAAGACTTTCGCCAGGCCGTGCACAACAAGGCGTACGGAACCGGCGAGACAGGACACAGAGAGCTCCCGTGCGGCGCCCGCGCCCCGGACGGCGGCCGACGCGCACCGCGCGGCCGCGGACGTCAACGGTGCCGATCGACGTGATCGGCGCCGGACCGAGGCGCGGCGCCCGGGAGCCTGACGGGAGATACGCCCGCATGCTCGAACCGACCGAGCCCATCGAGGGTTCCGAAGAACTGAACACTCCCAGCGACACTCTGCCGCCGCGTCGTCGGCGCCGTGCCGCGTCCCGCCCGGCGGGTCCGCCCTCCGCCGCGTCCTCCGAGGCCGCGGCCGAGATCACCGCTCCGGCCGTACCGGCCGCCGCGTCCGCGGAACTCGCGGAGCAGGTGGAGGAGCAGGAGACTCCCGAGACCGCCCTGGTCGACGGCGAGGACACCGAGGAGACGGCGCCCGCGCGCCGTACGCGCCGTCGTGCCTCCGCGCCCGCCGGGACGCCCAAGGCCATCGAGGGCGAGGCTGCCGCCGAGACCGTCGTTCCGGCGGTGGCGGTCGCCGAGGCGCCGACCACCGAGTCCGCCGCCGTCGAGACGTCCGCCGGGTCCGTGGAGGTCGGCGAGGCCGCCGCTCCGCGCCGTACCCGCCGCCGTGCCACGCGCAGCGTGTCCACGCCCACCGCGTCCACGGAGGCGGTCGGGACGGCCGTTGCCGCCACGCCCGCGGAGAGCTCCGAGGCTGTCGCCGATGCGGCGGAGGAGGCGCCCGCGCCCGCCGCTCGTACGCGGCGCCGTGCCACCCGACGCGCGTCCGCGCCCGCCGGTGGCCCCGCGCCGGCCGAAGCCGCCGAGACCCCCGCGCCGGCCGAGACCGCCGAGACCCCCGTGGTGAACGCCGCTCCCGAGGCCACGGCCGAGGAGCCGGAGCCGCAGGCCGCGGAGGACGCGGCTCCGCGTCGCACCCGCCGGCGTGCCACGCGCCGTGTCTCCGAGCCGGCCGCTCAGACCGCCGCCGTCAGCGAGACCCCCGCGGCCCAGCCCGCCGAGGTTCCCGGCGAGGGCGAGGCATCCGCCGACGTCACCCCCGCCGCCGAGGCCGCGGAGGACGCTGCGCCCCGTACCCGTCGGCGTGCCACGCGTCGCGCCTCCGAGCCCGCCGCACAGGCCCCCGCCGCCACCGAGGCCCCCGCGGCCCAGCCCGCCGAGGCCTCCCGCGAGGGCGAGGCCCCCTCCGACGCGGCCCCGGCCGCCGAGGGGCCTGGCGCGCGGCGGAGCCGGCGGCGGGTCGTCCGGCGTGCCGCGACCGGGTTCTCCGAGCCCGCCGCCGAGTCCACCGCCGGTGACGGCGAGTCGACGCGCAGGCCCGCGCGGCCCGCCGTCGCCGTGTTCCAGGCGCCCGTCTTCACCCAGCCGATGTTCCAGACCCCGGAGCGTGCCGCCGCCGCTGCTGCGGCCGAGGCCGCGGAGAGCGAGGAGCTCCCGGAGGAGCAGGCCGCGCCGGTCGAGCAGGCCGAGCACTCCGACCAGGGCGGATCGCGCCGCCGCCGTCGTCGCCGGGGCTCCGGTGGTGAGGAGTCCGAGACCGGGACGGCCGCGACCGCCGACGAGTCCGCCGAGGACGAGGAGGAGTCCGCCGAGGAAGCCGCCGAGGGCGAGGACGGCGAGGAGTCCGGTTCCCGCCGTCGCCGTCGCCGCGGTGGCCGTCGCCGTCGCCGGGGCGAGTCCGCCGATGCCGGCGAGGACGCGGAGGAGAGCGACGAGCTCGCCGCCGAGCAGGCCGCGCAGGACGCCGAGGACACCGCCGAGCAGCTCGACGAGGACGACGAGGGCGAGGCCGGCGACGAGGACTCGGGCGACGAGGACGAGGGCCGGCAGGGAGGCGGTGGCTCCAGCAGCAGCCGCCGTCGTCGTCGCCGTCGTCGCCGGGCCGGTGACAGCGGCACGGACGGCGAGCCGTCCGCCGACGACCCGGAGCGCACCGTCGTGAAGGTGCGCGAGCCCCGCAAGGCGGCCGAGCCGTCCGACGAGGTGCAGTCCATCAAGGGCTCGACCCGTCTGGAGGCCAAGAAGCAGCGTCGCCGCGAGGGCCGCGAGCAGGGCCGCCGCCGGGTGCCGATCATCACCGAGGCCGAGTTCCTGGCCCGCCGTGAGGCCGTCGAGCGCGTGATGGCCGTCCGGCAGCACGGCGACCGTACGCAGATCGGCGTCCTGGAGGACGGTGTGCTCGTCGAGCACTACGTCAACAAGGAGCAGTCGACGTCGTACGTCGGCAACGTCTACCTGGGCAAGGTGCAGAACGTGCTGCCCTCGATGGAGGCCGCCTTCATCGACATCGGCAAGGGCCGCAACGCCGTCCTGTACGCGGGCGAGGTCAACTTCGAGGCGCTCGGGATGGCCAACGGCCCCCGCCGCATCGAGTCCGCGCTGAAGTCCGGGCAGTCCGTCCTCGTGCAGGTCACCAAGGACCCCATCGGACACAAGGGCGCCCGCCTGACCAGCCAGGTCTCCCTTCCGGGCCGCTACCTCGTGTACGTGCCCGAGGGCTCGATGACCGGCATCAGCCGCAAGCTGCCCGACACCGAGCGGGCCCGGCTGAAGACGATCCTCAAGAAGATCGTCCCCGAGGACGCGGGCGTGATCGTGCGCACCGCCGCCGAGGGCGCGAGCGAGGACGAGCTGCGCCGTGACGTCGAGCGGCTCCAGGCGCAGTGGGAGGACATCAAGAAGAAGGCCAAGGGCGGCAACTCGAGTGCGCCGTCGCTGCTGTACGGCGAGCCGGACATGACCGTCCGGGTCGTGCGCGACATCTTCAACGAGGACTTCTCCAAGGTCATCGTCAGCGGTGACGAGGCGTGGCAGACGATCCACGGCTACGTCTCGCACGTCGCTCCGGACCTCGCGCCGCGTCTGCAGCGCTGGACCAGCGAGGTCGACGTCTTCGCCACGTACCGGATCGACGAGCAGCTCGCCAAGGCGCTGGACCGCAAGGTCTGGCTGCCCAGCGGCGGTTCGCTGGTGATCGACCGGACCGAGGCGATGGTCGTCATCGACGTCAACACCGGCAAGTTCACCGGCCAGGGCGGCAACCTGGAGGAGACGGTCACCAGGAACAACCTGGAGGCGGCTGAGGAGATCGTGCGCCAGCTGCGGCTGCGCGACCTCGGCGGCATCATCGTGATCGACTTCATCGACATGGTCCTGGAGTCCAACCGGGACCTGGTGCTGCGCCGCCTGCTGGAGTGCCTGGGCCGCGACCGTACGAAGCACCAGGTGGCCGAGGTGACCTCGCTGGGCCTGGTGCAGATGACCCGCAAGCGGGTGGGCCAGGGCCTGCTGGAGTCCTTCTCCGAGACCTGCGTGCACTGCAACGGCCGCGGTGTCATCGTCCACCTGGAGCAGGCGAGCGTCGCCGGTGGCGGCGGGGGCAAGCGCCGCAAGCGCGCCCGCGCCGGTGCCGAGCAGCCGCACGAGCACGAGCACGAGGCCGTGGCCGTCGCCCCGACCGCCGAGGAAGAGGCGGAGGCCGAGACGGAGGCCGCCGAGCCCATCGCGCTGCCCGCGCTGGAGATGGCCCCGGACGAGGAGCTGTACAGCAGCGTCGCCGAGGCGGAGGCCGCGGCGAGCCGTGGCCGTACGCGGCGCCGCGCCGGCCGGCGGGCGTCCGCGCCCGCGGGCGCGCCGAAGGCCCACACCGACGGCGGCGCCCCGGTTCCCACGGCGCAGGACGTCACGGCGGCCGAGGAGGCCGCGCGTCCGGTGGTCCCGGAGCCGGCCGAGCAGGCTCAGGCCGAGCCCGTGGCCGTGGAGGATCCGACGGTCCCCGCCGCGGCCGTGACCGACGAGGCCGCGCCCAAGGGCCGTACGCGTCGTCGTGCGACCCGCAAGGTGTCGGCGCCGGCCGGGTCCCCGGCGGGTGCCGAGGCGTCCGTGGTGACGGTCGCGGAGGCCGCGCCGACGGTGTCCGCCGAGTCGCGGGACACCGACGCGGCCGAGGTTCCGGCGGAGCAGCCGGAGGCTCCGGCCGAGTCCGCCGCCCCGGCCCGTCCGCGCCGTCGTGCGGTGCGCAAGGCCACCGCGCCGACCGCGCCCGAGGAAACGGCCGTCGTGGTCGTCCCGTCGGGCACGGCGGAGGAGGCCGCCACCGAGTCCGGTGCGCCGGTCGAGTCCGCCGAACAGGCCGCCGCCGACCCGGAGTCGGCCGAGTCCGCCGCCGACGAGGGCGCTCCGGCCAAGAAGACGGCCCGCAAGGTCGCCAAGAAGGCCACGGCGAAGAAGGCCGCCACGAAGAAGGCGGTGGCCAAGAAGACGACGGCCAAGAAGACCGCCGCGAAGAAGGCCACGGCCAAGAAGGCGGCGAAGACCGTCAAGTCGGCCACGGCCGCCAAGAAGTCCGCGTCGAAGAAGACCGCGGCGGCCGAGCAGTCGTCGCTGTCCGTCTCCGCCTCGACGGAGGACTGACCGGCTCGCACCGCGCGGGGCGCCTACGGACCAATGGTCCGTAGGCGCCCCGCGTTCGTGTGTCGTACGTCGCTCCTTCGTCGCGCGAAGGCAAAATGGACCGGAAAGGCTAAGGTGTGAGCCACTGACTCCAAAAAGGACATATGGGGATTCTGTTCCCAACCCATTCACAGTATTGGGGCGCGATACGTGAAGGCTCTCGTGCTCTCCGGGGGGTCGGGCACCCGTCTCCGGCCGATCACCCACACCTCGGCCAAGCAGTTGGTGCCGGTCGCCAACAAGCCTGTGCTCTTCTACGGCCTGGAAGCGATCGCCGACGCCGGGATCGACGAGGTCGGGATCGTCGTCGGTGACACCGCGGACGAGATCCGCGAGGCGGTGGGCGACGGCTCCCGTTTCGGGATCGAGGTCACCTGCATTCCGCAGGAAGCGCCGCTGGGCCTCGCCCACGCGGTGCTCATCGCGCAGGACTTCCTCGGCGACGAGGACTTCGTCATGTACCTCGGCGACAACTTCATCGTCGGTGACATCACCGGTCTCGTCGAGGAGTTCCGGGCCGAGCGGCCCGACGCGCGGATCCTGCTGACCCGGGTTCCCGACCCCACCTCCTTCGGTGTCGCCGAACTCGGCGGCGACGGACAGGTGGTGGGCCTGGAGGAGAAGCCGAAGGAGCCGGAGAGCGATCTGGCACTCGTCGGTGTCTATCTGTTCACCCCGGCCATACATGAGGCCGTCCGCTCCATCGAGCCGTCCTGGCGCGGGGAGTTGGAGATCACGCACGCCATCCAGTGGCTGATCGACAACAAGTGCGACGTCCGCTCCACCGCCATCTCCGGTTACTGGAAGGACACCGGCAACGTCACCGACATGCTGGAGGTCAACCGGTCCGTCCTGGAGACCGTGGAGCCGCTGAACGCGGGCGCGGTGGACGAGAAGAGCGAGATCATCGGCCGGGTGCGGATAGAGGCGGGCGCCCGGGTCAGCGGCAGCCGGATCGTCGGACCCGCGTTCATCCGGGCCGGCTCGGTGGTGGACGACGCGTACATCGGCCCCTTCACCTCGGTCTCCGAGGACTGCCGGATCGTCGACAGCGAAATCGAGTACTCCATCCTGCTGCGGGGCTCGTCCGTGACCGGCGTGCGCCGGGTGGAGGCCTCGCTCATCGGGCGCGACGTCGAAGTGACGCCCGCACCCCGGAACCCCTCGGCCCACCGGCTCGTGCTCGGTGATCACAGCAAGGTGCAGATCTCCTCATGACGACCAGGATCCTGGTGACCGGCGGCGCCGGCTTCATCGGCTCGCACTACGCCCGTACGCTGCTCGGCCCGCAGGGCCCCGGTGATGTCGAGATCACCGTCCTGGACAAGCTGACGTACGCGGGCAACCCGGCCAACCTCGACGAGGTGCGCGCGCACCCGGGGTTCGCCTTCGTGCAGGGCGACATCTGCGACCCCGAACTCGTGGGCAAGCTGATGTCCGAGCACGACGAGGTCGTGCACTTCGCCGCCGAGTCGCACGTCGACCGCTCCATCGACGGCGGCGCGGAGTTCGTCCGCACGAACGTCGTCGGCACGCACACGCTCGTCGACGCGGCGCACCGGGCCGGCATCAGGACCTTCGTGCACATCTCCACCGACGAGGTCTACGGCTCGATCGACGAGGGCTCCTGGCCCGAGACCCACCCGCTGGCGCCCAACTCGCCCTATTCCTCGGCGAAGGCGTCCAGCGACCTGATCGCGCTGTCCTACCACCGCACCCACGGCCTGGACGTCCGCGTCACCCGCTGCTCCAACAACTACGGGCACCACCACTTCCCCGAGAAGGTCATTCCGCTCTTCGTCACCAACCTTCTCGACGGCAGGAAGGTCCCGCTGTACGGCGACGGCGGCAACGTCCGCGACTGGCTGCACATCGACGACCACGTCCAGGGCATCGACCTGGTCCGCACCAGGGGCCGCGCGGGCGAGGTCTACAACATCGGCGGCGGCACCGAGCTCTCCAACAAGGAGCTCACGGCGCTGCTGCTCGAGGCGTGCGGCGCCGACTGGGAGACCAGCGTCGAGTACGTCGAGGACCGCAAGGGCCACGACCGCCGCTACTCCGTCGACTGCACGAAGATCCGCGAGGAGCTCGGCTACGAGCCCCGCAAGGACTTCCGCACGGGCCTCGCCGAGACGGTGCGGTGGTACCGCGACAACCGCGCCTGGTGGGAGCCGCTGAAGGAACGAGCGGCCCTGGCCTGAAGGAAGAGGCATGAACCCGACACAGGAAGAGGCAGGCGCCCCGGCCGGCTGGCTGGTCACCGGAGCGGGCGGCATGCTCGGCCAGGACGTGCTGGCCGGGCTGGCCGCCGAGGGTGAGCGTCACGTCGCGCTCGACCGCGCGGCCCTGGACCTCACCGATCCCGCGGCCGTGCGGCGGGAACTGGAGCGCCACCGCCCCGCCGTGGTCGTCAACTGCGCGGCCTGGACCGCCGTCGACGACGCGGAGACCCGCGAGGCCGAGGCGCTCCGCGTCAACGGCGACGGCCCGGCCCACCTCGCCGCCGCCTGCGCCCGCACCGGCGCCGTCCTGCTCCACGTCTCCACCGACTACGTCTTCGCCGGCGACGCCACCACCCCGTACGCCGAGGACGCCCCCACCGCTCCGCGTAGCGCCTACGGCCGTACCAAGCTCGCCGGTGAGCAGGCCGTCCTGAAGACCCTCCCGGACCGCGGCTACGTGATCCGCACCGCCTGGCTGTACGGCTCCGGCGGCCCCAACTTCGTCCGCACCATGGTCCGTCTCGCGGGCGAGCGCGAGACGCTGGACGTCGTGGACGACCAGCGCGGCCAGCCCACCTGGAGTGCAGACCTGGCCGGTCTGCTGCTGGCCCTGGGGCGCGGAGCCCTGGCCGGCACCGCCCCGGCCGGGATCTACCACGGCACCAGCTCGGGCGAGACCACCTGGTACGGCTTCACCCGCGAGATCTTCCGCCTCCTCGGGGCCGACCCGGACCGGGTCCGCCCCACGACCAGCCAGGCGTTCACCCGCCCCGCCCCCCGCCCGGCCTACAGCGTCCTCGGCCACGACCGCCTCCGCCCGGCCGGTGTCGAGCCGCTGGGCGACTGGCG
This sequence comes from Streptomyces sp. NPDC088817, assembly GCF_044750345.1. NCBI lineage: Bacteria > Bacillati > Actinomycetota > Actinomycetes > Kitasatosporales > Streptomycetaceae > Streptomyces > Streptomyces sp. NPDC088817. The sequence continues at coordinate 247,160 of NZ_JBIVJN010000010.1, forward strand.
CGCGGCGCTCACCCGGGCTTTCCCGGAGATCCACCGCGACCGGCCGGCACGCTCCGCCGGGCCGGCGGAAGGACCAGCAGAAGAAGAGCCGAGGGACGAAGCGAGGACTGTGTGATGCGACCCCTTTCGATTTCCGGCGCCTGGGTGCACGAGCCGAAGGTCTTCCCCGACAGCCGGGGCAGCTTCCACGAGTGGTTCAAGGCGTCCCTCTTCACCGAGGCGGCGGGCCACCCGCTCACCCTGGCCCAGGCCAACATGTCGGTCTCCAGCCGGGGCACCCTGCGCGGCATCCATTTCGCGGACGTGCCGCCCGGCCAGGCCAAGTACGTCACGTGCGTGCGCGGCGCGGTCCTCGACGTGATCGTGGACATCCGGACCGGCTCGCCCACCTTCGGCCAGTGGGAGCCGGTGCGCCTCGACGACCGCGACCACCACGCGGTCCACCTCTCCGAGGGGCTCGGCCACGCCTTCATGGCACTCGCCGAGGACGCCACCGTCGTCTACCTCTGCTCCGAGGGCTACGCCCCCGAGCGCGAGCACGGCATCCACCCGCTGGACCCGGCCCTCGGCATCGAGTGGCCCGCGGACATCACCCCGCTGCTCTCCGACAAGGACGACCAGGCGCCCACCCTGGCCCGGGCCCGGGAGCAGGGCCTGCTGCCCTCCTACGAGGACTGCGTGGCCCACCGGGAGAGCCTCGGCGGCTGAACCGTCCCAGGCCCGGAGCGCCGGGCCGGACCGTACGAAGCACCAGGTGGCCGAGGTGACCTCGATGGGCCTGGTGCAGATGACCCGCAAGCGGGTGCCGCAGTCCTGCACCTCGCAGGCTTTCGCGGTCTGTCCAAGTATCACTGTGGTAACCCTGAGGGAAAACTTTGTTCGGACGCTGGTAACCTGACTCTCCGGCTTCGGCACTTACGACTTGCGCGCCGAGCCTCAGCCGAACTGCCCCACCCGGTTCACCGGTCCGTAGTCGCGGCTGTCTTCCCGCAGAGAATCCTGGCGGTTCGAGCGAGAGCTGTCCGCAGCCGACAGGTCGCGGACTTTGCGGGGATGCGGACGTGCGCGTTCAACGCCCGGCACCGTCCCTTCCCGGCCCATGCAGGACGTGGTGCGCCTTCCAGGTCGCCGAAGAGGAGGGGGAATGTCGTTGAGTGACGCCCATGAACCGATACCGGCCGCCAGACCGGTCATCGACGAGGACGAGATCGAGGCCGCGGTGCGCGTGCTGCGCAGCGGCAGAGTCGTACAGGGCCCCGAGGTGGCCGCCTTCGAGGAGGAGTTCTCGGAACTGGTCGACGGACGCCACTGCGTGGCCGTCAACTCCGGCACCTCCGCGCTGCACATGACGCTGCTCGCGCTCGGCATCGGTCCGGGCGACGAGGTGGTCGTGCCGTCGTTCTCGTTCGCCGCCTCCGCCAACGCCGTCCGACTCGTCGGAGCCGATGTCGTCTTCGCCGACATAGAGGCGGGCAGCTTCTGCCTGGATCCGCAAGCCGTGGCCGCGGCCGTCACACCGCGCACCGCCGCGATCATGCCGGTCCACCTGTACGGCCATCCGGCCGCCATGGACGAGATCATGGCCCTCGCCGAGCGGCACTCACTGGCCGTGGTGGAGGACGCCTGCCAGGCGCACGCGGCCGCGCTGAACGGGACGCCGGTCGGCGGCTTCGGCACCGCCGGAACGTTCAGCTTCTACCCGACCAAGAACATGCACAGCCTTGAGGGCGGCATGGTCACCACCGCCGACGCGGACCTCGCCCGCACCCTGCGCCTGCTGCGCAACCAGGGCATGGAGCAGCGCTACGCCAACGAGATCGTCGGCGCCAACGTGCGGATGACGGACGTCTCCGCCGCGATCGGCCGGGTCCAGTACGCCAAGCTCGCCGGCTGGACCGAGCAGCGCATCGCCAACGCCGCGTACCTGACGGAGCACATCACCGCGCCGAACGTGGTGACCCCGTCCGTCGCCGAGGGCGCCCGGCACGTCTACCACCAGTACACCGTGCGCGTCCGCGGCGACCGCGACGCCGCCATGGCCCGCCTCACCGAGGCCGGTATCGGCAACGCCGTGTACTACCCGACGCCGATCCACCGGCTGAAGCCGTACTGGGAACCGGACCAGAAGGCCGGCCGCACCTGGGACCTGCCCCAGACCGAACGCGCGGCCGCCGAGGTCGTCTCGCTGCCGGTCCACCCGTCCCTGTCGGCGAACGACCTGGAGCGCGTCGTGTCCGCCGTGAACGCGCTGGGGGAGGACCTGTGACCGCCGGAGCTCAGCTGCGGGCCGGACTCGTCGGACTCGGTTCCATGGGACGCCACCACGCCCGAGTCCTGGCCGGGTTGGAGGGCGTCGAGTTCGTCGGCGTCGTCGACCCCATGGGCGACAAGCACGGTGCCGCTCACGGCGCGCCCGTGCTGAACACCGTCCAGGAACTGATCGACCTCGGGGTCGACTACGCCGTCGTGGCCTGCCCCACTGCGCTGCACGAGGAAGTCGGGCTGGCGCTCGCCGAGGCAGGTGTCTGCGCGCTGGTCGAGAAGCCGGTTGCCGACACCGTGGAGGGCGCGCGGCGCATGGTCGAGGCGTTCGACTCGCGCGGCCTGGTCGCCGGTGTCGGTCACATCGAGCGGTGCAACCCCGCGCTGCGCTCGCTGCGGGCCCGCCTGGAGGCCGGCGAGCTCGGTGACGTCTACCAGGTCGTCACCCGTCGTCAGGGCCCCTTCCCGCACCGCATAGCCGATGTCGGTGTGGTCAAGGATCTGGCCACGCACGACATCGACCTGACCGGCTGGGTGACCGGACGCGAGTACGTCTCCATCGCCGCCCACACCGTCTCCAAGAGCGGCCGCGAGCACGAGGACATGGTCTCCGCGGTCGGCCGCCTCGACGACGGCACGATGGTCAACCACCTGGTCAACTGGCTGAGCCCGCTCAAGGAGCGGTTCACCTCGGTCACCGGCGAGCGCGGCTGCTTCATCGCTGACACCCTCACCGCGGACCTGACGTTCCACTCCAATGCCGCAGTGACGACGGAGTGGGAGGCGCTGCAGGCGTTCCGTGGCGTCGCTGAGGGCGACATGATCCGTTACGCCATCCCCAAGCGCGAGCCTCTCCTCGTCGAACACGAACTGTTCCGGGACGCCGTCCTGGGCAAGCCGGCCGACATCTGCACTCTCCGGCAGGGTATGCGGACGGTCGAGGTCGCGGCGGCGGTGCTCAAGTCGGCCACGGACAACCGCAGTGTTTCGCTTCAGTCGGAGGGCTTGGTCATCCATGGGGTCTGACAATCGAGCATCGGGGGGTGGGTCCGTGCGCGGCCGGATCGTGATGCTCGTCGACAACGGGGTCAACGGCGACTCACGGGTGCAGAAAGAGGCCCGCTCGGCCGCCGAGGCCGGCTGGGACGTCGTCCTGCTCGGCAAGGGGAAGGGCAAGAAGGAGCAGACTTGGCAGATCGGTGATGCCCAGGTGCGTCTCATCCATGTGCCCGGCCCGTTGTCCCGCCGCCGTCACGAGTACCGGCGTGCCGTAGTGCGTTCCCCGTTGGCCTACAAGCCCGGACCGCTGGGCGCCTATCGGCGGCAGAAAGTGAAGGCTTGGCGGGCCGACCTCAATGTACGGCTGATCTTGGCCCGGCAGGAGGGCTCGGTGCTCGGCCGACTGCGGCTGTTGGTGCCCCGGCTCGTCTCCCGGCTGCTGGACCCCTGGGTCACCCTGCGCCACCGCAAGACCCAGGCGCTGGAGAAGCGGCGCAAGGAGATGGACTCGGTCCTGGACAGATTCACCACCTCTTTCTGGCAGAAAACCATGGGCGACCGCGCCTGGCGCCGACTGGAGCCGAGCTTGTGGGACTACGAGCTGGCGTACGGCAAGGTCATCGACGAACTAAAACCCGACCTCATCCACGCTAACGACTTCCGCATGCTGGGTGTCGGCGCCCGCGCCACGCTGCGCGCCCGTGCCCAGGGCAGGAGGGTCAAGCTGGTCTGGGACGCTCATGAGTTCCTGCCGGGCATCAAGCCGTGGAATTCGCATCCGCGCTGGCACGTCGCCCAGTGCGCGCACGAGCGGGAGTACGCGCGGCACGCGGACGCCGTGACGACCGTGTCGGACACCCTGGCCGGGATGCTGCAGGAGCGGCACGGCCTCAAGGAACGTCCCACCGTGGTGCTCAACGCCCCGGACGCGGAGATCTCGCCCGAACAGGCCGCCGAGCCCGTCCCGGACCTGCGCGAGCTGTGCGGCATTGGGCGTGATGTTCAGCTCACCGTCTACAGCGGCGCCGCCGCCCCGCAGCGCGGCCTCGACATCATGGTCGAGTCTCTGCCGCTGCTTCCCGAGTCGCACACTGCGTTCGTCGTGCTCAACACCGAGTCCGAGTACATGCAGAGCCTGCGGGCACGCGCGGAGGAACTCGGGGTCGGGGACCGGGTGCACATCCTGCCGTACGTGCCGCACTACCAGGTGGTGCCCTTCCTGTCGGCAGCGGACATCGGCGTCATCCCGATCCACCACTGGCCGAACCACGAGATCGCGCTCATCACCAAGTTCTTTGAGTACTCTCACGCCCGACTGCCCCTGGTAGTGAGTGACGTGAAGACGATGGGCTCGATGGTCGAACAGACCGGCCAGGGCGAGGTGTTCAAGGCCGAGGACCTGGAGGACTACGTGCGGGCGGTGAAGTCGGTGCTGGGCGACGGGGAGCGGTACCGCAGCGTGTACGACAAGCCGGGGCTCCTCGACCAGTGGACCTGGGAGGCACAGGCGGAGCGGCTGGACGAGGTGTACACGGGGCTGCTGTCCGGTGACGGCGCCCGCCTGGAGGCCGACCCGAGAGCCAGAAGGGCGCGGGCATGAAGGGCACACCCGCCGTCAGCGTCGTCGTCGCGGTGTACAACACCATGCCCTATCTGACGGAGTGCCTGAACTCCCTGATCGGGCAGAGCATCGGCTTGGACCAACTGGAGATCATCGCCGTCGACGACGGTTCCACCGACGGCAGCAGCCGGGAACTCGACCGCTTCGCCGAGCGGTACCCGCACACCGTCAAGGTGATCCACCAGGCGAACTCCGGTGGCCCGGCCGGCCCCAGCAACCGGGCGCTGGAGGTGGCCACCGGACGGTACGTCTACTTCATCGGCTCCGACGACCACCTTGGTCCGGAGGCGCTGGAGCGCATGGTGGCCTGCGCCGACGAGCACGGCTCGGACGTCGTCGTCGGCAAGATGGCCGGCACCAACGGCCGATACGTCCACCAGGCGCTCTACAAGGAGAGCGACCCGGACGTCAGCCTCTACGACTCCGCGCTGCCGTTCACCCTCGCCAACACCAAGCTGTTCCGCCGCGAACTGGTCGAGCGGCACAAGCTGCGTTTCCCCGAGCACCTGCCCGTGGGAAGCGATCAGCCGTTCACCATCGAGGCCTGCGTGCGCGCGCGGAAGATCTCGGTGGTGGCTGACTACACCTGCTACTACGCGGTGAAGCGGGGCGACGCCAGCAACATCACCTACCGCGCCGACCACCTGGCGCGGCTGCGCTGCACCGCGGAGATCATGGACTTCACGGCCGGGCTCATCGAGCCGGGTCCCCAGCGCGACGCCGTCCTGCGCCGCCACTTCACCTGGGAGCTTGCCAAGCTGGTCCAGGACGACTTCCCCACCCTGGACCGCGCGCTGCAGCGCGACATCTGCACGGGCATCGCGCGGCTCGCCGACACCTACTTCACCGACGGCATCCGCGACGCCATGGACGTCAAGCGCCGGGTGCGCATCTGCCTGGCCCGGGCCGGCGCCATCGACGCCCTGTGTGAGACGACCACCTCGGAGAAGAAGAACGGCGCCCCGCCGTTCGTCGTCGAGGGCGAGCGTGCCTACGCCCGCTACCCGGGCTTCCGCGACCCGCTGATCGGACTGCCCGACCGCTGCTACGAGCTCGTGGGGGAAGCAGTCACGGGTCGGCTCGCCAGGGGCACCGAATTGCTCGCCTCCGGATGGGAGCAGGAAGCCGACGCCATTTTCTACACGGCCTCCGTACGGGTGCCCGTGCTGGGCGATCTCGACAGTGCCGCCCTGCGGCTCGTGCACGGCGCCATGCCCAAGTCGGCGGACAAGGCCGGGGCGAGGAAACTCCCGGCCGGACACACCTTGCCCGCGCCGACGGGCCGCATCACGGCCGAGCCCGCGGAGAACGGCGTCGCCACCGTGCTGCACGCCCGCGTCCCGCTGGAGCGGCGTCAGGTCAAACTGGGCGTCCGTGTCCATCTGGATGTCGCCGGTGCGACGTACGAAATCCCCGTGCGCGGCGAGGACAAGCCCATGCCGCTGGCCCGCCGGTGGGGCGCCCCCGGAGACCCGTACCGGGCGTCGGCCCTGGTGAACGACAAGGGACGCGTGGTGATCGCGACGGCCCGGATGTCCCCGCCGAAGAAAACGCTCGCCTCCCGGGTGAAGACGGTCCTCGCCCGTGGCGTCAAGAGGAAGTAGTAACGACCGCCCATGAACATCTGTGTAGTTGCGCTCGGCAAGATCGGCCTCCCGCTCGCCGTGCAGTTCGCATCCAAGGGCCACCGGGTCATCGGCGCCGACATCAACGAGAACGTCGTCGGGTTGGTCAACGCCGGCACCGAGCCGTTCCCCGGTGAACACGACCTCGACGTCAAGCTCAAGCAGGCCGTCGATGCCGGGCTGCTCAGCGCGACGACGGACACCGCGGCCGCGGTCGCCGAGGCCGACGCCGTCGTCGTGGTCGTCCCGCTGTTCGTGGACGCCGAGGGCGTACCGGACTTCGGCTGGATGGACGCCGCCACGCGGGCGATCGCGCAGGGCCTCAAGCCGGGCACCCTCGTCTCGTACGAGACCACGCTGCCGGTCGGCACCACCCGCACCCGCTGGGCGCCGATGCTGGCCGAGGGCTCGGGCTTGACCCCGGGCGAGGACTTCCACCTGGTGTTCTCCCCGGAGAGGGTCCTCACGGGCCGCGTCTTCGCCGACCTGCGCCGCTACCCGAAGCTGGTCGGCGGCGTCGACGAGGCGTCGACTGCCCGCGGTGTGGAGTTCTACGAGCAGGTCCTCGACTTCGACGAGCGTGACGACCTGCCGCGGCCGAACGGCGTGTGGGACCTGGGCACCGCCGAGGCGTCGGAGCTGGCCAAGCTCGCCGAGACGACCTACCGGGACGTCAACATCGGTCTGGCCAACCAGTTCGCGCGCTTTGCCGACCAGAACGACATCGACGTCAAGAAGGTCATCGAGGCCTGCAACTCGCAGCCGTACAGCCACATCCACCAGCCGGGCATCGCCGTCGGCGGCCACTGCATCCCGATCTACCCGCGGATGTACCTGTGGAACGACCCGGCCGCGACCGTCGTGCGCTCCGCCCGCGAGGCGAACGCCGCGATGCCCGAGTACGCGGTCGACCTGCTGGCCGCCGCCTACGGCGACCTGACCGGGGTGAACGTCCTGGTGCTGGGCGCGGCCTACCGAGGCGGCGTGAAGGAGACCGCGTTCTCCGGTGTCTTCCCGACCGTGGAGGCGCTCAAGGCGCGCGGCGCCGTCCCCTACGTCTCGGACCCGATGTACACCGCCGAGGAACTGTCCGCGCTGGGCCTCACGCCGCACCTCGGCGAGAAGGTCACCGCAGCGATCCTGCAGGCCGACCACTCCGAGTACCGCGAACTGACCCCCGCCGACCTCCCCGACGTCACCGTCCTGGTCGACGGACGTCGTACGACAGACCCGGAGGCCTGGAAGGGCGTTCGACGGGTCGTCATCGGCGGCTGACCCGGCGGTCGTCGTACAGATCCGGCCCCGGCCGCCCGGTCGGGGCCACCCCACCGCTCAGGACCCCGTACGTTGCCCGTCGCTTCCCCCGCCACCTCCGCTCCGGCCGTGGCGCGAACCACCGTCCGCCTGCAACGCAGCCAGGCTGCCCTGCCCCTGCTGGCCTGTGTCCTGTACGCCGTGCTCCAGATCGTGCCGGGGCCGCAGTGGACGCTCTTCCCCGACTCATACCGTTACGCACGCGCGGCCGAACAGTACCTCGGCGCCTCACGCGAGGAAGCACACCGAACGGCGCTCGCGGCCTTCTGCGCCAGCCGCGCCGACCGCGCGGCGCATGACGACCGGCTCCAGCCGCTCGTACGGAAGCCCGAGCGCGTGCTCAAGGCTGCGGCGGAGCGGGAGTGCCTCGACCGGTGGGCCGACGCCCGTGACATCACCACCGCCGACCCGCGCTACCAGGCCGTCTTCTCCAGCAGGCCCGGCTACCCCCTTCTCGCGGCCCCCTTCATCGGTGCCCTCGGCGTGCTGCGCGGAATGCGGCTGCTGGGATTGTTCACGGCCGCGGGGGCATCGCTGCTCGTTTATGGGCTGCTGCGCACCGCGGGGCTCGGCCGGCGGGCCGCCCTTGTCGGGCAGGTGACCTTCCTCGCCACCCCGCTCGGTTGGTGGAGCGCCCAAGCGCTGGGAGAGGGGCTGTTCACGGTCTGCACGCTGGGTGTGCTGTGGGGCGGTCTGCTGCTGCTGCTGCGCCGGACGGTGCTGGGAGTGGTGATCACGACCGTCTCGTACACGGCGGGGGCGGTGACCCGCTACTCGTCGGTCCTGGTGCTCGCGGCCTTCCTCGCCGCCGCGGTGGTCAGTGCTCTCTGCTTCTCACGCCGACTGCGCCACCGGGACACAGTTGTTCTCGCGGGTCTGTCCATCGTGGCCGTCGGCGGGGTCGCCGTCGTGATGCGGGCACTGGGCCTGCCGTCCACGCAGATCACCCTGCAGGACACCTTCACCCACCACTTCAGGACGCCCGAGGTCTCCGACCTTTGGCGACAGCTGCTGGGCCTCGCCTGGCGGTTCTGGCGGGACTGGACGGCGGAGCAGGCCGCTATGCCGTCTTTCATGCTGCTCACAGCTCTTGCGGCGTGGGGCCTTGCCACGTACGGTGACGGGCTTGGCTGGCTCGCTCTCGCGACGGCCCTCACAGGGACTGCGCTGGTCACCGCCCATCCACTCATCCAGGAGTCCGACCGGCTCGGAGTCCTGATGTGGATGCCCGTCGTTCTGGGTCTGCCTCTCATCGTCGACCGTCGCTGGACCTCGCGTCCAGTGCCAGGGCTGGAGTTGCCCTGTGCCGGTGCCACGGATTCCCGCTGAGCAGATGATCAGAGTCCCGCCCGCCTGGTGAGCGCAGCTCGGTCCAGTCCCCGGCCGTCCGGGGCTGTGCCGGGCCGGCTCGAGGACCGCGCCCACCGGGGTGCGGGCCTGGTCGCCGTAGGCCCACACGCCGCGGCGGCGCTTCACGGCCATCACGAACGGCACACCGGTGGCGTGCAACTCGCAGCGGACGTGGTCCCGGTTGCCATAGGCGTCGTCGGCCACCGCTGCCAGGAAGGGGAATCCGGCGGCTCGGGCGTGGTCGGGCCAGGTAGGCGGCGATCTTCTACTTGGTACGGGAGGCCGGGTCGCGCCTGCCCTGGGGGAAGTGGCGGGGCGGGGTGTACGGCACCGCGTGCAGCGGGCAGGAGAGGCGCTCGTCCGCCCACAGCGTGGTCACCGTGACCACCGCGTTGTCGGTCTCGCCGCATCGGGCCAGCCACTGCTGCCCGACGTTCGCAGTGGTGAGGCCCGTCCACGTGGTGGACAGACCCACGACGGCGCAGGTGGCCGCTGTGACGATGAGCAGCCGCTTGCCGGACGGGCGCCAGGTGAAGAACTCGCGATCGCGCGGCCTGACCAGGTGCACCGCTCCGAAGATCAGCGCCAACGCCGCCAGCAGCCCCGCCAATGTGCCGACGGCGCCAACCATCTGAGGTTCGTCGCAGGGCACCGCCCTCGGTATCACACTGCGGGCGGGGTACGCCTCGGCCGCCTTGTACTCCCGCTACTGGGTGCGATCGCTGGGCAGCCGGCTGGTGAAGACGAAATGGCAGGTCAGTGCGGCGGCCAGGGACACGACGATCAGCACCGCGCTCACCAGCAGGTTCCGGTCGCCCCTCGGCGGGGGCGGCCCTCGGCCGAGGCGGGGCTCGGCAGACGCGAGTGTGTGCCTGGCGGTGGCGGCGGGGCAGGCGGACCAGTGCAGGATGTGCCCGAGAGCTCAGCGAGTGCTGGAAAGGCAGTGACGCGAAGCATCGCGAGCAGTCCGCGAGGGCCGGTAGGGACGAGCGCGATGTCGGCGGCCGGGGTGGCGGTGGGGGCAGGTGACGGTCAGGCCCGCTCCGCAGGCCACGCGGCGCGGGTTGCCGCGCTCGAGGTGGCCTGCTCTCGCCACTCCTCCTGAAGCAGGACGAGTCCCCGGAGTGGCCATAGTCCCCGGGAACTCGTGACTGTGTATCGCAGTGGGCAGATGAGACGTGCGAAACCGCGAATGCCACTGCTGCTGATGCGGCCACCTGTGCTTACAACATGGCGGTCGCCGTCGGCGAGGATAAGACTCAGGCCGAGAAATGCGGTCAGTGGAGCCAAGGCCGCCCACGACGCAGACAACCCGGTGTTGATCGGGAGGCACGGCGCGGCAGCGCTGCCTGCCCAAGGCGATCGCCTGTTCGGACGACCGTCGCGGCGGATCAGCTCTCGCGCTCGGTCAGGACGCCGCCCTTCTCGACATACAGAGCGCCGGTCTGCGGGCACTCCCAGATGCCCGGCTCGTCCGCCCGCTCGACCAGCCGGACGCCGGCGCGACCGACCCAGCCGACCTGCCGAGCGGGCACGCCCACGACCAGGGCGAAGTCCGGTACATCCTTGGTGACGACGGCACCGGCCGCCACCATCGCCCAGCGGCCGATGCTCACCGGTGCCACGCACACCGAGCGTGCCCCGATCGACGCCCCGTCGGCGATCTTCACACCGACGGCCTCCCAGTCGCCGCCGCGCTTCTGCTTGCCCTCGGGGTCGACGGAGCGCGGGTTGTGGTCGTTGGTGAGGACCACGGCCGGGCCGATGAAGACGCCATCGCCGAGCTCGGCCGGCTCGTAGACGAGCGCGTAGTTCTGCAGCTTGCAGTCGTCGCCCATGCGTACGCCCGAGCCGACGTACGCGCCGCGGCCGATCACGCAGCCTTCGCCCAGGCGGGCGCCCTCACGGACCTGAGCGAGGTCCCACACGCTGCTTCCGGCGCCGATCTCGGCGCTCTCGTCGACCTGAGCGCTGGGCTGGACCCTGTAGTTCACTTGGCTGCCTTCCCCTGTTGGCTTCGGCGGTGAGCATACGGGGACGTCGTCGGCCCCATGTCGCGGGCGTGGGGTCGGCAGGCGGCGGGCTTCCCCGGCCGGGAGGGCGAAAGAGGGCCGATGAGAGTGGTCTGACCTGCGCAGTCCGCAGCAGTGGGGGGCCTCGCCAGGCCGCTGATCTGGGAGGACTCGGCGATGTCGGCGTAGGGTGTCGGCCCGGTTTGACCGGCCGGTGCGCGGCCCGTAACCTTGACCGTCGGCGTGTCGACTGAGCGCGCCGCATCCCCGTAAACCTAATTCCTCCCGGGCACGGGCCGTGGCCGGGAGAGGTCGTCCGCGCGTGTCGCAGGGCGACTGGCCTGCGGGGTGTCGTTTCTCGAGCGAGAGAGTGAGATCCGCGTGTACGCCATCGTGCGCAGCGGTGGTCGCCAGCACAAGGTTGCTGTCGGCGACATCGTTGAGGTTGACAAGATTTCCACTGCCAAGGTTGGCGACACGGTCGAGCTCTCGACCCTGCTCGTTGTCGACGGCGACGCTGTGACCAGCGACCCGTGGGTGCTGGCCGGCATCAAGGTCCAGGCCGAGGTCGTGGACCACCACAAGGGCCAGAAGATCGACATTCTGCGCTACAAGAACAAGACCGGCTACCGCCGCCGGCAGGGCCACCGCCAGCAGTACACGGCGATCAAGGTCACGTCGATCCCCGCGGCTGCGAAGTAAGGGACTGAGGAGACATGGCACACAAGAAGGGCGCATCGTCCACCCGGAACGGTCGCGACTCCAATGCCCAGCGGCTCGGCGTGAAGCGCTTCGGCGGTCAGGTCGTCAACGCGGGTGAGATCCTGGTCCGTCAGCGCGGCACCCACTTCCACCCGGGCGCCGGCGTCGGCCGTGGCGGCGACGACACGCTGTTCGCGCTGCAGGCCGGTGCGGTGGAGTTCGGCACCAGCCGTGGCCGCAAGGTCGTGAACATCGTTCCGGTCGCCTGATCGGAGACTTTCGCGAGGCGGACCTCACTTCCCCGGCGGGAAGGCGGGTCCGCCTTTCGCGTGTTACGCAGTCATCACATCCGTACGTTTCGCAGTGCTGGAGGCACCACCATGACCACCTTCGTGGACCGCGTCGAACTGCACGTCGCCGCGGGTAACGGAGGCCACGGCTGCGCCTCCGTGCATCGTGAGAAGTTCAAGCCGCTCGGCGGCCCGGACGGCGGCAACGGCGGGCGCGGCGGGGACGTGATCCTCACCGTCGACCAGTCCGTCACCACGCTGCTCGAGTACCACCACTCGCCGCACCGCAAGGCCACCAACGGCAAGCCCGGCGAGGGCGGCAACCGCAGCGGCAAGGACGGCCAGGACCTCGTCCTCGTCGTGCCGGACGGCACCGTCGTCCTCGACAAGGCCGGCAACGTCCTCGCCGACCTCGTCGGACACGGCACCTCGTACATCGCCGCACAGGGCGGCCGGGGCGGCCTCGGCAACGCGGCGCTGGCGTCCGCCCGGCGCAAGGCGCCCGGCTTCGCGCTGCTGGGCGTGCCGGGGGACGTGCAGGACATCGTCCTGGAGCTGAAGACCGTCGCCGACGTGGCACTGGTCGGGTACCCGAGCGCCGGCAAGTCCTCCCTCATCTCCGTCCTGTCCGCGGCCCGGCCGAAGATCGCGGACTATCCGTTCACCACCCTCGTGCCCAACCTGGGCGTGGTGACGGCCGGTTCGACCGTCTACACGGTCGCCGACGTGCCGGGCCTCATCCCCGGCGCCAGCCAGGGCAAGGGGCTGGGCCTGGAGTTCCTGCGCCATGTGGAGCGCTGCAGCGTGCTCGTGCACGTCCTGGACACGGCCACCCTGGAGTCCGACCGCGACCCGGTCTCCGACCTCGACGTCATCGAGGAGGAACTGCGGCAGTACGGCGGCCTCGGCAACCGTCCCCGCATCGTCGTGCTGAACAAGACCGACGTCCCCGACGGCAAGGACCTCGCCGAGATGGTCCGCCCCGACCTCCAGGCGCGCGGTTACCACGTCTTCGAGGTGTCGGCGGTCGCGCACATCGGGCTCAAGGAGCTGTCGTACGCGCTGGCCGACCTGGTCGCCAAGGCGCGCGCCGCCCGCCCGATGGAGGAGGCGACCCGTATCGTCATCCGGCCGAAGGCGGTCGACGACGCGGGCTTCACCGTCGTCCGCGAGGACGACGGCCTGTTCCGTGTGCGGGGCGAGAAGCCCGAGCGCTGGGTGCGGCAGACCGACTTCAACAACGACGAGGCCGTCGGTTACCTCGCCGACCGCCTCAACCGCCTCGGTGTCGAGGAGCAGTTGATGAAGGCCGGCGCCCGGGCCGGTGACGGCGTCGCCATCGGACCCGAGGAGAACGCGGTCGTCTTCGACTGGGAGCCGTCGGTCATGGCGGGTGCGGAGATGCTGGGGCGGCGTGGCGAGGACCACCGCCTCGACCAGGCCCGCCCGGCCGCCCAGCGCCGCCGCGACCGGCAGAGCGAACGGGACGAGGCGCAGCGCGAGTACGACGGCTTCGAACCGTTCTAGGGCATCGGCGCCACAACCGCCCGGCCCTGTGCCGCCCCTCCACACCCCCGGCCGGGGGGTGTGGAGATACTCACAGCCCTCTCCGCAGTGGTTTGCCCGGTCTGCCGGCACTGTCAATCGCCGGTCGTGCGAGGTGAATGACAGGTTGCGCTCTGGTTTGCACTGGGAGGCACCCACCTTGCACAGCGGTAACCCCAAGTGGGAGCATTTCGGCAACCCCTGTCGCCCCGAGGTAGGTCACCTGTGTCCGAGCACATAGCCAAGCCCCGTACCACCGCAGTGATCTTGGCCGGTGGTACCGGTCAGCGGGTGGGTCTGTCGATCCCCAAGCAACTACTGAAGATCGCCGGCAAGGCAGTCATCGAACACACCCTGACCACTTTCGACCAGGCCGACTCCATCGACGACATCATCGTGCTGATGGCACCGGGCTATGTGCCGGACGTCGAGAAGATCGTTGCCAAGGCCGGGTTCAGCAAGGTGTCCCGCGTCATCGAGGGCGGCGCCACGCGGAACGAGACTACCGAGCGTGCCATCGCCGCCCTGCGCGAGGGCCTGGCCGAGGGCGAGGACCTCAACGTCCTGTTCCACGACGCCGTGCGCCCCCTGCTCTCGCAGCGCGTCATCGACGACTGCGTGGCCGCGCTGGAGCGCTACGAGGCCGTCGACGTCGCCATCCCGTCCGCGGACACCATCATCGTGACCCGCACCCACGGCCAGGACGGCGAGTTCATCACCGAGATCCCGGACCGCTCCCGGCTGCGCCGCGGCCAGACCCCGCAGGCCTTCAAGCTGTCCACTATCCGCCGCGCCTACGACGTCGCCTCCGGCGACCCCAACTTCCAGGCCACCGACGACTGCTCGGTCGTACTCAAGTACCTGCCGGACGTGCCGATCCACGTCGTCGCGGGCGACGAGTACAACATGAAGGTGACGCAGCCGGTCGACGTCTTCATCGCCGACAAGCTCTTCCAGCTCGCCTCCACCGCCGCCCCCGAGCAGAACGGCGAGGAGGCCTACCGGGACCTGCTCACCGGCAAGACCGTGGTCATCTTCGGCGGCTCCTACGGCATCGGCAAGGACATCGCGGAGCTCGCCGGCTCCTACGGCGCGAACGTCTACGCGCTCGGCCGCTCCACCACCGGCACCCATGTGGAGAACCCGGAGGAGGTCGACGACGCGCTGTCCAAGGCGTACGCCGAGACCGGGCGCATCGACTACGTCGTCAACACCGCGGGCGTGCTGCGCATCGGCAAGCTCGCCGAGACCGACAACTCCACCATCGAGGAGGCGCTGAAGGTCAACTACCTGGCCCCGGTGCAGATCGCGCGCTCCTCCTACAAGTACCTGGCGGAGACGCAGGGCCAGCTCCTCCTGTACACCTCCAGCAGCTACACCCGCGGCCGCGCCGAGTACAGCCTGTACTCCTCCACCAAGGCCGCCATGGTGAACCTCACCCAGGCGCTGTCCGACGAGTGGGCCGGCGACAGCATCCGGGTGAACTGCATCAACCCCGAGCGCACGGCCACGCCGATGCGCACCAAGGCCTTCGGCCAGGAGCCGGCCGGCACGCTGCTGTCCTCCGAGGCCGTGGCCCGCACCTCGCTCGACGTGCTGCTGTCGGAGCTGACCGGACACGTCATCGACGTCCGCCAGCAGGACCCGACGGCGGGCGCGGCCAAGGCCTCCGGATTCGAGCAGGCGCTGGCCACCGTCCTTGACCGCGAGGACGGCGTGGCATAATCGGCCAGCAAACAGACATGCGACATTCAGGCCTCTGTGGCTGCCTCTTCGCCGGCATTCATAGGGGCCTGAGTCCGTAAGCTCCCACACGTTGCGCAAAGTACACAATTCGCACAGCGCGCTTCAAGGCTTTATTCCGGTGTATGCGACGGGTTTGCAGATTCCTCCGCCGGCTCAAGGCCTACAGTGACAAAACCGGCACCCCTCCCAGAGCAGGTTTCCTTCGTGATATCCACCGCTATACGCGTCGCCCGGGTGGGCAGCGCGGCCGAACTGGCCGCAGCGGCCCTCATGATGCTGGGCTACCCCTGCCTCATGGTGGCCGCACTCCTCCCGAGTGTGTACGCCTTCGCGGCCGTGGCCGCCGTGACGTACCTGGCGGATCACTATCTGCACCGCAGGGACAGCTATCTGATCAGTCGGCTGAGTAAGATCCGGGCCGGTCTGTCCACCCGCTTTCTGGTCCGGCAGCTGCTCCTGATCCTGTTGATTTCCCGACTCGACCTCGACGACAATCTGCTCTTCTACATCACCACCGCCTGCTTCGTCGTCCTCTACGGCCTCCAGGCCCCCCATGGCGTGCTGACCACCCTGATCGGCAACCGCCGCCGGTTGCCCGTCGCCACCCGAAATGTCGACCTGGCCTCCCGCGTCCGCATCCCGGACGCGCCACCGCGCCGCCTGCTGAACCGGTCCGCGGAGAAGATGCTCCACCTCGACATCCCAGCGGTCGCGGGCATCCTGATTGCTGGGGCCGAGCGGGATCCCCTGCTCGCCTACGTCGGCGTCGCCATCAGTTTTCTCCTCGCCGTCCTCTACGGCCTGGCGCTGCTGCCGTACCTGCGCGGTCGGCAGACGCCGCCGAAGGCGGAGAAGGTCCTTGCCGCGCTGGACGGCTGGCTGCGCGAGTACCGGCCCGAGACGGTGCTGTACTTCTCCGGTTCCAAGGACTCCGCGTACCAGCTCAACATGTGGCTGGAGACGATGGAGCAGCTGGACACCCGTCCGCTGATCGTTCTGCGCGAGCGGGTCATCCTGGAAAGGTTGGCGCCCACGACGGTACCGGTCGTCTGCGTGCCCGGAGGGGTGCACCTGATGAACATGGACCTGTCCACGGTGCGCGTCGCGCTGTACGCGGCGAACGTCGGCAAGAACATCCACATGCTGCGCGTCCCCACCATGAAGCACGTTTTCATCGGCCACGGCGACAGCGACAAGCTTGCCAGCGTCAACCCGTACAGCAAGGTGTACGACGAGGTGTGGACCGCCGGCCGCGCGGGCCGAGACCGCTATGCCATGGCCGACGTCGGCATCCGCGACGAGGACATCGTGGAGGTCGGCCGCCCGCAGCTGGCGCCGATCCAGAGCTGGCAGGGCGTGCCCGCGGGGCGCATCCCCACTGTGCTGTACGCGCCCACCTGGGAGGGCTGGGACGACAACCCGGGGAACACGTCCGTTCTGCTCGCGGGTGAGAACATCGTGAAGGGGCTGGTCAAGGCCGACCCGCCGATCCGTGTTCTGTACAAGCCGCACCCCTTCACCGGCACCCGCAGCGCGCAGGCCAAGTCCGCGCACCGCAGGATCACCGCCCTGATCGAAAAGGCCGCCGCCGCACGCGCCGCCGACTCGCGCTTCACCGCCGCCACCGCCGCCCAGGCCGGCGACCGGGCCGAGGCCAAGGCCGAGCTGGTCCGGATCGAGGCTCGGCTGGCCGCGCTGACGGGACCGGTCGGAAACAGGGGCGACGAGGCCGAGACCACGCGGGACAGCCTGGTCGACCTGGCCCGGCATGAGGAGGTCGCCCGGCTGCGCGCCGAGTGGAACGCGGCGTACTGGCGCTTCGTGGGGTCCTGGCAGCACCAGGTCATCACCGGCGCCGAGCCGCGCCTGTACGACTGCTTCAACGTCTCCGACGCGATGGTCTCCGACATCTCCAGCGTGGTCTCCGACTTCATTGCCAGCGGCAAGCCGTACGCGGTCACGGACTCCGCGGAGCTGGGGGTGGAGGAGTTCAAGCGGAACAACACCGCTGTGCGCGCCGCCGTGATCCTGTCCAACAGCGCCGCCGAACTCGGTGAACTGCTCGCCGCGGTGCACGATCCCGCGGCGGATCCGCTGAGGGAGGACCGCAGGACGCTGCGGCGCTACCTGCTCGGTCCGGACGAGCCGAAGTCCATCGACCAGTTCAACAGCGCGGTGGCGGACCTCTCCGCCAAGGCCGAGGCCCGCAACGTCGGCCAGGCCGCACGCGCGGCGACGGAGAGCGCGAAGCCGGCGAAGCTGGTGAACGCGGTGCCCGAGCAGCGGACGGCTCCGCACGACGAGACCGCGGGTGACACGGGCGGCGTGACGACGGGCTGACCCGGCCACTGGACGCGACGGGCCCGGTACCGGAGAGGTGACTCCCCGGTACCGGGCCATTGCCGTCTCCTTCCGCTGCCTCCCACTCGCGCCGCCGTCGATCCTCTGTGTGCCTGTTGTGTGACCCCCACCACAACCCTCCTGTTCCAAGGCAACCGGCTGCCCGTGCGAGCAGTCTTAGGGACAGTGACGGGTACGGATCATTTCCGTTGACCTGTGGGGAAGTTGTGGCAAAGGGAAAGTGGGACAGTGGCGCAGCCTGACGTCAGCGTGGTCATCGGGGCTTACGAGGCGATGCCCTACCTGGTGGAGTGCCTGGCCAGCGTCGAGGCCCAGACGCTGGACCCGGCCCGCATCGAGGTGATCGCGGTCGACGACGGCTCGGGGGACGGCACGGGGGCGTACCTGGAGGAGTTCGCCGCCCGCGCCCGCATGAGCGTCACGGTCCTCCACCAGGCGAATTCCGGCGGCCCCAGCGGTCCGCGCAATGTCGGTCTCGGCAAGGCCACCGGACGCTACGTCTTCTTCCTCGACGCCGACGACCGGCTCGGGCCGGAGGCCCTGGAGCGCATGGTCGCCATGGCCGACGAGAACGGCACGGACGTGGTGCTCGGCAAGGTCGAGGGCGTCAACCGCGCCGCACCCAGGTCGATGTGGGGCAGGACGCTCAAGCGCACGGACGTCTTCTCCTCGAACATCAAGTTCACGCTCAGTGCCCAGAAGCTGTTCCGCCGCGCACTGCTGGAGCGGCACGGGATGCGGTTCGACGAGTCGTTGTTCACCGGCGAGGACGCGCTGTTCACCATGGAGGCCTATCTGCGGGCCGACGGCGTCTCGGTGGTCACCGACTGCACCTGCTACTACCTGGTGGGCCGCACCGACGGCAAGCACGTGACCAAGCAAGGCAGTTACACGCTGCGTTTCGACTCCGCGCGCGCCCTGATGAACCTGATCGCCGATTTGGTGCCCGAGGGTTCCAAGCGGGACACGCTCATGGTCCGGCCCTTCCTGATCACGCTGCTGCCCCAGTTCGGACCGAGGTTCCTGAAAGACAGCGAGGAGGTGCGGCGGCACAAGCTGGAGCTGGCCAAGCCGTTGATGGACGCCCACTGGAACGAGAGCGTCGCCTACCGTCTGAGGGTTCATGAGCGGCTGCGGCTGTACCTGGTGGCCCAGCAGCGGCCCGATCTCCTCGATGAGGTACTGGAGTTCGCCCGCGCCAAGCGTCAGCCCGCCGCCGTCCTGGAGAAGCGGGGCACCCGGCTCTACCTGAGCCACCCCCATTTCCGCTCGAAGAAGGCGGGTATCCCCGACTGGGTGTACCTCGCCGAACCCCGCGAGGCCCGCCACTTCCCGGGCTGGCGCGAAACCCCGCGTTCCTCCCTCGTGCGCCGGGCCGCCCGCAGGCTCCGCCGCGTGCTCTCCTCCAGCAGAACCGAGGCAGCCGTCTGAATCCCCGCCCAGGGCACCCTGGGCGGGGATTCAGACGGCTGCTGTCCGGAGCCGGCCCCACGGCCGCCTGCCGGTCTGTCGGAGGCTACTTGCGACCGGGCTTGAGCGCGCGGCGGAGGGGCCGGCCCACGGCGCGTCGGGCCCGGCGGTACACCGAGGTAGGCGGCGGCGCCGGTGCGGGCACCTTGGTGGCGCGGGCCAGTTCCTTACGCAACTTGGCGTTGTCCTCCGAGAGTTCGGTGACCTGGGTCTGCAGCCAGCCGAAACGAGAGGTGAGCGAGGCGAGGTCCGCGTCGTTCCAGGGACGGATGCCGGGCGGGAAGGACAGCGAGCCCATACGAGCGTCGAAGGCCGCGCCGCTGTCGCCGTGCGTGAACGTGTTCTCCAGGCCGTTCTTGTCCAGGAACGCCGTGAACCGCTCGAACCGCTCCCGGTGTCCCTTGGTCAGCGCGGTGAAGTCGGCCTCCTCGTACAGCTGGGCCGGGTCCAGGCCGTCCTCGGGCAGTTGGTCGAGCCGGTGGTGCGGGATCTCGAAGTAGCGGCACAACTCCAGGGTCCGAGAGTCACCGCACAGGACGGTCGCGGGCGTGCCGGCCAGCAGGGCCGCGATGTTGCCGTGGATGCGGGAGCCGAAGGAGAAGTCGAACTCACGCAGGTCGTTGATCCAGGTGATCGGGTCGACGTAGACCCGGACCTTGCCCTCCTGGTACATCGGGTGGTCCGGATGGGTGGGCATCTGTGTGATCCGGCCCGCCGAGGAGTCCAGGTCCCGCCAGTGCAACTGCCGTGCGTCGGTGAGGTTCTGGCCGATGTAACGCAGGTGGGGGTAGCGCGCGTGGGTACGGGTGATGACCTTGTGCAGGCCGCCGCTGCGAACCGCGCTGTGCGAGCCGTTGATCGCGATGCGTGAGCCGGCGGTCAGCGCCGTCACCCGCTTCTCCACGGGGAGTTCCTGGCCGTACATGAACATCGAGGGGCAGCCGATCACCTCGACGTCCCGGAAGCCCAGGTCCTTGAGGTACTGCCCGGTGAACTCGCCCCGCACGCCGATGGACGCGCTGCGGTCGAGGACCGCGGAGACGAATCCCCGCACGCTGGATTCCATCGGCTTCAGCCGTGACGAGTTGTAGTCCAGGCTGCTCTGCGCGCCCACTCCCAGTACCACGACCGGGATCTTCAGCTTGTTGATGAGCTTCGTCAGGCGCTTCAGCGAAGTCTCGAAGGAGGGCCGGAACGCGTTGGCGAGCGGCACGACGAAGACGTCGTACTCCTCGTTGATGCGGTCCGCGGCCGACACGACGGTCCGCATGCCGTTCGAGACGACCTCGGTGTCCGGTGTCTCGAGGATCTTGTGGGCGGCATCGCTGAAGATCAGGTTGCCGGAGTTGGTGGCGATCACGTCGCGATGAAGGGCTTCCTCCACCGTGAAGACGTCGTAGGGGCTCTTCCCCGATCTGAGGAGTATGCGCTTCATGCGGCGGGGGTCAGGTTCCACACCGATCATCTTAAGTTTGTCAGCTCTTTAAATTCCATACGGAACTGGGACATCCTTTTTGCCGTACGGGAACCGTGAAGGATTCGTTACCAGACGCCTACGTGATACCTGTCCGCGTGGCGGACCGATGCGCGGCCCACGCCCCTGTTCGCGTAGATTCGGGCGGGCAGCCCGACCTATGCGAGAGGACAGACGGCAAGGTGACAGGGGCAAGGCAGGCCGTGCGCGAGGCCCGCAGGATCGTCGTCAAGGTGGGTTCCTCGTCGCTGACCACCGCGTCGGGCGGACTGGACGCCGACCGTGTGGACGCGCTCGTGGACGTGCTCGGCAAGAGCCTCAAGGACGGCGCCGCCCGAGGGGGCCCGGCCGAGGGCGGCGGGGGACGGGCGGGCGGGGGACGCAAGGAGATCGTCCTCGTCTCCTCCGGCGCCATCGCCGCCGGCCTCGCCCCGCTGGGCCTGCGCCGCCGCCCCCGCGACCTCGCCCGCCAGCAGGCCGCGGCCAGCGTCGGCCAGGGCCTGCTCGTGGCCCGCTACACCGCCTCCTTCGCCCGCTACGGCATCCGCGTCGGCCAGGTCCTGCTGACCGGCGACGACACCAGCCGCCGCGCCCACCACCGCAATGCCTCCCGCACCCTGGACAAGCTCCTCGCGATGGGTGCCCTGCCGGTGGTCAACGAGAACGACACCGTCGCCACCGACGAGATCCGCTTCGGCGACAACGACCGGCTCGCCGCGCTCGTCGCCCACCTGGTCCGCGCCGACCTGCTGGTGCTGCTGTCCGACGTGGACGGCCTCTACGACGGCGATCCCAGCAGGCCGGGCACGTCCCGGCTGGCGGAGGTGCGCGGCCCGGCCGACCTGGCGGGCATCGAGATCGGCAGCGCGGGCAAGGCCGGCGTCGGCACCGGCGGCATGGTGACCAAGGTGGAGGCGGCCCGGATCGCGGCCGCCGCCGGCATCCCCGTGGTGCTGACCAGCGCCGTCCACGCCGCCGACGCCCTGTCCGGCGGCGACACCGGCACCTACTTCCACCCCACCGGGAAGCGCTCCGCCGACCGGCTGCTGTGGTTGCAGCACGCCTCGGCCCCGCAGGGCTCGCTCACCCTCGACGACGGCGCGGTCCGGGCTGTCGTCGAGGGCCGCAAGTCGCTGCTGCCCGCCGGGATCGCCGGCGTGGAGGGCGAGTTCACCGCCGGCGACCCGGTGGAGCTGCGCGACGGCGCCGGGCGCGCGGTGGCCCGCGGGCTCGTCAACTTCGACGCCAAGGAGATCCCCCGGCTGATCGGCCACTCCACCCGCGAACTCGCCCGCGAGCTGGGACCGGCGTACGAACGCGAGGTCGTACACAGGGACGACCTGGTGCTCCTGGAGCCGTAATGGGCCGAAACGTCCGGCCACCCGGATGCCGAAGGTGGGGGACGTTCCGTAAAACCGCCCCGCGGAGCCGTGCGGCCTGCTCCACTTTGAGGCAGGGACGCATTCCGCATGAGCGGGACCAGCGGTGGAGCGATGCCAGCGATGCGAGCGAGCGCTGCGTGAAGGAGGACATCGTGAGACGAGTGCGCCCTGGGGCGGCGGCGTCCCGCGGTGGCCTGACGAGCGTTGCGACCGGGGACGGCTACGCCGCGCCGCAGGACCTGCCCCGGCTGTGGCACGTCACGCTCAGCGTCTCCGGCGCCCAGGCCCCGCTGAAGGAGGTGCGGCGCGGCCTCGAACAGCTCGCCCACGACCACCCCTTCCTGCTGACCAGCCGGTACGCGGGAGACCACGCCGAGATCCGCTACTGGGAGGAGGCCCGCGACCTCCATGACGCGGCCGCCGTCGCCCTGCGGCTGTGGGGCGAGCACCGGCAGAGCGCCCAGCTGCCGCCCTGGGAGATCGTCGGACTCGAGGTCGTCGACCGCGAGACCTACCACCAGCGCCTCGCCGAGGGGTACGGGGCGCCGCCGGCGACACCGGTCGGGGTCCACCCCTTTTGACCCGTCTCGCGGTGTGGGACGACCGGTGGCCGCCCCGCACGCCGCACTACCCTTCCTTCATGACCATGCTCTCGCCGTACGACTCGATGTCCCCGGTCACCCAGGCCGCGTACCGGGCCAAGGCCGCCGCCGCCGACCTCGCGCCGCTGCCGCGGGTCGCGAAGGACGACGCCCTGCTGGCCATCGCGGACGCCCTGGAGGTCCGTACCGGCGAGATCCTCGAGGCGAACGCCAAGGACGTCGCCAAGGCCCGCGAGGCCGGTACCAGCGACGCCATCGTCGACCGGCTCACGCTCACCCCCGAGCGGGTGCGCGCCATCGCCGCCGACGTGCGGGACGTGGCGGGGCTGCCCGACCCGGTCGGCGAGGTCGTCCGCGGCAACACGCTGCCGAACGGGCTCGACCTGCGCCAGGTCCGCGTCCCGCTCGGCGTGGTCGGGATCATCTACGAGGCCCGCCCGAACGTCACCGTGGACGCCGCCGCCCTCTGCCTGAAGTCGGGCAACGCGGTGCTGCTGCGAGGCTCGGCCTCCGCCTACGAGTCGAACACCGCCCTGGTCCGGGTCGTCCGCGACGCCGTGGGCGGCTCGGGACTGCCCGCCGACGCCGTGCAGCTGGTGCCCGGCGAGAGCCGCGAGAGCGTGCGCGAGCTGATGCGGGCCCGGGGCCTGGTCGACGTGCTGATCCCGCGCGGCGGCGCCTCGCTGATCCGGACCGTGGTGAACGAGTCCACCGTCCCGGTGATCGAGACCGGCACCGGCAACTGCCACGTCTACGTCGACGCGCAGGCCGACGTCGACACGGCCGTCGACATCCTGATCAACTCCAAGGCGCAGCGGCCCAGCGTCTGCAACGCCGCCGAGACCCTGCTGGTCCACCAGGACATCGCCGCCGAATTCCTGCCCCGCGCCCTGGACGCGCTCGCCGAGGCCGGGGTCACCGTCCACGCCGACGAGCGGGTCATGGCCCACGCCAAGGACTCCCGGGCCACGGTCGTCGAGGCCACCGCGGAGGACTGGGAGACCGAGTACCTGTCGTACGACATCGCCGCCGCCGTGGTCGACTCCCTCGACCGGGCCGTCGCGCACATCCGGCTGTGGAGCTCCGGGCACACCGAGGCGATCGTCACCACCTCGCAGCAGGCCGCCCGCCGGTTCACCCAGCTGGTCGACTCCACGACCGTCGCCGTCAACGCCTCCACCCGCTTCACCGACGGCGGCCAGTTCGGCTTCGGCGCCGAGATCGGCATCTCCACGCAGAAACTGCACGCCCGCGGCCCGATGGGCCTGCCCGAGCTGACCAGCACGAAGTACATCCTCACGGGGGACGGACACATCCGGCGCTGACGCGGTCCGTCCCGTGGCGGGGCGTCTCAGCAGACGGATGAATTTCCATACCGTCTGCCCAAATTGACCCCTCAGGTCTACTCTGGATCCGTGCCGGAGGACGTGGGGGGCACGCCGTTCCCTGACGGCTGGGAGCCCGACGACGACCACGACCACGGGGTGTCGGACGAAGAGTTCGCCTCCGTGGTCTTCGACGAGGCCTTCGTACGCGCGGCCGTGATCCACGAGCCGACCGCGGTCGAACGCCTCCTGGCCGCCGCGCAGGCCAGAGCCGAGGCCTCCGAGGCGGAGGCCCGCCGCGCCCACGCCAGGGGCGAGCGCTACGAGGAGGGGTACGGCCTCGGCCCCGACCCGTACGGCGACCCGGACGACCCCGACGCCGACGTCCTCGAAGGCCGTCCCGGCGCCCCGGGGACCTTCGGCAAGCACGTCCGCTGGCACCGCCCCGTGGCCTGGGTGCTCGCCCTCGTCATGGGCATCGGCATGGTCGCCCTCGCCTTCGCGGCGGTCTACCGGGGCGGCGCCTCGGGCAGCCGCGACCAGGCCCCGCCGCCCGCCTCGACCGGCCTGGAACAGGGCAGCGCGGCGGCGCCCTCCGCGTCCGCCGACTACTCCCAGCCGGCCGTCCCCGCGGTCCCGCGCACGCCCTGACTGGCGGCACGGCGGTTCTGGTGAGAACCTGTCAGAACTTGTCGCACATCAGGGCGTTTACCAGGGCTTGCCGAGACCTACCCTGAAGATATGGGAGGGCCTGGAGAGCCACCTGAGGGGACACCCGAGGGAGTCCCTGGAGGTGCGGAGGACGAATACCGGTCCGTCGTCTTCGACGAGTCGTTCGTGCGGGCTGCCCGTCTCCAGGAGTACTCCGCACTCGAACGTATGACCGACCACACGCCCGCCGTGCGCCGCCGCCCGCCGCTGCGCCGGGGGTTGTCCCGGCAGGCGCTGCTGCTGGTCCTGCTGATCGTCGTCGCCTTCGGCACCGCGGTCTACATGGGCGTACGGCACCCCTACCAGAGCGCCCAG
Organism: Streptomyces sp. NPDC088817; assembly: GCF_044750345.1. Lineage (NCBI taxonomy): Bacteria > Bacillati > Actinomycetota > Actinomycetes > Kitasatosporales > Streptomycetaceae > Streptomyces > Streptomyces sp. NPDC088817. Next base: position 272,266 of record NZ_JBIVJN010000010.1, read on the forward strand.
GCCCAGCGGCCCGTGGAGCCGCTGCGGATGACCGTCGTCCCGCTCGCCCCGCAGGGCGAGGTGCCCGGCGCGGCCGATCCCGCGTACCTGTACGCGCACAGCCCGGCCGCCCAGTTCTCCGTCGGCGCGGAGGGCGTACCGCTGCCCACCGTCCGGCGCACCGCGCACTTCTCCGACAGCCAGGTCGTCGCCGCGCTGACCATCGCGAAGGAGTACATCGTCGCGTCCTCCCTCTACCCGGAGGTGCTCACCGGTGGACGGACCGACCCCGTGCGGGCGCTGCTCGACGGCGGTCAGCTCGACCAGTTCGACCAGAGCTTCGACCGGCCCGCCGCCGACGGGCGGCACGCGGCCACCGGCTGGCTCGTCCGCTTCGACCCGGCCCGCGTCGAGTTGGCCGGCCGCGAGATCCGGGTCCAGGGCAGCCTCCAGGCCGCCGAGACCGACTCCTCCACCCTGGAGGTGGGCGCGGACCACACCTTCGTCTACGCGCTGAAGCCGGCCGGCTCCGGGCCGCACGCGCCGTCCTCGCTGTTCACGGTCCGGCGTGAGCTCCAGTTCCGCTTCACCCCGGACGACCTGCGGCTGCACCAGGTCCGGATCGTCGTCTCCTACACGCAGGCCGGCCCGCTCTCCTGCGCCGTGGACTCCGCACGGCAGTTCGAGCCGCTGCTGGCCGGCCAGACCGCCAAGGCGGGCGGCCCGCCCGGCACGGACCCGTACGCCACGGACACCGCGCCGGCCGTGTGCGGCTCCCTGGCGCACAGCGCCGAACCGAAGGTGGGGTAGCTCAGTCCTCGTCGCGGGGCGGGGTGCCGGTGGACGGCTGGTCCTTGCCCGCCTCCTTGCCCGCGTCCTTGGGCGGGGCCGATCCGGTGAAGCCGCCGAAGCCGCGCCGCACCCGGTCGCCCAGATCGCCGGCGCCGCCCGCCAGATCGCTGACCAGCTTCATCAGCGGGTCCTTCGAGCTCTTGACGTGGCCGGCGTAGTGGGCCGCCGACTCGCGGAAGGAGTCGCTGACCGAGGTGTCCTTGTCCTCGGTGCGGCGCGGGTAGTGGCCGTCCATGATCCGCTGGTGGTCGCGGGACTCCGCCCACTTCTTCAGCTCGGCCGCCCGCACGGTGGTGAAGGGGTGCGAACGCGGCAGCACGTTGAGGATCTTCAGCACGGAGTCGCGCAGGTCGCCCCCGGACTCGTACTCCTCGGCCTGCTGGAGGAACGCGTCCACGTTCATCTGGTGCAGGTGGTTGCCGCCGGCGATCTTCATCAGACCCCGCATGGAGGCCTTCGGGTCCTGGCCGACGAGCAGACCGGCCCGGTCCGCGGACAGCTCCGACTTGCGGAACCACTCGCGCAGCCCCGTGACGATCGCCATGATCGCGAGGTTGCCCAGCGGGATCCAGGCGACCCGGACGGCCAGACTCGTCAGGAACAGCAGGATCGTGCGGTACACGGCGTGCCCGGACAGGGCGTGCCCCACCTCGTGGCCGACGACCGCCCGCATCTCCTCCTCGTCGAGCAGCTCGACCAGGCCCGTGGTGACCACGATGATCGGCTCGTCCAGGCCGATGCACATCGCGTTGGGCTGCGGGTCCTGGGTCACGTACATCGGCGGGACCTTCTCCAGGTCCAGGATGTAGCAGGCGTCCCGCAGCATGTCGTTCAGGTGGGCGAACTGCTGGTCGGAGACGCGTACGGAGTCGGACAGGAACAGCAGCCTGAGGCTGCGCTCGGGCAGCAGGCCGCTGAGGGCCTTGAACACCGTGTCGAAACCGCTCAGCTTGCGCAGCGCGACAAGGGCGGAGCGGTCGGCCGGGTGCTCGTACGCGCGTGAGGAGATCTCCGGGAAGCGCCTGCGCTGCCGGCTCGGCACCTGCTCCGGCCCGTCCTGTTCGCGGCCGTCGTCGGACATGTGGTCCCCCATGTCTGTCAGTGTCCCAATGTGCCCCCGAGGCAGGGCCCAGCCTAGGCGGAGATACCGTGGACGGGCAGTACGACGAAGGAGTCCACGTCATGGAGCACCACCCCGCAGCCGCCTGGCTCACCGAGGCCGCGAGCGCCGCCGCCCAGCACCAGGGAGCGGGCTACCTGCTCCGGGTCGTCCTGATCGTGATGGTCGTGGGCTGCGTACTCACCGGCTGGTTCCTCCTCCGCGGCTACAAGCGGGACGACGACTGACACGGCGGAAAGGTTCCCGGGTGCTCCCGCGGCCGTGGCGACCCCACCGGTGAGCGCAGGTGGGGCGCGTGTACCGGCGGCGCCAAGAGTGGAGTCGGGGTGAGCGGTGCGTCGGGGGTTGCTTACGATGGGCCGACATCCTTGTCCCGCCCACTCCCGGATAGGTCCTGCCGAAGATGAGCTTCCCCAGCACCGCTGCCCAGTTGGCCACCCTCGCCGAGGCCGAGGGCGGCAACCACGAGAGCCTCAGCCCCTTCCTCACCGGCGGCGGCGCGCTGTTCATCCTGCTGCTCCTGCTGTGGATCACCACGCGTTTCAACCGCGACCGCTGAACCCCGCCCGCCCGTTACCGGGATCTGGATCATGGAGTCCTCAGGCCGGGCCGGTAGGGTCTGCACGCATGGGAGAGCAGGACATGCCTACCGGTCCGGCGAGTGACACGGTGAAACCCCTCGAACACGGGCCCGGCGGCGGGTTTTCGGCGTCGGGCAAGCGGCGCCTCGGCGTCATGGGCGGAACGTTCGACCCGATCCACCACGGGCACCTCGTGGCGGCCAGCGAGGTCGCCGCCCAGTTCCACCTGGACGAGGTGGTGTTCGTACCCACGGGCCAGCCCTGGCAGAAGTCCCACCGCCATGTCTCCCCGGCGGAGGACCGCTATCTGATGACGGTCATCGCGACCGCCGAGAACCCGCAGTTCTCCGTGAGCCGCATCGACATCGACCGCGGCGGTCCCACCTACACCGTGGACACCCTGCGCGACCTGCGCGCGCTCAACCCGGACACGGACCTGTTCTTCATCACCGGCGCCGACGCGCTCGGCCAGATCCTCACCTGGCGGGACTCCGAGGAACTGTTCTCCCTCGCGCACTTCATCGGCGTCACCCGGCCCGGCCACCATCTGACCGACCCCGGCCTGCCGGAAGGCGGTGTCTCGCTCGTCGAGGTCCCCGCCCTCGCCATCTCCTCCACGGACTGCCGGGCAAGAGTCGCCAAGGGCGACCCGGTCTGGTATCTGGTGCCTGACGGAGTCGTGCGCTACATCGCCAAACGCCAGCTGTACCGAGGCGAGTGAGCCGAGAGGGGCACCGGTGAACGACCGATACGACGCTGGTCACGGGGGCGACCAGTACGAACTCGTCGGCTACGACGAGTACGGCCGGCCTGTGTACCGGCCGATCCCCGTCCAGCAGACTCCGCAGCAGACCTACGACGCGTACGGGCAGCAGGGCTACGGCTACGACCCGTACGCGACCGGCGGCCAGCAGCAGCTCGATCCCACGGCCTACCAGGACGGTGCCTACCGGTCCGGTCAGGACGGCGCCCACCAGGGCGGCTACGGCACCGGCTACGACGGCGGTTACGACCAGGGCCGGCAGGCGCCAGGACCCGCCCCCCAGGGCGCCCACGGCTCCTACGACCCGTACGGCTCCGGCACGACCGCGGCGCCCCACGATCCGTACGACGCGGCCGCCACCAGCGGACAGCTGCCCCGGATCGCCGAGCACACCGCCCACATCCCGCAGCAGACAGGGCCGGCGGACGCCGACCGGGCGGAGCGGGGACCGGACCGGGACGGCGCGGACGAACGCGACTACCGGACCGAGCAGTTCGCCTTCGTCGAGGAGCCGAGCGACGACTCCGAGGACGTCATCGACTGGCTGAAGTTCACCGAGAACCGCACCGAGCGCCGCGAGGAGGCCCGCCGCCGCGCCCGCAGCCGCATCATCGCCCTGACCGTCGTGCTGGCCCTGGTCGCGGTGGGGGGCGTCGGCTACCTCTGGTACGCCGGGAAGCTGCCCGGTCTGTCGTCCGGCGGCTCGGAGGCCGGCACCACGACCTCGTCCGGCGCCCAGAAGCGCGACGTGATCGTCGTCCACCTGCACGACACCGCGCGGGGCGGCACGTCCACGGCGCTGCTCGTCGGCAACACCACCACCAAGCACGGCACCACCGTCCTGCTGCCCAACACCCTCGCCCTGACGGGCGACGACGGCAGCGTCACGACCCTCGCCAAGTCGGTCAAGGGCGACGGCTCCTCGGGAACCCGGGACCAGCTCGACACCGTCCTCGGCACCGACATCGAGGGCACCTGGCGCCTGGACACCCCCTACCTCCAGAACCTCGTCGACCTGGTCGGCAACGTCGACGTCGACACCAACGCCGACGTACCCGACCCGGACAGCAAGAAGAAGGGCACCTCGCCCCTGGTCCGCAAGGGCAAGGCGCAGACCCTCAGCGGCCGGATGGCCGTCGCCTACGCCACCTACCACGCCCCGGGCGAGGAGGAGAACGTCCAGCTCGAACGGTTCGGGCAGGTGATGCAGAGCACGCTGCGCAAGCTCTCCTCCGACGCCTCGGGCGCCACGACGACGGTGCAGACGCTCCAGCAGATCCTCGACCCCTCGCTCACCGACGAGGACCTCGGCACCTTCCTCGCCAAGCTGGCCGGGTTCGCCAAGGGCGGCGACTTCAGGACGGAGCTGCTGCCGGTGCAGACGGACGGCACGCTGAGCGCCGAGACCAGCGAGAGCGTGGTCAAGGACGTCCTCGGCGGCACCGCGAAGAGCCCCGAGCAGTCCTCCGCCGTCCGGGTCTCCGTGCGCAACGCCACCGGCGTCAAGGACAACACCGAGAAGGCCCGGGTCGCCCTTCTGGGCGGCGGCTTCACCTTCCTGGAAGGCGGCACCGCGTCCGCCGTCAGCCCGGCGTCCGAGGTCGTGTACGGCGACGCCGCGGACAAGCAGAAGGCCACCGACGTCGCGAAGACCCTGGGTCTGCCCGACACGGCGGTGACGAAGGGCAAGGTCACCTCGAACGCCAATGTCTCCGTCGTCCTCGGCCAGGACTACCGGAGCCCGGCGGCGCAGTGATCCCCGGAAACGCGTGAGGCGTCCTCGGCGGTCCGTGAGACCCTTGGTGTCAAGTGACCGCCGAAGGAAAGCCTTGTAGTGACCGCGACCGACCGCTCTCTCGACCTCATCAACACCGCCGCCCAGGCGGCCGCCGACAAGCTCGCGCACGACGTCATCGCGTATGACGTCAGCGACGTGCTGTCGATCACGGACGCCTTCCTGCTGGCGTCCGCGCCCAACGACCGCCAGGTCAAGTCGATCGTCGACGAGATCGAGGAGCGGCTGCTGAAGGAACTCGGCGCCAAGCCCGTGCGCCGCGAGGGCGACCGCGAGGCCCGCTGGGTCCTGCTCGACTACGTGGACATCGTCGTGCACGTCCAGCACAGCGAGGAGCGGGTCTTCTACGCCCTGGAGCGGCTGTGGAAGGACTGCCCCGAGCTCGAACTCCCCGCCGACGCCAAGGCCACTCGCGGCCGGGCCGAGGAGCACGCCAGGCAGCAGGCCGACGAGGAGACGGCCGAGCCCGGCGGTGAGTGGCGGTGAGTGGCGCCGCCGAGGCGCCCGGCCGTACCCCAGGCCGGGGCCGCCGCATCATCCTGTGGCGGCACGGCCAGACCCCCTGGAACGTGGAACGCCGCTTCCAGGGCAGCACCGACATCGAGCTGACCGGGACCGGGGTCGGCCAGGCCCGCCGTGCCGCCCGTCTGCTGGCCTCCCTGCGGCCCGACGCGATCGTCTCCTCCGACCTCGCGCGGGCCACCCGCACGGCCGCCGAGCTGGCCGCGCTGACCGGCCTGGAGGTCGCCCGTGACGAGGGGCTGCGCGAGACCTACGCGGGCGTGTGGCAGGGCCTGACGCACGAGGAGATCATCGACCGGTACGGCGAGGAGTACACCGCGTGGAAGCGCGGTGAGCCGGTGCGCCGTGGCGGCGGCGAACTGGAGACGGAGGTCGCCGACCGCGCCGCCCCCGTCGTGCTGCGGTACGTGGAGAAGGTGCCCGAGGACGGCACGCTCGTGGTGGTCAGCCACGGCGGCACCATCCGCACCACCCTCGGCCGGCTCCTCGGCCTCGAGCCCCACCACTGGGAGAGCCTGGGCGGCCTGTCCAACTGCTGCTGGTCGGTCCTCGGCGAGGGCGCCCGGGGCTGGCGGCTGATGGAGCACAACGCCGGCACCCTGCCCGAGCCCGTCCTCGGCGACGACGACTGAGCCGCCCGCGGCCCCGCCCGACCCGGATTTCACTTTCCGGCAGGTCGCAGGCTAAAGTTCTTCTTGTTCGCCCCGCAGAGCGGAGCGAAACACCACGCGGAAGGTTCGCGTGGCGGCAAGGGGCTATAGCTCAGTTGGTAGAGCGCCTGCATGGCATGCAGGAGGTCAGGAGTTCAATTCTCCTTAGCTCCACAAACCGGCACTCGGTCGAGTAGCCGAAGATCGTTCGGAAGGATCCCGTCCCACTCAGGGGCGGGATTTTCTGTGTTCCCGCGCACCGGCTTGAGTCACTCGGGCCCCGGGGGGCGTATATCTGTGCGAGCGTGCTCTCGGGTGCGGCCCGCGGCGCAGGTCGTGGCCGTACTGGTACCGAGGCGTCGCTGACCGTATCGGCCCGGCCGTGGCAGAATCAAACGGCCGAAGGGGGCGCGGCCCGACGGGAGGGAGTAGCGATGCCTGCCTGCATCCTCGAGGAGGTCCACCTCCTCGGTGCGGCGTTGATACGAGACACGGTGACCCGCCTCGTCTGCCCCTCCTGCGGCTCCCTCGACGTGGCCCAAGTCCTCGGCGACAACGGGGGGATCTCGTACGTGTGCACGGCCTGCGGCCACAGCTGGAGCTGACCCATGGGTGCACACAGGCGGAAGTGCGACTGGTGCGGCGGCGGCACCCCGATCGTCCGCGACATGGAGCCGATCAACCCCGACTACCAGTACTGGTGCGAGGAGTGCGCGCGGGCGCTGATCATAAAAGGCGACCCGATCGAGACCTACCGCGAGCTGGAGGGCGAGCCGATCTACGGCCGGCTCCTGGAGGAGCACTGCACGCTGAAGCGGTTCTACTCGTTCGTGACGGCGTGACGCCGGCCCGCCGTCCGGCGGGCGTGGGGGTACGGGAAACCGATTTGGTGTTCCACCCCCTGGACCGTGTAATGTTGGCGTCGCCGCCGGGGAAACCGGGCGACACGGTCAAGAACGCGGCTGGTCCGCGTGACCACGAGGGGCTATAGCTCAGTTGGTAGAGCGCCTGCATGGCATGCAGGAGGTCAGGAGTTCAATTCTCCTTAGCTCCACTGGAAATGAGGGCGAGTCATCCATCGGATGACTCGCCCTCGACGTATGTCCGGACGCGTACGCGGTGGCAATACGACGGCGGGCCGCCCCTCAGGGGCGGCCCGCCGTCGTGTGCGTTCAGCGGCCCAGGGCGCGGCGGCCGCGGCCCTGGGAGAGAACCGGCAGGTTGCGGGCCGGGGCCTGCGAGCGGGTGTCCTCCTCCAGGCGCAGGGCCAGCGCGGGGCAGCGGCGCACGGCCCGCAGGGCCTTGGCCTCCGCGTAGCGCGGCACCCCCGCCTGGGCGACGGTCGGGAACCCGTCGGCGCCCAGCTCGAACACCTCGGGCAGGATGTCCGCGCACAGGCCGTGCCCCCGGCACAGCGTCCAGTCGACATAGATCTTCTGACGGCTGGAGCCGGACTCCTCGGCCTCGCCGCCGCCGGGGATGCCGGTGGGGGCCCTGCCACCCTCGAAGAGCGGCAGGACGCCCTCCACGGGACGTCCGCAGCCGTTGCCGAGGACGTGCGCGGCCAGGTCGTCCGTGAACGCCTTGATGGTCGACTCGAGGAACATCGCCGAGCCGTCGGGGTGCGAGCACGCGCCGCGCCGCTTGACGTTCTTGGCGACCTGCTTGAGTGCCTCGAGGGCGGCCGGGCCGCCGCCGTTCAGGATGTCCTCCATGCCGCGCGCGGCGGCCGGCAGACCGAGATAGCAGGGACCGCACTGGCCCGCGCTCTCCTCCGCCAGCCACTTCGCGACCTGGAGCGACTCGCCCAGCGGGCAGGTCTCCTGACTGATCGGCAGGATCGCCCCGGCGCCCATGGCGCCGCCCACCGCGTCCAGGGAGTTGCGCGAGACGATCGCCTCGTTGACGGTCGCCGCGTCGATCCACTTGCCGTGGTAGCCGCCGGTCAGCACGCCCTGCGGCACCGGCGGCGCGCCCGCGAGCTGCAGGACGTAGCGCAGCGGCACGCCGGTGGGCGCCTCGACCACCATGGGGCGGGCGACGGCGCCGGAGATGGTGAGCATCACGGTGCCCGGCTCGTCGTACAGGCCGGTGTTGCCGTAGCGCTCCGGGCCGATGCGGGCGGCGATCGCCAACTGGGCGAAGGTCTCCGCGTTGGACAGCAGGGTGGGCACGCCGCCCACGCCGTTCTGCGAGGCACTGGTCTTGCGGCCCGGCGGGATCGCCGGACCGCCGTCGATGGAACGGATCAGCGAGGCGGCCGCGCCCGTGACCATGCGCACCGGGTTGCGCTGGACGCTCGCGCGCAGCGCCGACCTGCGGCTGTTGCTCAGTCCGCGCTCGGCGAGCGCCGCCTCCATGGAACGCTGGGTGGACTCCCGGGTGACGCCCACCACGAGCGTGCGGGCACCGAGGGCCTCGGCGACCAGCAGGGCCCCGTCCAGGATGAGGTGCGGGGCACGGTTGATCAGGACGGTGTCCTTGCGGCAGGCCGGTTCGTCCTCACTGCCGTTGACGACGACGACCGGCCGTACGCCGCGTTTGATCGCGGCGTCGGCGACCGAGCGCAGCTTCTTGTGGAAGGGGAAGCCCGCGCCGCCGCGGCCCTTCAGGTTGATGGCCTCGGAGAGCTTCGCGAGCTGCTCGCCGCCCAATGGTTCGAGCGGCCCGTGCACCTTCAGGTGCATGGGCAGATCGAGTCTTTCGACAAGGTCGAAGCCCGACGTGAGCTGGGGAAGCCCGACCACGCGGACTTCCGGGACGTCGGGCAGGGCCTCGTTCACCTGTAGCCTCCGGAAGGCGTGTTCCAAGGTTCGCCCGAACCCGGCGCGTCGTAGGAGGCGCCGGGGGGTGTTTCAGTGGCGGGACCGCTGTTGTACGTGTCGTTGGGGTTGTACGTGCCGTAGGGGGCGTTCGTCTCACCGGTGTTGTACACATCACGTCCGCCGTACCCCGGAGTGCCCGCGGCGGCGCCCGGATTGTTGTAGGCCGGGATGTTGTACCCCGTGTCGTTCAGCGGGTCGTAGGCCGACGGGGGCGCCTCGCCGACCGGCGGCGGCGACGGGATCGGCCAGCTGCCGGAGGTGCTGCCGGGGCCGTCCATGCGCGCGGTCTGGTCGGCCGCGAAGGGCTGCCCGGGCGGCGGCGTCGCGACGGTCCGGTAGGCGGCCGCGAAACCGGGCTGGGGCTCGGCGGGCGCGGGGGTGTCGTACAGCGGGGAGGCGGGGCGCGGTCCGCGGGGCGCGGTCCTCGTCGCTTCGGCGCGCGGGGGCGTCGCGCCGCGTGCGTTCTCGTAGCCTGCCAGTCCGGACTCCGAGACCCTGGCCCGGCTCGCGTCCAGGTCGTCCAGTTCCGGACGCTCGCCGCCGCCCAGCACCGCCATCAGCCGGTCGGCGAGCCTGCGCTTGACCGGGCGCGGCGCCGCGCGCACGGCGAGCGCCACGATGACGCCCAGCAGGGACAGGCCGTAGAGGATGAAGAAGATCGGCTTGGCCTCACGGCCCGCGTACAGGCCGTGGATCAGCGCCGCGCACCAGGCCGGGTAGGCCAGCATGTGCATCGCCCGCCAGCGCGCCGCGACCGGGGCGGGGGTGGCGAAGTTGCTGCGCAGCGCGCCGGTGATGCCGACGAAGATCATCAGCAGGCCGGCCAGGGAGCCGAGGCCGACCAGGCCCTCGATCCCGGTGAGACCGAGCGAGAACGGGACGACCGCGGCGATCAGCTGGGTGTGCCCCAGCACGATCTTGGTCGTGATGTGCACCAGGAGGAACGCGATCGAGGCGACCGCGGTGGTCCGGTGCACGGCCTGGCCCACGATCCGCTGGCGCGTGTTGAGGATGATTCGGTCCTGGGCGACCAGGCCCCAGATCACCGAGCAGCTGAGCGAGACGAGGGAGAGCACGCCCGCGCCGAAGTTCAGGAACTCGCGGAACTGGCTGCCTCCGGCCAGCACGACCACGGGTATGAGGAGCAGGACGACAGCAGACGCCACCCCATAGGCCGAGCGGCCGGGTTTGGGGAGCGAGCTGTTACTGCGACGAGGGTTCATGGGGGCGACTCCGAGCGGTTCGGGAAAGCGGTCCCGAGCACGAACTCTAAGTGGCCCCAAACCGAGCAGTACGCCGTTTGAGTTATTGCGTTGTTATCAACGCCACAGCTGAGGCTCATGTTGTCCCCATAGGCTCCGTTACGCCGGGTTATCTTTGAACGATGTTCAGTTTTTCTGAACCTTCACCGGCGGACCCCTGGTCCCTCACGGCTCGCCGGGGCTCGCGTCCCGTCCCGCGGACGCTCGTCGCCCCGCGCTCGACGGCTGCGGTACCCTGACGCCATGCGTGCCGTACGCCTTCTGCTTAGCGAGCCGCGCTGATCAGTCCCGACCGCCGGACCAATCGGACGGTCGGCATCGGCGCGGCGTCCCCTCCTGTGCGAGGGGATTTTTCGTTTCTGAAAGTCGCAGCCGTGGGCAGAGACGATCGATGGAGCTTTGAGGATCATGAGCGAGACGAACCCCGCTGCCCCCGCCGCTATGTCGGCGGATGCAGCGCCGCACCGCTACACGGCCGCCGTGGCGGCCGACATCGAGGCACGCTGGCAGGACTTCTGGGACGCCGAGGGCACCTACGCGGCGCCGAACCCGAAGGGTGACCTGGCGGGCGACCCCGACCTGGCCGCCAAGCCCAAGAAGTTCATCATGGACATGTTCCCGTACCCGTCCGGTGCGGGCCTGCACGTCGGCCACCCGCTCGGGTACATCGCCACCGACGTGTACGCCCGCTTCCAGCGGATGAGCGGCCACAACGTCCTGCACACCCTGGGCTTCGACGCCTTCGGTCTGCCCGCCGAGCAGTACGCCGTGCAGACCGGCACGCACCCGCGTGTGTCCACCGAGGCCAACATCGAGAACATGAAGGCGCAGCTGCGCCGGCTGGGCCTGGGTCACGACAAGCGCCGGTCGTTCGCCACGATCGACCCGGACTACTACAAGTGGACCCAGTGGATCTTCCTGCAGATCTTCAACTCCTGGTACGACGACGAGGCGGGCAAGGCCCGTCCCATCTCGCAGCTGATCGCCCAGTTCGAGTCCGGTGAGCGGACCGTGCCGGGGCACACGCGCGCGTGGCCCGAGCTGAGCGCCGCCGAGCGCGCCGAGGTCCTGGGCGGGTTCCGCCTGGCCTACGCCTCCGACTCGCCCGTCAACTGGTGCCCCGGTCTGGGCACCGTGCTGGCCAACGAGGAGGTCACCGCCGACGGCCGTTCCGAGCGCGGCAACTTCCCGGTCTTCAAGGCCAAGCTGCGCCAGTGGAACATGCGCATCACCGCCTACGCCGACCGGCTGCTGGACGACCTGGAGGAGCTGGACTGGCCCGAGGCCATCAAGCTCCAGCAGCGCAACTGGATCGGCCGCTCCGAGGGCGCCCGCGTCGACTTCCCGATCGACGGCGAGCGGATCACGATCTTCACCACCCGCCAGGACACCCTGTTCGGCGCCACCTACATGGTGCTGGCGCCCGAGCACCCGCTGGTGGAGAAGTTCACCCCGGCCGCCTGGCCGGAGGGCACCCACGAGGTGTGGACCGGCGGCCACGCCACCCCGGCCGAGGCCGTCGCCGCCTACCGCGCCCAGGCCGCCTCGAAGTCGGATGTCGAGCGCCAGGCCGAGGCCAAGGACAAGACCGGCGTCTTCACCGGCGTGTTCGCCGTCAACCCGGTCAACGGCGAGAAGATCCCCGTCTTCATCGCCGACTACGTCCTGATGGGCTACGGCACCGGCGCGATCATGGCCGTCCCCGCCCACGACAGCCGCGACTTCGCCTTCGCGCGCGCCTTCGAACTGCCGATGCGCTGTGTCGTGGACCCGGTCGACGGCCGCGGCACGGACACCACCACCTGGGACGACGCCTTCGCCTCGTACGACGCGAAGATCGTGAACTCCGCCGGCGACGACGTGAAGCTGGACGGCCTGGGCGTCGTCGACGCCAAGGCGCGCATCACCGAATGGCTGGAGCGCAAGGGCATCGGCGAGGGCACCGTCAACTTCCGCCTGCGCGACTGGCTGTTCAGCCGCCAGCGCTACTGGGGCGAGCCCTTCCCGATCGTCTACGACGAGGACGGCGTGGCCCACGCGCTGCCCGAGTCGATGCTGCCGCTGGAGCTGCCCGAGGTCGAGGACTACTCGCCGCGCACCTTCGACCCGGACGACGCCGACACCCAGCCCGAGACGCCGCTGTCACGCAACGAGGACTGGGTCCACGTCACCCTGGACCTGGGCGACGGGCCGAGGAAGTACCGCCGCGAGACCAACACCATGCCCAACTGGGCCGGTTCGTGCTGGTACGAGTTCCGTTACCTGGACCCGCACAACGACCGGCAGCTGGTTGACCCGGAGATCGAGCGCTACTGGATGGGCCCGCGCAAGGGCATGCCGCACGGCGGCGTCGACCTGTACGTCGGCGGCGCCGAGCACGCCGTGCTGCACCTGCTGTACGCGCGCTTCTGGTCCAAGGTCCTGTACGACCTGGGGCACGTCTCCTCCGCGGAGCCGTTCCACAAGCTGTTCAACCAGGGCATGATCCAGGCCTACGTCTACCGGGACGCCCGCGGCATCGCGGTGCCGGCCGCCGAGGTGGAGGAGCGCGACGGCGCCTACTACTACCAGGGCGAGCAGGTCTCCCGGCTGCTGGGCAAGATGGGCAAGTCCCTGAAGAACGCGGTCACTCCGGACGAGATCTGCGCCGAGTACGGGGCCGACACGCTGCGCCTGTACGAGATGGCGATGGGCCCGCTGGACGTCTCCCGGCCGTGGGACACGCGCGCGGTGGTGGGCCAGTTCCGGCTGCTGCAGCGGCTGTGGCGCAACATCGTCGACGAGTCGACCGGCGAGGTCACCGTCGTCGACGTCGATGACGCCGACGACGCAGCCATTGACGCGGAGACACTGCGCGCCCTGCACAAGGCCATCGACGGTGTCCGCCAGGACCTGGAGGGCCTGCGCTTCAACACCGCCATCGCCAAGGTGACGGAGCTGAACAACCACCTGACCAAGACGGGCGGGCCCGTGCCGCGTCCGGTCGCCGAGGCACTGGTGCTGATGGTCGCCCCGCTGGCCCCGCACATCGCCGAGGAGCTGTGGCACAAGCTGGGCCGCGCCGGCTCGGTCGTCCACCAGGACTTCCCCGTCGCCGACCCGGCGTACGTCGTCGACGAGACCGTGACCTGCGTGGTCCAGATCAAGGGCAAGGTCAAGGCGCGTCTGGAGGTCTCGCCGGCCATCTCCGAGGAGGAGCTGGAGAAGGTGGCGCTGGCCGACGAGAAGGTCGTCGCGGCGCTGGACGGAGCGGGCATCCGCAAGGTGATCGTGCGGGCGCCGAAGCTGGTCAACATCGTTCCGGCGTGAGCGTTCGTCCGGGGCGTGTGCGTTCGTGGGGGACGGGCGTGTGAAGGCCGGGGCGTGTCCGTTCGTGCGGAGCGGGCGCGTGAGGGCCGGGGCGTGAGTGCCTCGGGGTAGTCCCCTACGGGCAGGTTCGGGGTTCTCGTGGAACCCGGGACCTGCCCGTTGCGTTTACCGTTGAAGGGCGGCGCGACCTGTGCCGCGCCAGCCGGAGGAGGAGCGCCGTGGAAACAGTCGTCACCGTCCTCGTCCTCCTCTTCGTGGTCTTCGTGGCGCTCGGCGTCTTCGCCGCGGTGAAGGTGGTCGGGGCGGCCAAGCGCAGTGTGGACCGCACCATCACCCAGGCCCGCCGTACGGTCGAGGACCACACCCTGCGGGCCAAGTCGTTCGCCCAGCCCGGCCCGGCGGGTGAGCTGGCCCAGCTGCGGCTCACCCTGCGCACCTCGATGCGCGCCACCCAGGACGCCCTGTACGCGGGCGTGCGCGAGGACGAGTCCCTCAAGGAGTCCATCGCCCTGTTCGAGCGGCTCAGCGCGCACGGGCGCGAACTGGACGCGGACCTCAAGCGCCTGGAGGCCGACCCGGACCGGGTGACGCTCAGCGAGCGGCTTCCGGTCCTGCGCGAACGCACCCGGCGCATCACGGAATCGGCCGAGTCGCTGCGCTGGGCGGCCCGCGACCGCGCCCGCCGCTTCGCCGACGACGACCTGGACACACTGAGCGCCCAGATCGACGTGGAGGCCGGGGCGCTGCGCCACTGGACCACGGCCGAGCCGACGTCCGAGCACACGGGGCGGACGACCGGACCAGCAACCGGGCGGACGACCGGACCAGCGACCGGACGGACGGCCGCGTCCTCGGCCTCCGGCGCGGATTCGCACACCTGGTCCAGCGCCCCGCGGCAGACCCCTGCCGAGGAGCCGGCCCGGCCGGCCATCACCCCGACGGGCCGTCGCCCCGCCTACCCCTGGCAGAAGAAGCCCCGCCCCGAGAGCACGACTTGATCAGGGCCCCGATCCGGCCACACCCGACCCGGTGAGAGGGGCTGGGCTGCCGTCGGGGCACTACGGCAGGTAACCTCCAGCTCATGTCCCGCCATGTCGCGATCGTCACCGATTCAACGGCCTACCTGCCGCCGTGGACGATGGAGCGCCACGGCATCACCGCGGTCCCGCTGACCGTGGTCCTCGGCGACCAGGCGCTCGAAGAGGGCACCGAGATCTCGACGCGTTCCCTCGCGCAGGCGCTGCAGAAGCGGCGGTTCGTCACCACCTCGCGCCCCAGCCCCCAGCAGTTCGCGGAGACCTACCGCGGTGTCGCGGAGTCCGGCGCGAGCGCCATCGTCTCCCTGCATCTGTCCGCGGAGCTCTCCGGCACGTACGACGCCGCGGTGCTGGCCGCGCGTGAGGCGCCGGTACCGGTACGGGTGGTGGACACCGGGATGGTCGCGATGGCGCTCGGCTTCTGCGCCCTGGCCGCGGCCGAGACCGCGGAGGCCGGCGGCACGGTGGACGAGGTGGTCGCCGCCGCCGAGAAGCGCGCCGGGGGCACCTCCGCCTTCTTCTACGTCGACACCCTCGACTATCTGCGCCGCGGCGGCCGCATCGGCGCGGCGCAGGCGCTGCTGGGTTCCGCGCTCGCCGTCAAGCCGCTGCTCCAGTTGCAGGACGGCCGTATCGAACTCCTGGAGAAGGTGCGTACCGCCTCGAAGGCGATCGCCCGCCTCGAGGAGATCGTGGCCGAGCGCGCGGGCGGGGCCGACGTCGATGTCGCCGTCCACCATCTCGCCGCCCCCGAGCGGGCGTCGGCCCTCGCGGACCGGCTGCGCACCCGGTTGTCCGGCCTGGCCGACCTGCACGTCAGCGAGGTCGGCGCGGTGATCGGTGCGCACACCGGTCCTGGGCTGCTGGGGGTCGTGGTCTCGCCCCGCTGACCCGTACGGGTGAGTGAGTTGTCCACAACCGGGCGGTAGTCCCCGGAAATTGAGCAAGATCATCGCGGTTGTGCCGGGTTGCCGGATGCTCCTGGCATGGCACTTCGATCACGCTCACGCACAGCGGCGGCGACCAGCGGCCCGGGCCGCGCCCCCGATTCGGACGTCCGCACCCGCCACCGCCGCCCACCGGCCCGCCGGGGCTCTCACGCCTCGGCGGAGGATCTGCACCGGCGCGCGCGGATGCTGTTCACCGAACGCGCCGTGCGGACCGAGGAACCGGGCAGCGGCTCCCCGGGAGGGGGGCACAGGCACAGGGCCGCCTCTGACGGTTCTGACGGTCCTGGCGGCCCTGGGAGCCCCGACGGCCCTGACGGCCTCGACCTGATGACGCCGACGCGGCCCCTTCGCCCCAGGCCGTCCTGGACCAGCGGGCCTCCGCACCGGACCGCCCGCCCACCGGACGAGCCACACCCACCACCGAGCCGCCGCCGGACGGAGGCGTGCGCGCCGTCGCTTGCGGTAGGCGGCAACGAGTCGGCTCCGGATGGCTTGGCGGATGTGGGCCTTGGCGTGGTGCGGAAGCCAGGCGCGGCGGGCGCGGGTCTGTTTGCCGTGAGTGACGAGGCTTCGACTGCCTTGGGGGACGGGGGATTTGGCGCCGTGCGCGAGGTGGGCCCGGCTGTCGAGGGCCCGCTCGCGGTGGGCGACACGGCCCCGGCTGTCCCGGCCGACGTGGCTACGGGCGTGAGTGAGCCGAGAGCGGCGGCAGTCGCGGGGCCCGCGGCTGCGGTTGGCAGAGGGGCGGTCGGCGGTTGGGCCACCGGCGTGGTCGGTGCGGGCTCGGTTGCGGCCGGCGGACGGGTGGCCGACGTGATCGGCGTCGGCTCGGCCGTGGTGGCCGAGGGGAGTCTGGCGGACGTGAGCCCCGCTGTCGCGGGCCGCGCGATCCCCGCTTCCGTGAGCGAAGTGCCCGGCTCGGTCAGGGCGGTTGGGGTGGGCCCGGTGACGGTGGGCCGGACCAGCGCGGCCGGCGTGGCTGTGCGGGGCACCGTGGAGGCGGGTGCGTGGAGTGCCCCGGAGACGGACGTGCGGGGCGCCCCGGAGGCGGACGGCGACGCCGAGGTGGGGCTCGTGGGTCCTGCCGGGGTGCCGGACTGGCGGGAGCGGGCCGGGACAGCGGTGCGCGAGCGGATGCCGTTGTGGTTGCAGACGCGGTGCGGGCTGGAGCGCAGGAACGTGGTCGCGCTCACCGTACTGTTCGCCGTCGCCGCGCTCTTCGCCGTGCAGCACTTCTGGAGCGGCCGTACGCAGACGGTCCAGGCACCCGAGGTGATGCGTGCCGTGGCTCCCCACGAGGAGCAGGGACGGCACAGGGCCGCCCCGGCCGGGGCACCGGTCACCGCTCGGGGCCCCGCGACGTCCCCCGGCACGGAGATCGTGGTGGACGTCAGCGGCAAGGTCCGGCGCCCCGGCATCCAGCACCTGCCGACCGGTTCGAGGGTCGCCGACGCGCTCCAGGCGGCCGGTGGGGTGCGCCCGGGTACCAACACCGACGCCCTCAACCGGGCCCGCTTCCTTGTGGACGGCGAACACGTCGTCGTCGGCGGCCCGGCCCCCGCCGCCGCACCGGATGCCCCCGGGCAGGGCCTCGCCGGAGCGTCCGGTACGGATATGGCGGGCACGTCCACCGCGCCGGTCGCCCTCAACACGGCCAGCGCGGAACAGTTGCAGACCCTGCCCGGCGTCGGCCCGGTGCTGGCCAGGCGCATCATCGACTACCGCACGCAGCACGGGGGCTTCCGCTCGGTGGACCAACTGCGCGAGGTCAGCGGCATCGGCACCCGCCGCTTCGCCGATCTGCGGGCCCTGGTCAGCCCATGAGCCCCCACACCGCCCCCGACACCGATGCCGGGCGAGGGCCCGCGCTTCTCGGCCGCACCACCCCCGCCGAGACCGCGCCCGACCCGCCCCACACCCGCCCGGCGGTGCACGCCGCCTCCGGCAAGCGGCTGGGAGCCGCCCACCCCCGGCAGGAAGGACCGGTGGACCTCCGGCTCGTCCCGCCCGCGCTCGCGGCATGGGCGACGGCGGCAGTGGCGCTGGACGCCTCCACGGGCCGGGTGACCGGCTTCGTGATCGCCTGCCTCGCCGCCGCCGTACTCCTGCTCTGCCGACGCAGCGGAAGACGGAGAACACCCGCGCCGGGACAGTCGCCCGCTCCTGCCGCCGGACGGCACCGGTCGCCTGCTTCCTGGAGGTGTACGTCCGCCGCCGCCGTACTGCTCGCCGCCGCCGCGGCAGCCGTGTCCGCGGGGCTCCACGGGGCTGACGTGCGGCGGGGTCCGGTGCCCGCTCTGGCACGGCAGTTCGCCACGGTGACCGCCGAGGTGGAGCTGACCTCCGACCCCCGGCTCACCCGTCCCCGCGTCCGGGGCGACCGCCAGGCACCCGCCTCCGTACGGATGGACGCCGAGGTGCTGCGCGTCGACCGGCCGGGCTCGGCGGCCGCCGCGGTGACCCGGACTCCGGTACTGATCCTGGTCAACACCGGTTCACAGGCGGCGGCCCGCGTCGGGAGCCCGGCAGGAAGCCCCGGCCACCCGCCGGGCGGGCGCGACGGACGCCCGGCGGAAGAGGTGCGGCGCTCACCCTGGCTCGGGCTGCTGCCGTCCACGCGGCTGAGGGTGACCGCGCGGCTGGAGCCCCCGGTCATGGGCGGCGACCGGATCGCCGGGGTCCTCCGGGTCCGGGACCGGGCGGCGCCCGAGGTGGTGGCCGAGCCGTCCGCGCCGCAGCGGCTGGCGGGCCGGCTGCGCGCCGGGCTGCGGGCGGCGACCGATGGCCTGCCGGCGGACGCGCGGGCCCTGCTGCCGGGACTGGTCGTCGGGGACACCTCGCGGATCACCCTCGAACTCGACGAGGCGTTCAAGGCGACGGACCTCACCCACCTTCTGGCCGTCTCCGGGAGCAACCTCACGATCCTCCTCGTCCTGCTCCTGGGGCCACCGGGCCTGGCGCAGCGGGTGGAGCGCCGCGGCCTGGCGCCGCGGCTCGGCCTCACCCTGCGCGGCACCGCGCTGCTCGGAGCGGCCCTCACCCTGGGGTTCGTCGTCGTGTGCCGGCCCGACCCGAGCGTGCTGCGGGCCGCGGCCTGCGGAGCGGTGGCACTCCTCGCCCTCGCGACCGGGCGCCGCAGGACGCTGCTCCCCGCCCTGGCGACGGCCGTCCTGCTGCTGGTGCTCTACGACCCGTGGCTGTCGCGCAGTTACGGCTTCCTGCTGTCGGTGCTGGCCACCGGGGCCCTGCTCACCCTCGCGCCCCGCTGGAGCGCGGCGCTGCGCCGGCGCCGGGTGCCCGCCCGGGCGGCCGAGGCGCTGGCCGCGGCGGCCGCGGCGCAGGCGGTGTGCGCGCCCGTCGTCGCCGTGTTGTCGGCCCGGGTGAGCCTGGTGGCGGTGCCGTGCAACCTGCTCGCGGAGGCCGCCGTCGCGCCCGCCACCGTGCTGGGTTTCGCGGCACTGGCGACGGCGACGCTCGCGATGCCGGTGGCGAAGGCGCTGTCCTGGTGCGCGGGTTGGCCGGCCGGGTGGATCGCGGACGTGGCCAGGACCGGGGCGGCCCAGCCCGGCGGGGGAGTGGACTGGCCGGACAACTGGACCGGTGCGCTGCTGCTGGCCCTCGTCACGGTGGCGGCCGTGCTCGTGGGCCGGCGGCTGCTGAGACACCCCTGGGTCTGCGCGGTCTGCGGGGTGCTGCTCCTTCTGGTGGTCGTGCAGCCGCCGCCGCTGACCCGGGTGATCACCGGCTGGCCGCCACCGGGCTGGCGGTTCGCGATGTGCGACGTGGGGCAGGGCGACGCGACGGTGCTCGCGGCGGGCCACGGCGCCGGTGTGGTCGTGGACGCCGGACCCGACCCGACGCTGGTGGACCACTGCCTGCGCAAGCTTGGCGTCACCAGGATCCCGCTGGTCGTGCTGACCCACTTCCACGCCGACCACGTGGCCGGCCTGCCGGGCGTACTGCGCGGACGGGCGGTGGGCGCGATCGAGACGACCGGGTACGAGGAACCCGCGCAGCAGGCCGAGTTCGTACGGAGGGAGGCAGCCCGCCGCGGCATCCCGCTCACCCACGCCGGGGCCGGCGAGGAGCGCGGCACCGGCGACCTGACCTGGCAGGTCCTGTGGCCGCCGCCGTCCCCCGCTCCGGACCCGGACGGACCCAACGACGCCAGCGTCACCCTGCTCGTCCGCTCCGGCGGACTGCGGCTGCTGCTCCTGGGCGACCTCGAACCCCCGGCCCAGCAGGCGCTGTTGGACTCCCCGATGGGCGCGCGACTGACGGGCGTGGACGTGCTCAAGGTCGCCCATCACGGCTCGGCGTTCCAGAGTCCGGACCTGATACGCGTGGCGGCCCCGCGCCTCGCCCTCATCTCTTGCGGCGCGGACAACCCCTACGGGCATCCGGCTCCTCCCACCGTCGCGGCACTGCGGGCGCTGGGCGCGGTGGTGCTGCGCACCGACCGGGACGGGGCGCTCGCGGTGACCGGGGCGGGTGCGGGAATGCGGGTGGCGCGGGACTGAACGCCGGGGACTGTGTGGCGACTGTGGGGAAAGTGAGATGAAATTGTTCACTTTCTGTCAATGAGAGGTTAGTTGCGGCTCCTTGTGTGCAGTCCCGTGGCATGTGCCGGATTCTCGTGATGTGGCCTCGTGTTGCCTGGAATGCCCTGTTGGTGATCGAATACTTCTTCGGCAAGGGAAATGTCGAGGCATGCATGGGGTGGCGTAGATGTTCGGCCGCTGGCTGGGAAACCGGGCGAACCGGGTACAACAGGCGAGTCCGCTCGCGGCGGTGCAGACCCCGCCCGACGCCGGGGTACTGAGCTGCCGGGTGCTCGACCCGGTCAACGAACCGCTGGGGCAAGCGGAGTTCACCGTGACCGACACGATGGGTCGCACGGTGGTCGGCGGCGGCACGGATCCCTACGGACTGTTCCTGGCGACGGTGCCGGCGGGGGAGTACCGGCTCGCCATCTCCGCGGAGGGGTACGCGCCGCACCGCGCGACCGTGTTCGTCCATGAGAACTCGCTGGCCCCGTTGGGCGATGTGACCCTCCAGGCCGCCCAGCCGCCGGACCTGCCGGCGCCGGGCGACTGGGAGATAGAGGCGGCGCACTCCTCGATCGGCTTCACCGCCCGGCACATCGGGCTGGCCCGGATCCACGGGCGGTTCAATTCCTTCGCCGGGGCGGTGCGGATCGCCAACCCGGTGGAGCGGTCCGCGATGCACGTGGTGATCGACGCCTCGTCCATCGACACGAACGTGCGGATGCGCGACGACCATCTGCGCTCGGCGGACTTCCTGGACGCGGCGAACTTCCCGACGCTCGAGTTCTACAGCGAACGGTGCGTGCACAGGGGCGGCAGCCGATGGGCCGTCACCGGGGCGCTGTCGCTGCACGGCGTGACGCGTACGGTCACCCTCGACATGGAGTACCTCGGGCTCGGCAACGGCATCGAGGGCGAGGTGCGGGCGGCCTGCCGGGCCACCACCGAGCTGCACCGGGACGACTACACGGTGAGCTGGCAGACGATGCTGGCGCGGGGGATCGCCGTGGTCGGACCGACCATCCAGGTCACCCTCGACGTGCAGCTCGTCCCCAAGGCCTGACAGCCGGCCGGGCACGGCGGCCGTCGGACGCCGCCGGACGCCGTCACGCCGGACTGCCGGACTGCCGGACTGCCGGACAATGTTCCCGTGAGCGATGTGAGACACGTACTGGTGCTGCCCGACCGCGATGCCGCGGAGGAGGCGGCGCGGGAGCTCGCGGAGCGGTTCGCGGTCGACGAGGAACCGCGGATCGTCCGCGACGCGCTGGCCGGTGAGGACGACGCCGAGGACGCGCAGTGGCTCGTCGTCCTCCGCGACGAGGGGGAACGGCTCGATCCGGCGGAGCTGGACGCGTTCGCCGGGGAGTGGGAGGGCTGGCGGGAGGAGCCCTAGTAGTGCTTGGTCAGGTCGGCTGTGGTGGTGCGTGTCTTTCGGGTTCGGTGTGGCGTTGAGGGGGTGTGACTCCGGACGAGATTGCTGCCGTGCGTAGTGAGTTGGAGGCATTCGCGGCGGAGGTGTTCGAGCCGTTCGCGAGAAACGACCAGCGCCGGTGGGGCCAGGTCTACCTGCGGGGACTGCTGACCGACGGCAAGCGCAAGTCGGTCGAGCCGATGGCCGCCCGCCTCGGTGCGGACGGCAACCGGCAGGCCCTGGCCCACTTCATCACCACCAGCCCGTGGGATCCGGCCCACCTCCGGGCCCGTCTGGCCTGGAGGATGGAAACGGCGATCCGGCCGACCGCACTGGTCTTCGACGACACCGGCTTTTTGAAGGACGGGACCGCCTCGGCGTGCGTGTCGCGGCAGTACACCGGCACCGCGGGCA
>NZ_JBIVJN010000011.1:0-291924 GCF_044750345.1 Streptomyces sp. NPDC088817
TGGCGCGTTCGTCCGACTCCCGGTACGACAGGGACTCCTCGCCGCACACCAGCGCCACGGCGTCCGGGTTCCGTTGCACGGTGGCGTCGAACAACCGCGGGAACGTCACCGGCACCACATCACCACGCGCCGTGTCGTTCCAGTCGTGCAGCAACTGCCGCCGCTCCGGCGCCGAGAGCACGTCGACGGCACGCACCGGGAGTTCCGGGTCGGCGGCCACGGCCTCCAGGAAGCGCACCAGCCGCTCGCCCAGCTCCTCGACGGTCGAGCGGTCGAAGAGGTCGAGGCGGAACTCCACGAGGCCGCTGATCCCCTGGAGTCCGCCCTCGCGGTCGATGCTCTCGTTGAAGCTGAGGGACAGGTCGAACTGGGTGGACTTGACCGGCACTTGGCGCACGGTGCAGTTCAGGCCGGACAGGCCCATGCTGCTCTCCGGGGTGTTCTGGAGTGCCAGCGACACCTGGAAGAGCGGGTGGCGGGCCAGTGAGCGCTCCGGGTTGAGCACCTCGACCAGCCGCTCGAACGGCACGTCCTGGTGGGCGTACGCGGCGAGGTCCGTCTCCCGCACGCGGCCCAGCAGCTCGGTGAAGGTCGGGTCGCCGGACAGGTCGGTGCGCAGCACCAGCGTGTTGATGAAGAAGCCGACGACCCGCTCCAGCGCGTCGTCCGTGCGGCCCGCGATCGGACTGCCCAGCACCACGTCGGAGGTCGAACCCAGCACCGAGAGGAGCGAGGCAAGCCCCGCCTGGAGCACCATGAACAGCGTGGTGCCGGTCTGCCGGGCCAGCGCGGCGAGATCGCGGTGCAGTTCGGGCGGCAGACGCAGCAGCACCGAGTCGGCCCGGTGGTCGGCCTCGGCGGGCCGGGGCCGGTCCGTGGGCAGGCGCAGCTCGTCCGGCAGGCCGGCCAACGCCTGCTGCCAGAAGTCGAGTTGCCGGTGGATCAGGCTGTCCGGGTCGTCCTCGGAGCCCAGGATCCCGTAGTTCCACATGGTGTAGTCGGCGTACTGCACCGGCAGCGGCCGCCAGTCGGGCGCCGTGCCGGCGGCCCGTGAGGTGTAGGCGCGTGCCAGGTCGGCGGAGAACGGGTCCAGTGACCAGCCGTCGCCGGCGATGTGGTGCAGCACGGTCAGCAGGACGTGGGACTCCGGTGCCGTCTCGAACAGGGTGACCCGCAGCGGCGTTTCCACGGCCAGGTCGAAGCTCTGTGCGGAGGCCGCCGCGATGGCCGTGTCCAGGTCCTCGTCGGTGGTCCGCACCACGGCCAACTCGCAGCCCCGGTCCGGCGGGAGGATGTCCTGACGCGGTTCGCCGTCCCGGTCCGGGAAGACGGTGCGCAGGCTCTCGTGCCGGGCGACCACGTCCCGCACGGCGGAGCGCAGCGCGTCGACGTCGAGCGACCCGCCGATCTGCACCGCGAGGACGATGTTGTGGGCGGTGCTGGTCTGCTCGAAGCGGTTCATGAACCACAGCCGCCGCTGCGCGTAGGACAGCGGGATCTCCGCCGGCCGGTCCCACGGCCGCAGGGTGGCGCGGGCGCCCGCCGCGCCGCCGATCCGGCCGACCAGTTCGGCGACGGTGGGCGCCTCCCACAGCTCCCGCAGCGGCAGTTCGACCTCGAAGACCGATCTGATCCGGCTGACCACACGGGTCGCGTGCAGCGAATGGCCGCCCAGCTCGAAGAAGTTGTCGTGGACGCCGACCGACGTCAGGTTGAGCATCTCCGCGAACAGCCCGCACAGGATCTCCTCCTGAGGGGTGCGCGGGCCCTGGCGGGTGACCAGGGCGGCGAAGTCGGGGGCGGGCAGCGCCTTGCGGTCCACCTTGCCGTTGGGGGTCAGCGGCAGCGCGTCCAGCGGGACGAAGACGGCCGGCAGCATGTAGTCGGGCAACCGGGTCGCCGCGTGGGCGCGCAGCGCGTCCACCACCGGCACCTTCCGGCCGGAGACCGGGACCAGATAGGCGACCAGGCGGCTCTCACCCGACTCGTCGGCCCGGGCGACCACGGTGGCCCGGGAGACGTCCCCGTGCTCGGCCAGCACCGCCTCGATCTCGCCGGGTTCGACCCGGAAGCCGCGGATCTTGACCTGGTCGTCCACCCGGCCGACGAACTCCAGCTGGCCGTCGTCCGACCAGCGCGCCACGTCACCGGTGCGGTACATGCGGGAGCCCGGCGCGCCGAACGGGTCGGCCGTGAACCGCTCGGCGGTCAGTGCGGCCCGGCCCGCGTAGCCGCGGGCCACGCCGTCCCCGGCCAGGTACAGGTCGCCCGCGACACCGACCGGGGTGGGAGAGAGCGCCGAATCCAGCACGTAGGCACGGGTGTTGGCGATCGGCCGGCCGATCGGCGGAAGTCCCGGCCGGTCGCCCAGCACGGCCGAGGTGGACCAGACCGTGGTCTCGGTCGGGCCGTAGACGTTGGTGACCTCGGCGGCCAGCGCGCGCAGCCGGGCGGCCAGGCCCGCGGGCACCGGCTCGCCGCCGACCAGGACCCGCAGTCCGGCCAGCGCCATCGGACGCTCCGAGACCAGGGCCTGCCACAGGGTGGGCGTGGCCTGCATGAGCGTGGCGCCGGTGCCGGTGATCAGCCGTCCGAGCGCCGGCGGGTCGAGGACCTGGTCGCGGGAGGCGATGACCACGGTGGCGCCCGCGCTCAGCGGTACGAACAGTTCCAGCGCGGCGATGTCGAACGCGACGGTGGTGACCGCGACCAGCCGGTCGGCGGCGTCGACGCGGAACCGGGCGCGCATGTCCGCGACGAGGTTGGCGATGTTGGCGCGGGAGACCACGACGCCCTTGGGGCGGCCGGTGGAGCCGGAGGTGTAGATCGCGTAGGCCGGGTGGGCCGGACGGACCGGCGCGGTCAGGTCGGCGCCGGTGGGAGCGGTACCGGGAAGCCGCGCGAGGGCGTCGGTGACGGCGGGCTCGTCCAGCACGACGCGCCGCACTCCGGGGACCTCGGGCAGGCCGGTCACCGTGGAGTCGGTGAGCAGCGCGCAGGGGCGCGCGTCGTCGAGGATGTAGCCGATCCGGTCGGCCGGGTACTCCGGGTCCAGGGGGACGTAGGCGCCGCCCGTCTTCAGGACCGCGAGCAGCGCCGTCAGCAGCGACGCCCCGCGCGGCAGGGCCACGGCTACCCATGACTCCGGTCCGACGCCTGTGGCCGCGAGGTGGCGGGCGAGCCGGTTGGCGCGCTGGTCCAGTTCCCGGTAGGAGACCTCGCCGTCGGCGTCGATCACGGCGACGGCGTCCGGGGTGAGCGCCGCGTGCCTCTGGAAGGCGTCGACGACGGACTCGGCGCCCACGGGCACCGTGGTGTCGTTCCACTCCGTCAGCAGCAGGCGGCGTTCGGCCGGGGGCAGGGCCCGGACCCGGCCGACGGGCGCCTCGGGGTCGGCGTGGATGAGGGTGAGGATGCCGACCAGGGCGTCCAGGATGCCCTGCGCGCGCTCCCGGTCGAACAGGTCCGGGCGGTAGCCGAGCCGGATCCGCATGCGCCGGCCGGGTGCCGGGAACAGGCTCAGCGGGTAGTGGGTCGCGTCCTGGCCGACCGCGCCGGTGATCCGCAGGCCCTCGGCGAGCTCGCCGAGTCCGTCCGCCTCCACCGGGTAGTTCTCGAACACGACGAGTGTGTCGAAGAGTTCGCCGGTCACCCCGGACTGCGCCTGGGCGTCGGCGAGCGTGAGGTGGTGGTGGTCGAGCAGGTCGACCTGCCGGCGCTGCTGCCGCTGGAGCAGCCCCGTCCAGGACTCGGCGGGTCGCGCGGAGACCCGTACCGGCAGGGTGTTGATGAACGAGCCGACCATGTTCTCCACGCCGGGCACCGCCGAGGGCCGGCCGGAGACGGTGCCGCCGAAGACGACGTCGTCGCGTCCGGTCAGCTTGCCCAGCAGGACACCCCAGGCCGCCTGCACCACGGTGTTCAGGGTGACGCCGCAGCGCCTGGCCGTCTCGGCCAGCCCGGCGCTCAGCTCCTCCGGCAGCGTGACCAGCAGGTCCTGCGGGACCACCGCGCCGCGTCCGGCGTCCGGCGCGACCAGAGTGGGCTCCGGGACGTCGCCGAGCGCGTCGCGCCAGGCGGCGAGGGCGGCCCGCCGGTCCTGCCGTCCCAGCCAGGTCAGGTAGTCGCGGTACGGCGTCACCGGCGGCAGCTCGCCGCCGGAGTAGAGCACGAACAGCTCGCGCATCAGCAGCGGCCCCGACCAGCCGTCGAGCAGGATGTGGTGGTTGGTCATCAGGAACCGGCAGCGGTTCTCGCCCAGCCGGATCAGGGTGAAGCGCAGCAGCGGCGCGCGTCTCAGGTCGAACGGGCGCACCCGGTCGGCCGCCATCAACTCGGCGAGCCGCTTCTCCCGCCGGTCGGCCGGACCGTCGGTCAGGTCGATCTCGGACCAGGGCAGCTCGACGCTGCGGTACACCACCTGCACCGGATCGCCGTTCTTGCGGCGGCGGAAACCGACCCGCAGGTTGGCGTGCCGGCGCAGCAGCCAGGCGGCCGCGTCACGGAGCCGGCCGGTGTCCAGGGTCCCGTCCAGGTCCACGGCGATCTGCACCGTGTAGACGTCGAGGGCGCTCTCGTCGTCCTGCGCGTACTGGGAGTGGAACAGCAGCCCTTCCTGCAAGGGCGACAAGGGCAGGAGATCCTCGATGCGCGACTGGTTCACCATGACAACCCCTCGTCGTCCAGTTCGTTCTCGAACTCGTCCAGTTCCCGCTGGTCCACCGGGACCAGCGTGGGTGTGCCCGGCCGGGCGGGTGCCGCCGTCAGGGCGCGGGCGCGGTCCACCATGGACGTCAGCGCCCGGAACCAGGCCTCGGCCAGGTCCCGTACGTCCGCCTCGTCGAACATCCCGTCGGGCCACGCCCACGCGGCGACCAGCCGCGGGCCGTCGGCACGGTCCTCGGTCTGGGCGTTGAGATCCAGGCTGTGCGCCATGGGCATGGCGGCGTCGCCGCCGCCGGTCAGCCCGGCCAGGCCGGGTGGCGGGCTCCAGTCCTGGTCCGGGGCGTCACCGCCGCCGGCGGCGAACCGGCCCAGATAGTTGAAGCCGAGCTGCGGCGTGCGCAGGGCGGCCAGTTGCGGCCCCGTGCGCTCGTTCAGGTAGCGCAGCAGTCCGTAGCCGATGCCGCCGTCGGGCAGTTCGGCGAGCTGGGCGCGCACCTTGGCGAGCACGGCGTCCACCGCCTCGCCGCCGCCCCAGAAGGCGTTCCAGTCCACCTGACCGGGGTTGAGGCGCACCGGGAAGGAACTGGTGAACCAGCCGACGGTACGGCCCAGATCGGCGCCTCTGACCACCGGCTCGCGGCCGTGGCCCTCCATCTCGACCAGCACCGCGTTGCCCCGGGTCGGCCGGCGCCGGGCCCGCCAGGAGGCCACGGCCACCGTGTAGGCGGTGAGGAGCACGTCCTTGATCCCGGCGCCGAGAGCGGCCGGCACGCTCGTCAGCAGCGGCTCGGTCACCTCCGCGGGCAGGCTGAGGCGCAGGCTGTGCGCCGTGCCGAACACGTCACGCTCCCGGTCCAGCGGCCGGGCACCCAGCAGCGGGTCCGGGCCGCTCAACGCGGCCCGCCACAGTGGAAGTTCCTCGATGCGGCGCGCACTTCCGGCCTCGTCGGCCAGGCGTCCGGCCCAGGTGCGCAGCGAGGTGGGCACCGCCTCCAGGAGGGGCTCCCGGCCGGCCGCCACCCGGGACCAGGCGGAGGCCAGGTCCGGCAGCAGGATCCGCCACGACACGCCGTCCACCACCAGGTGGTGCACGGCCAGCAGCAGCAGTCCTGGCCGGCCGGTACCGGCGTCGAACCAGACCGCCCGCACCAGGGAGCCGGACTCCGGGGTGAGCCGCCGCGCGGCCGCCCGGCCGTGCTCCACGAGCAGGGCGCGCTGCGCCTCCTCGTCGCCGGAGGCGGCGGCGTCCGCGAAGTCCACGCGGTCCACGAGCTGTTCGGCGCGCACCTCGTCCCGGGGGCGTACCTCGATCCGCCAGTCCTCGTCGCCGTCCCGGGCCAGCCGGAGCCGCAGCGCGTCGTGCCGGTCGAGCAGGGCCTGTACGGCGGCGGTCAGTCCGGGCAGGTCGAGCGCGGCGGGCGTCCGGACCGTCATCGCCTGGTGGAAGCCGTCGACCGGGCCTCCGTGCTCCCGCCACCAGTGCATGATCGGGGTCAGCGGCAGCTCGCCGATGCCCGCGTCCTCGTCCTCGGTGGGGGACGCGGTGGCGGCCTCGGCGATCTGTGCGAGCGCCGCGGGGGTGCGGTGCTCGAACACGTCCGCCACCGTCAGCTCGATCCCGGCCGCCCGGGCGCGGCTGACCAGTTGGATGGAGACGATGCTGTCGCCGCCGAGGTCGAAGAAGCCGTCGTCGGCCCCGACCGTCTCCCGGCCGAGCAGCTCGGCGAAGATCCGGCACAGGGCGGCCTCCCGCTCGGTGGCCGGGCCGCGGCCGGGCTCGCCGCCGAAGTCGGGCGCCGGCAGGGCGGCACGGTCCAGCTTGCCGTTCGCGGTCAGCGGCAGCGCGTCCAGGACGGTGAAGGCGGCGGGGACCATGTAGTCCGGCAGCGCGGCCGCGACGTCCTTGCGCAGCACGGCGGGCTCCGGTGGCCGGGCGCCCTCGTCCGGGACCACGTAGGCCACGAGCTGTCTGAGGCCCGGCCGGTCCTCCCGCACGATCACCGCGGCCTGGGCGAGTCCGGGCCGGGCGAGCAGCACGGTCTCGATCTCGCCGGGTTCGACGCGGAAGCCGCGGATCTTGACCTGCTGGTCGGAGCGGCCGACGAACTCCAGCTCACCGCCGCGGTTCCAGCGCACGAGGTCGCCGGTCCGGTACATCCGGGAGCCGGGCGGGCCGAACGGGTCGGCGACGAACCGCTCCGCGGTCAGCGCCGGGCGGCCCAGGTAGCCGAGGGCCACCCCGGAGCCGGCGACGCACAGTTCGCCCGCGACGCCCACCGGCACCGGCCGCAGCCGCTCGTCGAGGACCGCCACGCGGGTGCCCGCGACCGGGCGGCCGATCGGCGGCGCCGTGTCGCCGGACAGCGGACCGCTGAGCGTGGCGGCGATGGTGGTCTCGGTCGGGCCGTAGGCGTTGACGACGGTGCGTCCGGCCGACCAGCGGACCAGCAGGCCCGGCGAGAGCGCCTCGCCGCCGGAGACGACGCAGCGCAGGCTGGGCAGCTCACGCTCCGGCAAGGTGCCCAGCAGCGGGGCCGGCACCATGACGTGGGTGGCCTCGGCCGCTTCGACGGCGTCGGCCAGGCCCTCACCGACCAGTTCGCGGTCCGGGCCCGGAAGGGCGAGCGTGGCCCCGGACAGCAGGGTCATCGCCAGATCGCCCACCGACACGTCGAAGTTGGTCGACACCACTTGGAGCACCCGGCTTCCGCCGTCCAGGCCCAGCCGTTCGACGTGGCTGTGCACGAACGACGCCAGACCGGTGTGCCCGACCAGGACGCCCTTGGGCCGGCCGGTCGACCCGGAGGTGTAGACGACATAGGCGGGGCTGTTCGCGGCTGCCATCGCCGGAGGGTCGGTCGCCGGGCGCGCGGCCACCGAGGCGGCGAACCCCGGCTCGTCCAGGACCCAGGTCGGCGTGGCCGGCGCGGAGGGCAGCAGGCCGCGGGACGCCTCGGTGGTCAGCAGTGCGGCCGGTGCCGCGTCCGTGAGCATGAACGCCACGCGCTCGGCCGGGTACTCGGGATCCACCGGCAGATGGACGGCGCCCGCCTTGGCCACCGCCAGGAACGCGGTCACCTGGAGCGGGGAGCGCGGGACGGCGACCGCGACGGTCCGGCCCGGGGCGACCCCGCGGGCGATCAGTTCGCGGGCCAGCCGGTTGGCCCGCTCGTTCAGTTCGGCGTAGCCGGTCCGCTCGCCCTCGCACCACAGGGCGGTCGCCCGCGGGGTGCGCGCCGCCTGCGCCTCGAACAGCTCCGCCAGGGTGCCCGCCGGTACCTCGGGCGCGGTGCCGCGCCAGGCGCCGAGCAGCAGCTCCCGTTCGCCGGAGGTCAGCAGGTCGTGCTCGCCGATCGGTCGGTCCGGCTCGGCGAGCAGTCGCTCCAGCAGGGCGACCAGCCGGTCCGCCAGCGACTGGACGGTGTCCTCGGTGAACAGGTCGGCGCTGTACTCGACCACACCGACGACGCCGTCGGGCCGGCCGTCCGCGTCCACCGTCTCGGCCAGATTGAACGCCAGGTCGAACTTGGCCACCCGAAGCCCGTGGGGCTGCTGGGCGATGGCCAGCCCGTCGCCGAAGTCCAGCTCGGCGGGCGGGGTGTTCAGCAGGTTCAGCATGACCTGGAGCAGCGGGTGCCGCGACATCGAGCGGCTGGGGGAGAGCACCTCCACGAGCCGTTCGAAGGGCAGGTTCTGGTTCTCGAAGGCGGCGACGTCGGTGCGCCGCACCCGCTCCACCAGCGCCCGGAAGCTCGGGTCGCCGCTGGTGTCGGTGCGCAGCACCAGGGTGTTGACGAAGAAGCCGACCAGCTCGTCCAGGGCGTCGTCGGTGCGTCCGGCGACCGTGGTCCCGAGCGGGATGTCGCTGCCCGCGCCGATCCGGTCGAGCAGCGCGGCGAGAGCGGCCTGAAGGACCATGAAGGGGCTGGCCCCGGCTTTCTTCGCCAGCTCCAGCAGCGCACGGTGCACCGGGGGCTCGAGGCGCAGCCGGACCAGTCCGCCCCGGTGGCTGGGCCGGGCCGGGCGCGGCAGGTCGGCCGGCAGCGCCAGCTCCTCGGGCATACCGGCCAGTTGCCCGCGCCAGTAGCCCAACTCGGCGGTCAGCCGCGATTCCTGGTCGTCCTCGCTGCCCAGCACGTCGCGCTGCCACAGGGCGTAGTCGGCGTACTGCACGGCGAGCGGAGTCCACTCCGGCGCCCGTCCGGCCGTCCGGGCCCGGTAGGCGTCGGACAGGTCGCGCAGCAGCGGGCCCAGCGACCAGCCGTCGCAGCTGATGTGGTGGACCAGGAACACGAGCACGTGGTCGCGCGGCCCCACGGCGAAAAGGTGGGTACGCAACGGAAGTTCGGCGGCCAGGTCGAAGCCGTGAGCGACGGCCCCGGCGACCGCGGCGTCCAGTTCCGCCGGTGCCACGTCGGCGATCCGCAGCCGGGGTGTCGCCGTCTCCGGGTCGAGGATCTCCTGACGGGGAGTGCCGCCGGACTCGGGGAACGTGGTCCGCAGGCTCTCGTGCCGGGCCACCACGTCACCGATCGCGGACCGCAACGCCTCCACGTCGAGGTCGCCGGTGAGCCGCATGGACAGCGGGATGTTGTAGGTGGGGCTCGGGCCCTCAAGACGGTTGAGGAACCACAGGCGGCGCTGGGCGAACGACAGCGGCACGTGTTCGGGCCGCGGCTGCGGCACCACGGTCCGCCGGGCGTCCCCGGCCCCGCCGACCAGCACGGCAAGGCCGGCCACCGTGGGGTTCTCGAAGAAGTCGCGCAGCGGCAGTTCGGCGGCGAACTCGCTGCGGATCCGGCTGACCAGCTTGGTCGCCTGCAGCGAATGCCCGCCGAGCTCGAAGAAGTTCGCCTCGACGTCGACGTCCTCGTCGCCCAGCACCTCGGCGAAGATCCGCCGCAGCCCGGCCTCGGTCGCGTTGCGCGGGGCACGGCCACCGGACGAGCCGCTGGACTCCGGCGCGGGCAGCGCCCTGCGGTCGATCTTCCCGTTGGGCGTCAACGGCAGTGCCGGGAGCACCACGAAGGCCGACGGCACCATGTACTCCGGCAGCCTCGCCGCCACATGCTCCCGCAGCGCCGCCGCCGCGGGCGCCGCATGGCCCTCCACGGCGACCGCATAGGCGACCAGGCGCCGCTCGCCGGGCTCGTCCTCCCGCGCCAGTACGGCGGCCTGCGCCACATCGGCGTGGGCCGAGAGCAGCGACTCGATCTCGCCCGGCTCGATCCGGAAACCGCGGATCTTGACCTGGTCGTCGGCACGGCCGACGAACTCCAGGGCGCCGTCCGGCAGCCAGCGCACCAGGTCGCCGGTCCGGTACATCCGGGAGCCGGCGGGACCGTACGGGTCGGCCGTGAACCGCTCGGCGGTCAGCCCCGGCCGGCCGGCGTAGCCGCGGGCCAGACCGGCGCCGGCCAGGTAGGCCTCGCCGGGCGTGCCGACCGGGACCGGCCGCAGCGCCTCGTCGAGGACCAGCACCCGCACGTTCCACAGCGGGCGGCCGATCGGCGGGTTGACGCCCGCGGTGAGCGGTCCGCTGACGGTGGCGCACACGGTGGCCTCGGTCGGGCCGTAGGCGTTGAGCAGCCGCCGGCCGTCCGCCCAGCGGGCGATCAGGTCGGGCGCGGACGCCTCACCCGCGACGATCACGTTCATGCCGTCCGGGAGGGCGCCCGGCGGCAGCACGGCGAGCGCGGCCGGCGGGATGTTGGCGTGCGTCACGCGTTCGCGGGCCAGCAGCGCGGCCAGCGGCTCGCCGACGGCCAGGTCGTCGGCGGGGGCCATCACCAGGAGACCGCCGACCAGCAGCGGCGCGAGCACCTCCCAGATGGCGGCGTCGAAGCTGGAGGAGGCGAACTGGAGCATCCGGCTGCTCGCGTCGAGCCCGAACTGCTCGCGGATCGCGCCGAATCCGCCGATGCCCGCGTGCGGGACCACCACGCCCTTGGGCGTGCCGGTCGAGCCGGAGGTGTAGATCATGTAGGCGGCGCCGGCGGGGGAGGCCGTGCGGCCCGTGTCCGGCGTGGTGTCCGGCAGCGCGGCCAGCTCGGCGCGCACACCTGCGTCGTCCAGCAGCACCCGCGTGACGTCGGACTCCGGCAGCCCGGCGGCGGCCGGTCCCTCGGACAGCAGTGCGGCGGGCCGGGCGTCGGCGAGCATGAAGGCGATCCGCTCCGCCGGATAGGCCGGGTCGACCGGCAGGTACACCCCACCCGCCTTGAGCACCGCCAGCAGGGCGACCACCGACCGAGGTGTGCGCGGCAGCGCGACCGCCACCACGTCCTCGGGGCCGATGCCCCCGCGGACCAGCAGGTGCGCCAACTGGTTTGCCTCGGCGTCCAGGCGCGCGTAGCTCAGCTCCGTGCCGTCGTAGCTGATCGCCACCGAGTCCGGGGTGGCGGCGGCCTGACGGGCGAACAGCTCCGCGATCGTGCCCTGGGGCACCTCGCGCGCGGTCGCGTTGAAGTCGTGCAGCACCTGCTGCCGCTCCGCCGGGGAGAGCACCTCCAGGCGGCTGATCGGCAGATCGGGGTCGGCGCACGCGGCGTCCAGCAGGCGCAGCAGCCGGCCGGCCACGCGCGAGACGGTCTCCGGGTCGAACAGGTCGTCGCTGTACTCGACCAGACCGGTCATGCCGAGCGGCGCGCCCTGCTCGTCGTAGCGTTCGCGCAGGCTGAAGGCCAGGTCGAACTTGGCGGCGCCGATGCCGACGCCCTGCGCGCCGATCTCCAGGCCGGGCAGGCCGATCTCGACGTCGGCGGTGTTCTGGAGGTTCAGCCACACCTGGAACAGCGGGTGGCGGCCGAGCGAGCGTTCGGGGTTGAGCACCTCCACCAGCCGCTCGAACGGCACCTCCTGGTGGGCGTAGGCGGCGAGGTTGTTCTCGCGGACCCGGTCGAGCAGCGCGGTGAAGGCCGGGTCGCCGCCGGTGTCGGTGCGCAGCACCAGGGTGT
Source organism: Streptomyces sp. NPDC088817 (assembly GCF_044750345.1). Taxonomy (NCBI): domain Bacteria; kingdom Bacillati; phylum Actinomycetota; class Actinomycetes; order Kitasatosporales; family Streptomycetaceae; genus Streptomyces; species Streptomyces sp. NPDC088817. The sequence continues at coordinate 11,622 of NZ_JBIVJN010000011.1, forward strand.
TGACGAAGAAGCCGACCAGGTCGTCCAGGGCCTCGTCGTCGCGGCCCGCGACCGGGGTGCCCAGCGGGATGTCGGTGCCCGCGCCGAGCCGGGTCAGCAGCGCGGTGAGCGCTGCCTGGCCGACCATGAACAGGCTGGTCCTGGTCTTCCGGGCCAACCACGCCATCCGCGCGTGCAGTTCGGCCGGTATCGCGAAGGGCACCGTGGAGCCCCGGTGGCTGGCCACCGCTGGCCTCGGCCGGTCGGCGGGCAGCCGCAGCTCGTCCGGCAGCCCGGTCAACGAGGCTCGCCAGAAATCCAGTTGCCGGGCGATCTCGCTGTCCGGCGCGGTCTCACTGCCCAGCACGTCGCGCTGCCACAGCGTGTAGTCCGCGTACTGGACCGGCAGCGGCGCCCAGCCGGGTGCGCGGCCCGCCAGCCGGGCGCCGTACGCCTCGGCCAGGTCGCGCGCCATCGGCGCCATGGACAGACCGTCGCCCGCGATGTGGTGCATCACCAGGAGCAGGACGTGCCGGTCCGCGCCGAGCCGGAACAGGTGGGCCCGCAAAGGCAGTTCATCGGCCAGGTCGAAGCCGCGGAAGGCGGCCTCCTCCAGGGCGGCGTCCAGACCGGCCTCGTGGGCCTCGGTGACGGTGAGGGCCGGGGCGGCCTGTTCGGCCGGGGCGACCGACTGGCAGGGGACGCCGTCGATCTCGGGGAACGTGGTGCGCAGGCTCTCGTGGCGGGCCACCACGTCACCGAGCGCGGCCCGCAGCGCCTCGACGTCGAGCGCGCCGGTCAGCCGGGCGGCCAGCGGCAGGTTGTACGTGGAGCTCGGGCCCTCCAGGCGGTTGAGGAACCACAGCCGGCGCTGCGCGAACGACAGCGGGACCGGGTCCGTGCGGGGCATCGCACGGACCGCGGGGCGCGCGCCCGCCGCACCGGACGCCTTGCCGGCCAGGCCCGCCACGGTCGGGGACTCGAAGACGTCCCGCACGGCCAGTTCCACGCCCAGCGTGGAGCGGATCCGGCCGACCAGCCTGGTCGCCAGCAGCGAGTGGCCGCCGAGAACGAAGAAGTCGTCGTCGACGCCGACCGATCCGACGCCGAGCACCTCGGCGAACAGACCGCGCAGGATCTCCTCGCGCGGGCCGCGCGGGGCACGCCCCTCGGGCGCCCCGGCCTCCGGCTCGGGCGCAGGCAGCGCGGCCCGGTCCAGCTTGCCGCTGGGCGTCAGCGGGAACGCGTCCATGAGCACGAACGCCCCGGGCACCATGTGGTCCGGCAGCGCGGCCGCGACGTGCGCGCGCAGCTCCGCCCGCCCGATCGCGCCGGCCACCGGCACCACATAGCCCACCAGGCGGCGGCCGCCGCGCCCGTCGTCCCGGGCGACCACGGCGGCCCGTGCCACCTCCGGGTGGGTGCGCAGCACGGCCTCGATCTCGCCCGGCTCGATGCGGAAGCCGCGGATCTTCACCTGGTGGTCCGCGCGGCCGACGTACTCGAGATCACCGTCGCGGTTCCAGCGCACCAGGTCGCCGGTGCGGTACATGCGGGCGCCGGGCGGACCGAACGGGTCGGCGGTGAACCGCTCGGCGGTCAGGCCCGGACGGTCGTGGTAGCCGCGGGCCAACTGCGCGCCCGCGATGTACAGTTCGCCGCCGACTCCGTCCGGCACCGGCCGCAGGGCCGCGTCCAGCACGTACACCTGGGTGTTCCACACCGGGCGTCCGATCGGCGCGCCGGTCCGGGGCCAGGCCGACCGGTCCGCGGGCAGGGTGTGCGCGGTGACCACGTGGGTCTCGGACGGGCCGTAGTGGTTGTGCAGCACGCGCTCCGGGCTCGCGCCGCACAGGTCGCGCACCCGGTCGCCCAGTACCAGCGCCTCACCGGCCTGCGCGATGTGCCGCAGGTCCGGCAGGCCGGTGCCGTGCTCCGCGACGGCCTCGCCGAGGGCGTCCAGCATCATGGTGGGCGCGTACAGCTCGGTGACCTTCCGATCCCGCAGCCAGGTCGCGAACCTCGCCGGGTCGCGCCGGGTGTCCTCGTCGGGAACCACCAGCGTCCTGCCGTCGAGCAGGGCCGACAGGATCTCCTGGGCCGAGACGTCGAAGCTGATCGCGGTGAACTGCGCGGTCCGGGCGCCGGGTTCGGCGGGGACGGCCGCGGAGTGCCAGGACAGCAGGTTGACCAGCGCGCCGCCGGGCATCACCACGCCCTTGGGGCGGCCGGTCGAACCGGACGTGTAGATCAGGTAGGCGGGGTGCCGCGGCAGCAGCGGCCCGGTCCGCTCGTCGTCGCCGGGGTCGGTGTCCGGCAGCGCGGCCAGTTCGGCCAGTACGGCAGGGTCGTCCAGTGCCAGCGCCGGCCCGGCGGGCAGCCGGCCGGCTGCCCCGGTGGTGGACAGCAGCACCCGTGGCGCGGCGTCGGCCAGCATGAAGGCGATCCGCTCGGCCGGGTACTCCGGGTCGACCGGCAGATAGCCCGCGCCGGACTTGAGCACGGCGAGCAGACCCACGGCCAGCTCCACCGAGCGGGGCAGGGCAAGGCCCACGACGTCCTCGGGGCCGACGCCGCGGCCGATCAGCAGCCGGGCGAGCCGGTTGGCCCGCGCGTTCAGCTCTGCGTAGGTCAGCTCCTCGTCGCCGCACACCAGCGCGGGAGCGGCGGGGTGCCGGGCAACCCCGGCCTGGAACAGCTCGGGCAGCGAGGCGGCGGGCACCTCGTGGTCGGTGGCGTTGCGGGTGACCAGCAGTTCGTGGCGGGCGACCGGGTCCAGTACGTCGACCTTGCTCACCGGGCGGGCCGGTTCGGCGACGACGCCCTCCAGCACCCGTACGAAGGCCGCCGCGATCCGCTGCGCGGTCGGCTCGTCGAACAGGTCCGCGCCGTACTCCACGAAGCCCTCGACGCCGCCGGGCCGCCCGTCGGCCGTGTAGCTCTCGCGCAGGCTGAACAGCAGGTCGAACTTGGACACCCCGGTGTCGACACGTTGCGTGCCGACCTCGACCCCCGGCAGCCGGAACGGCGCGGTCGGGTTGTTGTGCAGGGTCAGCATCACCTGGAAGAGCGGGTGCCGGGACATCGAACGGTCCGGGTTCAGCACCTCGACCAGCCGCTCGAACGGGACCTCCTGGTGGGCGTAGGCGGCCAGGTCGGCCTCCCGTACCCGGCCGAGCAGCTCACGGAAGTCGGGGTCCCCGGACAGGTCGGTGCGCAGCACCAGGGTGTTGATGAAGAAGCCGACCATGTCGTCCAGCGACTCGTCGCCGCGCCCGGCGATCGGGGTGCCGAGCGGGATGTCGGATCCGGCGCCCAGCCGGTGCAGCAGCACCGACAGGCCCGCCTGCAACGTCATGAACACACTGGCCTGACAGGCGCGGGACAGCGCCACCAGGCGCTGGTGCACCTCCCGGTTGATCCGGAAGCCCACCGTGCCGCCCCGGTAGGAGGGCGTCGCGGGACGCGGCCGGTCGGCCGGCAGGTTCAGCTCGTCCGGCAGTCCGGCCAGCGTCTCGCGCCAGAAGGCCAGTTGCCGCGCGAGGGCGCTGTCCGGGTCGTCCTCGCCGCCGAGCACCTCGCGCTGCCACAGCGCGAAGTCCGCGTACTGCACGGGCAGCGGCTCGAACGACGGCTCACCGCCCTCGCGTCGCGCGCCGTACGCGGCGGACAGGTCGCGGCCGAACGGCACGGCCGACCACTCGTCCATCACGATGTGGTGCATCACCACCAGCAGCACGTGCTCCTCGTCGCCCAGCCGCAGCAGCCGCGCCCGCACCGGCGGTTCGGCGGTCAGGTCGAAGCCCTCGCCCGCGGCCCCGGCCAGCGCCGCGTCGAGACCGGCCGGGTCGACGTCGCTCACCCGCAGCTCCGGGACGGTGTCCACCACGACCTGGCAGGGCGTGCCGTCACGGTCCGGGAAGACCGTGCGCAGGCACTCGTGCCGCAGCGCCACGTCGGCCAGCGCCGCGCGCAGCGCTTCCACGTCCAGCGGACCGGTCAGCCGGGCCGTCATCGGCACGTTGTACGCCGGGCTCGGGCCCTCGAACCGGTTGAGGAACCACAGCCTGGTCTGCTGGAGCGACAGCGGGACGTCGGCCGGGCGCGGCACCGGCTCGATCCGCCGGGCCACCGGGCCTTCCGAGGTGAGCAGCCGGGCGAGCGCGGCCACCGTCGGCGACTCGAACAGGCTGCGCAGCGAGAGCCGCACACCGAACACCGAGCGGATCCGGGTGACGAGCCGGGTCGCCAGCAGCGAGTGGCCGCCGAGCTCGAAGAAGCTGTCGTCGATGCCGACGACGGACGCGCCGAGGATCTCCGCGAACAGCCCGCACAGGATCTCCTCCTGCGGAGTGCGTGGGGTGCGTCCGGAGGCCACCCCGGAGAAGTCCGGGGCGGGCAGCGCCCGCCGGTCCAGCTTCCCGTTGGGCGTCACCGGGAGTTGGTCGAGCGTCACGAACGCCGCGGGCACCATGTGGGACGGCAGCGCGTCCGAGACGGCGGCGCGCACGGCGGCCGCGGTCGGCGCGGCGGCGCCCGCCTCCGGCACCAGGTAGGCGACCAGCCGGTGGTCGCCGGGCCGGTCCTCGCGGACGATCACGCTGGCCTGGGCGACGCCGTCCTGGGCCATCAGCACCGACTCGATCTCACCGGGCTCGATGCGGAAGCCGTGGAGCTTCACCTGGCTGTCGGCGCGTCCCTGGAAGACGAGCCGGCCGTCCTGGTCCCAGGTGGCGATGTCCCCCGTGCGGTACATACGGGCGCCGGGGCCCTCGAAGGGGTTGGCGACGAAGCGTTCGGCGGTGAGCGCGGCACGGTCGAGGTAGCCGCGGGCGAGGCCCGCCCCGGAGATGTGGAGCTCGCCGGGGACACCGGGCAGGACCGGGCGCAGCGCGGAGTCGAGGAGGTAGACGCGGGCGCCCGTGATGGGGCCGCCGATGGGCGGTACGACCTCTCCGGCGAGCGGGGCGCTCATGGTGGCGCACACGGTGGTCTCGGAGGGGCCGTAGGCGTTGATCATGCGGCGGCCCGGGGACCAGCGGCCGACGAGTTCGGGCGCGGTGGCCTCCCCGGCGACCACCAGGGTGATGCCCTCGGGCAGGGCGTCCCGGTCGAGGACGGCGAGGGCGGCCGGCGGGATGGTGGCGTGCGTGACGCGCTGCTCGGCGACGAGTTCGGCCAGCGGCGGGCCGGGGCGGAGCCGTTCGGCAGGGGCCAGGACGAGGGCCGCGCCGGTGAGCAGGCCCATGGCCAGCTCCCAGAAGGCCGCGTCGAAGCTGAGGGAGGCGAACTGCAGGACGCGGCTGCCGGGGCCGACGCCGAAGCGTTCGGTCTGGGCGGCGACGAGGGAGGCGATGCCGTGGTGGGTGACGACGACGCCCTTGGGTCTGCCGGTGGATCCGGAGGTGTAGATGAGATACGCGGGATGATCGGCCGTCAGGTTCGAGGCGGGGGCGTGGTCGCCGGGCGCGGCGGCGACGCGTGCGGCGGTGCCTGGGTCGTCCAGGGCGACGACGAGCCGGTCACCGGCCGGCAGGGTGGCGGCGAGAGCGGTGGTGGTGAGGACGACACGGGGCCGCGCGTCGGCGAGCATGTGGGCGATGCGCTCGGCCGGGTAGTCCGGGTCCACCGGCAGATACGCGGCGCAGGCCTTGTGGACGGCGAGCACGGCGACGGCGAGCTCCGCCGACCGGGGGAGGGCCAGGGCGACGTACTGCTCGGGCCCGACCTCGGCCGAGACGAGGTGGTGGGCCAGCCGGTTGGCACGGTGGTCCAGCTCGGCGTAGGACAGCGTGGTGTCCTCGAAGACCACGGCCGGGTCCCGCGGCGCCAGGGCGACCCGCTCGGCGAACAGCTCCGGCAGGGTCCTCGGCCGCTCGCCTCCCGTGTCGTTGCGCCGGACCAGGACCTCCTCGCGCTCCTCGGCGCCGAGCACGTCCAGCCGGCCGACGGGGCATTCCGGGTCGCGCACCACCGCCTCCAGCACCCGCACCAGCCGGGCGCCGATCTCCTCCACGTCCGCCGGCCGGAAGACGTCCGGCCGGTAGCCGAACCGGATCCGCAGCGTCTCGCCGGGCAGGGCGGCCACGCTCAGCGGGTAGTGGTTGGCGTCCGCGCCGTGCGCGCCGACGATCGTCAGCCCGGCCAGCTCACGGAACCCCTGCTCGTCGAAGGGGTAGTTCTCGGTGACCGTGATGGTGTCGAACAGTTCCCCGGACACGCCGGCCAGGGCGTGCACGTCGGGCAGGTTCAGATGCTGGTGGGACATCAGCCCGGCCTGCCGGCGCTGGAACCGGGCCAGCATCTCGCCCACCGGCTCCGACGGGTCCAGCCGCACCCGCACCGGCAGGGTGTTGATGAACAGGCCGACGATGCTCTCCACGCCGGGGAGGTCCGCCGGACGTCCGGAGACGGTGCCGCCGAACACCACGTCGGTGCGGCCGGTCAGCCGGCTCAGGACCAGCGCCCAGGCACCCTGGAACACCGTGTTGAGGGTCAGGTCCCGTCGGCGGGCCGCCGCGGTCAGCTCGCGGCTCAGCTCCGCCGGAACCTCCACCAGCAGGCGTTCGGGCGCGACCGGGGTGCGCAGCCGCTCGTCGGACACCAGCCGCGTCGGCTCCTCGACGCCGCTCAGCGCCGACCTCCACGCCTCCTCCGCCGCGGGCCGGTCCTGTTCGGCCAGCCAGGCGAGGTAGTCGCGGTAGGGCGTCACCGGCGGCAGCGCCGACTCCTCGCCCCCGGCGGCGTAGAGCGTGAACAGGTCCGTCATCAGCCGGCCCACCGACCAGCCGTCCAGCAGGATGTGGTGGTGCGCCATGACGAGCCGGTGGGCGCGCTGGCCGTGGTGGATCAGCGTGAAGTGCAGCAGCGGCGGCCGCGCCAGGTCGAAGGTGCGCTCCGAGGCGGCCGCGGTCAGCTCCCGCAGCCGCTCCGCCTGCTCCTGACCGGGCAGACCGCGCAGGTCGAACTCCTCCAGGGGCAGCGGGACTTCGCGCGGGATGAGCTGCACCGGGCGGCTGAGCCGCTCGTAGCGGAAGGCGGCCCGCAGATTGGGGTGCCGGCGCAGCAGGGCCGCCACCGACTCCCGCAACGCCCCGGCGTTCAGGTCGCCTTCGAGGTCGAGACAGAGCCGTGCCGTGTAGATGTCCAGCGAGCGCTCGTGGTAGACGGTGTGGAAGAGCAGGCCCTCCTGGAGGGGCGAGAGCGGAAGGACGTCCTGGAACCCCGGCTTCGTCATGAGGAGAAGTACCTTCCGTCAGCTTCCAGCACGTCGATGTCGCCTTGGTCGAGACCGGTCAGGGAGAGGTCGGAGGGGGTGTGCCCGCCCGCGTCAGCGGCCTCGCAGCGGGTGGTGATGGCTTCCAGCGCGCCGAACCAGTCGTCGACCAGTTCGCGTACGGCCGCCTCGCCGAACAGCTCGCCCGGCCAGGCGCAGGTCACGGTCAGGCACGGACCCTCGGGACCGTCGACGACCGCGGTGGTCAGCTCCAGTGCGTGCCCTGTCTCCGGCGCATGCTCGACGGGTCCGGCGGCCACCGCCCACTCCGGGGGCGCGCCCTCGTCGAATCGGCCGAGGTGAGTGAAGCCGATGTCCGGCGGGGGCAGTTGGGCCAGAACGGGGGCGGTACGCGGGTTGAGGTACCGCAGCATGCCGTGGCCGACACCGCCGTCCGGCACCGCGCGCAGCTGCTCCTTGACGGCCTTGACGGCGTTGCCCACGGCCGCGCCGCCCGCGGTCAGCTCCGACCGGTCGACGGCACCGGCGTCCAGGCGCACCGGGTACGAGGCGGCGAACCGGCCCAGGGTGCGGGAGAGGTCCTGGCCCTCGGCGAACGGCTCGCGCCCGTCCCGCTCCAGGTCCACCAGCACGCTCGTGCCGCCGAGATGGTCCCGCAGGTGCCGGCGCCGCCAGTGCGGAACGGCCAGCGCCAGCGCGGTGAGCAGCACGTCGTCCACGGCGCAGTGGAACGCGGCGGGCACCCGGTCGAGCAGCGGTCCGGTCAGCCCCGCCGGCAGCGTGCGGTGCAGCGTGCCCGTGGTGCCGGGAGCGTCCGGGCCGGGGTCCGACGACCGGTCGCTGAGCCGGGGTTCCGCGGTGGTGAGCGTCGCCCTCCACCAGTCGAGTTCGCGCTCGCGCTCCGGATCCTGCGCCGCGGCCACCAGTTGCTGCGCCCAGCGGCGGTAGGACGTGCCGGCCGGGCGCGGGGCGTCCTCGCTCTCCCCGGTCACCACGCGCAGGCAGGCGGCCAGTTCGATGCGCAGGAGGCGCCAGGACACCGCGTCCACGGCCAGCCGGTGCAGCACCACCAGCAGCCGTCCCGGCCGCCCGGGTCCGGCGTCGAACCAGACGAACCGTGCGACGTCCCCGGTCTCCGGGTCGAGGCGGTCGACCGCCCGCCCGCCGTGCTCGCGCACCGCGGTGGCCAACCCGTCCGCGTCGAGTCCGGCGACCGCCACACGGGTGACCCACGAGGCGGCGTCCACCGTGCCGGAGGGCCGCACCCGAAGGCTCCACAGGGCGCCGTCCTCGCCGTCCCCGCCGCCCTCGTGGCGGTCGAGGAGCAGCCGGAGCGCGTCGTGCCGGTCGACGAGCATGCCCACCAGCGCGCGCAGCCGGTCGAGACCGAGATCGGCCGGGGCGTCCAGCAGCCACGACTGGTGGTACGCCCGGACCGGGCCGCCCCGCTCCCGCAGCGCGTGCGCGGCCGGTGGCAGCGGGACACCGCCGACACCGGCGTCGGGCGACTCGGCGACGAGATCGGGGACGTCGGTCGCCACGGACGCGAGTCCTTCGACGGTCCGCTGGACGAACACGTCCTCCGGCGTGATCCTCAGCCCCCGCGCCCGGGCGCGGCCGACCAGCCGGATCGAGACGATGCTGTCGCCGCCGAGGTCGAAGAAGCTGTCCCGCACGCCCACCGAGGGCAGGCCGAGAACGTCGGCGAACACCTCGCACAGCGCCTCCTCGCGCGGTGTGCGCGGCTGCGCGTCGCCGACGAGCACGGCGAAGTCCGGAGCGGGCAGCAGCCTGCGGTCCACCTTGCCGTTCGGGGTGAGCGGCAGGGAGTCGAGGGCGACGAACGCGGCCGGGACCATGTAGTCCGGCAGGATGCGGGCCGCGTGCTCCCGCATCCCGGCCGCGGACGGCACCTCCTGGCCGTGCGCCGCGACCAGATAGGCCACCAGGCGGCTGTTCCCCTCGCCGTCCGCCCGGGCCACGACGGTGGCCTGCGCCAGCGACGGGTGGGCGGCTAGCACGGCCTCGATCTCGCCCGGTTCGATACGGAAACCGCGCACCTTGACCTGGTCGTCGGCCCGTCCGACGAACTCCAGCTCGCCCGCGGTGTTCCACCGGGCGATGTCGCCGGTGCGGTACATCCGGGTGCCGGCCGGGCCGAACGGGTTCGCCACGAACCGCTCGCCGGTCAGCCCCGGCCTGCCCAGGTAGCCGCGGACCACGCCGTCACCGGCGAGGTACAGGTCTCCGGCTACTCCCGCCGGGACCGGCGCGAGCCGGTCGTCCAGCACGTACACCCGGGTGTTCGCGATGGGCCGGCCGATCACCGGCGCGCCGGGGCGGTCGTCCAGTTCGGCGGTGGTGGACCACACCGTGGTCTCGGTGGGGCCGTACAAGTTGCGTACGCCGGCGGACAGTTCACGCAGTCGCGCGGCCAGCCCGGCGGGCAGTGCCTCGCCGCCGACCAGGACCCGCAGCCCGGCCAGGGCGTCCGGGTGCCCGGACACCAGTGCCTGCCACAGCGTCGGGGTCGCCTGGACCACGGTGGCCCCTGTGCCGGTGATCAGCTCGGCCAGCTCGTCGACGTCGCGCACCTGCTCGGTGGTCGCGAGCACCAGCCGGGCCCCGGCGACCAGGGGCACGTACAGTTCCAGACCGGCGATGTCGAAGGCGACGGTGGTGACCGCCACCAGGACGTCCGCCTCGGTGACCGGCAGCCGCTCGCGCATGTCCCGCACGAAGTTGGCGATGTTCGCCCGGGTGACCACCACGCCCTTGGGGCGGCCGGTGGACCCGGAGGTGTAGATCACGTACGCCGGGTGGTCGCCGTGCGCCGTGCCGGGCAGATCGGTGTCCGGCAGGGCGGCGATCCGTGCCCGCAGCGCGGGGTCGTCCACGGCGACCGTCTCCGCCCCCGCCGGTACGGGCAGTTCGCGGGCGAGGCCGGAGGTCGTCAGCACCAGGGCGGGCGAGCCGTCGGTGAGGATGTGGCGCACCCGCTCGGCCGGGTAGGCCGGGTCGAGGGGTATGTAGGCCGCGCCGGACTTGAGCACCGCCAGCAGCGCCACCACCAGGTCCGTTCCGCGCGGCAGGCTCACGGCGACCCGCACCTCGGGACCCGCGCCGCGGCCGGCCAGGTACCGGGCCAGCCGGTTCGCCCGCGCGTTCAGGTCGGCGTAGGTGATCCCGGCGCCGGTGGTCCCGTCGTCGGCGGCGACGACCGCGACCCGGTCCGGGGTGCGAGCGGCCGCCGCCTCGATCGCCTCGGTCAGCGACCACGGGCCGAAGTCGGCGCTCGTCTCGTTCCAGCCGTCCAGCAGCAGGGCGCGCTCGGCCGGGGTCAGGACGTCCACGTCGCCGACGGGCCGGCCGGGCTCGGCGCACAGCCGTTCCATCAGGTGCGTGAACCGTCCGGCCAGCCCCACCACCGTGTCGTGGTCGAACAGGTCCGTGCTGTACTCGGCGACCGCGTCGATCCCGGCGGGCGTGTGGTCGTCGTCGAACAGTTCGCGCAGGTTGACGTTGAGGTCGAACTTGGCCGTGTTCAGGTCGAGCATCCGGCGCCGCGCGGACACCCCGGGCAGGTCGTAGTCGGCCTCGGGGTTGTTGTGCAGGCTGACCATCACCTGGAACAGCGGGTGGCGGGCCATGACCCGCTCGGGGTTCAGCAGGTCGACCAGCCGCTCGAAGGGCACGTCCTGGTGGGCGTACGCGGCCAGGTCGGTCTCCCGTACCCGGTCCAGGAGTTCGGTGAAGGTGGGGTCTCCGGACAGGTCGGTGCGCAGCACCAGCGTGTTGACGAAGAAGCCCACCAGCTCGTCCAGGGCCTCGTCGGTGCGGCCCGCGACCGGCGTGCCCAGGGGGATGTCGGTGCCCGCGCCCAGGCGGTGCAGCAGCACCGAAAGGCCCGCCTGCACGACCATGAACATGCTGACCCCGTGGCGGCGGGCGAGGGCCGCCAGATCCTGGTGCAGCCGCGGCTCCAGCCGGAACGTGACCCAGCCGCCCCGGTAGGAGGGCGCCGCCGGACGCGGCCGGTCCACCGGCAGGCTCAGCTCGTCCGGCAGCCCGGCCAGCGCCTCGCGCCAGTACGCCGACTGCCGGGCGGCCACGCTGTCCGGGTCGTCCTCGTCGCCCAGCACCGCGTGGTGCCAGAGCATGTAGTCCGGGTACTGCACCGGCAGCGGCGTCCACTTCGGTGCCGTGCCCGCGCGCCGGGCGCCGTAGGCGGTGGCGAGGTCCCGGCCGAACGGCCCGGTCGACCAGCCGTCGACGACGATGTGGTGCATCACCACCACGAACACCGACTTCCGCTCATCGACGCGCAACAGAACTGCCCGCAAGGGAAGTTCGACGGTCAGATCGAAGCCCCGGCCGGCGATGCGGCGCAGCTCCCCGTCCAGTTCACCGGCCGTGACGTCGAGCACGGTGAACTCCGGTGCGGCGACCGCCGGGTCGAGCACCACCTGGTACGGACTGCCGTCCCGCTCGGGGAAGAGGGTGCGCAGGGACTCGTGGCGGGCGACGACGTCGGCGAGCGCGGAGCGCAGCGCCGGGACGTGCACCGGACCGTCCAGGTCCAGCGCGACCGGCAGGTTGTAGGTGGCGCTGTGGCCTTCCAGGCGGTTCAGGAACCACAGCCGCCGCTGGCCGTGCGACAGCGGCAGGTGCGCCGGCCGCGGGGCGGCGCGCAGCGCCTGCCGTCCCCGTGGCGCGCCGCGCAGCGATCCGGCCAGGGCGGCGACGGTCGGGCTCTCGAACAGCGCGCGGATCGGCAGTTCCGTGCCGAAGGCCGAACGGATCCTGCTGACCAGCCGGGTGGCCAGCAGGGAGTGGCCGCCCAGGTCGAAGAAGTTGTCGTCGACGCCGACCGCGGGCACGTTCAGGATCTGCGCGAACAGGGCGCACAGCAGCTCTTCCTGGGGGGTGCGCGGTGCGCGGCCGGCGGGGGCGGCGGGGGAGTGGTCCGGTGCCGGCAGGGCCCGCCGGTCGACCTTGCCGTTGGGACTGAGCGGCAGCTCGTCCAGGACCAAGAAGGCCGCGGGCACCATGTAGTCCGGCAGTTCCCCGGACACCTCACGGGCGACCTCGGCCCGGTCCAGCGGGCCGTCCGGCACCAGGTAGGCGACCAGGCGCTGGTCGCCCGGCAGGTCCTCCCGCAGCACGACGGCGGCCTGGGCGACGCCCGCCCGGCGCAGCAGCGCGTTCTCGATCTCGCCGATCTCCACCCGGAAGCCGCGGATCTTGACCTGGTCGTCGACGCGCCGCAGGAAGTACAGCTCGCCGTCCGGCCTCCACTTCACGATGTCGCCCGTGCGGTACATGCGGGAGCCGGGCGGCCCGAACGGGTTCGGCGCGAACCGCTCGGCGGTCAGCGTCGGCCGGTGCAGATAGCCGCGTGCGATGCCCTCGCCCGCCACGTACAGCTCGCCGGCCACGCCCATGGGCACCGGCCGCAGGGACGCGTCCAGCACGTACAGCCAGGTGTTGGGCATGGGACGGCCGATCGGCAGCGGGCCGCTGCCCACCGGTTCGCCCGCCCTGATCACGTGCTGGGTGCAGTTGACCGTGGTCTCGGTGGGCCCGTAGCCGTTGTAGATGTGCGCCTCGGGGTGGCGCGTACGCCACTCGGTCAGTGTCTCGCCGAGTAGCAGCTCGCCGCCCAGCATCAGTTCGCGGCCGGGGGAGAACGCGTCGGGCAGTGCCTCGAGGAGCGGCAGATGGCTCGGGGTGGCCTTGAGGAAGGTGCACGGCGTCCGTTCCAGGTCCGCGAGGGTCCGCGGGTCGCCGTCGTCCAGGGTGGCCAGGATCACCGTGCCGCCGACGGACAGCGTCGTGTAGAGCGCGGTCACCGTCAGGTCGAAGGAGATCGGGCTGTGCAGCACCGCGGCGCCCACGGTGCTCGGGTAGCCCGATGTGCTCCAGCGCAGGTAGTCGCTCAGGCAGTGCTGTTCGGTCAGCACGCCCTTGGGGCGCCCGGTGGATCCGGAGGTGTAGATGACGTACGCGGAGTGGTGCGGGTGGACCGGGTGCAGCCGGTCGGCGTCGGTCGGGCCCGTCACCGGGCGGCCGGCCACGGCCTCGGCGGTGTCCGCGTCGTCCAGCAGCAGCCGCGGCAGGTTCTCGGCGTGCGGGATGCCCGCGCCGATGGTGGTGTCGGTGAGCAGCAGCATGGCCGAGGCGTTCTCGATCATGTACTCGATGCGCTCCGGCGGGTAGTCCGGGTCGAGCGGGAGGTAGGCCGCGCCCGCCTTCAGGACGGCCACCAGGGCGACCACCAGGTGCGGGGTGCGCGGCAGGGCGACCGCGACCCAGTCCTCGGCCCCCACGCCCCGTGCGATCAGGTGGTGGGCCAACTGATTGGCGTGCTCGTCGAGTTCGCGGTAGGTCACCTGCTCGCCCCGGCAGACCAGGGCGACGGCGTCCGGGGTCGCCGCCACCTGCCGCTCGAACCGCTCGACGAACGTCGGCGGGACCTCCGGGCGGATCTCGCCGACACCGAGGGCGAGGAGGCGGTGGCGGTCGGCCTCGCCCAGCAGGTCCAACTCGCTGACCCGCTGCGCCGGATCGGCCGCGACCGACTCCAGCAGGCGGCTCAGCCGGGCCGAGAAGTCCTCGGCGGTGGCACGGTCGTACAGGTCACCGCTGTAGTTGAGCAGACCGGTGATGCCGGCCGGGGTGCCGTCGTCGGCGTACCGGTCGCGTACGGAGAACGACAGGTCGAACTTGGCGACCTCGGTGTTCACCGGGTGCAGGCGGGTGCGCACCCCGGGGAAGCCCAGCTCCATCTCGGGGGTGTTCTCGAAGTTCAGCAGCACCTGGAACAGCGGGTGCCGGGAGAGCGAGCGTTCCGGCCTGAGCGTCTCCACCAGCAGTTCGAACGGCACCTCCTGGTGGGCGTACGCGGACAGGTCCGCCTCGCGCACCCGGCCGAGGAGCTGCCGGAAGGTCGGGTCGCCGCTCAGGTCGTTGCGCAGGACCAACGTGTTGACGAAGAACCCGATCAGATCGACCAGCGACTCGTCGTTGCGCCCGGCGACGGAGGTGCCGATGGGGATGTCCGTGCCGCCGCCCAGCCGGTTCAGCAGCGCGGCGAGCGCGGCCTGCATCACCATGAACAGGCTGGCGCCGCTGCCGCGGGCGATCTCCAGCAGCCGTGCGTGCACCTCGGGTGCGACGGTGATCGGCACGAATCCGCCGTCGTGGCTGGGGGCCGCCGGGCGGGGCCGGTCGGCCGGCAGGTCCAGCTGGTCCGGCAGACCGGCCAGCGTGTCCTTCCAGTAGCCGATCTGCCGCGCCAGCACGCTGTCCGGGTCGGCGAGGTCACCGAGGACCTCCCGCTGCCACAGCGTGTAGTCGGCGTACTGCACGGGCAGCGGCGCCCACTGGGGGGCGCGCGCCGAACGCCGCTCGGCGTAGGCGGTGGACAGGTCGCCCACCAGCGACGCGAACGACCAGCCGTCCGCGACGATGTGGTGCACCAGGACCAGGAACACCTGCTCGGTGGGGCTGAGCACGAACAGCTGCGCCCGGACGGGCAGTTCGTTCTCCAGGTCGAAACCGCGGCGGGCGGCGGCGGTCAGCGCCGTGTCCAGTTCCGGCTCGGTCAGCTCGGTCACCGGGATCCGCAGGCGGGCCTCCCGCTCCGGCACGACGCACTGGACCGGTACGCCGTCGTGGTCGCGGAAGACCGTGCGCAGGCTCTCGTGCCGGGCCATGACGTCGTGCAGGGCCTCGTGGAGGGCGTCGCGGTCGATCCGGCCGGTGAAGCGCAGCGAGACACCGAGGTTGTACGTGGGGCTCGGGCCCTCCAGACGGTTGAGGAACCACAGCCGCTGCTGCGTGAACGACACCGGCAGCCGGTCCGGGCGCGGCATCGGGACCGCCCGCGGCCTGGCCGTACCGGCCCGCTCGACCAGTTCCGCCAGCCGCGCCACCGTGGGCGCCTCGAACAGGTCGCGCACCGCGAGATCGACGCCGAGCACCGACTGGATCCTGATGATCAGCCGGTTGGCGATGAGCGAATGCCCGCCGAGGTCGAAGAAGCTGTCGTCGACGCCGACCGAGGACAGCTCCAGGATCTCCGCGAACAGACCGCAGAGCACCTGCTCCAGCGGGGTACGCGGCGGACGGCCGCCCCGCCCGCCGGCGAACCGCGGTGCGGGCAGGGCGCCGCGGTCGAGCTTGCCGCTGGTGTTGAGCGGCAGCCTGCGCAGGGTGACGAAGGCCGCGGGCACCATGTAGCCGGGCAGCGTGGCCGCCACCAGCTCGCGCAGCCGCGCGGTGTCCGCCTCGGCCCCGGAGGCGGGCACGACGTAGGCGACGAGCTGCTTGTGGCGGTGCTGGTCCTCCTGCGCGACCACCACCACCTGCGCCACGGCGGGGTCCGACGCGATCACCGACTCGATCTCGCCGGTCTCGATGCGGAAACCGCGCACCTTCACCTGCTCGTCGGTGCGTCCCAGGTAGGCCAGTTCGCCGTCGGAGCTCCAGCGCACCAGGTCGCCGGTCCGGTACAGGCGGGAGCCCGGCGGGCCGAACGGGTCGGCCACGAACCGCTGTGCGGTCAGGGCCGGCCGGTCCAGGTAGCCGCGGGCCAGGCCCGCGCCCGCCAGGTACAGCTCACCCGGAACACCGGCGGGAACCGGCCGCAGCCAGGGATCCAGCACGTACGCCCGGGTGTTGGCGACCGGCCGCCCGATCAGCGGCTCAGCGGGCCCGCCGTCGGAGTACCAGGCGGTCGCGTACACCGTGGCCTCGGTCGGCCCGTAGATGTTGGCGATCCGGGCCTCGGGCATGACGGCGCGGATGTCCGCCACCGCCCGGCCGGTGAGCGCCTCACCGGCGAGCACCACCAGGTCGGCCGAGGCGGAGACGTTGTCCTGCCCGATCAGCTCGGCCAGCGCGGACGGCACCGCGCTGATCATGCTGCCCGACCAGCCGTCCGGCCGCTCGGCCAGCGCCAGCAGGTCGCGCACGACGTCGATCCGCCCGCCCGCCGTCAGCGGCGCGAAGATCTCGAAGACCGACACGTCGAAGCTGAGCGACGTCGACGCCAGCGGCCGGGACAGGGCCTCGGCGCCGATCTCCCGCGCCGCCCAGGTGACCAGGTTGACCACGTTGCGGTGCTCCACCACGACGCCCTTGGGCGTACCGGTCGAGCCGGAGGTGTGGATGACATAGGCGGCGTTGTCCGCCCGCAGCGGCGCCGCGCGGTCCTCGTCGACCGGGTCCGTGCGGGGGCGGGCCGCGACCGCGTCCACCGTGCCGGGGGCGTCCAGCGCCAGCGCCGGCACCCCGGCCAGGGCCTCGCGCGGCCAGCCGGCCAGTACGCCCTCGGTGCTCAGCAGCAGCACCGGAGCGGCGTCGGACAGCAGCAGCGAGACACGCTCGACGGGATGGCCGGGGTCGACCGGCAGATACGCCGCACCGGACTTGAGCACCGCGAGCAGCGCGACGATCAGCTCCGCCGAACGCGGCATACCCAGCGCCACCACGCGCTCGGGACCGGCGCCCCGGGCGATCAGCTCCCGCGCGAGCCGGTTGGCGGCCTCGTGCACCTCGCGGTACGTCAGCGTCCGCGGCCCGTCGCACACCGCCACCGCGTCCGGACGCTCCGCCGCCGTCCGCTCGAGGAGGTCGACCAGGGTTCCCGCGGGGACGCCGCGTTCCGTGTCGTTCCATTCGTGCAGCAGCCGCCGACGCTCGGGCGGCGACAACAGGTCCATCGCCCGCACCGGGGCGTCCGGTTCGGCCACGAGCGCCTGAAGGAAACGCACCAGCCGGTCGCCGAGCATTTCCACCGTGGAGCGGTCGAAGAGATCGGTGCGGAATTCGACGACGGCGTCGATTCCGTCCGGGGTTCCCGTCCCGCCGACGCGTTCGCCGAATTCGAAGGACAGGTCGAACTTGGCCATCGTGCGCACGCCGGGTTCGGCGACCGCCGTCAGACCGGGGAATTCCAGGGCGGTGCCGAGTTTCCTCTGCAGTGAGAACAGCACTTGGCACAGCGGGTGGCGGGAGAGTGAACGCTCCGGGTTCAGCACCTCGACGAGACGCTCGAACGGCACGTCCTGATGGGCGTACGCCGCCAGGTCCGACTCCCGCACCCGGCCGAGGAGTTCGCGGAACGACGGGTCGCCGGAGACATCGGTGCGCAGCACCAGCGTATTCACGAAGAAGCCGACCAGGTCGTCCAGGGCGTCGTCGGTGCGGCCCGCCACCGGGCTGCCGAGCACCACGTCGGGACCGGCGCCCAGCACCGAAAGGAGCGAGGCCAGCCCGGCCTGGAGCGTCATGAACAGGGTGGTGCCGGTCTGCCGGGCCAGGTCGGCGAGGCCGCGGTGCAGCTCGGGCGGCAGCCGCAACTCGACCACGTCGGACCGGTAGTCGGCCTCGGCCGGGCGCGGCCGGTCGGCGGGCAGCGCGATCTCGTCCGGCAGACCGGCCAGCTCCGAGCGCCAGAAGGCGATCTGCCGTGCCATGGTGCTGTACGGGTCCCGGTCGTCGCCGAGCGCGTCACGCTGCCACAGCGTGTAGTCGGCGTACTGCACCGGCAGCGGCCGCCACGTGGGCCCAGCCCCGTTCAGCCGGGCCGCGTACGCCGTGGACAGATCGCGGGCCAGCACTCCCAGCGACCATCCGTCCGCCGCGATGTGGTGGACCACGACGGACAGCACGTGCTCGTCCTCGCCGAGCGAGAACAGGTCCACGTGCAGGGGGAGTTCGGTGGCCAGGTCGAACGCGCCGGCCGCGCAGCTCGCCAGCGCCACCGGCAGCTCCTCGGCGCCGATCGCCGAGACGGGCAGCTCGATCACGGCCGTCTCCGGGTCGAGCACGACCTGGCTCGGCACGCCCTTCACATCGGGGAAGACGGTACGCAGGCTCTCGTGCCGGGCCAGCAGGTCACCGAACGCCGCGAGCAGCGCGCCCCGGTCCAGCGGCCCCGACAGACGCAGCACCAGCGGGATGTTGTACGCCGAGTTGGGGCCCTCGAGACGGTCGACGAACCACAGCCGGTTCTGCGCGTAGGACAGCGGGATCTCCGCCGGGCGCGGCACCGGGGAGATACCGGAGCGGGCGTGGTCGGCACAGGTGACGCGGTCCGCCACGGCCGCGACGGTCGGCGCCTCGAACAGCGTCCGGATCTGGAGCTCCACCCCGAACACCGAACGGATCCTGCTGACCAGCCGGGTGGCCAGCAGCGAATGGCCGCCCACGTCGAAGAAGTTGTCGTCGATGGTGACGCCCGGCACGCCCAGGACCTCGGCGAACAGTCCGCACAGCACCTCCTCGACCGGGGTGCGCGGGGCGCGCCCGGCCGAGCCCGCCACGGACTCCGGTTCGGGCAGCGCGGCGTGGTCGAGTTTGCCGTTGGCGGTGAGCGGCAGCCGCGGCAGGACCACGAACGCGGACGGCACCATGTGGTCCGGCAGCGCGGCGGCCACCGCCCCGCGCAGGCCCGCGGGGTCGAGACCGTCGCGCTCGCCGGCCGGTGTGACATAGGCGACCAGCCGCTTGTCGCCTGCCTGGTCCTCACGGACGACCACCGCCGCCTGCGCGACCTCGGCCGCGCTCTCCACCACGGCCTCGATCTCGCCCGGCTCGATCCGGAAACCGCGGATCTTCACCTGCTGGTCGGCCCGGCCGACGAACTCCAGCTCGCCGTCGGCCGTCCAGCGCGCCACGTCGCCCGTGCGGTACATCAGGCCGCCGGGCGGGCCGAACGGGTCGGCGACGAACCGGTGCGAGGTCAAGTCCGGGCGCCCGTGGTAGCCGCGCGCGAGCCCGTCGCCGGACACGTACATCTCCGCCGCGACGCCGGGCGGCACCGGCCGCAGCGCGCCGTCCAGCAGACGGATGCCGAGGTCGGGGATGGGGGCGCCGATGACGCCGCCCGGCCGCCCGTCCGCGGTACGCCGGTCCAGCGCCACATGGCTGACGTGCACCGTGGTCTCGGTGATGCCGTACATGTTCACCAGCACCGGCGCGTCGTCCGCGTGGCGGGCGTACCAGCGCTCCAGGCGCCGAAGGTCGAGCGCCTCACCGCCGAAGATCACGAACCGCAGCGCGGGGCCGCCGCCCGCCCCGGGGTTCTCCTCGTCGGCCTGCGTGAGCTGGTAGAAGGCGGACGGGGTCTGGTTGAGCACCGTGACACGCTCGTCGGCCAGCAGCCGCAGGAACTCCACCGGCGAACGGCTCACCTCGTGCGGGACGACCACGAGCCTGCCACCGTGCAGCAGCGGACCCCAGATCTCCCACACCGAGAAGTCGAAGGCGTAGGAGTGGAACAGCGTCCACACGTCCTCGGGCCCGAAGCCGAACCACTGCTCGGTGGCGGTGAACAGCCGCAGCACGTTGCGGTGGGGGACGACCACGCCCTTGGGCCGGCCGGTGGACCCGGAGGTGTAGATCATGTACGCCGGATGCCGCGGGTCGAGCGGCGCGGCGCGCTCGGCGTCGGTGACGTCGTCGCCGGCTCGCGCGGCCAGTTCGGCGGCGGTGCGGGCGTCGTCCAGAGCCAGCAGCGGGACGCCCCCGGTGCCGGGCAGTTGCGGCGCGTGCGCGGTGTCGGTCAGCACCAGGTCCGGTGCGGCGTCCGCGAGCATGAACGCGATCCGCTCGGCCGGGTAGGCCGGGTCCAGCGGCAGGTAGGCGGCGCCGGCCTTGAGGACGGCCAGCAGCGCGACCACCATCTCCGCCGAGCGCGGCAGCGCGAGCGCGACGAACCGCTCCGGGCCTGCGCCCCGCTCGATCAGCGTCCTGGCCAGCCGGTTGGCGCGGGCGTTGATCTCCCGGTAGCTGTGGCCCACTCCGTCGCTCACCACGGCCGTGCGCTCGGGGTGCTCGGCGGCGGCCCGCTCGAACAGCTCCGGCAGGGTCGCGGCGGGGGTCTTGACCGGGACGGGCGGGGTGAGCACCCGCGCGCGTTCCCCGGCGGTGGCGGTGTCCAGCCGCCCGACCGGCGTCCCGGGGTCGCAGGCGCACAGCCGGGACAGCAGGTCGAGGAAGCGGTGCTGGTGCGCGGCGAGCGACTCCTCGTCGTACAGCGCCGCGTTGGCGTCGAAGTCGAAGCGCAGCGTGCCGTCGGTGGAGCGGGTGTCCAGCACGATCGCGAGGTCCGTGATCGGGCCGCCCGGCAGGTTGCGCACGGTCGCCCGGTGCCCGGCGAAGTCCAGGTCGTAGTCGAACAGGACCAGGTTGACGTGCGGTCCGATCAGCTGCTGCTCGGGGCCGAGGCGCAGGTCGCGCCGCATGTCCTCGTGCCGGTACCGCTGGTGGCGCACGGCCTGCCGCATCTCGGCGGAGACGGCGGTGAGCAGGTCGCCCACCGGGGTGTCCGGTGCGGCGGCCAGCCGCAGCGGGACCAGGTTGGACATGCTGCCGGGCACGTCGCGCAGGCCCTTGCCCTGGCGCGCGGCGACCGGCAGGCCGACGACGGCCTCGTCGGTGCCGGTGAGGCGCTGCACATAGAGGGCGAGCGCGGCCACCACCACGGTCGGCCAGCCGGTGCCCACCTCGCGCGCGAGTCCGCGGATCGCCTCGGTCTCGGCGGCGCCGAGCGTCACGCTGCGGCGGATCACGCGCTCGGGCAGGTGCTGCCGGCCGCCGGACAGGCTGACCGGGGTCTGAGCGCCGGTCAGCCGCCCGGTCCAGAACGCGGCGTCGTCGGCGTGCTCCGGGGAGTCGGCGTAGGCCCGGGCGGCGTCCACCAGACCCTTCAGCGGCGGGAAGGGACCGGCCGGTACGGGGGTGTCCGCCGTCAGCGCGGAGTAGACCTCGGCCACCCTCGGCGCGAACATGGCCACGCCGGCGCCGTCCAGCACGATGTGGTGGACCCGGTGGTACCACCACCAGCGGTCCTCGGCGATCCTGAACAGGGCGAACGCGAACAGCGAGTCGCCGAACAGGTCGATCGGCCGGGTACGGTCCTCGTCCATCCACTTCCGCGCGCCGGCCTCCGGGTCGGCCTCGCCGGACAGGTCCACGACGGGGAACGGGAAATCGACGGCGGGGAGTACCCGTTGCTCGGGGACCTCACCGTGCTCGGCGAACCGCACCCGCAGCGCGTCGGTCTCGCCGACCACCCGGCGCAGGGCGGTCTCGAAGCGGGCAGGGTCGACCGGACCGTGAATGTCCAGATACTCGGCGATGTTGTAGACCGTGTTGCCGGAGTCGATCCGTTGCGCGAACCAGATACCCGATTGAGCCGGCGTCAGAGGGAGTCGGATCTCACCGGATTGTGGCACGACTACTCACTCCCCTTGAATCGGAAAACTGGTGGAGAACAGCCCCCGCGGGCCACACCGATCGGGCGCATCCGGGCCGGGCGGGCGAGCAGATCTCGCCCCGCGCCTGGGACGTTACCGCTCACCGCGGGTACGGGAACGGCCTTATAAGAAGCCTCGATAAACCATCGCCGCAGGTCGCCCGAGCAATTACCGGAAAGGGCGTCCCGGCCGGGAACACCGGTTCAGCCGGGGTGCGTTCCGCGGCGGGCTCGGCCCCCGCACAGGCGCAGCGGGTCCCAGTCGGGGCCGCGTGCGGGAAGCCGGCCCGGGTCGCCCAGCACCGCGCCCGCGTGCACCTCCGGCAGGAGCGGGCGGCCGAGGATCTGCCCGGCGCAGGCGATGCCGCTGACGGCGGCGCCGGTGATCCCGCTGCCGTAGCGGGTGCTCTGCCCCACCACGTACAGGCCGGTGACGCTGGTCCGGGTGTCCGGCCTGGCGCCCGTGCCGCCCCAGCGGGCCAGCCCGAAGGGCGAACCGCCGGTCGACCGGGTGTAGCGGCGCTGCGTGGCCGGGGTGGCCAGCTCCAGATGGGTCACGTACCGGCGGAAGGGGCCGAGCGCGCGCTCCGCGGTGGCCAGCATCGCCTCGGTGACCCGCTCCTTCTCCGCCAGATACGCCGGGTCGCGGCGGTACGGCCCGCCGTGCTCGGACGCGGCCGCCGCGCCCCACGCCTCCAGCGACCGCGGACACAGCGCCATCACCTGGAAGTTGGCGTGCCCGGGCGGCCGGACGGCCGCGGTGTCCGGGTCCTTGAGCGAGGCGAACGAGATGAACACCGACGGCGGCGCGTCGAAGCGCCCCGCGGCCAGTCCGCGGAACGCCTCCTCGACGTCGGCGTTCCCGTGCCACCACAGGTTCGGTCCGGTCCTGCCCGGCAGTTCCCGGTCGAGCCCCACGTAGAGCACCACCAGGGGGAAGCCCGTCACCGCGGTCCGGGCCCGCCTGCCGATCGACGCGGGGAAGTGCTCCTCGCCGGCCAGTTCCCGGACGGTGCGCACATAGTCGGCGTTGGACACCACGACCGGCGCGCGCAGCTCCCGCCCGCCGTCCAGCACGACACCGCACGCCCGGCCCCGCTCGACCAGCACCCGGTCCACCCGGTGCCCGGTCCTGACCGTGCCGCCGTGCCCGGTGATCGCCTCGGTCAGTGACGCCGCCAGCATCTGGCCGCCGCCGACCGGATAGGCGGCGCCCCGCAGATAGTGGTCGGTCACGCTCGCGTGCATGCCGACCGTGGCCTCCTCGGGGCCGATCCCGTAGTTGAGCGCCTGCGCGGCCAGCACGGTGCGCGCGGTGGCGGACAGCCCGCAGTGCTCGAAGAGTTCGCGCAGCGTACGGCGGCCCCAGGCCACCGCGGTCGGCGTACGGCGCAGCACCTCGGCCGGTTCGGCACCCGCCGCGGACAGCAGCGTCCAGCGCATCTCGGCGCCGACCGCCGAGCACACGGCCACGAACTCCCGCAGCCCGTCCTCGTCCGCCGGCAGCACCTCGACGAGCCGGTCCAGATAGCGGTCCCAGCCGACGGGTACGGACATCCTGAGCCCCGGCAGGACCACCTCGTCGAATCCGTCCGGGTCCATCTCCCGGAACGTGACGCGGTCGCCCAGGCCCAGTCCCCGCAGGATCGACGGCAGGACCCCGTCGGGCCCGCAGTCGCCGATGTAGTGCACCCCGGCGTCGAACTCGTAGGCCGAACGACGGCGGAAGACATGGCTGTTGCCGCCCAGCACCCCGGCCTGTTCGAGCACCAGGACCCGCCGGCCGGCCACCGCCAGGTACGCGGCGCAGGTCAGTCCGCCCATGCCGCTGCCGACCACGACCGCGTCCCAGTCGTCCGCGAGCCGGTGCTCGTCGCTCATCGCGCCCCCTCGGGATCGTCTCGGTGGGGCGGCTCAGCCGCAGCCGCCGGCGTGACCGGCGTCCGCGCCCGCCGCGGCCATCCGCGGCAGCGCGGCCGACTCCTCGTCCGGCACGGCGACGGCGGAGCGCGGAACACCGCGCAGCGCGGCGACGAACCCGTCCACCCGGTCGACGCCCCAGAACTTGTCGTGGCCGTGGACGAAGAACGGCACCCCGAACAGGCCGTCCTTCACCGAGGCGGCCAGGATCTCCACGCCCCGGGCGCGCAGTCGCGGATCGTCGGCCGCGCCCGCGGCCCGGTCCGCGTCCAGGCCCAGTTCGTCGGCGAGCGAGCCGATCACGGCCGGGTCGGAGATGTTCTGCGACTCCTGCCAGCGGGCGCGGTAGACCCGGTCGACGAACTCCTTGCCCTTCCCGGCGTCCTCGGCCACCAGATAGGCCAGGTGCGCGACCTCCCAGACGGGTTCCCGGTCGATCGGCCAGGTGACGTCGAGCCCGCGGTCCTCGGCCAGCCGCCGGGCGTCCTGGAGGATGTAGAAGTTCTTCTCCCGCGCCATCGGTACCAGCGGCAGTTCGGTCCCGGCCCGCGCGAGGAGTTCCTCGCTGCGCGCGTCCGGCTCCCAGAACGGGATCCACCGCACGCTGTCCAGGACGTCGGGATGGTGCTTCTTCAGATCGTGGTGGGCGAACCAGGAGTACGGGCTGCGCAGGGAGAAGTACCAGCGGGGCGGCTTCTTGGCCATGACGGCGTCCTTCGGTGGGGAGTGCGGGGATGGGCTCAGATGGTGATGCCGCCGTCGACCTGGAAGACGGAACCGGTGATGTAGCCGGCGCGCTCGGAGGCCAGGAACGACACCAGGTCGGCGACCTCGTCCACGCCGCCGAATCGGTTCAGGGGGATGGAGGCCAGCATCTGCTCGCGGACCTTGTCGCTCAGCACCGCGGTCATGTCGGTCTCGATGAATCCGGGGGCGACCACGTTGGACCGGATGCCGTAGCGGCCGACCTCCTTGGCCAGCGACTTGGCGAAGCCGATGATCCCGGCCTTGGTCGCCGCGTAGTTGGACTGGGTGGCGTGGCCGTGGACGCCGGCCACCGAGGAGATCAGCACCAGTGAGCCGGAGCGGCGCTTCATCATCTCGAACACCACCGAGCGGCAGACGTGGTACGTGCCGTCGAGGTTGACCGCGAGCACGTCCTTCCACTGCTCGTCGGACATCATCAGCAGCGGGTTGTCCCGGGTGATGCCCGCGGCGGTGACCGCGACGTCGACCGTGCCCAGGGTCTCCTGGGTCTCGGCCACCCACGCGCGCACCGAATCGGGCGAGGCCACGTCGACCTTCCTGGCCAGCACCCGGACGTCGAACTCGGCGAGTTCCTTCTCCAGGGCGGTCGCGGCCTCGTCGTTGGACTGGTAGCAGAAGCTGACGTCGTGGCCGTCGGCGGCGAGCCGCTTCACCACGGCCCGGCCGATGCCGCGCGAGCCACCGCTGACCAGCGCGACCGGCTTGGTGTCCTGTGCCATCGGGCGTTCCTCCTTGTCGGCAGCTTGTCGGCTGCATACCGGCCGCATGTCGGCTGCATGCCGGCAGTGGATCGGCTCAACCGGCGGACGGCAGCAGCCGGCCGGAGGGGCGGAACGCCATCACCATCCGCTCGACCGACATCACCACCTCGCCGTCGCACGAGGTCTCGCCCTCGAAAATCGCGGTGTCGGACAGGGCGCGGGAGAGCCGGGCCCGGTGCAGGAGCACGTCCCCCGGCAGCACCGGCCGGTGGAACACGACCCCGGAGAGCCCGCCGAGCAGCATCACCCGGTCGGTCTCGTACGCGTCGCCCTGCTCGCTCTGCTCGCTCTGATCGGCGGGGGAGCGCCAGGTCGCCAGGATGCCGGCGGTCTGGCCCCAGGACTCGATCAGGAGCGTCGGCGGGTACTGAAGGCAGACGCCGGCCGTGTGCGCGCCGACGCCGCGGTAGCAGTGCTCGTTGCGGGTGACGGCCTTCGTCGCGGTGACACTCTCGCCCGGAACCAGGTCGACGACCCGGTCGACGAGGAGCATGGGGAACCGGTGCGGAAGCAGGCGCTCGACCTGGACGGTGTTCATGCGGCGACCTCGCCGGACAGCCGCAGCCGCACCGAGGCGGCCTCTCCCCGCTCGGTGCCCGCCGTGGCCCGGCAGCGTACGCCGCCCTCGTGGTCGCGCAGCTCCAGGCGCACGGTGAGCAGATCACCGGGGAGTACGGCGCCGAGGAAACGGGTGGACTCCACCGCGAGCAGCCGGGGTTCGGGCATCCCCGACTGCTCGGCCACCGCGAGCGCGGCCCGCTGGACGCACTCGACGATGCAGACACCGGGGAAGATCGGGAAGTCGGGGTAGTGGCCGGCGAACACCGGCTCCGCCGCGTCGATCGCGACGGTGGCCACCGCGCTGAGCACCGCGCCCCCCGCGGCGTCCGGCGCGGACCGGGCCACCGACGTCAGCTCGATCCCGGCATCCACCGGGGAGGGCTTCGGGACGGTCACGCCGACACCGCCAGCTTGCGTTCGAGCAGCGCGCGCGCCTGGCTGAAGGTGCGGGCCGTCCGCATCTCCTGCTCGGTGAACTTGACCTGGTACTTCTTCTCCAGCACCACGACCAGTTCCAGCAGCAGCAGCGAGTCGACCTGCAACTCCTCCACGAAGTCGGTGGCCTCCTCTATGTCGGTGGCGTCGACGTCGATCACATCGGCCAGGGTCCGCCGCAGTTCTTCCTTGTCCAGCTTCTCGAAAGGCTGTGCCGTCATGACTACCGCTCTCCTCCGTTCGTTTCGTTTCCGGTACGGCCCGGTCGGTTCCGGGCACGGCCCGGTGCTCAGCGCAGCCGCAGCAGGGCGCAGCCGGTTCCGCCGTCGCGTTCCACCGCGGTGACCACAGCGACCCGCCCGGCGGCACCTGGTGTCCGCTCGGCGACCGCGAGCACGGAGGCGATCTGAAGGCTCACCGACGCCGCCGACGCGTCCCCGAACAGCTCGGTGTTCGGCACCTGTTCGAGCGCCGCGTCCCCGAACACTTCGGCCAGCACCTCGCGTTCGCGCGCGCCGAGCTCGTCGCCCGCGCCGCACGGCACGGCCGCCCACACCTGCGACGGTTCCACCCCGGCGCGGTCCATGGCGCGGCGCAGACAGGAGCCGAGCACCATCGGCAGCCGGCCCTCGGCGAACACGCCGCTCTCCACGGCGAGCACCTCGGCCAGCACGTGTTCCGCGGCGACGGCCTCCTCGGGTTCGAGGAGCAGCATGCCGGCCCCCTCGCCGAGCAGCGCCGGCCTCTCCTCGTCGGCCCGGGTGTGCCACTCCAGCCAGGACCGCTCGTTGGAGTACTCCTCCGCGGAGCCGCACAGCACCGCCTCGGCCCGGCCCGCGCCGAGCAGTCTGCGCGCGTAGTTCAGCGCGAGCAGCCCGGCGAGCCGGCCGCCGGCGATGGTGGCGTTCGGGCCCTTGATCCGGTGCCGGATCGCACACTGGCCGGCCGCGCAGTTCATCACCGTGTTCGGCATCTGCGCCGGGTCGACGAAGTACGGCTGCTCACCGGTCAGCGAGTCCCGGGTGAAGTCCATCATGCTCTGCGCGCTGCCGGTGGTGGTGCCGAGCACGACGGCCCCGCGGTCGCCGGTGGCGACCTCGCGGTTGCGCTCGGCGTCGTCGAGCAGCGCACCGACGGCGCTGACCGCGAGCCCCGTCACCCGGTCCATCGACCGGGTGCCCTTGCGGCCCAGCGCGGCACGCGGGCTGAACCCGGGCACCAGCCTGGCCCGTTCGTCGGGCACCTGCCACTGCTCGGGGTCGATCCGGACGGCGGTCTCACCGCCCGTGTGCATCCCCTCGACGAACGCCGCTCGCCCCATCCCGAACGGGGACACGGCCGACCAGGCGGTGATCACCGGTCTGCGGGCGGCGCCCTTGGTGTCGCTGCTCATGACGACAGCTCCTTCCGACAGGTCGGGTCAGCCGGCGGCGGGGGCCTTGCCGCCGAGCGCGGCCAGCACCTCGTCGTCGAAGGTGACCAGGGACCAGTCGCGCTCAGGCGACTCCTTGGTGACATAGCCGTGGGTGATGTGTCCGGTGGCGACCGGCACCAGCGCGCCGTCGCGCACCACGTAGCAGTCCATCCGGGCGGTGAACAGGACGGCCTTGAAGATGTCCTCGACGGTGAAGACGGTGTACAGCTCGTCCTCGATCCGCACCTCGTCGGTGAGTTCGATGTCGCACTTGGTCACCACCGGGATCCAGCTGCGCTCGTCCAGCAGGCGCTGGATGGCGATGCCCCGGTCGGCGACGAACAGGTGCAGCACCTCCTCCATCTGCCGCAGGAAGCCGGACATCTGCATGTGGCTGGTGAAGTGGCAGTAGAAGTACGGCACGCGCCACTTCCAGCCGAACGCGTTGTCGTCGCCGATGATCTCGGCCAGCACCGGGTCGGCGGAGCGGGTGGTGACACCGCGCTGCGCGGACAGGTCGATGTTGTCCACCGGGACGGCGGCGAGCTGCTTCGGCGTCGCCTCCCCCAGCCGCGGCACCACGAAGCGCGTCAGGCGCTCGGGCAGCGGCTTCGGGTCCGGTACGTGTTCGATGGCCCGGAGGGAGACCTCGACCTTGCTGGTCACCGCCTTGCGCGGCGCGCCGTCCCGCTCCACGGTCCCGGTGAGCGCGAAACGCAGCCGGGTGTCGGAGTCCTTGGTGACCGGCCTGACCTCGACGGCGACCGTGTCGTCCAGGGTGAGCACCGTGTGCAGCCGGGTGTCCACGGACACCACGTCGAAGCCGGCGCCGTACTCGACGTAGAGGGTGGTGGCGCCCAGGCCGGCGGCGCGGAAGTGCTCCAGCACGGCAGCCTCGAGCAGGTAGTGCACGTGCTTGAAGCCGATGGTGGTGCTGATGTTGCCGCCCTCGTAGGACGGCCGCAGCGAGAAGTGGCCGGTGGCGTCGAAGAAGTCGTTCAACGACTGCTCGGTCGGCTCGGGGGCACTGCTGATCGGGGACGTCATGCTGCTCAGGCTCCTGTTCTGTCAAGCGGGTTGGTCGACGGCCGCGGGCGCGGGGCACCCGATCGCGTCGAGGAACTCACCGAGGGCCGCGGAGAAGGCGTCCGCCTGCTCCACCATCGGGAAGTGGCCGGCCCCGGGGATGAACCGGCAACGGGCGTCGGGGAGATCGGCGGCGAGCGCCGTGCTCTCGGCGGGGACGGCGGTGAAGTCGTCCACCCCGCCGATCACCAGTGTGGGCACCGTGATCAGGTCGGTGCGCAGCCAGGGCGTGTGCAGATAGCTGCGGAAGAAGCTCAGATAGCCGTACGGGCCGACCCGTTCGCAGACCCGCTGCGCCATGTCGCCGCGTAGCGAGGGGTCGAGCCGGGGCCCGGCCACCACCCGGATGCCCTCTTCCATGGTGCGGCGGAAGTTCTCCAGCATGTCGCCGACGACGCCGTACTCGAAACTCTCCGGATCACGGCGGTAGAACGGAGACACCAGCACCAGGCCCTCGATGCCGTGACGGGCGAACGGGTCGCCGCCCCGGGCGAGTTCCTCACCGAGCAGGTCGAGGAGCAGCACGGTGGAGAAGGAGTGGGCCACCACGATGCCGGCGCCGCCGGGCACCTGCCGGAGCGCGTCGGCGACCGCCCGGGAGGCGTGCGGGCCGTAGGCCCAGGCCGGTGACCGTCCGCCGCCCCACGGGAGTTCGGCGGCCCACAGGTCCAGGCCGCCGGCCTCCCGCGCGGCCAACGCGTCCCACACGGAGGAGCTGTTGGCCAGTCCGTGCAGCAGGAGGGCACGGGTACCGCCGGTGGGCCGTTTGCGGTGCACCGCGCACGCCAAGTGGCCGGCCGGGTCCCGCGGCTGCGGCCGGTCGTGGCTCACCGCGCGTCTCCGGGGGCGAGCAGGAGGAGTCCGGCGACACCGTCGTCCTCGCGGCCGGCCAGCGCGTAGAGGGGGCCGGGCTCGCCCGCGTCGAACCGGCCGGTGGCGGCGGCGCACTGCGCCAGGCCCAGCGCGCCGGAGAGCGTGCCCCACCCGTCGGGCATCCGGTGCCGGGGAACCCCGGCCAGCAGCCCCGCGGGCGGTGCGGTGCCGCCGGCGGTCTCCGGCGGGTACCAGCCGGCCGGGGTGCCGCCGCCGAGCGCGTCGAGCCGTCCGACGCACTCCTCGACTCCGCCGGTGCGTACGAACCCGCCCAGGCCGGCCCTCGGCCGCACCCCGCGCGCCCGCGCGGTCTCGGCGCGCTCCAGGACCACCGCGACGGCGCCGTCCACGATCCGGTCCGCGCCGACCAGCGCGCGCACCACCTCGTTGTCCGGTTCGACCCCGACGACCAGCACCTGCTCGGCCCGTCCGGAACCCAGCAGTCCCGCGGCCCAGCGCAGCGCGTCGAGCCCGGAGGAGTCTCCGTTGCAGACGGTCAGGTTCGGGCCGCCCAGCTTGAAGCGGATGGCGATCTCGGAGGCGACGATGTTGCTGGAGGCGTTGGGGCTGTCCATGGGACTGGTGCCCCGGGTCGTCTCGGCCGCGATGGTCGTGACCACCCGGCAGACGGTGTCCGCGTTGCCGTAGTTGGACGCCACCACGACACCGACGCCGCCGCCGTCCACCAACGGGCCTTCCGCGTCCCGCAGTCCGGCGTCGCAGAGTGCGGCGAAGGCCGCGCACAGTCCGAGCCGGGTGGCGCGGTCCTTGTACTTCAGGCCCTTCTTGCCGAGCAGGGCGGCCGGGTCCACCGGCTCCGCTGGAAGGTCAGGCCCGGCCACCAGGTCCTCGGTGCCGGCCACCCCGGGCAGCGCCGGGCCCACACCGCTGACCACGATCCTCGGGAACTCGTTCACCGGGCCGCCTCCACGATGGCCACCGCGTTCAGTCCGCCGAAGCCGAAGCCGTTGACCTGCGCCACCTCGACGCGACCGGTGGCCTCGGTGGTGTGCACCAGCCGCAACGCGCTCACGTCCTCGGTCGGTCGGTCGAGTTCGGTCACCGGCGGGATCCGTCCGGTGGACATGGCCCGCAGGGCCGTGATGAGGCTCAGCACCCCGGCCGAGCCCGCGGTGTGCCCGGTCATCGACTTGACGGCGGTCACCAGCGGCACCCGCTCGTGCTCGCCGAAGACCTCGCGCAACGCCCGTACCTCCACCTCGTCGTTGAGCGGGGTACCGGTGCCGTGCAGCATGACCAGGTCCACGTTCTCCGGTTTCACCCCGGCCCGCCGGTGCGCCTGCCTGATCGCGGCGGCGACCCCGGCCTGGAGGGGCGCGGTGGTGTGGTGGGCGTCGCAGTTCACGCCGACCGAGCGCACCCGCCCGTGGACCCGGCGGTGGCCTTCCGGCCGGCGGGCCAGCACGATCGCGCCCGCGCCCTCGCCCAGGATGGTGCCCTTGCGGTCGACGTCGAAGGGTCTGAGCCGGCCGGGCGGCTCCGGCTGGAAGGCGTCCGTCAGCCCGAACATGCTCTCGGTGATCGAGTCGGTGCCGGCCACGATCACGTGGTCCACGGCGCCGGTGTCCAACTGGTCGACGGCGAGCGCCAGCGCGTACAGCGAGGCGGAGCAGGCGTTGGAGAAGGTGTGCGTGTCGACCGCGCCGAACCGTTCCCGCAGGGCGGTGCCGAAGTGCATCCGCCCGGATGGGGGTCCCCCCTGCCCGAGCGGAGCCGAGGGCTTGGGGGAGAACTCGGCGCCGTCGCGCCACCACAGCTCCAGCGACCGCAGCTCCCGCAGCCCGGTGCCGACCAGGATCGGCACATCGCGGAGGTCCTCACCGAGACCGGCGTCACGGGCCGCCTGACCGACCGCGTCGAGCAGGAACCCGGTCGCCCGGCCCGGCACGTCCACGCCCGGCGCGGGCCGGTCGTCGATCTCGAAGAGATGACCGGCCTTGAACTTCGACCGGTCGAAGCCGCGCAGCGGAGCCAGCCCGCTCCGCCCAGCACACAGACTCTCGAACAGCTCGGACGGGTCGCGGCCGATGCTCGCGACCGCGCCGATTCCGACGACGGGCCGGCTCATGAGGCCTGCTCCTCGTACTTGGCGAGGATCACGACGGCGTTGTTGCCGCCGAAGGCCATTCCGTTGTTCTGCACGATCCTCAGATCGGCGTCGACGGCGTGGTTGGGCACGCAGTCGACCTCGCACTCGGGATCGGTCTCCCGGTGGTTGATGGTCGGCGGGATGAACCCGCCCTCGACGGCCAGGGCGCAGGCGATCGCGGCGAGCGCGCTGGCGGCGCCCATGGTGTGGCCGAGCATCGACTTCAGCGAGACGGTGCGCGGCGGGGCCTCGCCGTAGACGTCGCGGACCGCGCGGGTCTCGGTGACGTCGTTGGCCTTGGTGCCGGTGCCGTGCGCGGAGATCAGATCGACCTCGGACGGCTTCACCCCGGCGTTGTTCAGGGCCAGTTCCATGCAGCGGGCGATGCTGCCCTGGTTGGGCGCGACCGGGTGGTCGGCATCGCAGTTGAGTCCGTAGCCCAGGACCTCGGCGTGGATGGTGGCACCGCGGCGCAGCGCCGACTCCAGGCTCTCCAGGACCAGTACGCCGGCGCCCTCACCGGTCAGGATGCCCTTGCGGTCCTTGTCGAACGGCCGGCAGCAGTCCGGGGCGATCGTGCCCAGCCGGTAGAAGCCGGCGAAGGTCTTGCGGCACATCGCGTCCGCGCCGCCGCACAGCGCGAACTCCACCTCACCGGTGCGTACCGCGTCGAAGCCGTAGCCGATGGCGTAGTTGCCCGCGGCGCAGGCGGTCGGGATGGTGACCGCCTCGACGTCCTCCAGGCCCAGTTCGTGCGCGACGGCCGTGGCCAGCCGGCTCGCCGGGACCCGCCGGACCACCCGCGGGTCCATCTTCTCGGGGCCGTGCTCGATCTCGGTCTCGACCAGGCGGTCGAGGTCGTGCGACTCCCCGTCGGTGGACCCGATGGAGATCAGTCCGCGCCGGCCGCGCAGGACGTCCTCGTCCAGTCCGGCATGGGCGACGGCCATCCTGGCCGCGGCCACCGAGAAACGGGTGGCGGGGCCGAGTTCGTCGACGTCCAGATTGCGGATCCACTGACGCGGCTCGAAGCCGACCAGTTCGCAGCCGTTGGCGTGGGCGAAACCCTCGGTCGCGAACCTGGTGATCGGCTTGGCGCCGCTGAGTCCGGCCCGCAGCCCCTCGGCGAACTCGACCGCGCCCACACCGATGCTCGAGAAGACTCCGAAGCCGGTCAGGACCACGCGATGCGCTGGTGGTGCCGACCCGTTGCTGGTTGCAGTTGCACGCATGGTCTCTCCGTCCGGTTTCGATCGGCGGTGCCGCGGCGGTACCGCTCGGTCGTGACTACTTGCCGGCGGCTTCCGCGACGACCTCTTCCACGCCCTTGAGATTGACCATGCGGCCCAGTTCGGCCTGGTCGATGACGACGTGGAAGCGCTTCTCCAGCGCGGCCAGGATCTCGATCGCGCGCAGCGAGTCGGCGCCGTGGTCCTCCTTGAACAGGCTGCTCTCGGTGACCTCGTCCTCCTCGAGCTCGAGAATGTCGCAGACGATTTCCTTGATTTTCTCGGACGTGCTCTCCGCGGAGGTCGTCATATCGATCCTGCTCCCTCGTGATGGTGACGCCGGCCCGAACGGGCCGCGCATGGAATGGACGAGTTCGATCACCAGGGCCGGTACGGAAGTTCCCCGTTCGTACCGGCAATTCCGTCTGGAATTCGGCGCATCACTCACACGCCTCGGTGAACGTAGCCGGGGTGAACCGGCGTTCACCAGACCGGTACGAAGAATTCGAATCAGCCACGCGTGGCCTGTCCCGAGCGGTACATCGAAGATTCCTCATCAGCGCTGACGGGTGCGTCCGGCCCGGCCAGGCTGGTGGGCCGGACGTGCCCCGCGAGCAGTGCGGCGGCTCACCGGACGACCGCAGGGAGGGCATCGATGGCAGCCGGCGGAGCGCTTTCGAAGCACTGGATGTTCAGTGACGCATACACCCAGGACCCGTATCCGACCTTCGCCGCGCTGCGCGCCGAACAGCCGGTGACCATGGTGCAGACGCCGGACGGAGCACGGGCCTGGGTGGTCACCCGGTACGAGGACGTCCGTAACGCGCTGGCCGACCCGCGGATGAGCCGGGACATCGGGAACCTGTACCGGGCGCTCGGCCGGCAGATCGGCAAGGAGCTGCAGCCGGCCGACGAGATCAGCCACCATCTGGCCAACTCGGACCCGCCGCGGCACACCCGGCTGCGCAAGGCGCTGGTGTTCGCCTTCACGCCCAAGCGGGTCGCGAACATGCGGCCCAGCCTGGAGAAGGTCGTCGACGGACTGCTCGACGAACTCGCCGTGCAGCCGCGTCCGGATCTGCTGGCCGGTCTCACCGAGCCGCTGCCGATCATCGCGATCGCCCAGCTGCTGGGCGTTCCGGCCTCCGACTGGCGGCAGTTCAAGGTCTGGTCGAACACGATGCGGTCCACGGACGCGGCCGATCCGACCGGTGTGCTGGCCGAGCACACCCGGCAGCTGTCTGCGTACATGGCCGACCTGATCGCGGACAAGCAGCGGCATCCGACCGACGACCTGGTCTCCGCGATGGTGCACGCCGAGGGCGACAAGCTGCTGACCCCGAAGGAGATCCTCTCCACCGCGTTCGCGCTGATGACCGGCGGCAACGAGACCACCACCGCCCTGGTCACCGGCTGCTTCGTGGGACTGCTGACCCATCCCGAGCAGGCCGCGCGGCTCAAGGCCGACCTCGATCGGATCCCCCGGGTCGTGGACGAGTTGATCCGGTTCGCCGGCCCCATGATGTACACCCTCCAGCGGCTGACCCTGGAGGACGTCGAGATCGCGGGCACCACGATTCCGGCGGGCGAGATCGTGATGCTCTCCCCGGCGAGCGCGAACCACGACCCGGAGGCCTTCCCCGACCGGCCGGACGAACTGGACATCGACCGCCCGAAACCGGTGCACCTCACCTTCGGCCACGGCATCCACTACTGCATCGGAACGCATCTGGCGCGGGCCCAGGCGGAGATATCGATCCGGCGCGTCCTCGAGCGTTTCCCGGACGTCCGACTCGCCGTTCACCCGTCGGAACTCCGTTATCAGCCCGCCCTGCTCGTCAGGTCCCCGGCCGCGCTTCCCGTCCGGCTCTGACGATTCCCGGCGGCTGCCTCGTTCGACATTCAACCGTCCGGGAGGATCGAAATCACCGATACGAAGGATTCCCTCAATCGCCCGGGGAGAAAACCCCGTTCAGGCGGACCGCATCGCAGGATGGAGAAGGGTATATGAGCACCAATCCTTTCGAGGACAACGACGCCGACTACTACGTGCTGGTCAACGACGAGGGACAGCACTCGCTCTGGCCGGCCTTCGCCGAGGTTCCGGCCGGCTGGACGGTCGCGCACGGCCGGGCCGGCCGGGAGGCGTGCCTGGAGTACGTCAACCAGAACTGGACCGACATGCGGCCGCTCAGCCTGGTGCGTGAGATGGAGGCGGCGGCGGGCGAGTAGCCGCCGGCCGCGGGCTGACCCGTGCGTGCGGCGGACCCACCCGTGGGGGGGTGCCGCCGCGCCCGCACAGGTCGGCCCTTTTTCCGGCCCCGAGGGCGTTCTGAGGAGGAAGTCATGAAGGTTCTCATCGACCAGGACACGTGCGTCGCTTCCGGCCAGTGCGTGCTGACCGCCGCCGACGTGTTCGACCAACGCGACGAGGACGGCATCGCCGTCCTGCTCGACGCCACCCTGCCCGCCGGCCGCGCGGACGACGTCCGGCAGGCCGCCGCGGTCTGCCCGGCCCGGGCCATCCGCCTGGAGGAGTGAGGGAGGGGCCCACCGGAAGGGAGTCGCGGGAAGGGGGCGCGAACAGCGGCTCCGGCCGCCTCCGGAGGTTTACTTCCCGGCAGAACTTTCTTTGCTCCAGGGGCCGTTGACGTGGAACATGTTGCCGAACTAGCGTCCCCTCCAGTTCACAGACATCATACGTGTCCCAGGTGGGCCCCCACGTCCCATGAGGGCTGGGGACTCGCGCCCGAACCGTCGGCGCCTGCCGTCCCAATCGCGCGGCCCGGCGGTCGGCAGTGCGCGAACGGGGGCGCGGGCGCGGCCTTCCCCGGGCATGCCCCTCGCCGTACGGTCGAGCACTCAGGCGCAGCCAGATCCGGCCAGACGGGGTGAGGAATGCGGAACCAGTTCGGGGGAAGGTCGCATGAACACGGGGGAGCCGGCCGGGAGGGGGCGGGCCGGCACGACATGGACAAGGTCTTCCTTGACGTGCATTCCCTGATCCTCTCCACGGTGGCGAAGCACCGGGAGTACCGGGAGCACCGGGACGGAACCTCCGGTGAACCGCTCGCCACCGCGCTGAACCCGGTGGACGCCGAGATCCTGGCGGCCGCCGTGGAGTTGGCGGAAGGGGCCGGACGCACCGTCGACGCCGTGGTCGCCTTACCCGGTCACGCGGAGGCCGTCTACGCGATGCTGCGCGAACTGCTGTGCAGACGTGGCGACCTGGTGCGGCTCCGGATCCTGTGCACCCGTGACACGCTCGACCACGAACTGGTGCGCGAGCTCGCCCGCAGGGGGCGCAAGTCCGTCCGCATCGCCCGCATTCCGCTGATGACGTCCCTGATCGCCGACGGCCGGACGACGCTGGTGTGCACCGAGACGGCCGGCGAGCGCCAGGCGTCCGTCCTGCGGGCGTCCTCCGTCACCCAGTGCGGCCGGACCCTCTTCGACACCGTCTGGAGTCACGCGGTCGACGCCACCGCCTGGGTGTGCCTGGGCGCCCACGCCCGCGTCGAACTCGTCCAGCAGATACTGCACTACCTCCACACCGGGGCCACTGACGAGGCCGCCTCGCGCGAGCTGTCCATCTCCGTGCGCACCTATCGCCGGCACATCGCCACCATCATGGAGATCCTCGACGCCCGGTCCCGGTTCCAGGCGGGGGTGCGCGCCGCCGAACTCGGCCTGCTCACCCCCCGCGTCCGACCGGGCGCGGAACCGTCCCGCGGACGCACTCCGGCGGGCTGGGCGGCGGGCGGCAGCACACCGCCACAGCGAGGCGCCTACTCCCGGCCGCCCTGCGCTCCGTCCAGTCCGTACCGCAACTGACCCGGCGCCACTCCTACGAGCCCGATCCCGTCGCCGATCCCAGCTCCTGACGCGTGCTCCGACACACCGGGTGACGGTGCGGAGAGTGCCGGTCGGGGGAGGAGAGGAGCCGGGACCGCTCCGGCCGGACGAGGCCGGACCGACGGCGCGGCGGACGGCGGGGCCGTCGAGGGAGAACCTCCGGCCCCGCCGTCCGTTCGTGACCGATTCTGACCAGGCAGGATCGCTGCCCTTTCGGTTCGCTGCCGTATGGCGGCGCGAGTGATCGCTCTGTCGTGCGAACGCTCATACCAGAGCGGGACCCTTCCTGGGGGAATTCGCCAACTGTCCACTTCACCTGGCGCGTTGGTGACTACTGTCAGTGGCCGTGGGGCGACGCGGAGCCGTACACACGCCGCTGTCGACCGGCACAGCGATGGCGCATGCCCGCTCGCGCCCCGGGCGCGAGTACACAGGCCCGACGGACCCGTACGAGGATCAGATGTCTCACCTCCGTGCACCGGCCGCCCGCGCAGACCGCCGTGAGGGCGGGCGGCACGGGCGGCCGGTGACCCGCACCGTCCCCTCGCTGCCCGAGACCCGCCTACGGCCTCAGCTGCTGCGTCTGGCGGTGCTGCCGCCGACCTCGGTCGCGCTCAGCGCCGGCGCGGCCGTGCTCTTCACCGTGCGATCCACCGGCGCACGCCCCGGTCCCGTCCTGTGGGCCGTGCTCGCCGGAGCGTTCGCGGTCACGGTCGCCGGCATCGCGATCGCCGCCGTCGCCGCCGGCCGGGCCGCCCGGTCGGTGCACGACCGGATCGGCGTCCTGCGCCGCGGCACCGAGCACCGCGAGGCCGAACTGCGCGGGCTCGTCGAGGCCCTGCGCCGGGGTGACACCCTGCCGCGCCGCAAGCCGCACGGCGGCCCGCCCGAGGACACCGACGAGATCGACCTGCTCGCCGCCGACCTGGCACGCGCCCACGACGGGGCCCTCGCCGCCGTCGTGCACGCCGCCCAGCTCTCCAGCCGCACCGGCAGCGAACAGAAACTGGAGGTCTTCGTCAATCTCGCCCGGCGCCTCCAGTCCCTGGTGCACCGGGAGATCTCCATCCTCGACGAGCTGGAGAACGACATCGAGGACCCCGACCTGCTCAAGGGCATCTTCCATGTCGACCACCTCGCCACCCGGGTCCGCCGGCACGCCGAGAACCTCGCCGTCCTCGGCGGCGCCGTCTCCCGCCGCCAGTGGAGCAACCCGGTCTGCATGACGGAGGTGCTGCGCTCGGCCATCGCCGAGGTCGAGCAGTACTCACGGGTCAAGCTCGCCCCGCCGATCGAGGGGCGGCTGCGGGGCCACGCCGTCGCCGACGTGATCCACCTGGTCGCCGAACTCGTCGAGAACGCCACGCTGTTCTCCGCGCCGCAGACCCAGGTCCTGCTGCGCGCCAGCCTCGTCACCTCCGGACTCGCGGTGGAGGTCGAGGACCGGGGCCTGGGCATGCCGGTCGGCGAGCAGCTCCGGATGAACGCCCTGCTGGCCGACCCCGACCAGGTCAACGTCGCGAGCCTGCTCGCCGACGGCCGTATCGGGCTGTACGTGGTCTCCCAGCTCGCCAGACGGCACGGCGTCCACGTCCGCCTGCAGACCAACATCTACGGCGGAGTGCAGGCGGTCGTCGTCCTGCCGCAGGCCCTGCTGGGGGCGTCGACGGGAGCCTCCGGCACGTCGTTCGGGGCGCTGGACACCGGCGCACGGCCCGCGGTTCCCGGGCCGTACGGTGGACCGCCGGCCCTGAACGGCGGCGGCGCCCACCGCGCGCCGACCGTCTCCGGGCGCCCCTCGCCGAACCCCGCCACCGGCCTGGTCGGCGCCCCCGCCCGCCCCGGCGACACACGCCAACGCGACGGCGGCATGCACCCGGTGGCGAGCACACAGCCCCCCGGCGTACCCGCACCCCACCGACCCCCCGGCACCCCTGGAGCCCACCGGCCCCCGGTCGCACCCCACGCGAACGGCGCCACTGGGCCCGCCACGCCCATGTCTGCGCCGCAGCCCGGGTCCGGGGATGGCGGACGGCTGTCTGTGTCCCAGCACGGGGCCGGGGATGACGGACGGCTGTCCGTACCTCTGCACGGGGCCGGGGACGATGGACGGCTGTCCGTACCTCTGCACGGAGCCGGGGATGCCGGACGGCTGTCTACGCCCCCGCCCGCGGTCGGGGGTGGCGGGCCGGAGTCAGTGCCACCGCCCGGGGCCCGGTATGGCGGGCCGACGCCCATGCCTGGGCCTGGGGTCGGGGAGGGTGTGCCTGCGCCCATGGCTGCGCCTGGCGTCGGGTATGGCAGGTCGGCGCCGATGTTCGTGCCCGGAGCAGGGAGTGGCATGCCGGTGTCCGTCCCTGCGCCCGCACCCGGGGGCGATACGCCGGTGTCTGTGCCCGCGCCTGTGGCCCGGGATGACATCCCCGGGGGTGTGCCCGCGCCCGTCTCCGGCGGCGACACGTCCGGGCCCGTAGCCGCGCCTCCGTCCGGGGCCGACGCGCCCTCGTCCATGGCCGCGCCTCTGTCCGGCGGTGACGCGCCTTCGTCCGTGCCTGCGTCTGTGTTCCGGCGCGACTCACCCATGGCCGTGCCTGCGCCTGTGGCCGAGGGCGGCACGCCCTTCTCCGTGCCCGCGCCCGCGTCCGGCGGGGACATGTCGGGGCGCGTAGCCGCGCCTGCGTTCGGGGCCGAGGCGTGCTCGTCCGCGGCGGCGCCTCTGTCCGGCGGTGACGCGCCTTCGTCCGTGCCTGCCTCTGTGTTCCGGCGCGACACACCCATGGCCGTGCCTGCGCCTGTGGCCGAGGGCGACATGCCCTTCTCCGTGCCCGCGCCCGCGTCCGGCGGCGACATGCCGTTCTCCGTGCCCGCGCCCGTGCCTGGAGGCGACGCGCCCATCCCCGTACCCGCGTCCATGCCCGGCGGCGAGAGCCTGGGCCCCGGCGGTGATCTGCTGCCCGCTCCCGCCTCGCCCGGCGGCGTGCGACCCGGTGAGTCCGGGGCCGCCGACCGCGATCAACGGGAGCCTCTCGAACCCCTGCCGCGGCGGATCGCGCGGGAGGGGCATGACAATCCCGCCGAGGCCGTGCCGGGGATCCGGCCCGCCGACCGGGCCGCCGTGGCGGCGAACGCCGGTGCGCCGCCCGTTCCGCGCGGCGGAGCGGTGCGCGGCATCATGGCGAAGCCCCAACTGCCCCGGCGGCGCGCCCAGGAGCACCTCGTGCCGCAACTGCGCGATGCCCCGGTGTCACGCCAGGAGTCCGGGTACGTCACCGGCCACGACCCCGGGCTGATGGCCGCCTTCCAGCGCGGGATGGGCCTCGCGGAGTCGGAGCAGCGCCGGGAGCCGAGCCCCGCGCATGAGCCGCACTCCCCGGACGCCGGGCACCCCGCGTATCCCCTGGACGCGTCCGGGCCGGCGGAGGCGCGGCCCGTGCTCCTGCCGGGCCGGCACCGCACCGTCCGGCACGACGGGAGCGAGCCGGCCGGATGACCACGAGCCCGCCCAGCCCCGCCACCACCCCCGACCCCAGAGCTTGCGCAGACCTTCGGACCCCAAGGAGTCGATCCACCATGGCGAGCGATGCGCCGACCGGCCGTGTCTCCGACCTCGACTGGCTGATGAGCGGCCTCGTGCAGCGCGTACCGCACACCACCAGCGCGGTCCTGCTGTCCTGCGACGGGCTGGTGAAGTCCGTGCACGGACTCGACCACGACAGCGCCGACCACATGGCCGCCCTGGCCTCCGGCCTGTACTCCCTCGGCCGCAGCGCCGGTGTCCGCTTCGGCGACGGCGGCGAGGTGCGTCAGGTCGTCGTCGAACTGGAGGCGACGCTGCTGTTCGTCACCACCGCGGGCACCGGCACCTGTCTGGCCGTGCTCGCCGGCCGCGAGGCCGACGCGGCCGTGCTCGGCTACGAGATGGCGATGCTCGTCAAGAGCGTCCGCCCCTACCTCGAGACCGCACCCCGGCAGCACTCCGTCGAATCCCGGGCGCCGCGGCCTTGAGCGCGACGGCGGCCGGCGACAGGCCCTGGCTCGACGACGAGGCCGGACGGCTGGTGCGTCCCTTCACCGTCAGCGACGGCCGCACCCGGCCCAGCGTCGCGCTCGACCTGATGTCCCAGGTGATGGCCACCGGGGCGGCGCCGCCGGTCCACCTCGGCCCGGAGCACGGCCAGGCACTCGACCTGTGTCGCGCCCCCCTCCCGGTGGCCGAGATCGCCGCCCATCTGAAGCTGCCTGCCGTGGTGACCAAGGTGCTGCTGTCCGATCTCGTCGACTGCGGGGCGCTGACCACCAGGCCCCCCGCGTACCACCACCACCCCACCGACCGGGCTCTACTGGAGGCAGTGCTCGATGGACTACGACGACAGCTCTGACTACGACGACGGCCCCGACCCCTTCCCCACCGCACTGAAGATCCTGGTGGCGGGAGGGTTCGGGGTCGGCAAGACGACCTTCGTCGGCGCGGTCAGCGAGATCGCGCCGCTGAGCACGGAGGAACTGCTCACCACCGTCAGCGCGGCCACGGACAACCTCGACGGCGTGGAGAACAAGGTCGAGACGACCGTCGCGATGGACTTCGGCCGCATCACCCTGGACCCGCGGCACGTGCTCTACCTGTTCGGCACGCCCGGCCAGGAGCGCTTCTGGTTCATGTGGGACGAGTTGTGCGAGGGCGCCCTGGGCGCGGTGATCCTCGCCGACACCCGCAGGCTGGAGGAGTGCTTCGCCGCCGTCGACTTCTTCGAACGGCGCGGCCTCGCCTTCGTCGTCGGCGTCAACGAGTTCGACGGCGCCCACCGCTACGACGCCGAGGAGGTCCGCGCGGCCCTCGACCTCGACCCGCGGATCCCCGTGGTCCGCTGCGACGCCCGTATCTCCAGCTCGGGCATCCGGACCCTGCTGACCCTCGTCCGGCACCTCATCGCCCACGCGCCCGCCGTCCCCGCGCCGGCCCGGGGCGCGCACGGATGACCCCGGCACACTGCCCCCGCCCACCGTCACGGAGCCCGTACATGACATACGCCGACAGCGACGGAGCCCGGCCATGAGCTACGACCCGCCTCGCCCGGCCGGTCGCCTGCTGCTGACCCCCGAGGACAAGGACGCCCCCGCCCGCACCGAGCGGCTGCGCCGACTGGGCCTGGGGGAGCGGCCCGAGCCCGCTCTCGACGCCTTCGCCGACCGCCTCGCCGCGTTCACCCGGGCGCCGTACGCGATGGTCAACTTCCCCGACGAGCAGGGGCAGTTCTTCGCCGGACTGCACCGGCCCGAACGCGATGTCCTGACCGTCGACACCGACACCGGGGGCGACGGCGACGGAGGCCGGCCTGAGCTGGGCCGCCGGCTGGCCCGCGACTACGGCTTCTGCCCGCACGTCGTGGTGCGGCACAAGGCGCTGGTCCTCGAGGACGTCCGCGACTATCCGCGGTTCGCGGGCAACGCGATCGTGGACGAGTTCGGCATCCGCTCCTATCTGGGCGCCCCGCTCATCGACAGTACGCAGATGGTGCTCGGCACGGTGTGCGTCGTCGACGTCGAACCGCGGCCGTGGGGCCGGGAGGGGCTGCGGACCATCAAGGCGGCCGCCGCGGAACTCGCCCCGCGTCTGGAACGCGGGGAGACCGAGGGCTTCCTGTTCTGACCTGCCCCGATGTCCGGGAACGGTGTGAAGCGGAGCTGTGGCCGCGCTTAAGAAAACCTCGATGGACCGGCGTGCCGCAGTACGGCAGATTGCTGGTGGAATCCACCCCTCCCCCGGACGCGGGCTGCCCCTCATGCCCTGGTCCGGGGCCCGTAAGCACAGGAGCGGTAGCGTTGAAGGCGCTGGTCAAGCAGAAGGCGGAGCCCGGGTTGTGGCTCGCGGACGTCCCCGAGCCCGTCATCGGACCCGGTGACGTACTGATCAAGGTCCTGCGGACCGGCATCTGCGGCACCGACCTGCACATCCGGGCCTGGGACGGCTGGGCCCAGCAGGCGATCCGCACCCCGCTCGTGGTCGGTCACGAGTTCGTCGGCGAGGTCGTCGAGACCGGCGCGGACGTCGACGACATCAAGCCGGGCGACCGGGTCAGCGGCGAGGGCCACCTGGTGTGCGGCAAGTGCCGCAACTGTCTGGCCGGACGCCGCCACCTGTGCCGGGCCACCATCGGCCTCGGCGTGGGACGCGACGGCGCGTTCGCCGAGTACGTCGCCCTGCCCGCCACCAACGTCTGGGTGCACCGCGTCCCCGTCGACCTCGACATCGCCGCGATCTTCGACCCGTTCGGCAACGCCGTGCACACCGCGCTGTCCTTCCCGCTGGTCGGCGAGGACGTCCTGATCACCGGCGCCGGCCCGATCGGCCTGATGGCGGCGGCCGTCGCACGGCACGCCGGCGCGCGCAACGTCGTCATCACCGACGTGAGCGAGGAGCGGCTGGAACTGGCCCGCAAGATCGGCGTCAGCCTCGCCCTCGACGTGTCCCGGGACACGATCGCCGAGGGGCAGCGCACGCTCGGCCTGCGCGAGGGCTTCGACATCGGCCTGGAGATGTCCGGCCGCCCCGAGGCGATGCGCGACATGATCGCGAACATGACGCACGGCGGCAGGATCGCGATGCTGGGCCTGCCCGCCCAGGAGTTCCCCGTCGACTGGGCCCGCGTCGTCACCTCGATGATCACCATCAAGGGCATCTACGGCCGGGAGATGTTCGAGACCTGGTACGCCATGTCGGTACTCCTGGAGGGCGGCCTCGACCTCGCCCCCGTCATCACCGGCCGGTACGGCTACGAGGACTTCGAGGAGGCCTTCGCCGACGCGGCCAGCGGCAAGGGCGGAAAGATCATCCTCGACTGGACCGCGTGACCGCCTCCCCTCTCTTCCGCCGGCACCTTCAAGGAGCACCCTGATGTTCGACTCCGTGCGCGACGACCTGCGCGCCACCCTCGACGAGATCCGCGCCGCCGGGCTGCACAAGCCCGAG
Organism: Streptomyces sp. NPDC088817; assembly: GCF_044750345.1. Taxonomy (NCBI): domain Bacteria; kingdom Bacillati; phylum Actinomycetota; class Actinomycetes; order Kitasatosporales; family Streptomycetaceae; genus Streptomyces; species Streptomyces sp. NPDC088817. The sequence continues at coordinate 55,086 of NZ_JBIVJN010000011.1, forward strand.
CGCGTCATCGGCACCCCGCAGTCCGCGACCGTCGAGGTCACCGCGGGCGGCCGCCCCGGCGAGGTCCTCAACTTCTGCGCCAACAACTACCTCGGCCTCGCCGACCACCCCGAGGTCGTCACCGCCGCCCACGAGGCGCTGGACCGCTGGGGCTACGGCATGGCCTCCGTGCGCTTCATCTGCGGCACCCAGGAGGTGCACAAGGAGCTGGAGGCCCGGCTGTCGGCGTTCCTCGGCCAGGAGGACACGATCCTGTACTCCTCCTGCTTCGACGCCAACGGCGGCGTGTTCGAGACGCTGCTCGGCCCCGAGGACGCGGTCATCTCCGACGCCCTCAACCACGCCTCGATCATCGACGGCATCCGGCTCTCCAAGGCCCGCCGCTTCCGCTACGCCAACCGCGATCTCGCGGACCTGGAGCGCCAGTTGAAGGAGGCCACCGAGGGCGGGGCGCGCCGCAAGCTGGTCGTCACCGACGGCGTGTTCTCGATGGACGGCTATGTGGCGCCGCTGCGCGAGATCTGCGATCTCGCCGACCGCTACGACGCCATGGTCATGGTCGACGACTCCCACGCCGTCGGCTTCGTCGGCCCCGGCGGCCGCGGCACCCCCGAACTGCACGGCGTCATGGACCGCGTGGACATCATCACCGGCACCCTCGGCAAGGCGCTCGGCGGCGCCTCCGGCGGCTACGTCGCCGCCCGCGCCGAGATCGTCGCTCTGCTGCGCCAGCGCTCCCGGCCGTACCTGTTCTCCAACACGCTCGCCCCGGTGATCGCGGCGGCCTCCCTGAAGGTGCTGGACCTACTGGAGTCCGCGGACGACCTGCGGACCCGGCTCGCCGAGAACACCGCGCTGTTCCGCCGCCGGATGACCGAGGAGGGCTTCGACATCCTCCCCGGCGACCACGCCATCGCCCCGGTGATGATCGGCGACGCGGCCGAGGCGGGCCGCATGGCGGAGCTGCTCCTGGAACGCGGCGTGTACGTGATCGGCTTCTCCTTCCCGGTCGTGCCGCAGGGCCAGGCGCGCATCCGCGTGCAGCTCTCCGCCGCGCACTCCATCGAGGACGTGAACCGTGCGGTGGACGCGTTCGTCGCGGCGCGCGCCGAGCTGCAGGGCTGAGCCGGAGGCCGACAGGTCCCAGGTCTTGCGATAATCGTTCGCATGATCGAAGCGCGGCGGCTGCACATCCTCCGTGCGGTGGCCGACCACCGCACGGTGACCGCCGCTGCCGCCGCGCTCTACCTCACCCCCTCGGCCGTCTCGCAGCAGCTCACCGCCCTGGAGCAGGAGACCGGCCACCGGCTGGTCGAGCGCGGCGCCAAGGGCGTACGGCTGACCCCGGCCGGGGAGATCCTCCTCGGCCACACCAACGCGGTCCTCGCCCAGCTGGAGCGGGCGGAGGCCGAACTCGCCGCCTACGGCTCCGGCGAGGCCGGCACGGTGACGGTCGCCGCCTTCGCCACGGGCATCGCACAGGTGGTGGCGCCCGCGGTGGCCCGCCTGGCCGGTACGGCGCCCGGTATCCGCATCCGCGTGCGGGACGCGGAGGGCGACGCCAGCCTGCCCATGGTGCTGGACCGGCAGGTCGACGTGGCGGTCGCCGTCGAGTACCGGGGCGCGCCGTCCGCCGACGACCCCCGGCTGACCCACGTACCGCTGTACGCCGAGCCGTTCGACGCGGTCGTCCCGGTCGCCCACCGGCTGGCCGGCGCCGCCGAGGTCCAGCTCGCCGAGCTGGCCAAGGACCCCTGGATCAGCCCCTACCCCGGCAACCCCTGCCACGACGTGGTCGTCCTGGCCTGCGAGAGCGCCGGCTTCCAGCCCCGCCTGGAACACTCCTCCGACGACTTCCGCGCCGTCGTCGCCCTCGCCTCGGCCGACGCGGGAGTGGCCCTCGTCCCGCGCTCCGCGCTGCGCGGCATGGACCTCACGGGCGTGGTCGTCCGGCCCGTGGACGGCGTGGCGCCCACCCGCCGGGTCTTCGCGGCGGTGCGCCGGGGCGCCGAGGGGCACCCGCTGATCCGCCCGGTGCTCCAGGCCCTGGACGAGGCGGCGCGGGCGTAGCGCCCGCCGGCCCCGGGGCGGCTGTCAGTGGCACGGGTTAGCGTGCGTGGCATGCCGGATGCCCATGACGTACGCCGTATCGCCCTGTCCCTGCCGGACACCACCGAGAAGACCGCCTGGAGCATGCCCACGTTCCGGGTCGCGGGGAAGATGTTCGCCACCCTGCCGGAGGAGGAGACCTCCATCGCCGTGCGCTGTCCCAAGGAGGAGCGGGACGAACTGGTCCTGGCCGAGCCGGAGAAGTTCTGGATCGCCGGTCATGAGGCGCAGTTCGCCTGGGTACGGGTCCGGCTCGCCGCGCTGGAGGACGAGGCCGAGCTGCGGGACATCCTGGCGGACTCCTGGCGCCAGGCGGCTCCGCCGCGGCTGCTGGAATCCCACCCGGAACTGGGACTGCCCACCGCCCGCTGAAAACCCCTCGGGCGTCGTCATCTGCGACAGGCCCCCGCTTCCGGCGTCCTCCCGTAGACCTGGGCGTAGAGCATCGGCCCGCCTCTCAGGGGCAGGTGACGACCTGGCCGGCCCAGGACAGGCCTCCGCCGAAGCTGAACAGCAGCACCGGGGCGCCGGCGGGTACCTCGCCGCGCTCGACGAGCTTGGACAGCGCGAGCGGGACCGAGGCGGCGGAGGTGTTGCCCGAGTCGACGACGTCCCGGGCGATCACGACGTCATCGCGCAGTGCGAGGCGTCGGGTCAGTGCCTCGATGATCCGCAGATTGGCCTGATGGGTGACGACGGCAGCGAGGTCGGTGGTGGCGATGCCCGCACGGTGGCAGGCGTCCTCGGCGATGGCGGGCAGTTCGCTGGTGGCCCAGCGGAAGACCGTCTGGCCCTCTTGGGTGAACTTCGGCTGCCAGGCGCCCTGCAGCCGCACCGCGTTCCCGCGGGTCGGGTCGGAGCCCCAGACGACGGGGCCGATGCCCTCGTGGCCCGCCTCCGTCGAACTGATCAGGGCCGCGCCCGCGCCGTCGCCCAGGAGAACGCAGGTGCTGCGGTCACTCCAGTCGGTGACGTCGGACATCTTCTCGGCACCGATGACGAGGGCGTGCCGGGCCGCTCCCGCCTTGAGCGAGTGATCCGCGCAGGCCAGGGCCGTGGTGAAACCGGCGCAGCCGTTGTTCAGATCGAAGCAGACGGCGGACGGGATCTCCAGGCGAGCGGCGACCTGGGCCGCGATGGAGGGGCAACGGTCGACGGCGGAGCAGGTCGCGACCGTCACCAGGCCGATCTCTGACGGTGCGAGGCCGGAGGTGGCCAGGGCCTTCGCCGCGGCGGCCGAGGCCATGTCGGTGACGGACTCGTCCTCACCCGCGACCCTGCGGGTGGCGATCCCGGTGCGCCGGCGGATCCACTCGTCGCTGGTCTCCACAAGCTGCTCCAGGTCCGCGTTGCTCAGCATGCGGGACGGCTGATGGTGGCCCATTGAGGCGATACGGGTTCCCGGCATCGAGTTCTCCTCGGTCGGACTGCGTGGCAGGTCGGGTGGTGCCCGCCGGAATATAGCAACCGATCGGTCGGAAGCTAAAGAGGCGGTGAGCGGCTACCATGCCTGGTCATGAGTCCTCGCAACTCCGTCCTTGAGGCCGGCCGCACCCGTCAGCGCATCGTTGACCGCGCCCTGACTCTCGCGTCCGTGGATGGCCTGGAGGGGCTGACCATCGGCCGGCTGGCAACCGAACTGGGGATGAGCAAGGCGGGCGTGCTCGGCCACTTCGGCACGAAGGAGAGCCTGCAACTCGCCGTCGTGGACGCCGCGGCGGAGATGTTCGCCCGCGAGGTGCCGCAACGAGCCCGGGGCGTGTCGCCGGGACTGGCGCACCTGAGCGCGTTGTGTGAGGCATGGGTCTCGTACCTTGAACGTGAGTTGCTGCCCGGCGGCTGCTTCTTCACCGCCGTGGCGGCGGAGTTCGACGGCCGCGGCGGACCGGTGCGTGATGCCATCGCCGGCCTGGACTCGCTCTGGCGCCGCGACCTGAGCATCCACATCCGTCACGCCGTCACCGTCGGCGACCTGCCGGCGGATACCGACCCCGACCAACTGGTGTACGAGCTGGTCGGGATCATGCTGGCTCTCAACCACTCCCTGCAGCTCCATCACGACGAGCAAGCACCTGGACGCGCCCGACGCGCAGTGCGACGGCTTCTGGAGGCCCACTGACGAAGCGTCGGTGTTGATCTTTCGGTGTCGCAAACTGGCCTCGCAATAAGAAATCGATGGCACAGCACAGCCGTGGCATGATCCGGAGACAGTGGGGCCGGCCGGCGCGGGAGGGGTCGCGGTCGGCCGGGGAGTGGGGGATCGGTCGGGGAGGGGAGTGCCGCAGGGATGGGCGGGACGTCGTCGCAGTCGTCGCAGCAGTCGGCGGGGGAGTCACCGGGACGCGATGACCTCGCTGCCGCTGCCGGAGCGGGGGGCCGAGTCGGGGCCGGGGCCGGGGGCGGAGTGGGCGACGGCGGGCGGGCGCGGTCGGTGTGGTCGCGGGACTTCGCGCTGTTCTTCACCGCGCGGGCCGTCGCCCGGCTCGGCGACACCATGCTGCCGGTCGCCCTCGCCGCGGGCCTGCTCCAGCACGGGTACGGCGCGGGCGCGGTCGGCCTCGCCATGGCCTCCACGGCCGCCGCGTTCGCCGGTCTCGTGGTCTTCGGCGGGGTCATCGCCGACCGGTTCAGTACCCGCAAGCTGATGATCGGCGCCGACCTGGTGCGGGTCGTCACCCAGTCCCTGGCCGCCGTGCTCTTCTACTCCGGGCACGTGGTGCTCTGGGAGGTCTGCGCGATCGGCCTCGTCAACGGCGTGGCGGGCGCCGTGTTCCAGCCCGGGGTGGCGAGCACGGTGCCCCGGCTCGCCTCCGACGTCCAGGCGGCCAACGGCGCCATACGCATCGCCGAGTCCGCGGCCCAGCTCGCGGGCCCCGCCGCCGCGGGCCTGCTCGTCGGCTTCGCCTCACCCGGCGGAGTGTTCGCGGCGCACGCCGCCACCTACGGGGTCAGCGCCCTGTGCCTGCTCCTGCTCCGGCTGCCCGCGCTCACCCGGACCGTCGCCCCGGACGCCACCGCGACCGGTGCCTTCACAGCGGATCTGGTCGAGGGATGGCGGGAGTTCAGGGCCAGGTCATGGCTCTGGAGCGTCATCGCCGTCTGGTGTCTGTACATGATCGCCGTCTGGGGTCCGACCGTCCCGCTGGTGGCGACCGAAGTCGTCCAGCAGCACGGACCGCGCGCCTACGGCCTGATCAACTCCGCCCTCGGCGCCGGCACCGTCGTCGGCGGCTTCCTCGCCCTGCGGCTGCGCCCCCGCCGTATGCTGCGCGCCGGCGCGTTCGCCCTGTTCGCCTTCGCCGGCTTCCCGGCGACGGTCGGGGCCGGCCTCGGCGTGCCGGCCATGGCGGCGGGCGCCGCCGTAGCCGGGGCGGGCATGTCGTTCTGGGGTGTGATGTGGGCGACCAGCGTCCAGACCCAGGTCCCCTCCGACGTCCTCAACCGCATCCACGCCTACGACGTGGCGGGCTCCCTGGCCATGATGCCCGTGGGCCAGGCCCTGGCGGGCCCGGCCGCCACCGCGCTCGGCGCGGACCACGTGCTGCTGGTGTCCGCCGCGATGAGCCTCGTCGTCCCGGTGGTCCTGCTGGCGGTGCCCGCGATACGCGGCCTCATACGGGCCGACGCGCGCGGCCCTCATGGCGCGCACGCACCCGAGGGGACCGTGGAGGCGGCACCCGCCCGAACGCACCCCGAACCGCACTGACGGGGCGACTCCGGTCCCGGGGCCCGACTGCCGCCACCCTGCCTTCGCGGGAAAACCTTCAGGCATCGGCCTTGAGTCACCTCGCCTTCGGGTGCCCGAGGGCCCGAGGTGCCTGCGATACCGGCGCCCTGGGCCGGGACCGGGCGCCCCGCGGCCTGCCTCCAGGCGGACGCTCTACGGATACCGGCCTTGAGGCAGCCGGCCTTCAGGTGCCCGAGGTGCCGGCCCCGCTCCAGGGCCGGGCGTCCCCCAGTCTGCCTCCGTGCGGACGGTCTTCGGATACTGGCCTTGAGGTACCCGCCTTCAGAGGCTCTCGGCGCCCGAGGGGTCCCCGATGCCCACCCCGGCGGCCCGGGTGCCGAGGAACGCGAGATCCGTTCCCGCAGCGACCGGGCGTCGAGCCCGTGCGCGGCGGTGTGCTCCTCCGCCGTCCCGTAGCGCCGCAGCTCCGCGCGGCGCACGCCGAGCCCCAGGACGCGGTGCGGGACGTCGCGCAGCGCGTCGTTCGCCGCCGACGTCGACGTGCCCGCCAGGTACGGCTCGACCAGCACGACGTCCGTACCGGCTGCCTCCGTGGCCCGGCGCAGCGCGGCCGCGTCGAAGGGCCGTACTGTCGTCGCGTAGAGCACGGTGGCGTCCAGGCCCTCCGTCGCGGTGAGTACGTCGTCGAGCAGGGGCCCGACGGCGACCACCACGCCCGAGCGGCCCTCGCGGACGGTCACGAAGTGCTCGCCGTCGACCGGGCGGCGGTGGGCGTTCGACTGCACGGACAGCCGTACGTAGACCTTGTCGTCGCCCGCGCCGACGGCGTGCCGCAGCAGTGTCTCGGCCTCGTCCGGGTGCCCGGGCACATGCACGGTCCAGCCGTCCAGGGTGTCGAGCAGTGCCACGTCGCCGGGTGCCATGTGGGTGTAGCCGCCCGCGGGCCAGTCGAAGGAGGCGGCGGCGCTGACCAGCACCGCGCCCACGCCCTGGTGCCCGAGATCCAGTTTGACCTGTTCGAAGGGACGCTCGACGAGGAAGCTCGCGAACGTGTGCAGGACGGGGCGCATACCGGTCAGCGCCAGCCCGGCGCCGACTCCGACGAGGAGCTGCTCGCGGATGCCGACGTTGATCACCCGGTCGGGATGCCGGCGCCACGCGTCGGTGAAACCGTCCTTGCCGATCTCGGCGATGACGACCGCCACCCGTGGATCCTGATCGAGCAGGCGCGAGACGGCCGGAGCGAGTCGGTCACGCATGGTGTCCATGAAAGTCGAGCCCTTCTGTATCGGGAAGTCGGGGATACGGGAATACGGGGATACGGGGTTCCGGATCACGGGTTCTTCGGCTCCACCCGGGCCACCACCACGTGCGGGCGGCCCGGATGCGGCGCGGTGAACGCGGCGTACAGCGCCTCGTGGTCGCGGCCGTCGACGCTCGCCGTCGACCAGCCCGCCACCTCGAAGCGGGCCGCGATCCCGCCGGGACGGGCATGACTGGCGGAGGCGTTGTCGACGACGACGGTGTGCAACTGTTCGAGTCCGGCGGGCCCGGCGAAGGCGATGGCCTCGTGGTTGCTGCCCTCGTCCAGTTCGGCGTCCCCGGTCAGCACCCACACGCGGGGCCGCTTCAGCCCCTGGGCGCGCAGCCCCAGGGCCGTGCCGACGGCGATGGGCAGCCCGTGCCCGAGCGACCCGCTGCCGATCTCGGCGCCCGGCACCAGAGTGCGGTCCGGATGGTGGCCGAGCGGGGAGTCGTAGCTGCCGAAGTCCGGCAGCCAGTCGACCGGCACGAAGCCCTTCGCGGCGAGCACCGCGTAGTACGCCATCGGACCGTGCCCCTTCGACAGCAGGAACCGGTCCCGCTCGGGGTCGGCCCGCTGCTCCGGGCTGACCCTGAGCACCCGGTCGTAGAGCACCCAGAGCACGTCCAGCGTGGACGTGGCCGCCGGTCCGTGCTTCTCGTCGCCGGTCATGAACCGCATCAGTGCGGGCAGATCGTCGTAGCCGTGGGCGCGTTCGGTCCCCTCGATGATCGTCATGCCACGATGGTGCGACCTCAACCAAACTTGAGGTCAAGTAGCGCCACCCCGGCACCGCCGGACAAAACCCGTGCGCGACCACCGACCTGAGTGCGGTATTGTTTTCCTGCGCGTTCAGCCAGGGGAAACCCCAGGTCAGACGGGCAACGGGACGTGGCGCAGCTTGGTAGCGCACTTGACTGGGGGTCAAGGGGTCGCAGGTTCAAATCCTGTCGTCCCGACTTAACGAAGTCGCAGGTCAGGGGTCGTTTCAGAGCAATCTGAAACGACCCCTTGATCATTCCTGGGGTCCATTTGGGGACCAGCGCACTTGACTGATCCGAAGCGCACCTTGACTGGGTCAAGGTGCGCTTCCTGCTCCGATGACGTCGTAGAGGTCCCTCTCTGTCAAAGTAGGTCGAGTCAGGCATACTGGATGATTCATTGAGTCGAGGGCGGAGAAGGAGTAGTGCCCGGGTGGCCGGCACCAACGACCACGGGACCCCTGATCCGCAGGTAGCAGCCCGCTCGACCGGCCCGCGCCGGTATACCGCGGAGTACAAGGCGAGGATCCTCGCCGAGTACGAGACGCTCGACAAGAAGGGCAAGGGTGCCCTGCTGCGCAGGGAGGGCCTGTATTCGTCGTTGATCACGACGTGGCGGCAGCAGCGGGACAAGGGCGCCCAGGCGGCGCTCGCCGCGCCGGCCGGACGGCCGAAGGCGGACCCGCGGGACCGGGAGATCGCGAAGCTGAAGGCGGAGAAGGCCCGCCTTCAGGCCGACCTCGCCAAGGCCCGCACCGTGATCGAGGTGCAGGGAAAACTCTCCGCGCTGCTCGACCAGTTCGCCACGGACAGCGCCCCGAACCGGAACGGCGAGAAGAACCAGTGACCGAGGCCCGGTCCGCGGCCGTGTTCGACGCTGCCCGCGACCAGGCCCTCGAGGAGCTCACCGGGCTGGTCGGACGCGTCCGGGCGTGCACCGCGCTCGGCGTGAGCCGGGCCACCTACTACCGCCACCACCGCCGCAGCCCGGCCCCGGAGCGGCCGCGGCGGGAACGACGCCGGCACCCCCGCGCTCTCGCGCCCGAAGAGGAGATACGGGTCTTCGACGTGCTCCACTGCCCGGAGTTCGCCGACATGGCGCCCGCCGAGATCTACGCGGTTCTCCTGGACCGGGGCGTCTACCTGTGCTCGGAGTCGACGATGTACCGGCTCCTGCGACGCCGTGGCGAGGTCCGTGAACGCCGCCGCCAGGCCGCCCATGCGCCCCGGACCGTGCCCGAGCTGGTCGCCGAGGGCCCGAACTGGGTCTGGAGCTGGGACATCACCAGGCTGAAGGGGCCGGTCACGGGCGTCTCCTACTGCCTCTACACGATCACCGACATCTTCAGCCGCTACACGGTCGGCTGGATGATCGCCGATCGGGAGAACAAGGACCTCGCCGAACGGTTCCTGTCCGAGACGATCGCCAAGTACGGCATCGAGCCAGGCCGGTTGACGATCCACTCGGACCGTGGGTCCCCGATGGTCGCGCAGAACGTCGCCCAGATGATGGCCGCTCTCGGTGTCACCACGTCGCATTCACGGCCGAAGACATCGAACGACAACCCGTACAGCGAGAGCCAGTACAAGACCCTGAAATACCGGCACGACTTCCCCGAGCGTTTCGGCTCCCTCGAGGACGCCCGGGCGTGGTGCACCCACTTCTTCGCCTGGTACAACGAGGAACACCGGCACTCCGGGATCGGCCTGCACACCCCCTACGACGTGCACTTCGGCCTCGCCGGGCAGTTCCGCGAGATGCGCGCCGACGTTCTCCGGGCGGTCTACGCGAAGCACCCCGAGCGCTTCGTCCGTAAACCGCCCGAGCCGCCGAAACTCCCCGCAGCGGCCTGGATCAACAAGCCGGCACCGGACGGCCCACTGATCCCGGCACAGCGTTAGAACGATCTGCCTGCCTTGATCGCTTTGACAGGTTCCGGTCCCCTCCCGACCGGGGCCGCTCCAGCGCGGCCCTTCCAGATCTGGATGTAGCAGCCTCCACCGACAGAGCCCCGGCGCATCACCCCGGCTTTGAGATCGAATCAGCCACCACCCGAACGCGCTCTCCTTGCACGTGAGCGGCCGGTGAACGACAGGCTGAACAGGGCTTCTCAGGGGTTGTTCCTGTCGCCGAACATGGTGCGGCAGGGAGAAAGCGAGCAGAGAGCCCAGGTTACGGTTGGCTCAGTACTGGGGGAGTTCGGCGGGAAAGGGCGGGGGTGAGCTCCCGGCGCACGCGCTTTTGTGCATCGCGTGCCCGGGGCGCTGGTCGGCGGCGGCCAGGGAGAAGGGCTCACTGGGAGGCCGACCAATGGCGCCTCTGCCTGCCCGCCAGTCGAGGTCGGACGACTCCAGCCGCAGCCGCGCCTGGAACCTCCAGCGCCGGCGTCTGCAGGCAGATCTGCAGCGCGTAGGCGTTCGGCCGGAGCAGTCGGCAACATGGGAGAGGAGGCAGGACCCACGCCCCGACTGAGCTGAAGCGCGGGCGCGCTTGCTGTTGGTGAGCTGCTTCCGAGTACGCATGTCCGTGGCATTGATACGCGCTTGGGACGGCGAGGAGCAGCCGGAAGTCCGGTCGCGAATCTGGTGATGCCGGAACGCCCTGAGTAATCTGCTGCCGCAGCCCGGGCTGCTGCCCGAGTTGTGGTAGCGCAGCACGCAGGCAAGGGGGTTGGGCCGATGGCAACGGCCCGTCAGTCCCTATGATGGGCAGTCTTCAGCGCAACTTGCGAGGAGAGCGATGACAACCCAGTACGAGGATCTGATTGACCGCCTCGAACAAGGACCTAGCTTCCTCCTCCTCGGCCAGAAGTATCTATGCCTGGAGAGCGGCGAGGATCCGCTGGTCGGAGCGGTCTCACGGTCAGCGGAGGACCTTGCCAACGCACCCGATCTGTACTCGCTCTTGCTGAGGGTCCGCGGCGAGAAGCGCGAGGCGGTGCTCGCCAGTCTGACCAGGGTCGCGGCTGAACTGACTGCACCGGCCTGGCTCAATGTGGTGGCCGGTCTGCCGTGGAACGGGGTGTTCAGCACCGCGGTCGATTCCCTGTTTCTGCGCGCACTGCGAAGCAACTGGCGCCAGGTGCAGCCGGTCGCTGCCTCGACCTTCCGGCCCTCGGCGCCGCGGAGTACGAATCATGTCCAGGCCGTTCTCCTCTTCGGAGGCGCCGACCAACCGCCTGAGAACCAGCCGCCGACCGGTCGGCTCGGGCTTGGCGCACGCAAGGCGGAGGCCAGAGCGCTCGCGCAGCGTCTCCCGGACGAGCTCATCACTCCTCGGGGCGTTCTGGTCATCGAGGCATGGGGGGTCGACGATTGGTTCGACTCCGAGGACCTGTACGGAGTCCTCTCCCGCCTTGGGCACGGCCAGGCGCATCTGTTTTCGGCGAGCTCCGCCGAACTCGCCGACGAGTTCCTCGCGGCAGCGATCGCCGAGGGCACTCTGGTTGCTCACGCGGAGGACTTTGCGAGCTATGTCGAGGAGGCCCGACGGCGCGGGCGGCTGACCGACCTCCAGCGCTTCGATTCCGGCGGCCACCGGATCAGACACGGCGGTGATTTCCATGAGGTCCCTCGGGACATTTGGAGCGCCGTCACCGCATTCGGGCAGCCGATCGATGCAGACTTGCTCGCGGCGCCGCCAACCCAATCGCAAGAACTGCGATACCTGCGGTTCCGGGAGTTCCTTGGAGCAACAGAGTCATCGAACATCTGGTCAGCGATCAACAGCGGACTCGCGTTCCGTCGGGACTACGAGACGGACCTGCGCGAACGCGTGGACACAGCCTTGACAGGCCGGGGTCTGCTAGAGCGCCCACTGCTGCTCGAAGGGCAGACCGGCAGTGGAAAGACGATCGCCTTGGCCTCGCTCGCTTACTCAGTCGCACGTGAGGGCCAACATGCAGTCCTGCACATTCCTCGACGGGCGATCCGGCCGTCCTTCGAAGCGATCGACTCCTTCTGCGAATGGGTGGAGAACACGTCCGTCCCGACCACTCTGCTGGTGTGGGACGGGATGATTGATCCCGACGAGTACTTCCGGCTGGCGAAATACCTCGACGCCCGGGGCCGCAAGGCCGTGCTGGTCGGTAGTTGCTATCGCACGAACGAGCGCAGGACCCGGCAGGTCATCGAGGCACCTGCGTCGCTGGCCAGCGGCGAGATGAAGCGCTTCGCCCAGCACCTCGAATCCTTGGGGATCACCATCCACGATAGGGATAGGCCCCTGATCGAGAAAGACAACACCTTCCTCTCCGCCCTCTACCGGCTCCTGCCGGAGAGCAGGGGTACGGTTAGTGGCGGCCTGGTACTCGAACTGAGGCACACCGAAACGGCGTTGACTGCTGCGATTCGTACGTCGTCCAACTACTCGCCGCCGAGCGCGATGGCCGCGGCGCTGGCGAGGGCCGGCCTGGTCGACAGCCTGGCTTCGGCGCTGCGGGACATAGGGGAGGGCACCGGCGCGTCCACTTACCAGGGGCCGTACGAGCGTCTGGTCAATGTGGTGCTTGTGGCCTCCCGGCACGGACAGTCCATTCCCCTCGAACTCGCACTGCGGGTCGTGGGACGCGACGGTGTCCGCAACCTGCCCCAGCTGCTTGGCAGAGTCGATCTCATCCGCTGGCAGGAGGACCGCGGAGGCAACTACCTGCTGTCCGCGCGTAACGAACTCGAAGCTCAGATTCTGGTGACTGCCGAGCGGATCAGCGAGGAGTCCGAGATTAAGGCGTTGGCGGAAGTCCTCTCGGAGGTGCGACCCGACAGTACGCTCTCCGGCGGGGGCGAGGTGCAGTTTGCGGTGGACCTTCTTAACCGCATAGGTCCACAGGGCGAGCAGGAAGGCCGCTTCGCACCGCACTTCCTCCGGATCGCGGACGCGATCTCCCATGCCAACCGGGCCAGCGTGGTGCCGAACCAGCGACTCGCCCTGCTTGAGACGAACTTGTGCCGAAAATGGGTCAAGTACGCCCAGCGTGGGCAGCTTTCCGACGCGAACGAACGCGCCCGAATCCTGGAACGCGCCGAGCAGGTAGTGGAGGAGGCGCTGGCGACGTTGCCGCCCTCGCCTCGCCCTGGGTTGCGTGCCAACCTGCTAGTGGAGCAGGCGAGTGTCGCGGGTTCGAAGCTTTACGAGCTGCTGCGCAGCGGGCCAGACGGTTCGGTTCCGTCGCCGGTGCCAGCCGACCTCGTCAACGGACTCGTTGATCGTGTACAGCGCGTCACCTCGGACTCGATGCGTCTCTCAGCCGACAAGTACTACCCTATGGACGTTCTCTGCTGGGTCACCATCGACGTGCTCGAGAGGAAGGTGCTTCCCGAGCGGGAAGCTACCGTGATGCTCTCGGAGTGCATCTCCAGGCTGCTGCTCTTCGACGTCGCCGACCTCAGCGAGAAGCAGGAAGCCAAGTACAACGCGCGCTTCGCCGACCTCGCAGCCCTCGCGCGCGACGACAGGGTTGCTGACGAGCGGCTTCGGGAGCTGGCGAAGCACGATGAACCACTTGCCGCGTACCTCTACGCGCTTCGGGTGAGCGGACTCCTGCGGAACGCACCGGTACCGGCGGGCGTTCAAGCGGCGTTGGCTCACCTGAAGTCGCATGATGCCGCGATGAACGACCGGCGCTGCCTGCGGTTGCTCGTGGATCTGTTCTGGCTGGCCAAGACCGGACACCGGTTTATGGGAGGCGAACGTCTCACGCTGCCACTCACCCGCGAGGACTGGATCGAGTGTCGCGACCTCGCGGACCGGCTGAGAGCTGCGGACGAGTTGTCCTTGCTGCGGGTTGAGTTCATGCGCGCCCTCGCATTCTTCCACCTAGGGCTTGTCAACGCCGCCTATGGCGCGTTCCGAACGGCCGAGCAGCAGTCGCTCACGTTTCGTCGGCGGGTCGTATCCATGTACATGGCCAGCGATTCTTCTGGCAGCCCTCTGAGGTTCCACCCGGTGATCCGCCAGTTGGACGCGGACCAGCGCAAGGGCAGGTGTTGGGTGGAAGAGCTAGCGCGCGAAGTCGCGTTCCAGACACATGATTTCGCGATCTCTGACCCTAGGCCGGGGATGGCCCTGCCGGACTCCCATGTGGCCTTTAATCTTCGCGGGCCGATCCTCGAACCCATGCGTAGCCCGGGGGGACGGAGGGGGCCCACCGTCACCTCGCGTCTTGGCGTTCCGTTGCCGTCGATCATGCCCCGACGGGGGCGGAAGTGATTGCCGCCTCAGGACCGGCTTTGCTTGCCACGCTCTCCGAACTAGAGCGGCGCAAAACCGAGTTGGAAATGCTGTGCGATGCACTGACCTCATGTCCGGTGGGGGACCCGGTCACGGCACCTCGCCCGGTTCTGTCCAGCCCGCAGCACGGCTTCGTCACCACGACCATCTGGCTCAGTTCCTGGCTGGAGGAGGCGTGGAAGGCGAGCATGAAGTACCTGCTTGGCCAGGCACCCAGGGTGGAGGTGGACCCGACCGAGGCGGAGCGGTTCAGACATGTTCTCGGCCGGCTGCGGACGTTTTTCGCCCACAACCTCGACCCCAGCAACACGCGGGATCGCGGCACCCGTGATACCTGCTATGCATGGTTCAAGGATGCCTGTGGCTCGCGCGTCCCTGGCGACGATCAGTGGGAGCACTGTCTGGAGGCATTGCTCGAATCGGCTCTGCGATGCCTGCAACTGGCCATCGAGGTCGCCCGGGCCATAGAGCGCCACGCCGACAGCGCGACGCTGTCTAATATGTGGAGGGACCGGCTCAGCCGCACGGATGTCGTGGTCAACTATCTTGGCGAGCTGCAGAGGGCGGCTGGCGATCTGGGTTGTGGAGGTCTGAATCTCAATCAGGTACGTGACCGCTACAGCAGACGCTGGGCGGAGGCCCTCTCCCTCATCCCTGCGAGTGCCGACCTTGATACGGCCACGACCCGCCGCATGGAGCAGGCTCTTCTCGCAGAGACCGGTCGGCTGCTGCCAGTCACAGCTGCCGATGTAATGGAACGGCTTGCGCTAAACCCGGGTGAATCGGTGGAAGTAGCGCTGCGGCTAGCACAGGTTCTCTACAGCCTGAAGCCGACCCTGGACCGTTCCTCACTACTGGATAGCCTGGTCGAGAACTGGGATCAGATGAAGGGTCAGTAGTATCGGCTTGGCATTGGCTCGCATGCTGAGGGCAGGACAGCGGAAGCGCAAGATAGATTGGCCGGAACACGCTCCCGGCGATGCGCCGCGAAGGTGATCACGATCGCGACCCGTGGGTGGGTCAGCTTGATCGCAGCATCGGCCACTGCGAAGTTGGCGCCGAGTGAAGTCAGCTCGCTCCTTTGCTGACGCACGACTCCTAGCTGGCTTCCTGATGGCAAAACAGCAGGTGTGCTGTGGGGACCAGTTGGGGACCACACGGCACGCACGGTGGTGGACGGCGCACGTCATCGCGCACAACTTGCACCCGGATTAAGTCTGTTATGTACAGAAAATACCCGTGGCCCTCACTCCTGGGGGTCAAGGGGTCGCAGGTTCAAATCCTGTCGTCCCGACTGGAGACAGTCGCAGAACAAGGGCCGGTTTCGGATACATCCGAAACCGGCCTTTGATCATTCTTGGTGACCAGTCGGGGACCAGCGTGCTTGACCGGGGTCAGCGGGTCATGACGCTCGGGCTCGGCAGGGAGCGCGGCGCGCAGCACGCTGAAGTGTGCGGAGAGCGCTGCACCGGCGGCCGTGATCAGGATGTGGATCTGGACTCCTGCGTCGGCGAACCAGGTCAGTCCGGTGTGCCGGAGGTCATGGCGGCGAACCGGTGCTGCCCGACAGGGTGAACGCTGAGCAGTACGAACAGCAACTGTCCAAGAGTGACAGCGCGTTCGGCACCGTCACCTTTGGCACCGTGGAGAACGACGGCCCCGACGCGGAAAACACCCGGACGTTCACCATTGCCCCCAGTGCGTTCTTGGCCTCCGAGACGCAGTACGGTCCGGCTGCCAACATCAACGCCAGTGGCACGGCGACGTGGGCGAAGAAGCACTGGAACGACCGTGCCGAGTACAAGCAGGACTGCACCGACTTCTGCGGCGCCTGCAGACCGACCACATCGACCTGTACCAGATGCACCGACGTATGAGATCGCGTCCACGGCCGCAGCGCATCCCACGGCCCCTATACCTTGCTCGGCGCCGCTGCCTGATCCCGCGAGGCGCTGCCGCACGGCGCGTTGGCGTGAGTGGCTGTGCCGGTGGGGGCAGTCGCGTTTCCCGGAGTGCTGTGGCCGGCTTTCGGGTGGTGGGAGGCGACGCGGAAGAGGCGGGGCTGGACGTCGATGGCGATGGTTGCCGCCTGGTTCATGTGGATCCGGGCCTCGGGATTGTTCAGCATGGCGCGGTAATGCGCCTCGCTCTCCCACTGCGCGTAGTTGATGACGCGTTCGCCGTCCTCGCTGGCGTGGAAGTTGGCGCAGATGAAGCCCGGCTGATGCTTCATCGTCTCCTCCGTGGCGTGCGCCAGCAGTGCGATCAACTCGTACTGGCGCTGCGGTTCAACGGTGAAGACGTTGATCAGCGTGGCGACCGGGCGGTCGCTCTCGATCCTTGCGGTAACGGTCATGATGCCATTGCTTCCATTACCCGGGTCGGGTTCTGCCGCTCCGGCATCCCAACCACTCCAACGGTGGCGCGGCCGGCTTCCTCGATGACTCCGGAGGATCACAGAGGTAGGGCAGTGAGCGACCGGGCTGGGTGGTTCGGGCCGAGAAAGACGGCGATGCCCTTGCCGCCGGGGGAGGGGTGGGTGGCCTGGGCCCAGCCCTGCCGCCGGTGGAAGGCCATGGCGCTGGGCGACCGGACAGAGGTGAGCAGCCAGGAACGGCCCTCAGGGGCGTCTTCGATGACCGCCTGGAGCAGCTCGGCCGCGAGTCCGGTGCCGCGGACGTCGCAGCGGACGGCGAGTTCGTCGATCTCCCTGGCGTCGCACAGCCACTTCGCGGTGCGCTCGGGACCGAGGGCGGCGGCCTGCGGGTAGCAGCGATCGGTGGGGAAGGGGATGAGGGTGGTCCACGCGGTGCCGAAACCGACGACCTCGCGGCCTGCGAAGGCGAGCGCGGCGGTGAAGCCCGGGCGTCGAACGTTCACCGGAAGCCGCGCGGCGAACTCGGCCGCCTTCTCCTCGTCCTCGTACCAGGGTGGAGCGCAGAAGGCGTCGGCGTAGACGGAGCGCAGGGCGGAGGTGTGCGCGAGGAGGTCGCCGCCGCCTGTGAAGAAACGTATGTCCGCCATCAGGCCGCCACCGTCCCGGCCGCCGCGACAGGGTGCAGGGTCGAGTACTCCAGTGGCGCGGACGGGTCGACCGACACGTCCAGCGGCGCCGGTTCGGCTCCGGCCCGTACGAGGAGGTCGCCGACAGCGGCGATCATCGCACCGTTGTCCGTGCACAGTCCGAGTGGCGGCACCCGCAGCGCGATGCCGGCCGCGCGGCAGCGCTCCTCGGCCAGCGAGCGCACCCGCGAGTTGGCGGCCACCCCGTCGACCACGACCAGTGTGCCCACACCGTGCTCGACACAGGCCGCCACCGCCTTGCGGGTCAGCACGTCGGCGATGGCCTCCTGGAGTGCGGCGGCGCCGTCGGCCACCGGCAGCTCCCGCCCGGTGTGCCCCTCGGCCCAGCGGGCGGCGGCCGTCTTCAGCCCGGAGAAGGAGAAGTCGTACGAGCCCGGCAGTGGACGCGGGAAGGGGACGGTACGTGGATCCCCCACGCGTGCTGCCCGGTCGATGGCCGGTCCTCCCGGATATGGCAGCCCGAAGACCCGCGCGACCTTGTCGAAGCACTCGCCGGGCATCCCCGCTGTCTCCCGCACAGTCCTGCGTGACGCCGAGGTGCTGATCGGCGGCCCGCGCCGGCCAGAGCTGCGTCGCCGCGCTGCCGCGCGATCCGTGACAGCCGCCTGTACCCGCCGGAGCGGGAGCGGTTCTCTGCCGGCAAGGACACCGGGGACCTTTTGTCAGGCTCCCCTCGCCTCCCGTGGGGGATGTCCGGTGAGAGTCCGGCGCTGACCCGCAACGGTGTGCGCGGCGACCCTGTGCACGGCGCGGGCCGTAAGGCCCGGGCCGGTCGCTCCGGCACCGTCGTGACACTCGTCCCTTCGGGACAGCGCCGCGAGACGAGTCAGGTCATGGCGGACGCCGACGTCGCCCCCGAGGTCACCAATGTGCGGTCCGGCGAGACGGAGCTGACCGGATCACCGGCGCCAAGGCCCCCTCCGGAAGGCCTTTCGGCGGCGGGCCGGCCGTACCGGTCCCCAAGAACCACAACGCCCCGTTCCGCGGCCTGGGCAGTACCAAGGACGCGAAGGGCGGTTCCGGCGGCAGGTCGTCCCACAAGAGCAGCGAGGCCCGCAAGCTCACTGCCGGGCGGTGTCATTGTCTACGCTGCCGGACGGATAAGCGGGGGACCGGAGACCGACCCGTCGGTGACGAGGACGTCAGGGCGCAACCAGCCTCACTGGTCGCCAAGTTGCCCTGGCTTCGCCCCGCAGGCTTGGCTGTCGCGGTGGGCCCTGCGGTGGGGATCGGCCACGCGCTGAAGCGCCGTCTTGAAGGCGGCGTACTCCTGCCTGCCCAACGCCTTCGCATGGCGTTCCTCGATCGTGCGCATGATCGCGGTGGCGGCCTCCATCTGCAGCAGGCCGCGTTCGGTGGGGCAGATCAGTTTGGCGCGGCGGTCTGCGGGGTCGGGCCTGCGTTCGACGTAGCCCAGGCGTTCGAGGTCGTCGATGAGGGTGCCGATGACCTGCTTGTGCTGTCCGGAGGCCCGGGCGAGCTCGCTGGCCCGGACGCCGTCGGCCCGCAGGTACGCGAGGACGGCGCCGGTGCGGGGTTGGATGTCGTCGAAGCCCTGCTCGGCGAGCGCGGTGAACAGCTCGCGTTGCACGGCGAAGAGAACCCGGGCGGCGAGCACGCCGAGGTCCGGCTCCGCGCCCCGGTGCTCGGTCAACGACTCTCCCATCTCGGCGATCGTCGGCCCTCCTGCCGTGTGACCAGGGATCTTAGTCGCCGCCCGATGACTCGGCCAATGCGTCCTGCCCCCGGGCGACCCGCCCCGGCCGGTGCTCGCACTCCGGGGGAGCGCGGTATAGCTTCGAAGTAGTCATAAAAATTGACTATCAAGATTAGTGACCAATGGCGCGATGGCTCAACCGAAGGAGCGGAAGATGAGCGAGCGCAGCAAGTTCCTGGAGTCGATCACCCGGGAGAACGCCGCCGTGGTGCTGGTGGACCACCAGGTGGGCCTGCTGTCCGGCGTCCGTGACATCACCGTCGACGAACTCAAGCACAACGTGGTGGCACTGGCCAAGGCGGCGACGGTACTGGGCATCCCGCTGGTCGTGACCACCACCGCGGCCGAGAGCATGTGGGGGCCGACCGTCCCTGAACTGGTCGAGGCACTCCACGCCGGCCAGGAGATCATCGACCGCAGCACGGTCAACGCCTGGCACGATGACCGGGTCCGCGAGGCCATCGAGGCCACCGGGCGCCAGAAGCTGATCTTCGCCGGGGTTTCCCTGGAGGTATGCGCGGCGCTGCCCGCGTACTCCGCCACCGCCGCCGGCTATGACGCCTACGTCGCCGTGGACGCCTCCGGCACCTTCAGTCAGACCAAGCGGGAGGCGGGGCTGCTGCGTATGCAGCAGGCGGGCGTCATCGTCAGCGACTTCGCCACCCTCATGGTCGAGGCATTGGCGGACAACGCGGCCCCCGAGTCCGGCGCCGTCTACGCCGCACTGGACATGCCGTTCGCTGTCCTGGTCGGCCAGATGTCCGCCGCCTACGGCCGTCGGCCGGACAACGCGTCGCGTCAGGTCGGTCCATGACAAGGTGAGTCCCGCGCGGCGCCGTCACCGCCATGCCGCCCACTCCTTCACCGCGAACCGGTCTCCGACACGTCGTACTTCGGCTGCGCCCGGCCCGGGAAAATGCGCGGGGAACAGCAGGGCGCCCCGGTCGGCGGCCTCTCCCAGAACCCGGCGCCGGCTGTCCCGTGCGCGGGACTCGTCCTCGTCGAAGCTGGGGCAGTCGTCCGGCTCCACGATCTGCAGTGGGCTGTGCAGCAGATCCCCGGCGAACACCGCTCGGTCCGTGCCCGACCGCAGCCACACGACGGAGGAGCCCGGCGTATGACCGGGGGCGGGCTCGATACGGAGTTGGGCGTCGATGTCGTAATGGTCGTCCTCCCACAGCACGGTCTGTCCGGCCTGGTGCACGGGGGCGACGCTGTCCTCGAAGACGTTGGCCATCCGGGGACCGGAGCGGGTCCGGTGCCCGTTGGCCGGATTCCAGTACTCGAAGTCGGCGCGCGAGATGACGTATTGGGCGCTGGGGAAGGTCGGCCGCCACTCTCCGTCGTCCGTCAGGTGGGTGTTCCAGCCGACGTGGTCACCGTGGACATGGGTGCAGATCACCGTGTCCACGTCCTGCGGGCGGACGCCTGCTGCGCCCAGTTCTTCGAGGTAGTGGGTCTTCAGGTGGTGGAAGGACGGCATGGCCGGGCGCTCCCGGTCGTTGCCGATGCCGGTGTCGATCAGGATCGTCTGGCCTTCACTGCGGATCAGCCAGGTCTGGATCATCATGCGGACCTCGTCGGCTGCCGGGTCCAGAAAGGTGGGGGCGAGCCAGTTCTCGTGCGCCTGCCAGTGCTCGACGGGAACGTCGGGGAAGACGTAGTCGCGGGGGCGGCCTCTGGAGGCCGTCTCGACCACGCGGGTGATCTTCACGGTTCCGAGCGCGATGGTGTCCATGCCCTCAGCCTGCGCGTCCGATGACGCAGGCGCCATCGATCACGTGAACGCACCTGCTGCTGGTTTTCCGCTACTACCCGTACGTCCCCGGCGACTACCTGCCGACGGGCACCGAGCTGCTGCACATCACCTCCGACCCGGCCGTTGCCGCGTACGTTGTCCACCCAGCCCCAGAAGGCCGGCGTAAGCCCCGCTCCCGCTCCCGCGACAGCACCGCCCGCGTGACCCGGGGCAGCAGTCAACTCGTCATCGCCGCTCTCGTGGCGCCGCTCGCGCTCAACGCGGTGCTGCTGCCCTGGTTCGACCTCATCCTGGCCGAGCACGTACCAGCCGCGCTCGGCCAGGACCCGCTCAGACGACTCCGGTACGGCCTCGCACAGAACGGCGGTCTGCTGCAGGAGGAAAAGGGCGATTCAGGACGCGCGCTGCCCGCCACCGGCAGTTCACTGTCGTTGGCCACCCGCATACCTGGACCGGATGGTTCCCTGACCATGGCACTTGCCGCGGCGGGCGGTGCCCGGCATGCACGGCGATCATCTTCCGGCGGTTCAGTCCGCGCTCGACCAGCCACTCCGGTGCGCCGGCCGAGACTCCTCGCCGCGCCGCCGTACCGCCTTCTCGCGTTACTCCTCCGCGATCCACCGGTCCAACTGCGCCAGACTGGCCCGCGTCTGCTGCTCCGCCACGCGGCGCGCGAAGTGCGCCTGTGCCGTCGGTGAGCGACGGGCGCTTCTGTCCCTGTGCCATCGAAGGTTGAGCGCATGTCATCCACGTTTGAGTGATGTGAATCACTAAAGGTCTGCGTGCCGCACGCAACTGCGGCCTGTTCAGGCGCTGTCTGACAGGGAGTCGGGCCCGTATGGGCCGGGGAGCGAGAGAGCGGGGCAGGTCGTGGGACGGCGTAGGGGCGGCATGGAGATCGCACTGGTCACGGTCGCGATGCTGGTGGGCACGAGTGCCTGCGGCGGGGGCGGCAGCGACAAGGCGAGCGGGGACGACGCAAAGGCGTCGGGCAAGCCGAGTACGAGTGCCTCGCCGTCACCGACGAAGCCCGCGGGCCCGCCGATGCTGCTGGAGACGATCACCCCGCAGACGGGAACCACCGTCGGCGTGGCCATGCCGATCTCGGTGGTCTTCACGGACCCGGTGGCGGCAAAGGTGCGGGCCGCGGTGGAGAAGCACATGAAGGTGAGCGCCTCGCAGCCGGTGGCCGGCGCCTGGCACTGGATGGGTGACAGGCGCGCCGACTGGCGGCCGAAGGTGTACTGGCCCTCCGGTACGAAGGTGAAGATCGATGTTGACATGAAGGGCGTCAGCAACGGCAACGGACGCTATGGCGTGCATGATTACACGCACACCTTCGAGATCGGCGACGATGTGCGCGCGGATGTCTCGGTGACCGGCCACACCATGAAGGTGAGCCGGAACGGCAACGTGGTGCGCACCCTGTCGATCAACGCGGGCAGTGCTCAGTATCCGACGTGGAACGGCACGATGGCCGTCATCGACAAGCAGGAGAAGGTTCACATGACCTCCTGCAGCGTTGGCATCAGCTGCGACAAGGGCAGCCCCAACTACTACGACCTGACGCTGCCCTGGGACGTCCACCTGACCCAGTCCGGCACGTATGTGCACTACTCGACCGGCGACCCCACTCCGGGCAGCGGCAGCGCCCGCGGCTCGCACGGCTGCGTCCATCTGTCCCTGCCGGACGCCAAGTGGTTCTACGGTCAGGTCAAGCAGGGCGACCCGGTCACCATCACCGGCTCGCCCCGTGCCAAGGCCGCGGCCGACAACGGCTACGCGGCCTTCAACGTGACATGGGACCAGTGGCTCGCAGGCAGCGCGTCCGGGGAGCAGACGACCGCGACACTGTGACGCGCCGCAGCGGCGACTGGTCATGGTCCGCCCCGCCGACCCGCACGACGCCGCGGCCGCGAAGCAGGTCCTCTTCCGTCTGCGCCTGATGCACCCGGAGAGCACGATCGTGTGGGCCGCTTCAGTGATCGACAGTGGTATTGAGTACGTCAGAAGGTGCATGCGCGGACGGCTGGGGTGGGAACGTGGAACGGCAGCAGTATGTGGAGCGGTGCTCAGAGCTTTTCGCGGTGGGTGGCTATGCCGCTGTGAGAGCAGCGGCAGAGGCGGGACTCGAGGAGTGCGGGCCGGATCCGGTTCTCTTCCGCTGGCTCGGACAAGCACACGCTGCGGAGGATGAGGACGACCATGACCGTGAGGCTGAGGCCGCGTATCGCAAGGGCCTCGCACTAGCAGCGGACGATCTCGGGCTCCTGGTGTCATTTTGCGAGCTGTGCCTTCGCTCGGACTCCTTCGAATACCCGGAGCGGGCGCGCCGATCGGTGGTCCTGCAAGAACGAATCGAAGAGTTGGCGCCGCCCGGGTCAGCTGAACGCCGGCGCGTCGATGATGCGACTGGCTGGGCCGGACGGGGTTACTGGGACGACCTGAACGCAGGCGCTGCTCGCGGGCAGGCTCATCAGGCAGCCCTCGCGGAGCAGAGCGTGCTGGTCACCGACGCGCTGCGGCGAGCCGCTCGTGGCGAGTCCGGCGAGGACACAGGGGAAGACCTCCGGGACGCCGAACTGGCTGCGGCGGTTGAGCTGCTGCAGGGGGCCCGGAACGCACCGCTGCGTCTGCTTCTCGCACATCGGGTCGCTGCTTATGTGTTGACGTTCGTCGCATCGTTCGGCCTGAACAAGGCACTGGTGTGGAGTGGAGTGCAGGACTTCAGCCTGTGGGGCTGGTTGTTCTGGATCCCCGTACTCGTTGCCGAAGCCAAGCTCCGCCAGGCCAAGAGGCTGGGACAGGAGCGTGTCATCGCGCGCATACAGGCGCGCCACGACGAAATGGACCTGCGGGACAGCCAACCCGAGAGCAAGAGCCAGTGAGTGCTTCATGTGGCGACAGCCGCCGACTGAAGCACTCTCAAAGGTCCTGACAGAAGTTGTTGATCAAGCGGCCGTCGGCTTGTCTGCTCGTTGATCGGGTCGTGGGGAAGCGTGAGTCGCGTCCGTGGAACGTGTCGGACGAACTGTGGTCGGGTGCGCGGAGCGGGCCGAAAACAGACGCCCGGCGCGCCTTGGAACTCCTCGCGCGGCGGCCGCAGGAAGCTGTGCCTGCGGACCAGGCAAGACCGGCATCGTCGTCAGGACGGCCCGTATCGCCGGACCGTGTCGGCGATCGGCCGGCACTGCTTCACAACCTGCTTGACCAAGACCGAGGAGTCCCGTTCTTCGCACGCCCGAAGTGGGTCGGGCCGGGTTGGTGAGGTCGGGGCGCGGTCCGAACGCGCGCAGGCGCCGCGGGGGTGGGAGGCCGGCCAAGCCGCTCGTGCACGGTGCCACCACCGCGTTACGCTCACGGCCCGCCCACCCGCCCCATAGGAGCGTCATGTCCCACAGCCGTACGAGACGCGGGCCGTCAGCCGACGCGCTCACCTACGGCCCGGCCGGGGCGACCCGGCCAGCCGACGAGCCATGGCCGTCGGGGAACACAGGTCCGCGCCCCTATGCCCGTACCGTCGTCATCGGCCGCGGGGAGGCGGACTGGCGGGCCGCGGCGGACGCGGTGCTGCGCTGGGGCGTCAAGCGGCGCAGCGGCTTCACGGTCAGTGGCCGTGACGGTGCAGGGGAGCGGGTCGTCGAGGGGGCGGAGTACCAGGTCACCGCGGCATTCGGTCCATGCGTGGTGCGGGAGCCGGTCCGGGTCGTCGCCGTCGTCGACACCCCGGACCGCAGCGGCTTCGCCTACGGCACCCTGCCCGGTCATCCCGTCAGCGGTGAGGAGGCCTTCATCGTCCACCGGTCCCCCGACGGCACGGTCGCGCTGACGATCCGCTCCCTGACCGGTGCCGCCCCACACGGGTGGTGGCGCCCGGTGTTCCCGGTGCTGCTGATCGCGCAGCGGGTCTTCCGGCGACGTTATCTGCGCGCCCTGCTGCCCGGTCGCGGACCGGACGTGGAGTGACCCGCTGTCCCGCACCCTGAAAATGCCCCCGCGTTGGCGGACATACGCGTTGATCGGCGCCGTCGGGGCGTGGTGGGCTTGTGCTCCGGGCCTGGGGCCAGGCCATGGCGGACCGGCCGGCAGCGCCGGTGATCCGATGGGAACAACCCGTTCCGGGATGCCGGTGGGACGTATCGGCGGGTTGAATGGAAGACAGGCCACCACCGTTCCCGGGGGTGAGGCAGACGAGTGCGAACCCTGTGTCCGATGTCGCCGGTCGGCTGCCGAGCGACGGAGCGGCCATGGTGCTGGACGGCTGCGGCATCGTGCTCGCGTGCACGCCCGCGGTCAAGGAATTGCTCGGCGTGGGAGCCGGGGAGCTGATCGGCAGGACGTTCGCCGACCTGCTCGCCGAGCCCGGCGAGGTGCTGCTCCCACCCGGCGGCCCGGCGACGCTGCGCCACCGCGGCAACCGGGCCGTGAAGGTCCGGCTGGATGTACTGCCGCTGAACGGAGGCTCCGAGGCCCAGTGCCTTGTGCTGGCGGTACCGGTGGCGACGGCCGCGGACCGTGATCGGGACGAGGCGCTGGTGCGTGCGCTGTTCGGGCAGACCGAGATCGGGCTGGTGTTGCATGACGCCGATCTGCGGATCGTGCGGACCAACCGGCCGTCGGACGTCGTCGGCCTGCTCGCCTGCACCGAGGTCGGGCCGGTTGTGCCGGCCCTCGACGATGTGCTGGTGGCGGCGGACGCCGAGGCCGTCGCGGTGCGGCTGCGCCAGGTCGCGGAGACCGGAAAGCCGATGACGGACCAGGTGGTCCGGGCGCGCCGCCGGGAAGCACCCGATCAGGAGCGCTTCGTCTCCCTCTCGGCGCTGCGGCTGGAGGACCGGGAGGGCCGTTGCACGGGGGTCGCGGTCGTGTTCAGCGACATCACCGAGAGGCAGCAGACGGAGCGCGGACTGGCTCTGATCAGCGGGGCGGAGAAGCTGCTGCTGGGTTCGCTGGACATCGTCCGCACCGCCGAGGGGCTGGCCGGAGTACTGGTGCCCGAGTACGCCGATCTGGTCGCGGTGGATCTCGCGGAGGCGGCTCTGGTGGGTGAGGAGCCCGGTGATTTCTCCCTCGGGGCTCCGCTGAGGCGGGTCGCGGTGGCCACCAGGGACGGCGCCTGGCCGGCCGAGCTGCTCCCGGCCGGAGCCTCACCGCGAGTCCGGGACCCGGAGAAGGAACTCGTCTACGGCCGCTCCGCGCTGGCCGTGCCGGACCTGTCGGAACTGCGGATCGCACTCGCGGACGACGCGGAGGGACGCCGCCAGGCGCTGCCCCACGCCGCAGCGTCGCTGCTGATGCTGCCGTTGCGGGCCCGCGGGCTGCTGCTGGGGGCGGCGGTGCTGTGGCGCTGCGGTGACCGGCCCCATTTCGACCAGGACGACGTGGAACTGGGCTCGCAGATCGGCTCCCGGGCCGCGATCAGCCTGGACAACGCGCGGCGATACGCCCGCGAGCACCGTACCGCGGAGGCCCTGCAGCGCAGTCTGCTTCCGCAGGCGGTCGTCCGTGTGTCCGCGGCGGACACGGCCGGCTCCTACGTGCCGGCCGGCACCACGACGGGGATCGGCGGGACCTGGTTCGACGTGATCCCGCTGTCCTCCTGCCGGGTCGCCTTCGTCGTGGGCGACGTGACAGGGCACGGCGTGGAGGCGGCAGCCGCGATGGGACGGCTGCGGACGGCGGTGCAGACCCTCTCCGACATGGACCTGTCGCCCGAGGAACTGCTGACCCGCCTCGACGACCTGGTCGTGCGGCTGTCGGCGGCGGAGGCCGCCTCTCCGGGGTCGAATCGCGGGCAGGGCACCGTCCTGGGCTCCACATGTATGTACGCGGTGTACGACCCGATCGCCGGGGTGTTCGCGATCGCCAGTGCGGGCCACCCGCCGCCGGTGCTGTCCGTCCCCGGGCGGCCGGGGGCCGGCTTCGCGGCGGTCAGGCCGGGGCCGCCGCTCGGGGCGGGAGGTCTGCCCTTCGAACCGGCGGAGTTGACGATGGAGCCGGGTGCGCTGCTCGCCTTCTGCACCGGCAAGCTGCTGGCGCACGGTGAGGACGGCACCGAGAAGCGGCTGCGGCAACTCCGCGAGCTGGTGGACGCGGCCGTGCAGGAGGACCGGACGCCGGCGGAGACCGGAAGTACGGTGCTCCGGCATCTGCTGCCCGAGGCGCCCGACCATGACGTGGCACTGCTGATGGCGCGGCTGCACGTACTACCCGCGGACGCCACCGCCACCTGGGAGCTCCCGGCCGATCCGGAGGCGGTGGGCCGGGCCCGGGAGATGGTCACCGCGCAGCTGAACGCTTGGCAGTTGCCGGACCTGGCGTTCACCACCGAGCTGATCGCCAGTGAGCTGGTGACCAACTCCATCCGGTACGCCGGAGGCCCCGTGGGCCTGAGGTTGATCAGGGACCAGGTGCTGATCTGCGAGGTCTCCGACCCGAGCCAGACCCAGCCGAGGCTGCGCCGGGCCCGGCTGACCGACGAGGGCGGCCGCGGACTGTTCCTGATCGCCCAGCTGTCGCAGCGCTGGGGCAGTCGCTACACCCACCACGGCAAGACCATCTGGACCGAACAGGCGCTGCCCGCCGACTGACGTGCTGGAGCCCGCCGTACAAAACCCGTGACCACGACGGTGTTCGGCCGCGAGCGCCGGATCGACATCCGCGTCGACGGTTGATTGGCAGGTCGTCGTACGTGCATCTGCGGGTCCGTGCGGATGGGTGTAGTCAGGAAGTATGAGCCGGCGGCATCGTTGTGCGCAGTGGCATCACCCACGGCAGGCCGGTGATGCCCTGCTCGCGCTTCCGCTCAGCCTGATCGTGGCCATCGTGCTGGCCGATGTACTGACCCCGTCGCACCATCTGCCGACAGGGCCGTCGCTGCTGATCGTGGCGCCCGCGCTCGCCGCGTCCTTCGCCTCGACCTTCATCACCGGGGCGATCGCCGCTCTCGCGGTGGTGGGCATGCTGGTCATCGGGCTGGAAAATCACATGCTGGGCAAGATGGACTTCGAGTCGCAGATCATCGCCCTCGTGATGGTTTCGGTGCTCGTGACGGTCTTCCGCTTTCTGCGGGAGCGGCATGCCCGTGAGCTGGCGGCGGTGCGAACGGTGTCGGAGGCCACGCAGCGGGTGGTGCTGCGGCCACTGCCGCGGCGGTTCGGCCCGCTGCGGGTGGCATCGATGTATCTGGCGGCGCAGGCACAGTCCCTGATCGGCGGCGACCTGTACGCGGCCATCCGCACGCCCACAGGCACCCGACTGATCATTGGCGATGTGATGGGCAAGGGCCTGACCGCGATCAGTGACGCGGCTCTGCTGCTGGGCGCCTTCCGTGAGGCCGCACACCGCCAGGCCGGTCTGCCCGAGCTCGCGGCCTACCTGGACCACAGCGTGTGCTGGCACCTGGCCGAACCCACCGAGGTCGAGACAGCCGGGGAGTGCTTCATCACCGCCACGGTCCTCGACATCCCCGACGAGCACCCCATGGTGCAGATGGTCACCTGCGGGCACCCCCCACCCCTGCTGTTGCGCAACTGGCAGGCCATCACGCTGCGCGCCACCCACCCAGCGCCGCCGCTGGGCCTGGGCGAGCTGACCCGCCCCGACTACCGTGTCGACACCTTCACCCTGGAGCCCGGGGATGTGCTGCTACTGCACACCGACGGCGTGCTCGAGGCCCGCAGCGCCCGGGGCGCCTTCTACCCACTGGCCGAACGGGCCGCATCGTGGGCACACCACAGACCCTCGGCACTGGTCCGTCACCTGCGTGCCGACCTGCTCGCCCACGTCGGCGGACACCTGAGCGACGACGCCGCTGTGGTCGCCGTTCAACGCACCCTCCGACCGACACCCACCGTGGTGGCTCCCACCCACGACAGCGCCGAGCGGCACGCGACGCCGTTCACGTCCTCCGCACAGCCATCAGCGTGGCCGCGACCATGATGACCGCACAGCGGCATCCATGCGTTCGCGACAAGGTGAACCACATTCTGTATGGCTAAGGTGGTGTTTGGTCGTTATTCGTTCGCGGCCCGGTTCTGGGGTCTTCAGGAGCCCACCTGTCACACGTGGAACATCCAGGGCGCAAGCCATGTGGCGCCGGTGCTGGTGACCACCGGGTGGCAGGAGCGTGCACCAGGCGTGATCCCCGGAGTTCGGGCGCCGCGGCAGCAGGGCGAGGTGCAGCTGCCGCCCGAGCCGACTCGACCCGTGCAGGCTCCGGCTCGTGCGTGCTCTCGCCCCGTGGTAGCGGGAAGGGCGGAGGTGCGTGCAGATGGTGGTGTCGACTCGCCGGGGGATGCGAGTGCAGTCGGTGGGCGCGCTGGCGGCCATTGCGGCCCTGGTTGCCGGAGGCAGCGCGTCCGGCGACCAGACGGGAGCGCGGGCGGCGACCAGTAGCGGGCACGGAGCGGTACAGGTGCTGTACTGCGGGTCGCTGCAAAACTTTATGGAGCATGCTCTCGGTCCGAAGTTCAGTGCCGCGACGGGTTACCAGTACCGCGGGGTCGGTGGCGGCTCCAACGAACTCGCCAACCAGATCAAGGGCAAGGTGCGTCAGGCCGATGTCTTCGTCAGTGCCAGCCCGAAGGTCAACGACTCGTTGAAGGGCGCGGCCAACGGCGACTGGGTGTCCTGGTACGTGACGTTCGGCAGCGCCCCGGTGGTGATCGCGTACAACCCGCACAGCAAGTTCGCCGCCGACCTGAAGACCAGGCCGTGGTACCAGGTGATCACCGAACCGGGCTTCCGGCTGGGCCGGACCGATCCGAGGCTGGATCCCAAGGGGGAACTGTCCGTACAGGCCCTGCAGCAGGCAATGCGCATTTCCAAGGACCCCGGTCTGCTCTCCAAGGTGGAGAAGTCCTCGCAGGTCTTCCCGGAACAGGAACTCGACGGGAGGCTCGAATCGGGACAGCTGGACGCCGCCTTCTTCTACAGCAATGAAGCCCTCGAGCAGCATGTACCCACCGTCTACCTCGGCGCGGTGAAGGTCGCCGCCCACTTCACCACGACGGTGGTCAACCGGGCGCCCGACTCCGCGGGGGCCACGGCCTTCGTGCAGTACTTGCTGAGTGATCAGGGCAGGGCGAGTCTGGCCGCACACGACGTGACCCTCTCTCGACCCAACGTCGTTGGCGACAAGGCTGCGGTCCCCGCGCCACTGCGCACCGAACTGACGAGGACAGCCGGCTGACGACGCCGTCCTGCGGAGGGAGGCGGAGGGTGAGTCCACGACCAAAGCGGCCTCGCGGTCAGGCAAGCCTCCTCGGCACGCCGCTGCCCTGGCTCGCCTCCCTCCTGCTGCTGTATCTGCTGGCCCCGCTGGTGGCCTTCGTCGTGTGGGCGGCCGGGGCTCCGCGCGGCGCGCTGACCGCCCCCGGCGTCGGGGACGCTCTGACCGTCTCGCTGGAGACCGCGACCATCGCCACCGCGATCATCACCGTCCTCGGTGTGCCCCTGGCCTATCTGCTCGCGCAGGCCCGCGGCCGTATCGCCTCTCTGCTGGGGATGGCGGTACAGCTTCCCCTGGCGATGCCGCCGCTGATGAGCGGCATCCTGCTGCTGTACATCGTCGGACCGTACGCCCCGCTCGGGCGCCTCTTCGGCGGTCGGCTGACCGACCACGCGGCCGGGATCGTACTGGCCCAGGTCTTCGTGGCGGCCCCCTTCCTCATCATCGCCGCGCGCTCGGCCTTTGCCGCCCTCGACCAGGACCTGACGGACGTCGCCGCCACCCTCGGCCACGGACGCCTGTCCCGATTCACCCGCGTCGCCCTGCCCGGCGCGGCTCCAGGCATCCAGGCCGGCCTCCTCCTCGCCTGGCTGCGCGCCTTCGGCGAGTTCGGCGCCACCGTCGTCCTGGCCTACCACCCCTACTCGCTGCCGGTCTACACCTACGTCCAGTTCGGCAGCACCGGGCTGAACGCGACCCTGCTACCGGTAGCCGTGAGCCTCGCCGCCGCCGTGGTCATCCTGGCCGTCAGCCACTTCACCGCGTACCTGCGACTGCCCCACCGCCGCCCCACCGTGCTGCCCACACCCCGTGCGCCGTCGTCCCGGACCCCCTCGCGGCTCGCCTTCGACCTGCACGCCCAGTCGGGCAGCTTCCAACTGCGGGTCTCGCACACATCCCGGGGTCGCCACCTGGCAATCCTGGGCCCCTCAGGCGCCGGCAAGACCCTGACCCTGCGCCTGGTGGCCGGCCTCGTCCGTCCCGAGGCCGGATACGTCCGGCTGGACGACGCCGACATCTCGGCGGTGCCGCCCGAGCACCGGGGCATCGGCTACGTCCCACAGGATGCCAGCCTGATCCCTCACCTGACGGTCTGGCGGCAGATCACCTTCGGCTCCGGCACCGATCCCGCTCTGGCCGTCCACTGGCTCCGCCAGCTTCACCTCGACGGGCTCCAGCACCGCCTGCCCCACCAGCTGTCCGGCGGCCAGCGCCGACGTGTCGCCCTCGCCCGCGCCCTCGCCCGCGACCCCCGCCTGCTCCTGCTCGACGAGCCGTTCACCGGCCTCGACACCCTTGTGCGCGACGACCTGCGGTGGGAACTGCGCCGCCTGCAGCAAGGCACCGCACCCACCACCGTGCTCATCACCCACGATCCCGAGGAAGCGGCCCTCCTCGCCGACGAAATACTCATCGTCGCCCACGGCCGGCTCCTGCAGGCCGGAGCGCCGCAAGAGGTCTTCGCCCACCCCGCCACGCCGGAGGCCGCGCGCCTGCTCGGCATCCGCAACCTGCACACCGGACACCTCGTCGACCCTCACACCCTCGACGTCGACGGCACCCGCATCCCGGTCGCCACCACCGACCTTCCCACGGGCACGCCTGTCGCCTGGTGTATCCGGCCCGAGGACGTCCGCCTCACCAACACCGGCGGTCACCGGGCAACCATCCTCGACACCGTCCAACTCGGCGCCATCACCGAGATCCGCGCCGCGCTCGCCAACGGACACGAGATGCGCATCGCCCTCACCGCACAGGATGCTCTCCCGACAACCGGCGGCTGCCGACTCCAGCTGCCCCCCGAGGCCATCACCGTCTGGCCGGCGCCCCCCGAAACCATCCAGCACCCACTCGCCTACCGCACCACCCCAACCCGCACGGGCTGACGGCAGCGGTCTGACTCTTCGGGGTCAGACCCCGGACCGGACCGGACCCCGGCGTCCGGGGCGCCTTGGCGATGTCATCCCCCGTGAGAGCTACCGGTTGTGTCCGCTCGTGGGTGAATCGCGGATGCGGTGGTGTTCCTAGCGTGGTCGGCGGGCCGCAGCCTGTGCGGCCAGGTCCAAGGGGAGGCCATGATGAGCGCGACATCCACCACACGCCACGAGTCGGGGCACGACCGGTTCCCGGGGGGCTCCGGTCCGGGCGGGAGCCGCGTCGGCCGGATCTTTCGCTCTCCGTTCGGCTGGATGCCGATCGGCATCGTCGGGGTCGGAGTGGTCTCGGCTTCGACGGCGACCGGCCCCGGTCCGCTGCCGGTTGTGGGGGCGGCCGTTGCGGTGGGCGTGTACTGGGCGGTGATGCGCTTCGTCGCGCGGCGGCCGGTGCCGGAGATCGCCCGGCGCGGGGCTGTGCGGGAGGCGTTGCTCGGCTGCGGGCTCGGCCTGGGGTTCATCCTCGTGTCCGCCCTCGTGATCACGGCGTTCGGGGGCTACTCGTTCTCCTGGGCCGGAAACGGTTTCTTCTCCGTCGTGGCGTCCGCGGTCACCGTGCAGGCGGGCGCGGCGGTCACCGAGGAGCTGATGTTCCGCGGCCTCGCTCTGCAGGGCCTGGAGCAGAAGTTCGGCAGCCGTGCCGCTGTCGGGATCACCGCGCTGCTCTTCGGTGCCGTGCACATGGCCAATCCCGGGGCCACCGCGTGGAGCGGACTGTCGATCGCCATCGAAGCGGGTGCGATGCTCGGGGCGGCGTTCCTGTGGCGGCGCAGCATCTGGTTCGTCGTGGGTGTGCACTTCGCCTGGAACGCCTCCGAGCAGCTGCTCGGCATCCAGGTCTCGGGCAACACCGCCAAGGGGCTGCTGTCCGTGGACTCCAGTGGTCCGGCCCTGCTGACCGGCGGCGCTTTCGGCCTGGAGGCGTCGGCCGTTACCGTCCTGATCGGTGCGGCGCTGGTGGTCCGGATGTTCGTCCGCGCCCACCGCCGGGGCGGTCTGCTTCCCCGGAGGCGCGCCGCCTCCTGACCCCTGCGCGCGGCACCGCCTACGGCCGGACGGAACGGAGAGGGAAGTGACAGTGCTCGGGTCGTCTCGCAGACTGCCGCTGCCGCAGGGGCTGTTCCGCCGGTGGGCGGAGCGGTGGCGGTCGGTCGAGGACGGTGTTCTCGCGCTGGGTCTCACCCTGCTGGCCTTCGTGCCGACCCTGTCGCAGGTCGGGGCGCAGATCGCAGACCTGTCCGGGCATGTGCCGGGAGCGCTGAGCATCGGGCTGACCCTGGCTCAGACTCTGCCGCTGGCGGTGCGCACCCGGTGGCCCGCGGTCTGCCTCGCGGTCGTCGGTTGCGCGTTCGCGACGCATCAGGCCCTGGGCTGCCCGGCGACGTTCGGGACCGTCGGGCTCTATCCCGCCCTGTACTCGGCCGGGGCCCACCAGGCCTCCTTCCGCCGCGCTCTGCCCGCCGTGGCGAGCGCGGGCTATGCCGTGCTGGCGGTCGTCCTGCACCGCCTCGGCTCACCGCAGACGATCCCGGACTACCTCGCGTTCTATCTGGTCCTGGCCGGGGTCTGGCTGGTCGGGGGCGGCGTGCGCAGGCGTCGGGCGGAGGAGGCCGAGCGCCGGCGGCTGGCAGCCGAGGTGGCCGCGGCCGCCGAGCGCGCGCGTATCGCGCGCGAACTGCACGACGTGGTGACCCACCATGTGACGGCCATGGTGGTCCAGGCCGACGCAGCGCAGTTCCTTCTCATGTCCGCGCCGGAACGCGTCGGTGAGAGTCTGACGGCTGTCAGCGACACCGGTCGCCGGGCGCTGACCGAGCTGCGGTACCTGCTCGGTGTGCTGGAGGCGACCGGTCGGTCGGCGTCCGCGGACCGGGCGCCCGCCCTGGGAAAGGTGAGGGACCTGATCGGGCAGGCCCGCAGGTCGGGTCAGCCCGTCGAGTTCACCGAGCGGGGCGAGCAGCGGCCGCAGGGTGTGGACGTGGAGCTGGCCGCGTACCGCGTGGTGCAGGAAGCGCTCACCAACGCGATGAAGTACGCGGCCGGGCGGCGGACGCGGGTCCTGGTCCTGCACGGCGAGGAGCACATCGAGGTGGAAGTGGTCACCGAAGGGCCCGCCCCCTCCCCGGCTGCCGCACCTGCCGCGCGCAGGCCGGGCCCTGCGGGAGGAAGAGGTCTGGCCGGGCTGCGTGAGCGGGTGCGGATGCTCGATGGTGAACTGATGGCCGGACCCGGGCCCGACGGCGGGTTCAGTGTCCGTGCCGTGATCCCGTCCGAGCCCGTGCAGGAGTGAACCTTGAGCGATGCGCCGCCGCCGATCCGTGTACTCGTCTGCGACGACCAGGCACTGGTGCGCACCGGCTACGTCACCATCTTCTCCGCCCAGCCCGACATGGAGGTCGTCGGGGAGGCCGAGAACGGGCACGCGGCGGTTCAGACCGCGGGACAACTGCGCCCCGACGTGGTCGTGATGGACATCCGGATGCCCCTGCTCGACGGCATCGAGGCGACCCGTCGGCTGGCCGGCCCTGACGCCGTGGCACCACCGAAGGTTCTGGTCGTCACCACCTTCAACGTCGACGCCTACGTCTACGACGCGCTTCGGGCCGGAGCGAGCGGCTTCCTCCTCAAGGACTCGCCTCCGGCGGAGCTGGTCGGCGCAGTCCGGACGGTCGCCCGGGGCGAGGCACTGCTGGCGTCGGCCGTCACCCGCCACCTCATCGGCCACTTCGCCGAACGGCTCCGCCCGGCGGACACCTCCCGGCGGGCCGGGGAGGACGTCGTGAGCCTGCTGACGGCCCGCGAACTGGAGGCACTCCGTCTGATCGCCGAAGGGTTGTCGAACGCGGAGATCGCCGCGGCGATGTTCATCACCCTGGAGACGGTCAAGACCTATGTGTCGCGGATCCTGACCAAACTCGACCTGCGCGACCGCGTCCAGGCTGTCGTCCTCGCCTACCGGACCGGCCTGGTGTCCGACGCACCATGAGCCGGTAAGGCCCTGTCGGCGGCGGCCGAATTTCGGGGGCAGACCTTGATCGGCCGCGCGATCGAAGCCGCGGGAGCGGGCGTCGTCGGCCGGGCGGTACTCCGGATCGAGGCGTGCCGTGCCGACTGTCTTCAGGCCGTAGGTCCCGGGATGCTCAACGGGACCGTGTGCCGCTGCGGTACCACTGCGGCGGTCATTGACGCGTGATCGTCTCTGTCTCGGCGGCGTAGAGCCGGGCCGGGTCGAATCCCATGCCGGTGAAGTGGCCGGCGAGTTCGAGGGAGAGCACGCCGTGCAGGCGGGTCCAGAAGGCGAGGGCGCGATGCAGCGCCGACGGCGGGGCCGGGTGCTGTCCGGCCCAGGCCCGGTGGTCGTCCAGGTGCGCCTGGAGCGGTGACGGCGTCGTGGCGGGAAGGTGTTCGGGGGTGCAGGCGTCGAGGATGACAGCCATGATCTCCGCGGCGATCCGGGTGGTGTCCTCGGGGGCCCGGTAGCCGGGCACAGGGGTGCCGTAGAGAAGAAAGTACCGCTGGGGATCCTCCAGAGCCCACCCCCGCAGGACGTGCGCGAGGTCGCTGAGGTCCGTGCCGGCCTCGGCGCGGGCACGGAAGGCGTCGGCCAGACTGCGGTAGGCGTCCCTGATCAGCTCGGTGATCAGTTCGTCGCGGCTGGCGAAGTAGCGGTAGAGGGCCGGCCCGCTCATGCCGATCTGCTTGGCGATGGCGTTCAGAGACAGAGCGGAGGCCCCGGCGGCCGCGATCTGTTCCCAGGCGTGCTTCTTGATTTCCTCCCGTACCTGGGCGCGGTAGCGCTCCCGGGGAGTTGCCGCATCCGGCTTGCTCACGACCCGTTCTCCAGCCCTCTCGACGCCTGCCGTTAGAAGGTATCACGAGCGCGATTGACCCTCACGAAATGACGTGCTAGAACTTGCGTTAGAACTTCTAGCGAGTGCGATAACCTGCTAGGGAAAGGAGGGTGGTCGTGAGCAGCCACCCCTTCGTCGAGGTCGTTCTGCCGGGCGTCGTGGCCCCGGAAGACCTGCAGGTCCGGCCTGCGAGCGTGCCGGACCCCGGTCCGGGGCAGATCGTGATCGCCATGGAGGCGACCGGGGTCTCCTTCGCCGAGCAGCAGATGCGCCGCGGGCGGTACTACGACCAGCCGCCGTTCCCGTTCGTGCCCGGCTACGACCTGGTGGGCCGGGTGCTGTCGATCGGCCGGGGGGTCGACCCCGGGCTGGCCGGACGGCGCGTGGCCGCGCTGGTCAAGGTCGGCGGCTGGGCCAGCCACGTGCTCGTCGACGCGCAGGACGCGGTCGAGGTCCCCGAGGGGCTGGGCGCGGCCGAGGCGGAGACCGTGGTGGTCAACGGCATCACCGCCTGGCAGATGCTGCACCGCACCGCCCGCGTGCGCGCCGGGCAGACCGTCCTGGTGCACGGCGCCGGCGGCGGCGTGGGCCTGATCTTGGTTCAACTCGCCCGCGCCGCCGGTGTGAAGGTGATCGGTACGGCCTCCGCCCGGCACCACGACGCCCTGCGGGAACTGGATGTCACCCCGGTCGACTACCGCACGGGAGACGTGCCGGCCCAGGTCCGCAAGCTGGCCCCGGGGGGAGTGGACGCCGTCTTCGACCACGTCGGCGGGCGCAGCGTCATCGACTCCTGGCACCTGCTCGCCCCCGGCGGCACCCTCGTCTGCTACGGCAGTGCCTCCACCCGGGACGACACCGGCTCCAAGCAGTGGCCCGTTCTGAAGATCCTCGCTCGCACCTGGCTCTGGAACATCCTGCCCAACGGCCGCCGCGCCCACTTCTACAACATCTGGGCAGGCCGGACGCTGAACAAGAACCGCTTCCGCGCCCGGCTGCACACCGATCTCACCGAGGTTCTCACCGCTCTGCGCCGCGGCGACATCACCGCCCCCATCGCCGCCCAACTGCCGCTCGCCAGGGCCGCGGAGGCCCTGCGTCTGGCGGAATCCGGCACCGTCACCGGCAAGGTCGTCCTGACACCCTGACCTGCAAAGCCCGCCGGCACCACCCGGCCACGCCCCCAAGCCCCGCCACCGTCGAACCTCGAAGCAGATTCGGCGCACCGCCGAAAACCCAAACCGTCCGCCACCCCGCGGACCATTACCCGAATGACCGACGTCATGGACCCCGGGCAGCTGATGGAGTGTCAGGATGTGCTCAGGATTCGAAGTACCATGGCGACCGGGGGAATCCTGTCACTCCGACTGGAGACAGTCGCAGAACAAGGGCCGATTTCGGAGACATCCGAGACCGGCCCTTGATCGTCCAGGAACGGGCTCTCATGACCACACTGCCGCCTCGTCGCGTCGACCTCGGTACGTTCCCCACTCCTGTCGAGCCGCTTCCCCGCCTGGCCGCTGCCATCGGCCTTCGGCCGGACGATCTGTGGGTCAAGCGTGATGACCTGACCGGGCTCGGCGGCGGCGGAAACAAGATCCGCAAGCTTGAGTGGACCGTGGGAGCGGCTCTCGCCGAGGGGGCCGCCACACTGGTGACGACCGGAGCCCCGCAGAGCAACCACGCCCGCCTCACCGCCGCGGCGGCCGCCCGGCTCGGCATGAACGCCGTGCTGGTCTTCCCGGGTTCCCCCGGAGCGTCGCACTCGGGCAACCTGGCACTGGACGGCCTGCTGGGCGCGCGTATCGTCTGGGCCGGCGATGCCGACGCCGACCGTCTGGCGCAGGAAGCCGCGGCGGTGACCGAGCGACTGCGGCGTCGAGGAGAGCGGCCCGCTCTCATCCCCTTCGGAGGCTCCAGTCCGCTCGCCGCGCGCGGCTACCTGCGCTGTGCGGAGGAACTCACGGCACAGGTCCCCGATCTGCGCCATACCGTGGTGGCACTGGGATCCGGAGGCACGATGGCCGGCCTTGTCGCGGGACTCGGCGCGGAACGTGTCCTCGGCGTCGACACCGGTGCCCGCGCCGAAGTCGCCGCCGCCGTATGCGAGTTCGCCGCCCCCCTCTCGGCGACGGCCCCGACCGCCGAGGACCTCAGAGTCCGTCACGACCAAGTCGGCGAGGGTTACGGGGCGTTCACCGACCAGGTGGCTGACGCGCTGTTGCTGGCGGCGCGCACCGAAGGAATCGTCCTCGACCCCGTCTACACCGGCCGCGCCTTGGCAGGGCTCATCTCCGCCGTCCGGGACGGGGACATCGTGCCCGGTGAGAAGACGGTGTTCCTCCACACGGGAGGCCTGCCCGGTCTCTTCGGTCATCGGGACGCGGTCGCCTTCGCCGAGCAACGCCTCAGGCACGAACCGGACGCGTGACCGTGTCGGAGCGGTTCGGTACGGGCCCTCTCCCCCACCCCGGGAGGGTGGGGGAGAGGGCCCGTACACGACGTCCTCGCTACGACCGGTCGTCCTCGGTCTGCGGGTGGACGCAGTGCCAGCGGTGGGACTCGTCAGGGTCGGACCGGGCCGCGGGGAAGGCGGTCACGCAGGCGTCGTCGGCCTTCCAGCAGCGGGTGCTGAAGGGGCAGCCCGGTGGCGGGTTGACCGCGGACGGCACCGGGCCGTGCAGCACGATGCGTTCGCTGCGCTCCATCAGGCTCGGGGTGGCCGACAGCAGGGCCTGGGTGTACGGGTGCGCGGGGGAGTCGGCGACGCGTCGCGCCGGGCCCTCCTCCACGATCCGGCCGAGGTAGAGCACCGCGAGCCGGTCGGCGAGGTGCCGCACGGTCTGGATGTCGTGCGAGATGAACACCATGCCGAGGTTCAGCCGGTCCCGCAGGTCCACCAGGAGGTTGAGGACCTGCGCGCGTACCGACACGTCGAGGGCGCTGGTCGGCTCGTCGGCGACGATCAACTCCGGTTCCAGGGCGAGCGCGCGGGCGATGGCGACGCGCTGGCGCTGCCCGCCGGAGAGCTGTCCCGGCAGAGCCCGCAGGGTGTGCGCGGGCAGGCCGACCAGGTCGAGGAGTTCCTCGACCCGCGCGTCGCGCTCCCTGTCGCCGCCCCGCCGGTGCACGTCCAGCGGGTCGCGCAGGATCCGGCCCACCGGCAGCCGCGGGTTCAGGGCGGTCGACGGGTCCTGGAAGACGACGCCGACGGAGGAGCCGAACTCGCCGCGCCGCCGGGCGCCGGGCATTGTCCACAGGTCCTCGCCGTGGAAGGTGACCGTGCCTTCGGTGGGCCGCTGCAGACCCGTCAGCACCCGGGCCAGGGTCGACTTGCCGCAGCCGGACTCGCCGACCAGGCCGACGATCTCGCCGCGCCCAACCTCCAGCGAGGCATCGGTCAGGGCGTGCACGTGGCTCCGGTCGAACAGGCCGCCGCCGCGGGCCTTGTGGCGTACGTGAACGTGGTCGAGCCGGATCATCGGTTGCTCTCCTGAAGCAGGGCGGCCGGCACGGGGTGGTGGCACGCGGCGCTGTGGTCGGGCCCGCCGCCGGGGACGGGCGGGGTGGTGCGGCACAGGTCGGTCGCCGCGGCGCAGCGCGAGGCGAACCGGCAGCCGTCCCCGAAGCGGCGCGGCGCCGGGACGATGCCGGGGATCTGGTGCAGCCGCTCGGCGCCCGCCTCCAGGGACACCACCGAGCCGAGCAGCCCGCGGGTGTACGGGTGGGCGGGCGCGGACAGCAGCGACCGGGTCTCGGCGACCTCCGCGACCTGGCCGGCGTACATCACCGCGATGCGGTGCGACAGGTCGCCGACGAGCGCGAGGTCGTGGGAGACGAGGATCATCGCGAAGCCGAGCTCGTCGCGCAGCCGTTCGAGCAGTTCCACCACCTGGGCCTGGACGGTGACGTCGAGCGCGGTGGTCGGCTCGTCCGCGATCAGCAGGCGGGGGCTGCGGGAGAGCGCCATGGCGATGAGTACGCGCTGACGCTGGCCGCCGGAGAGTTCGTGCGGGTAGCTGCGCAGGGTCCGCCGCGGGTCGAGGCCGACCAGTTCGAGCAGTTCGGCGGGGGTCTGGGTACCGCCGCGGCTGGTGAGCTGCTTGAGCTGACGGCCGACGAGCACCGAGGGGTTCAGTGAGGAGAGCGCGTCCTGGTAGACCATGGCGATCTCCGGGCCGTTGAGGGCCCGGCGCTGCCGGGGGCCGAGCTCCAGGAGATCACGCCCGCGGTACTCGACGCGACCGCCGACCTCGGCGTTGCGGGCCAGCAGCCCCATGACGGCGAGGCTGGTGATGCTCTTGCCGCAGCCCGACTCGCCGACCAGGCCGAGGGTCTCGCCCTCGCGGACCGAGAAGGAGATGCCGTCCACGACCCGGGTGTCGCCGTAGCGGTCCGGGAAGCGGATGGTCAGGTCCTCCACGACCAGAAGCTCGGCCGCGTCGTCGGCGAGCGGGGTGAAGGCGGACGGTCCACTCAGCACACGCGCGGAGAGCCGGGCGAGCGCGGCGTCGACGTCCGCGGCGGAATCGGTACTCCCGTCCGCGCTGGACGTGGTGGATGCGGTAGACGCGGTGGATCCCGTCACGGAGGGCGTCGACGGCTGCGGATCACCGTCGTCCGCGCGGGCGTCGGACGGGGCCGCCGCCGCGTCGGTGAGGCCCTCGGACAGGATGTTCAGGGCGAGTACGGTCACCAGCAGCACGAGGCCGGGCAGCAGGGTGGCCCACCAGCCGCCCGACAGCAGGATCTGCCGGCCGTAGGACAGGACGTTGCCCCAGCTGGGGTCGGGGTCCTGCACACCGGCCCCGATGAAGGACAGGCTGGCCTCGAAGATGATGGCGTCGGCGACCAGCACGGTGGCGAACACCATGACGGGCGCGGCGCAGTTGACGGCCACGTGGCGGACCACGATGTACGCGCGGCGGGCGCCGATCACCTTCTCGGCGGCCACGTAGTCCTCGCCGTACTGCGCCATGACGTTGGCGCGCACCACGCGGGCGAGCGAGGGCATGTAGACGAACGCGATGCACAGGATGAGCACGGGCAGGCTGGTGCCGAAGACGGTGACCAGCACGGCCGCGAGGGCGATCGGCGGGAAGGCCATGACGATGTCGAGCGTGCGCATCACCGACTCGTCGCCGAGTTTGCGCGAGGTGGCGGCCAGCGAGCCGAGGACGGCGCCCAGCACCAGGGCGGCGGCGGTCGAGCCCAGACCGATGACCAGGGAGTACCGGGCGCCGTAGACGACACGCGCGAAGATGTCCCGGCCGACCCGGTCGGTACCGAACCAATGGGCGCCGCTGGGTGGTTGGACGGGGACGCCGGTGGCGAGCGGGTCGGCGGCGATCAGCGGCGCGAAAACGGCGGCGAGGATTACGACCGCCAGCACGCCGAGGGCGAGCCGCGAGGACGACGGAAGCGCCCGGAACCGGATGCCGGGGCGGGACAGTCTCCTGACGAGACCGCTTCTGGGGAACATGTCACACCGTCCTGATACGCGGGTTGACCAGCAGGTACAGCAGGTCGACGACGACGTTGACGACCAGGAAGGCGACGGCGATGGTGAGCACGGTGCCCTGGACGAGTGCGACGTCGCCGCCGGTGACCCCCTCGAGGATCAGCTTGCCCATGCCGGGCAGGTCGAAGATGGTCTCGATCACGACCGCGCCGCTGAGCAGGTAGCCCACCCGTACGCCGAGCACGGTCAGCGGGGTGATGAGCGCGTTGCGCAGCACGCCCCGGACGACGACGTGGCGGGGCAGCCCGTTGCCGGTGGCGGTCCGTACGTAGTCGCGGTCCAGCTCGGCCACCATGGAGGTGCGCACCAGACGGGCCAGCGAGGCCGCGACGGGGACCGCGAGGGCGAAGGCGGGCAGGGCCAGGGACCTGAGCCAGCCACTGAAGGAGTCGGCCGGGTTGACGTAGCCGCCGGTGGGGAACACCGGGTTGTTCAGGGCGAACTGCTGGATGAGCAGTACCCCGAGCCAGAACGACGGGACGGCGACTCCCGCGATCGACAGCACCCGGGTGAGCTGGTCGGGCCAGCGGTCCCGGAAGACCGCGCCGGTCACGCCGAGCACGAGGGCGAGGACGATCGCGATCACCAGGCCGAGCGCGGTGAGCTGGAGGGTGAGGGGCAGCGCGACGGAGATCCGGTCGAGCACCGGCTGGCTCGGCGGCACGGTGGAGCCGAGATCGCCGCTCAGCAGTCGGCCGAGGAAGCGGACGTAGCGCACCGGCAGCGGGTCGTTGAGGCCGTTGGCCTCGGCGAAGGCGGCGCGGGCCGTGGCCGAGGCGCCGTCGCCCAGGGCGTTGTAGGCGGGGTCGACGGGCGAGAACTGAAGCACCACGAAGACGAGCAGCGTGATGCCGAGGATCATCACCGGCGTGATCGCCAGACGGCGCAGCGCGAGCCGGAGGAATGTGACCATCATGGGTTCCTAGAGAAGGGGAGGACACCGGGGTTGCGTCAGCCGCCCGGCGAGCGCCGGTACGGCAGCCGCTCAGCGGGCCGCCGGGCGTCGGCAGCCGTCCGGCGGTGCGGGGGTTGCGTCAGCCGTTCGGCAGACACTGGAGCTGTGGCTGCTGCCCGGCGGGGCCGGGGTGCGGAAGTCGACTGTTGGGCACGGGTTGCGGCAACCGCCCGACGGGTGCCGGTGCGTCAGCCGCTCGGCGGGCCCCTGGCGCGGCAGCCGCCCAGCGGGCCGCCGGGCGTCGGCAGCCGTTTGGCGGGCGCCGGGCCGGCGTCAGCCGGACGGCAGGCACGGGAGCCGTGGCTGCCATCCCCGGCGGGGCCGGGGTGCGGAAGTCGCCTGGCGAGCGCCGGTGCGGCAGCCGCTCAGCGAGCCCGCCGGGTGTCGGCAGCCTGCCGGCGGTTGCCGAGCCGGCGTCAGCCGTTCGGCAGACACCGGATCCGCGGCAGCCGCCCAGCGAGGCCGGGTACGGCAGCCGCCGCCCGGTAGGCAGGAGTTGCGACAACCGCCCGGCGAGCGCCGGCACGGCAGCCGCCCGGCAGCCCTCTGGGCACGGCATCCGTCCGACAGACACCGAGGCACGGCAGCCACCGAGCAGGCTCCCGGCCCGGCAGCTCTCCGGCGGACACCGGGCCGGCGATAGCCGTTCGGCAGCCACCGCCCGACAGGCACCGAGCCGTAGCCACCGCCCGACAGGCACCGACCCGTAGCCACCGCCCGACAGGCACCGAGCCGTAGCCACCGCCCGGCGGGCACTGGCCCGCGGCCACCGCCCGGCAGCCGCCGCAGCCGCGGCAGTCGCCCACCGGGCCCCCGGCCGGAGTGGGCCGAGCCCGCCGCCGCTGCGTCGGCGCCGGACGGTGGGTCAGGCGTGGCTGACGTCCAGGAGCGACAGGCCGGTCGTCGGCAGGGGCTTGAACCCCCGCAGCGCCTTGTCGTTCCAGGCCGTGGGCAGCTTGCGGTGCAGGACGGGATAGAGGGCGGCGGCGTCCGCGACCAGGTCGACGGCCTGGCCCCACAGGTCCTTGCGCGTGGCCTCGTCGGTGGCCTGGGCGGCATTGTCCAGCAGGGAGTTGACCTTCTTGTACTCGGCGGTCCCGCCCCAGCCGTAGCGGCTCTCGGGCCACAGACCGGAGTAGTACCAGCGCATCAGCAGGTCGACGTCGTTGCCGAAGACGGACGGGTCGCCGGGGGCGAGCAGGACCGTGTAGGAGCCGGCGTCCACCTTGGCGTACTGGGCCGAGGACTGGCCGATGCTCAGCGTGGTCTTCACGCCGATGGCGTCCCAGCTCTCCTTGACCAGCGGGGCCACGTCCTTGACCCAGCCGGTGTCCGTGGTCAGCAACGTGACCGAGAGGTTCTCGGCGCCGGCCTCGCCGAGCAGCTTCCTGGCCCTGGCCGGGTCGTGCCCGTAGACCGTGGCGGCCTGGTGGAAGTCGGGGTGGGTGGGCTGGAGGTAGCTGCGCGCGGCCGTGCCGTTGCCGGCCATGGCCGTGGTGATGAGTTTGTCGGTGTCCAGCGCGTAGTGCAGCGCCTGGCGCACCCGCTTGTCGTCGAAGGGCTTCTTCTTGCAGTTGAACATCAGGAAGAGCAGGCCGAAGGACTGCACGGACTCGACCTTCACCTTCCGGGCGAGGCGGTCCACGTCGAGGTAGGGCACGTCCTCGATGGCCTGCACCCGGCCCGACTCCATGGCGCTGACCCGGGCGGCGGGGTCGGAGACCAGGCGCCAGACCATCTTCTTCGCCTTGGCCGGGTGGCTGCCGTTGTACTTGTCGTACGCCTCGAAGGCGATCTTGTCCTCGCGGGTCGCCGAGACCATCCGGTACGGGCCCGAGCCGACCGGCAGGGCGTCGAAGCCCTTCTGGTCCGCCTCCACCAGCTTCTTGGGGACGATCTTGGCGACCGAGACGCGGCCGGGGAACAGCGCGAAGGGATACTTCAGCTTGAACTCGACCGTCCTGGCGTCGACCGCCCCGACCGAGTCGAGGAACGGCAGGAACTGCGCCATCAGGGAGGCGTTCTTCTCGTCGAGGATCCGCTCGAAGCTGTACACGACGTCCTCGGCGGTGACGTCGGAGCCATCGTGGAAGGTGGCGCCCTCGCGCAGGGTGGCACGGTAGGTGGTGGCGTTCACCTTGACCGGCAGCGCGGTGGCCAGGCCGGGCCGGGCTTCGAGCGTGGCCGGATCCAGGTCCACCAGGCCCTCGAAGACATGCAGGTTGGCGGCGATCGGCGTGGCGCCCGAGGCGGTCATCGGGTCGAAGCCGGTCGAGAGGGCGTAGGAGATGCCCGTCTCGATGGTGTCCGTCCCTCCTCCACCGCTCGCGCCGGTGTCCGAGCCGGTCGAGGCCGGGCCGCTGCACGCGGAGATCGAGGCGGTCAGGGCCGAGGCGGCCCCGAGGGCACTCGCATAGCGCAGAAATCTGCGACGATCCATGCCGACGGGCGTCTTGTACGACACGAGAGGTCCCTCCTGGGGGCGGCACAAAGCGAGGAAACGAAAGAGGAATTGAGGTCCCGTCATCAGACGTCTGATGTCCGACCTTGATAGGCTGTGAAGGTAGCTTCATTGAGCAGAAGGGGTCAAGAGGTGAATTCGTCGCGTCCGCAAGAGGTCCGGGCGGCGGTCAGGCCGTCACTGCGTCAGGAGGTCTCGGAGGCGATCAAGAGCTACATCCTCGACAATCACCTCA
Organism: Streptomyces sp. NPDC088817; assembly: GCF_044750345.1. Taxonomy (NCBI): domain Bacteria; kingdom Bacillati; phylum Actinomycetota; class Actinomycetes; order Kitasatosporales; family Streptomycetaceae; genus Streptomyces; species Streptomyces sp. NPDC088817. The sequence goes on from NZ_JBIVJN010000011.1 coordinate 99,925, forward strand.
AGCCGGGGGACCCGCTGCCGTCGGAGGCGGAACTGTGCACCGCCCTCGGTGCCAGCCGGTCCAGCATCCGCGAGGCCGTGAAGACCCTGGCGGTGCTGGACATCGTCGAGGTGCGGCGCGGTCACGGCACGTACGTCGGCCGGCTGAGCCTGTCCGCGCTGGTGGAGGGGCTGGCCTTCCGCGGCCTGCTCAGCCCCAAGGACGACTTCCGGATCCTGTCCGAGCTGGTCGAGGTGCGGGAACTGATCGAACGCGGCATGGCCGCGCGCATCATGGCGACCCTCGGGCCCGAGGATCTCGACGCCCTCGACGCCCTCGTCGACGAGATGGACCGGCGCGGCGCCCATGACGACCGCGGCTTCGCGGAATGTGACCGGTCCTTCCACGAGCGACTGATGAAGCCGCTGGAGAACGAGCTGGTCAGTCAGCTCTCGCTGGCCTTCTGGGACGTCTACGCCATCGTCGCGCCCCAGTTGGAGGGCATCTCCGAGGAGGCCGAGGCGGGAACCATCGCCGACCACCGCGCCATCGTGCGGGCGGCCAGGCAGGGGGACGTCGAGGGCTTCGTGCACGCCCTCTCCGGCCACTACGCGCCGGTGCGCAGGCGGCTGGCGGAGGCGCAGGCGCACGCGGGCCGGGGCGGCGCGCGGAGCGAGGCCGAGCGCACCGCCTGACGGATCACCGGAGACCGTCCAAGCACACCGCCCGACCGGTCGTCGGCGACCGCCCAAGCGCACCGCCTCATGGATCACCGGGGACCGCCGGAGCCCACCGGTCGTCGGCGACCGTCCGAGCCCACCGTCCGCCGGTCGCGGGCGACCGCCCAAGCGCACCGCCCGCCCGCCGTAAGCCGCCCGCCCGTACCGGCGGGCTCCGGACGTCGTTCCCCATACGGACCTGCCGCCCGGGTCGGAGTCGAGAGTGTGAGCCATCCCCCTCTTGACCGACCCGGGCGGCCGCGTCTTATGGTTCAGACGTCAGACATCTGACGTCCTTTTCGCGGCCCGCCGCGATCCGCAGTTCCGTCACCCGGCCCATCAGCCCATGGAGTAGCCCCCATGCCTCTGACCGCACCCCTGCGCGGGGTCGTCCCGCCCGTGTGCACCCCGCTCGACGCCCACGGCGAGGTCGACACGGCCTCCCTGGCCCGGCTGGTCGAGCACCTGCTCGGCGGCGGCGTCCACGGGCTCTTCGCCCTCGGCTCGACCAGCGAGGTCGCCTACCTCACCGACGAGCAGCGGGGCACCGCCCTGGAGACCGTGGTCAACGTGGTCGACGGACGGGTACCGGTCCTCGCCGGCGTCATCGACACCACCACCCCCCGCGTCCTCGACCACGCCCGCGAGGCGGCCCGGATCGGCGCGGACGCCCTGGTCGTCACCGCGCCGTTCTACACCCGCACCCACCCCCGGGAGATCGCCGCCCACTTCCGCAGGATCCGCCAGACGGTCGACCTGCCGCTGTTCGCCTACGACCTGCCGGTCTCCGTGCACAGCAAGCTCTCGCCCGCCCTGATCCTCGAACTGGCCGCCGACGGCACCCTGGCCGGACTCAAGGACAGCAGCGGCGACGAGGGCTCCCTGCGCCGCCTGCTCCTCGCCCTCGGCGGACGCCAGGGCCGCGCCGAGGGCCCCGTACCCGGCTTCTCCGTCCTCACCGGCTCCGAACTGACCGTGGACGCGGCCCTGCTGGCCGGCGCCGACGGCGTCGTCCCCGGCCTCGGCAACGTCGACCCCGCCGGTTACGTCCGGCTCTACGAGGCGGCCAGGGCCGGCGACTGGCAGCTGGCCGTCCAGGAGCAGGAGCGGCTCGCCGACCTGTTCGGCATGGTCGACGCGGGGCCCGAGGCCGAGATGGGCCGCAGCTCCTCCGCGCTGGGCGCGTTCAAGGCGGCGCTGCGCCTGCTGGGCGTCATCGACTGCGGTGACACCGCCTTCCCGCAGATCCAGCTCGGCGCCGCCCCCGTCGCCGCGGTCGACGCGCGGCTGCGCGCCGCCGGGCTCATCCCGGTCCGATGACGCGGACCCCGGCACCGGACACCACTCCCGTCATCGGACTCGACCTGGGCGGCACCAAGATCGCGGCCGCCCTGGTCGGCCCGGACGGCACGGTGCTGCGCCGGCACACCCGCCCGACTCCGGCGCGGGCGGGCGCGCCGGCCGTGCTCGACGCGCTCGCCGCCGCGGCCCGCGAGGTGGACGACGGCGCCCGGGCGATCGGAGTCGCCGCCGCCGGAGTCGTGGACCCGCGCACCGGCGTCGTCACCAGCGCCACCGACTCCATCACCGGATGGGCCGGCACCGAGCTGGCCGCGGGTTTGTCCGACCGTACGGGGCTGCCGGTCGCCTGCGACAACGACGTACGCGCCACGGCCGCCACCGAACTCGCCGAATCCGCCGACCCGTACGCCTCCCTCGTCTACGTCGCCGTGGGCACCGGAGTCGGCGGCGCCGTCGCGGTGGACGGCCGCATGCTGCACGGCAGCGCCGGCATCGCGGGCCACCTCGGACATGTGCCGAGCCCCGAGGCCACCGGCCTGCCCTGCACCTGCGGCGGCAGCGGCCACCTGGAGGCGATCGCCTCGGGACCCGCGATCACCGCCCTGTACGAGCGGCTGAGCGGCCGCACCGCCGACCGCCTCCAGACCGTGGCGGAACGCGCCGCCGCGGGTGACGCCACCGCACGGCAGGCGATCACCACCGGGGCGCGGGCCACGGGAAGCGCCCTCGGCGGACTGGCCAACGCGCTCGGCCCGGACCGCGTCGTGATCGGCGGCGGCGTAGCCCGGATCGGCGACCTGTACTGGTCCGCGCTGACCGACGCCTTCCGCGCCGAACTGATGGCTCCGCTGCGCCGACTGCGCCCGGTCCCTCCGCGCCTGGGCTCCGACGCGGCCGTCCTGGGGGCGGCCCTGCTCACCCGCACCGCGTCCCCGCACTTCACAGGAGGACCCCGATGACCACGACCCCCTCGCCCGTAGCCGCCGTCGCGGGCCGGCTGATCGTCTCCTGCCAGGCCCCCGAGGGCGACCCGATGCGCGACACCGCGACCCTGGTCCGGCTGGCGCGCTCGGCCGAGGCCGGCGGCGCCGCGGCCGTCCGTGTCAACGGCCCCGAGGTGGTGGCCGCCGTCGCCGCCGCCGTCACCGTTCCCGTGATCGGGCTGTGGAAGGACGGCGACACCGGCGTCTACATCACCCCGACCGTGCGGCACGCCCTCGCCGTCGCCGAGGCCGGCGCCCAGGTGGTCGCCGCGGACGCCACGGCGCGCCCCCGCCCGGACGGCGGCTCCTTCGCCGACCTCGTGACCGCCGTGCACGCGGCGGGCGCCCTGGTCATGGCGGACGTCGCCACGCTGGAGGAAGGCGTGCTCGCCGCCCGGCAGGGCGCCGACTTCGTCTCCACCACCCTGTCGGGATACGCGCCCGGCTCCCCGCGCCAGTCGGGCCCGGACCTGGAACTGGTCGCCGCCCTCGCCCGCGCGACCGGCACCCCGGTCGTCGCCGAGGGCCGGCTCGGCACCCCCGAGGAGGCGGCCGAAGCGCTCGCCCGGGGCGCCCACAGCGTGGTCGTCGGCACCGCCATCACCGCCCCGACCGCCCTCACCCACCGCTTCGCGACACACCTCACACGTCGATAGAGGCGTCTTTACCTTCCGACGGTGCTCGGCGACGAGTCCGTCCGGCATCCTGGAGCAACCGTGCACCACACCGCGCCATCCGAGCCGCCCTGGTTCCGCCAGGTGGGCCGCAGCCAGTGGAAGTCGTTCTTCGCCGCCTGGATCGGCTACGTCCTCGACGGCTTCGACTTCGTGCTGATCACCCTGGTCCTCACCGAGATCAGCGCCGACTTCCACCTCGACACCGTCCAGGCGGCGAGCCTGGTCTCCGCCGCGTTCATCACACGGTGGCTCGGCGGCGCGCTGCTCGGAGCCCTCGGTGACCGCTTCGGGCGCAAGCTCTCGATGGTGGTCAGCATCCTGCTGTACTCCCTGGGCACCTTCGCCTGCGGATTCGCCTGGGACTACACCAGCCTGTTCGTCGCCCGGCTCGCCATCGGCATGGGCATGGCGGGCGAGTACTCGTCCAGCGCCACCTACGTCATGGAGAGCTGGCCGGTGCGCATGCGCAACCGGGCCAGCGGCTTCCTGATCTCGGGCTACTCGGTGGGCACGGTGCTGGCCGCGCAGGTCTACAAGTGGGTCGTGCCGGCGCTCGGGTGGCGCTGGATGTTCTACCTCGGCCTGATCCCCGTCGTGGTCGCGCTGTGGATGCGCCGCACACTGCCCGAGGCCGCCGACTGGAAGGCCTCGGTCGCCGAGCGGGAGCAGCGGCCCAACCCCTTCCGTCCGCTGTTCACCACCCGGACCAGGGCCACCGTCAACGTGGTGCTCGCGGTGGCGGCGACCGTCTCGCTCTTCGCGGTCTTCACCCCGCTGGGCGACGGTCTCGTACCGGTCCTGTCGGTGCTCGCCGCGGTCTGTCTGATCGCCTTCGCCGTGCAGCTCGGCGGCCGCCGCGGGTGGCTGCTGTACGTGTCGATGATCGTCACGATCTTCTTCGCGTTCCTGTACTCCTGGCCCATCCAGGCGCTGCTGCCCACCTATCTGAAGACCGACCTGGGCTACGACGCCGGGCAGGTCACCGACGCGCTCTACTACGCGGGCTTCGGCACGATGGCCGGCTGCTGGCTGGCCGGGTTCATGGGCGACTGGATCGGCACCAGGAAGGCGTACGCCTTCACGCTGCTGGCCTCACTGGCCTTCGTCTTCCCGGTCTTCGCGGTCCGCGACAGCCTGCCGCTGCTCGGTGTGCTGCTGTTCGCGCTCCAGGCCACCAGCTTCGGCATCTCCGGACTGCTGCCCCGGTACATCGGCGGTCACTTCCCGACCCACACCCGGGCCGCCGCGCTGGGCTTCACGTACAACGTGGGCGCCCTGGGCGGCGCCGTGGCGCCCGTCCTCGGCGCCCGCCTCGCCTCCGGCATGGACCTGGGCCACGCGCTCGCCGTCCTCACCTTCGCCGGGACGATGATCGTCGTGGTCCTCGTCGGCTTCGACGTGCCGCGCCGGCTGGGCCGGCTCCTCGACCCGGACGGGCCGGCCGACCACCTCGTGACGGACGAGGACCGCGGCCCGGTCCCGGCCGCCCGCGCGACCGCCGGCTAGCCGGACCGAGCCGGGGAGGGCGCCGCCGGTGATGCCGGAGGCGCCCTTCGCGCGGTGTGTCAGTACGCGTGGCCCACGTGGGCCAGCGCCTGCTTGAGCAGCACCCCGTGCCCGCCCGGCATCTCACTGTGGAGCGCGGCGGACGCCGCCTCCTGCGGGCTGAACCAGACCAGGTCCAGCGCGTCCTGCCGGGGGCGGCAGTCACCGGCGACCGGCACGATGTAGGCCAGGGACACAGCGTGCTGGCGCGGATCGTGGTACGGCGTGACACCGGCCGTCGGGAAGTACTCGGCGACGGTGAACGGCTGGAGGGACGCCGGCACGCGGGGCAGCGCCACCGGGCCGAGGTCCTTCTCCAGATGCCGCAGCAGGGCGTCCCGCACGCGCTCGTGGTGCAGCACCCGGCCGGAGACCAGGGTCCGGCTGACCGTTCCGTCCGGTCCGATGCGCAGCAGCAGTCCGATGCTGATCACTTCGCCGCTGTCGTCGACGCGCACCGGTACCGCCTCGACGTAGAGGATCGGCATGCGGGCGCGCGCCGACTCCAACTCGTCCGTGGTCAGCCAACCGGGCGTGGTTTCGGTCATGTCAGACATCGCTTGATCATACTTTCAGTGGTGCTCGATGGGGGAGATCGGTGACAGGGAGATCGGCGGTTCAGCCGGGGTCTTCGAGGGCGGTGACGCAGGACGGGCCGGCCAGTCCGTAGACCCGACGGGCGTTGTCCCGCCCCGTCCACCGGGCGATCCGCAGCGCGTCCGCCGCACTCAGCTCGTCGGCGTCCACGCGCTCCCGGAGCAGCCCGGCCAGGCCCTGCCGGAAGGCCACCGCGCCCAGGTGGTGGAACTCGGCCACACCGTAGGCGTCGGAGCTGTACAGCAGCTTGCGGAACGGCGTGATCTCCAGCGCCTCGGCGAGGACCGCCCGGGATCGGGCAGGCCCCACGTGGTGCAGCGTCAGGCCCACGTCGAGGTACACGTGCTCGAACACGGCGGCCAGATAGGCGGCCTGGCGCTGGTAGGGCCAGCAGTGCAGCAGCAGGACCGGGACCGTGCCCGCGGTCAGGCGCAGCCAGTCGGTCAGCAGGGCGGGGTCCGCACGGTGCAGACGGATGTCACTGTCCCCGAACCCGGTGTGCAACTGGAGGGGCAGACCGAGGCCGACCGCCGTCCACAGCAGATGTCGTACGAGCACCGGATCGTCGAGACGGCCGCCGCCGCGGGCGAGCCAGCCCGCCGCCGCCCGCGCGACCTCCTCCCGGCAGGGGCGGGCCGGGTCGAGACCGAAGCCGGTGCGGTAGGCGGCCACCGACTTCACCGCGACCACGCCCGGCCGCCGCACGGCGTCCTGCGCGGCCGCGCGGAAGGCGGCACCGTACTCGCCGGGCTCGACGCCCTCGGCCGCCACGGCCTCCGCGACGCGCTCCAGCCGTACGACCTCGTACGCCGTCGCGCCACCGCCCGCGGCGTCGGCCAGCTCCCGCGGGGTGGTGCCGGGCTCGGGAGCGAATCCGGTGTCGACGCAGAAGACGTTCGTGCCGCAGGCCCCGAGGAAGCGCCGGTTGACCTCCGCCGCGCCCAGCTCGGTGCGGCGGGCCAGATACCCCTCGGCGGGCGCGTGGCGCGGCAGGTCGAGGACCGGCGCGCAGTGGCGGCGCACGGCCACGCCGACCGGGCTGTCGAACGGCGAGATCCCGCTGCCGGGCCACGCCTCGCCCTCGGTGAGCAGGGACTCGAAGCCGGAACGGTCCAGGTCGGCGGTGACGACGCCGTGGCAGTGGTGGTCCACGAGCGGCAGCGCCGCGAGCACCTCGTGGACCCCCGCGGCCCCGGCCGACGCGCCCATCAGTACACCCAGCGGTACGCCGCCGCGACCTGCTCGTCGTCCAGCCCCTCGACGGCCGCGATCTCGCCCTGCCGCACGGCGGTGATCGCGTCGGCGAGGACCGGTCCGAGGGCGGTGCGCAGCACGTCGTCCCCGCGGAACGCGGCGACCGCCTCCGCCAGGGAGACCGGCAGCCGCCGTACGCTCCGGGCTTCCGCTTCCGCCTCGCCGAACCGGGCCGGGTCCCCGGTGATCTCCTCGGGCAGGGGCGCGGACGAGGCGGTGCCGTCAAGCCCGGCGGCGATCAGGCATCCCAGCGCCAGGTACGGGTTGGCCGCGAGGTCGACCGGTTTGACCTCCAGGTTGGCCGCCTGCCCGCGCTGCCCGCGGGTCCCGGTCACCACGCGCAGCGCGGCCTCCCGGGTCTCCCGGCCCCAGGCGGTGAACACCCCGGCCCACTGGGAGGGCCTGAGCCGGAGATAGCTGGCCGGGCTCGGCGCGGTCACCGCCGTCAGGGCGGGCAGGTGGGCGAGGAGACCGGCCGTGAAGGACTCGGCCTCGGCCGTCATGCCGTGGCGGCCCTCGCCCCCGGAGTGCAGGTTGGTCCCGTCGCGCCAGGCCGAGAGGTGGACGTGGCCGCCGTTGCCCACGCCGCGCGCGAGGACGGCCGGCGCGAAGGACACCTTCAGCCCGTGCCGCCGGGCCACGGCCCGCACGGTCTGCCGCACCAGCACGCTGCGGTCGGCCGCCGCCACCGGATCCAGCGCGCCGACGGACACCTCGAACTGCCCGGGCGCGTACTCGGGGTGGAACTGGTCCACGTCCACGCCCTGCGCGGCGAGGGCCGCCAGCAGATCGGCCGCGCAGTCGCTCAGCTCCACCTGCCGGACGGCCCCGTACGCCGGACCCGACGCCGCGGGCTCGAACGCGCCGCCGGGCGCGTCGCCCCGGCCGAACGCCCACTCGATCTCGACGGCCGCCTTGAAGGTGAGGCCGTGCCGCCGCTCGGCCTCGGCGGTGATCCGGCGCAGGAACGTACGGCCGCACCCGGGGTGGCGCTCGCCCTCCTGCGTGATCCGGTCGACCGGGGCCCAGGCCCAGCCGGGCTGCCCGGACAGGGCCACCAGATGGTCGAGGTCGGGGTAGAGCCGCAGATCGCCGTCGGGGGAGCCGAGGACGTCGGTGGTGACGATCGAGTCGTGCGCCAGGAACGTGTCGAACACCGGGGACATGCCCACCCCCCAGGCGGCGGCCGAGGGAAGCTTCGCCACCGGGACCGTCTTGACCCGGCCGATCCCCGCGGTGTCGACGTAGGCCAGGACGACGCCGTGCACGCCTCGCCCGGCCAGCTCGCCGCTGAGCGCGGTGGCCCGCTCCACGTCACCGGGGCGCCCGCCGGGGACGGGGTCGGCAAGGGTGGTCATAGTCCTCCTCGGCGGGCTCGGGCGAACCGGCGGCCGGGGCCGCCCGCGTCAGCGTTTCACGGCGACCGCGCCGAACCGCGGTACCGCGACGGGGGAGTCGCCGCCCGGACGCCACCGCGAGCACGGCACCGGGCCGGGCACGACCAGGGGCCCGGAAGAGCCGGTCACCCCGGTGCGGGCGCGGGCGCCCGGCGGTGTGCGGCTCTCGCTCACGTCCGTGCCCCTGTCGTCGCTCTCCTGCTCGCGCCCTTGCCGACGGCCTGCCGCGGCCGTCGCCGCCATTGTGCCGCCCGGTGATCACCGTGTCCGGGAATCGGCCGAACCCGGCCGGCCGGGCGGGCCCCGGTAGGCTGGCCGGGCCGTGGCGCCACGGCCCGATCGACCCGGCCGACGACGGCCCGGAGTCGGTACGGCGTCGGCCACCGCACGCCCCGCGCACGGCAACGGAGCCGACGCCCCACCACCGGCCGCGCCCGCCGCGCCCGTCACGGAAAACGGACATGCCCAGCACACCCTCGCCCCTGACCACCGCCTCCGAACCCGCCTCCGGGACGCTCACCGACCCCGCCGGCATACGGCTGATCGTCACCGACATGGACGGCACGCTCCTGGACGACGCCAAGCGGATCCCGGCCGGACTGTGGCCGACCCTGGCCGAGCTGCGCCGCCGCGGTGTGCTGTTCAGCCCCGCGAGCGGCCGCCAGTACGCCACGCTGGCCGAGCAGTTCGCCGGCCACGACGAGGGCATGGTGTTCATCGCGGAGAACGGGACCTATGTCGTCCGGGACGGCGTGGAGCTGAGCTCCGACCCTCTGGACCCGGCCGTCGCGGCCCGCCTCGTCGGTGCCGTACGGGAACTCGCCGCCCAGGGCGTGGACGTGGGCGCCGTGGTCTGCGGCAAGCGGTCGGCCTACGTGGAACGCGCCGACGAGGCGTTCCTGACCGAGGTCCGCAAGTACTACGTACGGCACCGGATCGTGCCGGACGCGGCGGCCGTGGACGACCACATCATCAAGGTGGCCCTGTTCGACTTCGGGTCGGCCGAGCGGACCACCGCCCCGGCGCTGGCAGCGTTCGCCGAAACCCACCAGGTCGTCGTCTCGGGCGAGCACTGGGTCGACGTCATGAACCGCACCGCCGACAAGGGCGCCGCCCTGCGCAGGCTCCAGCGGGACCTGGGGATCACGCCCGCGCAGACCCTGGTGTTCGGCGACTACCTCAACGACCTGGAGATGCTGGACGCCGCCGAGTGGTCGTTCGCCATGGCCAACGCCCACCCCGAGGTCATCGGCCGGGCCCGCCATCTGGCCCCGTCCAACAACGACAACGGCGTCCTGCGCACCATCGCGCGCCTGCTGCACCTGCCGCCCGTCGCCGGCGACTGACCGGCCGGTGCGGGAGCCGGGCGGAGCCCGGGCCCTCGGGGCGGTCAGGGGCTGTCAGCACCCTGGTCAGGGCCGTCAGGGCCGTCAGCCGGAAGTGGTCTCCTCGACCCGGGTGTCCGGATCGTCCCGGTCCCCGCGCCCACGCTCGTCGTGACCGGACCCGCCGTCCCGGCCGTGCCCGCCGTCCCGGCCGTGCCCGGCGGCCTGACCGTGCCCTGCGGCCCGGCCCTTCAGCCGGCGCCACGCGTCGCCGCAGTGGTTGACGAACCCGACATAGCGTGCACCCCATCCGGGTGGCGGGAACCCCACGCGGTCCTGGATCCTGCGCAACACCTGGCCGACGTCCGGCAGCAACTCGGGCCGAGGGTCCGGGCCCGCCGCCGCGTCGTCGGCCAGGGTCAGGTGGACACCCCCGGCGTACTGCGAGGACATGTTGTAGAGGAACGCGCCCAGGGTCGCCAGGGCCGTACCGAATACGACCTCCAGGCTGACGACGCCGGCGGCGATGACGAGCGTCCAGCCGAACGAGGGCCAGCCCTCCGGGTCCATCGCGGTCAGCATGGCCCAGACGAACACCATGGTGACGAGCACGCAGGCCCCGAGGCCCAGCAGCACCAGACAGCTCGTCGTCATCACCGACCAGGGATCGGCCCTTGATACGCGCATGCGTATCAAGGACGGCCGCTGCGGGACGGGCCGCTGCCCGGAGGCGCCCTCGGTGCCGTCCTCCTGGTGCTCGGCTGTGCTCATGCCTTGCTCCTCACGGTGGGTGCGACCGCCCGCGCGGCGTGCATGGCGGCGGCCGGGCCGTGGTGGGGCGGTGCGGAAGTCGGGCGGATGCGGGAATCAGGCCGTGGCGCCGTGGCGCGTGGTCGCGGCGACGATGTGGTGGCGGGTGACACGGCCGATCTCGTGCCAGAACGGCTTCGCCGTCAGATAGGCGCCCAGCACGGAGAGGACTCCGAGGGACACGTCGACGCTGATCCGGCCCTGCTTGGCCCAGTAGACGTCCTGAAGGTCCAGCAGGAGGGCGAACTCGTCGCAGATGAGCGCGGTGCCGCAGCCGTAGGCGGCCGCGACGGCGGGATGCCCGACCGCGCGTTCGTCACCGCGTACGGCGATCAGGCCCACGCCGGTGAGGGTGGCGATGCCGATGTTGTAGTGGTGCAGGTGCTCGCCGCCGGCGGAGATGTTGCCCCAGGGCAGCCAGCCGCCCCGGATGCCGTGCGTGATGACACGGACGGTGCCGAAGGTGACCCCGAAGGAGATCCACGTGATCAGCAACGACCGTTGCACCGGGGTCAGATGCCGGTCCGCCGTCTCACGCCATCTGCTGACGAGCAGGGGCCGGTCCGGGTCCCGACGCCGGCCGCGGTGGCGTGCTTCGGTGAGTCTCATGGCTGACCGGCCTCCCACGCCGAACCGGCGTCCGCGAACGGCGTGCGAGCCGTCCCGGACACCGCCATTGGTGTGCCATGTCGACGTTAGGCGCGGGGCCCTCGTCCCGCATGCCCGTGGCCGCGGGACGGGGCCGCTCGGGTGACGGCAGGTGCCCACGCCGGTCCGACCGGCCCTCCGTCGTACGGCGTTCAGCCGCGCTCGCTCACGTTCTCGGCGGCGAACATCCAGCGCTGCTTCTCCAGTTCTGCCGTGATCGCGATCAGCAGGTCCTGGGTGACCGGGTCGGGCTTCTCCGTCGCGTCGATGCGCTCGCGCAGCCGCTTGATGGCCGCCTCGAGGGACTCGACCATGATCGCCACGACCTCGGCGTCGCGCACCCAGCCGTCCTTGGGGCCGGGCAGCGTGAAGGCCGAGGCGATCGTCTCGGGGCGCCCGTCCGGCGGCAGACCGAGCGCCGCGGCGCGCTCGGCGACCGTGTCGGCGAACTCGCGGGCCGCCGCCACCACCTCGTCGAGCTGGAGATGGATGGACCGGAACCGCGGTCCGACGATGTTCCAGTGTGCCTGCTTCCCGATCAGGGAGAGCCCGAGAAGGTCCACGAGAGTGCTCTGCAGCGCGTCCCCGGTGACCTGAAGGGCCGAGTCGGAGATCGTGCTCTTCACGACAGTCATACGGTGGTTCTCCTTGGGGGTCGTCTCTGGCGGTACGGAGCGCTGCGACGCGTTCGTCCTCGCCGGTCCCGCCCACGCTGCGCAACCGCTCCCTGAAGGCGCGGGTGCCCTCGCCACGAGGGAGTAAACAACCGCTTGCCCCAGGTGGGGCGCCCCTTGTGCCGGCCGACCGCCCGCCCGGGGGGCCTTACGTGCCGCGGTTGTCAGGACATAACATCGGTCACCGCATGAACACGATGACGCTCTGGAACATCTCCGGGTGGGGATTCGCCGCGCTCGCCCTCGCGGCCCTGCTCGTCGGCTTCTCGAAGACCGCGGTCAGCGGGGCCAACACGGTCAGCCTCGCCGTCTTCGCGGCCGTCCTGCCCGCCCGCGCCTCCACCGGAGTGCTGCTGCCGGTCCTGATCGCCGGCGACGTCCTCGCCGTCCTCACCTACCGGCGGCACGCCCACTGGCCCACGCTGTGGCGGCTGTTCCCGGCGGTCGCGGCGGGAGTGGTCGTCGGCACCCTGTTCCTGATGTGGGCCGACGACGGGGTCGTACGGACGTCGATCGGGGCGATCCTGCTGTTCATGGCGGGGGTGACGGTGTGGCGGCGGCGTGGCGCCGGCCGGGAGGAGGAACCGGACGCGGTCACCACCCGTCCGGGCCGCCTCAAGGCACGCTCCTACGGTGTCCTCGGCGGCTTCACCACCATGGTCGCCAACGCGGGCGGCCCGGTGATGTCGCTGTACCTGCTCTCCGCGGGCTTCCGCAAGCTCGGCTTCCTGGGCACGTCGGCGTTCTTCTTCCTCATCGTCAACGTCTCCAAGGTGCCCTTCAGCGCCGGTCTCGGCCTGATCGACGGCCGCTCGCTGGTCCTGGACGCCGCGCTCGTGGTCTTCGTCGTGCCCGGGGCGCTGCTCGGCAAGTGGGCGGTGCACCGCATCAACCAGCGGCTGTTCGAACAGTTGGTGATCGCGGCCACCGTCGTGGGCGGGCTTCAGCTTCTGCTGCGCTAGCCCGTCGTCCGGTCAGGTCGTCCGGTCCGCGCGGGCGAGGGCCGCCCGGAAGCGGTCGTAGCGTTCCACGTCCCCCACGTCGTCGGCACGGCGCGGCCGTCCCGCGAGGACGCCCCAGACGCTCGCCATGAACACCGTCGCCAGCGGGATGAGCAGCCATGTCAGAGGGGCCACTGTTCGTCCTCTCCTTCCCGAGTGGATCAGCCGGGTAGGGCGACGATGACATACATGATCAGCTCTACATATTTGTATGACGATCGACTCCCCGGTTTTCACTCGGAGGGCCCCGGCGACGAATTCCGAAGGTTTCTTGTCCGGACAATCCGGCAGGTAAGGCCGGACGGGGGTCGGGAGCGCCCCGAGTGATCGTTAGGATGAACGGCGGTTGCCGCGACCCGCATGCGCTGCCCGGCTGCTGCCGCGCCCGCTGCGGGGAGCGGTCGTGAGGGCGGGAATTCGGGGATCTTGAGGGCGGGGCTTACGGGTGCTGGTGGCGGGGCGGTACCGGCTGCAGACGGTCATCGGGCGCGGCGGAATGGGCGAGGTCTGGCGAGGCCACGACGAGGTGCTCGGCAGACCGATCGCGGTCAAACTGCTGCTGAACGACGGATCGGACGCCTCGGCCGAGGCCCGGTTCAGACTGGAGGCGCAGACCTCGGCCCGGCTGAACCACCCGCACGTGGTCGGCACGCTCGACTTCGGTGCCTGGGAGGACCGCTGCTTCCTCGTGATGGAACTGATCGAGGGCGACAGCCTGGCCGGTGAACTGACCGCCGGCGGCCCGCTCACACCGGAACGGCTGGCCCAGGTGGCCCAGCACTCCGCGGAGGGCCTCGCCGCGGCGCACGCCCAGGGCATCGTGCACCGGGACGTCAAGCCCGGTAACCTGCTCAGCGACCAGCAGGGCAGCGTCCGCATCGCCGACTTCGGCATCGCCCGCTTCGTCGACGACCCCTCCGGCGCGCTCACCACCACCGGACAAATCGTCGGCACCGGCCTCTACCTGGCGCCCGAACGGGCCATCGGCACCCCGGCGAGCGCCGCCTCCGACATGTACTCCCTGGGCTGCGTGCTCTACCACCTGGCCGTCGGCTCCCCGCCCTTCGAGGCGTCGACCGCCACCGCCCTGCTCTACCAGCACGTCGACTCCGCGCCCGTACCGCCGCACCAGCGGGGCGCGGCGCTGCCGCCCGCGTTCGAGGCGTACCTGCTGAGCATGCTGGCCAAACGGCCGGAGGAACGGCCCACGGCCCAGCAGGCCGCGGAGTGGTTCGCGGGCGGCGCGTGGCGCGGCGTGCCCGAGCCGCTTCCCCCCGAGCAGTGGGGCGGCGGCGGGGGCCACGGGCAGCACCGCGGTCCGAGCCAGCGCGGCACCGCCCCCTCGCACCGCCGCGCCGCCGCTCCCGCCCCCGCCCGCGCCGGGGCCCCGTCGGGGCGCACCGCCGTGGACTCCGACGGCTGGAACACCAGCGTGCACCGGGTGCCCACGCGCAGACCCGGCGTGCGCTCCTCGCTGCGCCGCCACTTCCGCGTGGCCGCCATCGTGGGCGGCGCCGTCCTGTTCGTCTCCGCGCTGCTCGCCGGGATGGCGTGGTTCTAGCCGGCCTGCCGCTCCCAGGTCGGTACGGACGGGTGCCCCTGGAGTCCGGACGGCGCGCTGAGTAGTCTCCGGCACATGCGGATCTCCGTCTCCTCGGACATGGCCGAACCCGTCGCCCGCTCGCTGGTCGCCCTGCTGCGTGAGCGCGGGCACGAGGTGGTGACCCACGGCGCGCTGCGCCCCGGGGACGACCCCCAGTGGGCGGCGTGCTCGGCCGCCGCGGCCCGTGATGTCGCCGAGGGCCGCTCCGACCAGGCCGTCGTCTGCTGCTGGACCGGCACGGGCGCGTCCATCGCCGCGAACAAGGTGCCGGGCGTACGGGCCGCTCTGTGCACCGACGCCTACACGGCGGACGGCGCCCGCCGCTGGAACGACGCCAATGTGCTGGCGCTCGGCCTGCGGCTGACCTCCGAACCGCTCCTCAAGGAGATCCTCGACGCCTGGTTCGCCGCCGCGCCGAGCGAGGACACCGAGGACCGCGAGAACGTCGCCCGCGTGGGGCGCCTGGACCTCCGGCGGGACGAGACCAGGGGTGACAGACCCTAGGAAGGGCGGCTAGCCCCCACGGCCCGTACCACCAGGTCGAGCGGGTCCCTTCGGAAGAGGGCGCGCCCGGCCGCGATCCGCTCCTCACGGGGCGCGCCCGGCGCCGCGAGACGGGTCAGGGAGCGCAGCAGGGCGTCCGGACCGGGTGCGTGGTCGCAGACGCCGAGGGCCGCCATGCGGCGTACCCCCTCCGCCCCGTGTCCGGGCAGCGGGCGGTGACCGACGACGGGCAGGCCCGCGGCGAGCGCCTGCACGGCTGTCTGCCCGGCCGCGTTGTCCACCAGGGCGGCACACGCGTGCAGCAGCTCCGGCATGTCCGTCACCCAACCGGGGGTGAGGACACCCGGCACGCCGGACAGGGCCCGGCGCAGCCGTTCGTTGCGGCCGCAGAGCACGACCGGCAGGAAGCCGTGCGCGGCGAGCAGCCGGGCCGTGTCGGCCAGGCGCGTGCCCGCTCCCCAGGCACCCGCGGAGACCAGCACGGCGGGCCGCCCACCGCCGTACCGCTCCAGCCGGCGCCGCCATACGGCGGTGCCAGGACCCGCCGCGAAGAACTCCGGTGCCACGACCGGACCGGTCGCCTCCGCCGCCCGCCCGGTGCCCCGCCGTACCTCCCCGGCGGTCTCGTCCGTGAGGCACACATGCAGGTCGTTGCCCGGGTGCAGCCACTGCCGGTGCGCCGCGAAGTCGACGACGACCACCGCGCTGGGCACCCGCAGCGCGCCCCGCGCCCGGAGATGACCGGTGAGCTGGGCCGCCAGATGGAACACCGGCACCACCACATCGGGCCGCCACTCACCCACCAGGCCCAGCAGACGCCCACCGGCCAGCCGGGCCAGCGGAGTACCGCTCGGGCGCGGCCGGGGGCCGGGCGCGAGGAACAGGTCGTAGATGCCGGAGTAGACCCAGGGGGCCTCACGGACGACGGTCCGGTAGAAGCCGCGCAGACCGCTTCCCAGGCCGCCGGGCAGCAGGGCCAGTACGTCGACGACCTGCGCCTCCTTGCCCGCGGCGCGGGCTCGGCGGACCAGCTCGGCGGCCACCGTGTCATGGCCCGACCCCATGCTCGCGCTCACCAGGAGCAGCCGCCGCGCCTCGGTCGGGGACGCCGGGGCCGGCCGGGCGGGCACGTGGCACGCTCCGGGCTGTTCGGTGGCGGGCAGCGGTGGCGGCACGGACGATTCGGACGACACTGGATGTGAGTAACCCTCACCCACCGCAGTCAAACGAACGGGCACACCCTTCCGCCCGTCCCACGTTTCGGGCACAGCCTCCGGGATACTTCACCACCCCGGAGGCCGTCCCGTACCGCCGGGGCCGCACCGGCGGCCCGCGGTCCGTCCGATCCTCGAGGTGCGTCCCGATGTCCCACGCCCCCTCCCGCGTACGGTCCGGCTCCGGCACGCCGGTCGAGGCCCCGGCGGGGCCGAGCGCCGCGCCCGGCCGGACCGGCGGTGCCGCGGCGCCGGGCGGGGGCGCACTGGTGACCGGCGCCTCGTCCGGGATCGGCGCGGCCGTGGCACGGCGGCTGGCCGCGGAGGGCGGCTGGCGCCTGGTCCTCAACGGACGCGACCGCACCCGGCTGGAGGAGGTCGCCCGGGGCACCTCGGCCCTTGCCTACCCGGCGGACCTGTCCGGCCAGGGCGCCGAACGGCGGCTGGCGGATTTCGCACTCGACAGCGTCGGCCGCGTGGACCTGCTGGTGGCGGGCGCGGGCATCGGGTGGGCCGGACCGTTCAGCACCATGCCGCAGCCCGCCATCGACGAGCTGTTCGAAGTCAACGTACTGGCGACGCTGCGCCTGGTCCGGCTGCTGCTGCCCCAGATGATCAGGCAGGGCACGGGCCGCGTGGTCATCATCGGCTCCCTGGCCGGCACGGTCGGCGTCCGCGACGAGGCCGTCTACTCCGCCGCCAAGGCCGCGCTGGGCGCCTTCGCCGACGCCGTGCGCTACGAACTGCGCGGTACGGGGGTGGGCATCAGCCATGTGGTGCCCGGAGTGGTCGACACGCCGTTCTTCGACCGCCGCGGGGTGCCCTACCGGCGCTCCCGGCCCCGGCCCGTCCCGGCGAGCCGGGTCGCCGACGCGGTGTGGGAGGCGGTGTCGCGCGGCCGGGACGAGGTGTACGTCCCCGGCTGGACCCGCCTGCCCGGCCGGGTGCGCGGCGCCGCGCCCGCTCTGTACCGCCGCCTCGCCGCACGGTTCGGGTGACGCTCGGGGTGAACGCGCTCACCATCGTCCTCGCACTGTTCGCCGCGTGCGCCAACGCCGCCGCCTCGGTCCTGATGAGGCGCGCGGCGACGGAGACACCGGAGGGCGGGGGCAGCGGTCGGCGCCCGAGCGGTACGGCGGGCAATGTGCCGGACGAGCGCACCAGCGGTGCCGCGGGCGGGGCGCTGGACGGCGGGGGAGACGGTGACCGGCGAACGATCGGTACGACGGGCGCGATGCCGGACCGGCGCGGCGAGGGCGGCCGAGGTGGCCCCGCCACCCGGACGGCCGAGGGCGGAAACGGTCCGGCCGCTGTCCGCTCGCCGCACGCCGTCAAGGTCAGGCGGCGGCGGTTCTGGTTGTGCGGGGCGGCCATGCTGGCCGTGTCGGCGGTCCTCCAGGCCGCCGCGCTGGCCGTCGGGAGCCTGTCACTCGTCCAGCCCCTCCTCGCGACCGAACTGCTGTTCACGCTGGCGATGGGCAGCATCGTCTTCCGCCGGAGGCCGGCCCGGATCACCTGGCTGTCGTTCCTTGCTCTGGCCGTCGGACTGGCCGTCTTCCTCGGCGCCGCCGCGCCGTCCGCCGGACGCGCCACGGCCGAGGGGTCACGCTGGATCCCGGTCGGCGTCGCCGTGGTGTGCCTGGTCCTCGTACTGATCGGTGTGGCGCGGCTGGTCAAGGGCCCGCCCCGGGCCGCCGTGCTCGGTCTGGCCTCGGCCGTGCTGTTCGCGGCGACGGCCGCCCTCCTCAAGGAGGTGACGGGCCTCTACCAGCAGGGCCTGGCCACGCTGGCGACGAACTGGACGCCGTACGCCACGGCGATCACCGGACTGGCCGCCTTCGGGCTGCTGCAGTGCGCCCTGAGGGCGGGCACGCTCGTCGCCTCCCAGCCCGCCCTCACCCTCGGCGACGCCCTGACGAGTGTGGCGCTGGGCTGGGCGCTGTTCGGGGAGCACATCGCCCTGGGCGTCCGGCTGGTGCCCGAGGCGGTCGGTATCGGTCTCCTCGCGGCGGGCACGGTCGGTCTGTCCCGTTCCCCCGCGGTGTCGGGCAAGTGGGACGCGGAACCGGCGGTCGGCGCGGCTTCCGGCCCGGGAAGGGCGCAGGCGGAGCACCCGTGAGGACGTGTGGGTACGTGAGGAGGAGGCGTCAGTTGGCAGGCGGAGCGGCTACGAGAGGGACCCGGCGGACGGTGGCAGGCCCCGGAAGCCGTCACGCGCGCACCGCGTCGGCGGTCCTCGCGCCGGTGGCCGCCGTCGCGGCCGCGCACATCGTCCCGGCGGCCACCTGGCTGCCCCGTTTCCGTGCCCTGTGCTTCCCCGGCCTCGCCGGAACCGGCCGCCCCGACCACGTCGCACTGACCTTCGACGACGGCCCGGACCCGGTCTCCACACCGCTCTTCCTGGACGAACTGGACCGGCTCGCCGTACGCGCCACCTTCTTCGTCCTGGGCGAGAGCGTGACCCGCCACCCCCATCTCACCCGGCACATCGCGGACCGGGGACACGAACTCGCCGTGCACGGCTGGACCCACAGCCGCCCCTGGCTGCCGGCCCCGGCCCGGGACGCCCGGGAGACCGAGCGGGCGGCCCTCGTCGTGCACGACACCACGGGCAGCCTGCCGCGGTGGTACCGCCCGCCCTACGGCATCCTCACCGCGGGGCGCTGGGCCGCCGCCCGGCGCGCCGGCCTGCGGCCCGTGCTGTGGACCGCCTGGGGCCGCGACTGGACGGCGGACGCGACCCCCGCCTCCGTCCGCGCGACCGTCACCGCGGACCTGCGCGGCGGCGGCACGATCCTCCTCCACGACACCGACCGGGCCTCCGCCCCCGACTCCTGGAAGGCCACCCTCGGCGCGCTGCCCGACCTGATCGGCACCTGCCACGAGGCCGGCTGGTCGGTGGGCCCGCTCGCCGACCACGGACTGCCCCGAACCCGAGCGCTCTGACCCCCGTGCGTTATTGAGTCCCGCTCGCCGACCCCCTCCCGCCGGGCCCCTGCCCTTCACCCCCTACGCTCAACGCCATGTCCTCGCACATCCTGGTCCTCGGTGGTACCGCGGAGGCCCGTGAGCTGGCCGCGGTGCTCGCGGCGCGGGACGGGGTGCGGGTGACCAGTTCGCTGGCGGGGCGGGTGACGCGGCCGGGGGCGCTGGACGGGGACGTGCGGGTCGGCGGATTCGGTGGGGCGGAGGGGCTGGCCTCCTGGCTGCGCGAGCACCGCGTGGACGCCGTCGTCGACGCCACCCACCCCTTCGCCGAGGCGATCACGCGGAACGCGGCGCGGGCCGGGGCGGCGACCGGCGTGCCCGTGGTGGTGCTGCGCAGGCCCGGATGGCGGCCGGTACCCGGGGACCGCTGGCACCCGGTCGACTCGCTGCACGCCGCGGCGGAACTGCTGCCGCGGCTCGGGCGCCGGGCGTTCCTGACCACCGGACGGCTGGGCCTGGCCTCCTTCGCCCACCTGACCGGGACGCACTTCGTCGTACGGTCGGTCGAGCCGCCCGAGCCTCCGATGCCACCGGACACACGGGTCGTGCTCGCCCGCGGGCCGTTCACCGTGCCCGGCGAGAAGGAACTGCTCAGGGCGCACCGCATCGACGTGCTGGTCACCAAGGACAGCGGGGGAGCGGCCACCGCGGCCAAGCTCTCGGCCGCGCGGGAGCTCGGGCTGCCGGTCGTCGTCGTACGCCGTCCGCCGCTGCCGCCGGAGCTGACCGCCGTACCGGACGTAACGGCCGTACTGGAACGCCTCGGCCGGGCAGCCCCGCCTACTCCGCCCCGCCCCCCGGACGGCGGCGCAGCAGATACGTGTCCATGATCCATCCCTTGCGCTCGCGGGCCTCGGCCCGCAGCCGCTCGATGCGCGGCGCGGCCTCGGCGATCGGGCCGGACACGAGGATCTCGTCCGGGGTGCCTATGTAGGCGCCCCAGTAGATGTCGATGTCCTGGTCGGCGCAGTGCCGGAAAGCCTGGTGGGCGTCGAGCATCACCACCACGTCGTCCACCCCCTCCGGGAACCCCTCGGCCAGCCGCCGCCCGGTGGTGATCTGCACCGGCCGGGCGACCCGGTTGAGTCCCGTGCGGTGCCGGGCGACCAGGGCCGAGACGCTGCTGATGCCGGGCACCACGTCGTACGCGAAGTCCACGGTGCCGCGCGCCAGCACCTCCTGGAGGATGCCGAGCGTGCTGTCGTAGAGCGCCGGATCGCCCCACACCAGGAACGCGCCGGTCTCGTCCTCGCCCAGTTCCCCGGTGATCAGCCGCTCGTAGATGTCCGCGCGTGCGCTGCGCCAGTCACCGACCGCGGGGGAGTAGCCGGCGCCGCCCGCCGTCCGGTCCCGCTCCGGGTCGCGGGCCTCCACCACGCGGTACGTCCCCTCCGGTATGTGCGTGCGCAGCATGTCCCGGCGAAGCTCCACGAGGTCCGACTTCGCCTCGCCCTTGTCGAGGACGAAGAAGACGTCCGTGTCGCGCAGCGCCCTGACCGCCTGAAGGGTGAGCTGGTCGGGGTCGCCCGCGCCGATGCCGATCACATGAATCTTTCGCACACCCCGAGTCTGCCGCACGGCACTGACAACGCGTCCACCGGTGCCACACCGACCGCTACCGGCAGCGCTACGCGCCGGCGCGGCGCAGCCGGGGCGCCCGCTCCGCCGCGTCGACGACACCCGCCGCCCCGTTCTCGACGCCGTCCGCCAGCTCCCGCGCCCACGTCACCACCCCGGGCGCGTCCATGCCGTACGGAGCCCGTTCCCCGGTGTCCACCACCCACTCCTCGACGGCCCCCGCGCCGCGCCGCAGCAGCCGGGCGCCGCCCGTGACGTTGCCGCGGGCCGCGTGGGTGAGCCCCACCGCGAGCTGGGCAAGGCCACGCCACAGGGCGCGCTCCCGCTGCGGCCCGGACTTCCAGGCGTCCTCGAAGACCTCGTGCGCGTGGAACGGCTTGCCCGCGTCCAGCAGCGCCTGCGCCTCGGCGACCGTCTCCGGCGGGGTGCGCGCCACGCCCTCGGGCTGCCGCGGCACCCCGTCGGCGCCGTACGGCAGGGGTCTCCCGAGCCCGTCCCGTGGCCGCGCGTTGCGCGCCCGCCCCTCACCGTCCCGGTCCCGCGCGCCCGCCGGCCCGCCGGAAGGAGTACCGCCGGAGGATGTGCTGCCCGAGGAAGTGCCGCTCATACACCGATTCTCCCCGACCCCGCGCCCCTTTTCGGCGCGACCCCCGAGGTGCGGTAAAGTGACGTTCACGCGATCAAGCGGTCCACCGCACGAACGCGCATCGGGACGTGGCGCAGCTTGGTAGCGCACTTGACTGGGGGTCAAGGGGTCGCAGGTTCAAATCCTGTCGTCCCGACTGGAGACAGTCGCAGGTCAGGGCCGGTTTCGGAGGTATCCGAAACCGTCCCTTGATCGTTCTTGGGGACCAGTTGGGGACCGGCGTGCTTGACCGGGGTCGGCGGGTCATGACGATCGGGCTCGGCAGGGGGCGCGGCGCGCGCTGAAGTATGCGGATAGTGCCGCGCCGACGGCCGTGATCTTGTGGATGTCCGGGTGCGGATAGCGCTGGGTGGTGGTCAGCGAGCCATGGCCGGCGATCCGTCGCAAGACGTGGACTTGGACTCCTGCGTCGGCGAACCAGGTCAGTCCGGTGTGCCGGAGGTCGTGGCGGCGCAGGTGTTCGTAGCCGAGCTTGGTGACCACGTCGTCCCAGTGGGTGGCGTCGCGCAGGACGGCGGTGGAGATGCGTCCGCCGCGCGGGCCGGTGAACGGGCGGGCGTCGGGATTGGGACCGGCGGACAGGATGCGCTGGGCGATGAGGGGGCGGATCTCCTGGACGATGGGGACCTTTCGGGCCCGCTTGCCCTTGGTGCCCTTGTCGGTCAGCCCGCCGGGCGCGGGTGTGGTCTGACGCCGCACGGTCCAGATCCACTGGGTGGTGTCGATGTCACCTGTGCGGCAGCCTGAGACCTCGCCGATCCGCGCGGCGATGCAGGCGGCGAAGACGACCACTCTCCCCAGCCCCCGTAGTGGTCGTGGGAGGCGGCCACGGGCGCGTCGGCCAGTGCGGCAAGGGTCTCCCAGTCGGGCAGAGCCAGCGCGCGTGGGTCGAGAAGTTCGTCCTGGGCCTGCTTGTAGAGCTTCTGCCAGCCGGTCACCCGGGCGGGATTGACCTTGATGATGCCGTCACGGACTGCCTGCTCCATGACGCGGACCAGGACGGCGATGGTGTTCTTCACCGTCGATCGGCTGTGCTCGTCGGCGATCCAATTCTGTACCGGTGCGGTCGACGACGCCATTGGTGATCATCCGCACCGCGAGGTGACCCAGGGCGGGGACCACACGCATCCGCCACCCCGCGAGATAGGGGTCCAGCGCCTCCCAAACTCGTCGACATCACCCATCCGTGGATCCGAGCGCCTCCCGGACCCATCGACAAGTGACTTCCCTACTGCTCGATAAAGCCACTGCGGCCTACGTTCGCCCGACGTCTAGGACGGAATCAGACCTATATGGCGCCTATGGTCGCTGCTGACAGCCGACATTGTCGAGAGGACCGCGATGCCCGAGCAGATCAGCGCCGCGCCGGCGGGTTACACCAGCGTTGCACCCTGGGTCGTCACCGACGACACGGGGGCTTTCCTCGACTTCGTCTCCCAGGCGTTCGGGGGTGAGGAACTGGGGCGGGTATCGACCGAGGACGGTTTGATCGGCCACGGTGAGATCCGAGTGGGCGATACCGTCGTGCTGGCCTTCGACCGACACGCGGACTGGCCGACCATGCCGAGCCTGCTGCGCGTGTTCGTAGCCGACGCGGACAAAGCGTTTTCACAAGCTGTCGCTGCCGGCGGCCGGGTCGTCACTGCTGTGGCGGGCGACGCCTTCGGACAGCGCGGAGGGCGTGTCAAAGACCCCTTCGGCAACATCTGGTGGGTGGTCAGCCGGGTTGAGGACGTCTCTGAGGACGAGATGTGGAAGCGGCTGCAGGACCCCGTGTACGCCGAGGCCATGCGCGTAGCTCAGGAGACACTCGACGCCGAGCTCAGCGGTCGACACCGCGGGAGCAGCAGTGCACCGGTCAGGGAATCCAGCTGACCACGCTGGTCGGGGTTGGATATACCACACCGGCGGCCGGTGAGCGTTTTCAACCTGCCCAGGAATCCTGCCAGTTGGCCTGGCGCAGGGGTGAAGCCCCTGGTAGATGGGTTTTCGACCAAGAAATCCGGCACTACCAGAGGCTTCACGTGCTTGTTTACCCCTCCGGGCTGGACGTGTCCACTTCCGCCCTCCGCTTCCTCTCCGCTCGCCTGCGCGAACACCGCCGCGGACTCGGCACCCGATGGCGGCGCCTGAGCGCGGGTCGGCAGGCTCTGCTCACCCTCGCCCATCTCCGCAACGGCCATCCGTATGCGCAGCTCGCAGCCGGATTCGGCGTGGGCACCACGACCGCCTACCGCTACATCGCCGAAGCGGTCAAGGTCCCGGTCACCCTCGCCCCGACGCTCGCAGAGGCGGTCCGGGCGGCATCGTCGAAAGACGGGATGAACGTGCAGGTGATCGCAGATCCCGCCGGCCGACCCCTGTGGGCCTCGCCTGCCCTGCCCGGGGCCATCCACGACGTCCGCGCAGCCCGCGAGCACGGCATCATCGACGCGTTTGCCGAGGCTGTCGTCAACGGCTGGGCCGACAAGGGCTACCAGGGCGCCGGAAGCACCTGAACCTTGCCCCAAACCCCCGAGGAAGCACGACGCGGTCAGCGCAGACGTCCGACGCGCCGCCCAACTCATCGGCACCGGATTTGACTCACTTACTCCTGGTCGCAGCACTAGGAGCGTGGGTCAGTGAACAACTCCTGGAATGCCACGCCTCGTGGTGAAGTGCGGCTGCCGACTGATGCTCTGGAAAAGGCGTGGCTGCCGGGCAGTCGTGATGCGACAATCCGTCCGCAACTTGATCCACATCCGCGTCCCGGAGGTCCGCATGGACGTCGCCTCGCTGCTGCCGTTGACCACGTCCCGGTTGTCGCTGCGTCTGTTCACTCCCGGCGACGCCGACGACCTGTACGCCTACCAGAGCCTGCCGAGCGTGGCGCGCTACTTGTACCGGCCGGCGCACACGCGTGAGCGCAGCGAGCAGGTCGCCGCCGAGCGCGCGTCGCAGACGGCCTGGCGCGGCGACGGGGACAAGCTGGCGCTCGCTGTCTGCCGACGCGATGAGCCCGGCGTCCTTGGCGAGGTGAGCCTCACCCTGGCCGATGCCCGCGCCGCCCAGGCCGAGATCGGCTGGACTCTCGACCCAGGTCACCAGGGGCACGGCTACGCGACCGAGGCGGCCGCGGCGCTGGCCGGGTTTGCCTTCGACACGCTGGGCGTGCACCGGCTCTACGCACGGCTGGATGTGGAGAACACCGGGTCTGTGCGGGTTTGTGAGCGCCTCGGGATGCGCCGGGAGGCGCACCTGGTCGAGAACGACCTCGACGGGGATCGCTGGGGCAGCGAGTACATCTACGCGGCGCTGTCCGCGGATCTTGGCAGTCGATCAGGCGATGAGCCCGACGCTGCCTCCTGTTCGTGATCTTCCATACGGGAGAGTCCCGGTATGTCTGGTGGGGATGGCCTGTTCGAGGTGGATCCGGCGACGGTGGTGAAGCCGGAGATCGCGCCGACGGTGGCGGTGAAGAAGACCTTCCGGGCGTTCGTCGTCGAACCCGTCTTCGGGCAGATCATGACCTGCCGAGGCGGCCGCGGGCGCCTGCTACGCGGCGAAGCAGGCGCCTGCGCCGAATGGCGGCTACTCGCCGCATGCCACAACCTGCGAAAGATCTTCGGGCAGGTCGGAACCCAGTCCAGTGCTTGGGCCGCGGAGCGGACTCTCACGGCCCAGGGACGCGTTGGGTGATTTGCACGCCGAGGCGGGGTGCCAGCGGCCGCCGCCGTCCACCCGGACCTTGCGATGGAGCCAGGCCGAGTGCTCACTCGGTTGCCCGTTCGTGTCGGTGGGACTGCGGCATGCGCACATGGTGAGGTGGGCGGGCGGCGGGGCGGTGGGTCGCCGAGGTGAGGTCTTCCGGTCCTTGTCGAGATGAGGAGCTTTCATGCACGGCCTGTTCAAGCCTGTTGCGGTGACAGCCGGTGCGGTCTGCATGTTGCTGGGTCCGTCGATGGCTCCGGCCGGCTCCGCTGCTGTGCCTCATCCCGTACGGGCGGGCGCGGGTTTGTGGAACGAGGGTGGGAACACCCCGATCATGCGCCTGTACACACCGCCTACCGGTACGTCGATCGCGTCACCCGGGCGCAACACCCTCTACGCCTGTCGTGGGGGAACGCTCACCCGGCCCGATCGCCCGTGGATCGACGCGCACGGCGTGATCGACGTGCTCAAGCGACCTTTCGTGTCGGGGACCATGCACTGGCGCGCCAGACTGCGGGTGACGACGACCGGGACCGTGAGGCACTTCAAGGGCAACGGGCTCCCTGACCATTCCACCGGGCACTTCCCCGTCCGAAAGGGCACCCCCGCCTACAAGTACTACGCGGAGATTCCCGCGCACGGGTATCCCAATGCCGCTGCGATCCCCATCAAGGCGTGGAACCTCGACGTCACCGTCCCGCGTAATCCGTCCGTCTCAGCCAAGCCCACGTGCATCGACCAGTTGACGACAGGGATGGCTCTGGCGGGCGGCACCTTCCATCTGGAGGTGGCCACCGATGCGCAGGACCGCCCGGTCGACCCGAACGCGGCCCTGCCCCTCGATCGCTGCTGGGGGCATCCCTACGAGACGCAGTACCACTACCACGGCCCCTCGCAGACCTGCTTCGGCAAGGCTTCCAAGGGGCCGGCGCATGCCCGTACCCGACACTCGCCACTCGTGGGGTACGCCATCGACGGCTTCGGGATCTACGGGCCGCGCGGTGAGGACGGAAAGGTCGTCAGGAACAAGGACCTGGACGTCTGCCACGGCCACACGCACGCGATCATGTGGGACGGCCACAAAGTCGTCATGTATCACTACCACCTCAACGGCGAGTATCCGTACTCGATCGGATGCTTCCGAGGGAAGCCGGTGACGGTCCCCGGGTCCGGTCACGGCTGGCGCCACCGGTAGAAACTGATTGAACAGTCTGCCGCGCACCGCCTGCTCTCTGGTGTGTGTCACGGCGGCGATCTCCTTGTACGGCAGTCCCTGCAGTTCCCGCAGGATCCAGCAGACCCGCTGTCCGGCGTCCAGCTCACCGAGGGCGCGGGCCAGGGCGGCCGTGGCCGCCTCCTGCTCGGCGGTTCGGGCGGGTGAGCTCGACTCGTCACTCGTAGCCGAGTCGGGCACGGCGTCCAGGGGGAGGGGCGGCAGCCGGCGGCGTCGCACGGTCAGTCAGCGGTTGACGGTGATGCGGTACATCCAGGTACGGAACTCGGCACTGTGACGGTATTCCGGTAGTCGCCGCCAGGCGCTGACGAAGGCCTCCTGTACGGCGTCCTCGGCGTCCTGGACGCTGCCGAGCATGCAGTAGGCCATGGCCAGGAGGGGTCCGCTGTGCCGCCGGACGAGAACAGCGAAGGAGTCCTCGTCCCCCTCGGCCGCCCGCACGGCCAGCAACCTGTCCGGCAGGTCGCATTCCGGCGGCGGGAGGCCGGTCGGTTCGCTCATGACGCTCCTGCTCAGGGCTTGGAACGGGCGTGCACCCGGGCCCATTGATGTGATGCATCTCACATCTCGCGGGTGTGAGGAGTGGATGGTCCGACATGTCCAACCCTCCGGCGGGCATCACACCGGTGTCCGTCCGACCGATCGAGGCGACCCCCATGACGGACAACAGCATCAGCATCGGCCGGGACAGCCGGCCCGACGGAGGCGCACACGCACTCAAGGGCCCTACTGGGGCGGGGGCCCCGGCGGAGACACGGGGCAAGACCACCATCGCGGACAGCGTGGTGGCCAAGATCGCGGGCATGGCTGCCCGTGAGGTACCGGGCATCTACAACCTGGGAGCGGGGATGGCCCGTGCTTTCGGCGCGATGCGGGAGCGTGTCCCCGGCGCAGGCGGGAGCGTCACACGAGGGGTGAAGGTCGAGGTCGGCGAGCGCCAGGCCGCCGTGGACCTGGACGTCGTCGTCGAGTACGGCGTCTCCATCGTCGCTGTCGCCGGCGACGTGCGCACCAACGTGATCAGTGCTGTGGAGCGGATGACCGGATTGGAGGTCGTCGAGGTGAACATCGCCGTCGACGACGTCCACCTCCCCGACGAGGAGGAAGAGCCAGGGCCCGATGAGGGCCGCGTGAGGTGATCCGGCGTGATCCCGCGCTCCACCGGAGTGAGCGGTGAGCACAGGGACGACGCCCGCGAGACGGGTGAGTGAATGATGAACACAGCGACGACGGGCCTCGCGGCCGGTATGGCCCTGGGCTTCGCAGGTTACTTCGGCGGCTTCTGGGCATTCCTGCTGGTTCTGGTCCTGGGCGCGGCCGGTCTGGCCCTCGGCCTCGCCCTGCAGGGAGACCTGGACCTGCGTGCACGGAGGCATCGGTGAGCGCCCGGCACAGTCGCCGCCGGCGGTGGTACGTGACGCGTGGCCTTGTTGTCGTTCCGCTTGCGGCTGACCGCACTGACCGGAGTGCTGGCCCTGGCGGACCAGGTGATCTTTGCCGTCCTCCTCAAGGACCTGCACTCGGCGGAGCGCATGGCGCAGATCTTCGCCGTGGTGGCGGCCACGGCGTTGCTTCCTCGCCGCCGAAGGTCGCCTGGGAGCGTCCGAGCTGCGATTCACCATCGCCGACCGAGGTGTCGTCCATTTCAATCGGCCATATCCGGAAAACGCCCTTGCCGCCTACTCCTGGGGGTCAAGGGGGCGCAGGTTCAAATCCTGTCGTCGCGACTGGAGACAGTCGCAGGTCAGGGCCGGTTTCGGAGACATCCGAAACCGGCCCTTGATCATTCTTGGGAACAGCTGGGGACCGAGTCCCACTGATCCCGTCACGCAACGCGCGCGTCGGCGTGGCCGGCTGCCGCCGCGATGGGCGACTGGAGCCGCCGCACCGCTTCCAGATGGTCGCCGGTCCAGATGAGGCGGATACCGGTCCCCGCCGCCCGCGCGTCCGCATCACGCAGCTCACGGCGAACCGCCTGGACCAGCCGGGCGCTGTGCTCCCGGTCGGACTCCAGCGGCTCCGGCACCGGCCCTTCGTTCTCGAGCCCCTCGGCCAGGCTCTCGTACCACTGGAAGACCCGTTCCGCCATGCCCAGCAGCGCTCTCTGCGCGGCGGCGCGGTCCTCGAGCGGTCGGCCGCCCGGGGCCCGCCGCCACAGCTCCAGGACCGCGTCGGCGGCCAGACGGAGCCCTACGACACCGGTGATCAGAGTCGTGGTCTCGCACAACGAGACGTCCTTCGCTCCGCGCTCGGCCAGGTAGGTCCTGAAGGCGTCGTCCAGTCGGCGTGCCGCGGCCGCCGCCCGGCGGCCCTCCTGCGGGCGCTCGACGGTCTCGGGCCTGAAAGTGCAGCAGGACACCGCGTAGCCCACCGCCCCGAGCACATAGCGCGCGCTGGCGACATACGCCTCCGCCAATGCCCCGGCGAGGGCGACGGACGCGCCGCGCGGCCAGAACAGCAGGCCGACGACCAGGCTCACCGCACAGCCGAGCGCGATGTCCTCGATACGGAACAGGACGACCGACAGGTCCGCCGGCTTGGCGATGTCGAACAGGATGACCAGGGTGAGCGTGAAGGCCGCCTGCCCGGCGGCGAACGAGATCGCGGCCGGGACGACGCCCGCGGCCATCACCGCGACGGGCAGCAGGATCCACAGCACGGTCGTGTCGTGTCCGATGAGCTGGAGCAGACCGGCGCCCAGGAGCGAGCCGGCCAGGGTGCCGCCGAGGGCGCGGAAGACCTTCTGCCCGGTGCTGAGAGCGTTGGAACGCAGCACCGACAGGGTGCCCAGCGTGATCCAGAAGCCGTGCTGGACGCCGGTCACGTTGGCCAGTGCGATGCCGACGCCCAGGCCGATGGCGCCACGGATGCTGTTGTGCAGCCATATCGAGTGCGGCTCGACATGTGCGGCGGCGCGTTCCGCGGCGCTGGCCAGGCTGCCGGCCGTGGAGCCGGGCTCGCGGCCGAGCAGGCGGTCCGGCCAGCTGCGGTGATCGGCGGTCCGGGCGATGTCGACGTTCGAGGCGATCTGCAGGACGACGAAGCCCACCTCCTGAGCCCGAAAGGTGACGTCGAGGCTGTCGACCAGGGTGCCGAGGCCACGCCTGCCGCCGGAGCCGCCGTCCGGTATCGGCAGCCGCTCGACCGCCCCGTCCTCCAGCGTGGTCAACGCATGACGGAGCTGCTCCACCCCGGCGCGCAGGCGGTCCGGCGTGACGCGCGGATCATCGAGCATCTCCGCCGCCCGTTCCAGAACGGTGGCGGCGGCCCCGCGCACCACTGAGGACTGCCGGGTGCCCGACGAACGGTCCTCGACGGCGGGGGCGGCCTCCACGAGGATCGCGCTCAGCCAGGTCAGCTCGTCGATCAGGCGGACCAGTGCCCGGGACCCGGTGGACAGGCTGGTGGGCCGGTAGGGGGTGGCGGTGAACGCCTGCCGCAGGTTCTGTGTGCTCGACCTGGTCTCCTGGGCGCAGGCACGGCACTCCCCGAAGGCGGGGCCGGCGGCACGGCCCGTGAAGTAGTCCGCGTCGGTGCGCAACTGCACCGCCGCGGCGCGGCAGACCCGAGCCGCCGGGGCGCTGAGCGGATCGGCCTGCGTCCTCGCCCCCAACAGCCAGAGCGCGATCATGGACGTCCCGGCCGCCAGCACCACGCCGATCAGCCGGTCGGGCAGCTGGGTCAGGGGGGCGGGCGAGGACACCGGCAGGATGAACGCCAGCAGCAGCGAAGTCGAGGCGCCGGCCAGGACCGAGCTGACCACGCCCGAGAAGAGCACGACGAAGCCCACCACCAGCGTTGCCGCGGTCGCGACCCAGACCGACCGCGACGCGAGGGTGCCCAGTGAGACCAGCACCAGCCAGGCCGCGCCGAGCGCCGCATGCGCGCGCAGCCGCTGCATCACAGGGCCGGTGTACTCGACCAGCAGGAGCATCGCGAACGCGCCGAACGCGGCGTAGGTGCCCGTGACCGGCGCGTGGAAGACCTGGGTGCACAGCGCGAAGAGGGACGGCATCACCACCGCGGTCCTGGCCGCCCGCCGCATGGCGGCGAGGCCCGGATCCCGGCGACGCAACCACGCGGTGAACTGACGCATCCGAATCATCGCAACCCGCCTCGGTGAGGTGGTGGCACGGCAACCAAGCAGTGTCTTCCATCCATCCTGGGCACCACTGAAGTCAACTGGCAGGCCGGCCGGCTCGGCGACCCGTGCGGCCGCCGGCCCTGTGACCGACCGGCATCGAACAGAGGCCGGAGATTCACGTGTTCCGGCGGCGTGGACCAAATGGCGGGCCGGGCCCGATATGCGTAAACATGGTGCCATTGCACTCATATGAGAGGCCATGCGGTGGACGGTATTGCCGATATGGGGGGCACCCTGGGGTGGGGGCCCATGCATCCGCCGAGAAAGGGCGAACCGGTCTTCGAGGAGCCCTGGCAGGGCCGTGCGTTCGCGCTGGCGATTCTGTCCAGCCGCGTCGCGTCGGGCGGCGTCAACCCGGACGCCTTCCGGCACGCACTGGAGCGCCTGGACCGTGCCGCCTACCTGGACGACGGATACTTCGGCCGCTGGATCAACGCCGCGACGCTCATGCTCACCGAAAGCGCCGTCCTGGCGCCGTCGGCGATCGACGCCCGCGCCCGCAACCTGCGCGCGGAGCCGCGGGCCGCGGTGGGCGGAGGGCGCGGAAGAATTCGGTGATGTCGTGGGCGAGCAGGCCGGGTTCCTCGTGGGCGGCGAAGTGTCCGCCGCGGGGCATGCGGGTGTAACGGGTGATGTGGTACGTGCGCTCGGCCCAACTGCGCGGCGGCCGGCTCAGGTCGGCGGGGAAGAGTGCGAGAGCGGTGGGTACGTCCACCCGTCGCACGCGCCGGGTCAGGTTGTGCGCGTACTCGTAGTAGGGCCGGAACGAGGTGGAGATCGTGCCGGTGAACCAGTAGAGGGACGCCTGGGTGAGGAGGAAGTCGTCGCTGAAGCGGGTGGACAGGTCGCCTCCGCAGTCGCTCCACGCACGGTACTTCTCCGTGATCCAGGCCAGTAGCCCGGCGGGTGAGTCGGTCAGGGCGGGGGCGAGCGTGAGGGGGCGGGTGCTCTGCTGGTGCATGTAGCCGCCTTCCTCTGCCTGCCAGGCCGAGACGGAGGCGAGGTGGGCCTCCTCCTCCGGGGTGAGTCCGGCCGGGTCGTGGTCGGCCGGGGCCGCGGCGGCGAGCAGGTGGATGCCGACGACTGCCTCGGGGTGGGCCTCGGCGAGCCGTGAGGTGATGCCGGCGCCCAGGTCTCCGCCGTGTGCCGCGTAGCGCCGGAAGCCGAGGTGGTCGTGCATCAGCCGGTGCCAGAGGTCATGGGTCTGTTCGGATCGGCTGAGGGCGGGGCGCTGGGGGGAGAAGGCGAAGCCGGGCAGTGAGGGGACGATCACGGTGAAGGCGTCCGCCGCGTCTCCTCCGTGGCGGGAGGGGGTGGCCAGCCGTTCGGCGAGGGCGGTGAGTTCCAGGAAGGTGCTGGGCCAGCCGTGGGTGAGCACGATCGGCAGGGCGTCGGAGTGTTCGCCGTCGTAGCGGAGGTAGTGCAACGGGATGCCGTCGAGGTCGACGAGGTGGGACGGCAGCGCGTTGATGGCGGCCTCGTGGGTCCGCCAGTCGTAGCCGGAGGCCCAGTGGGCGACGAGGCGGCGGAGTTCCTCGATGTCGGTTCCGGCGTCCCAGCCGTCGACCGGCCAGGGCTCGGGCCATCGTGTGGACCGCAGCCGGGCGCGGAGGTCGTCCAGTTCCGTGTCACTGACCTTGATCAAGGGTGTGCGGGTCGGCAAGGTGTTCTCCTCGGTGTGCTGAGCGTGCGTGCGCGTCGGAGGCGGCGTCGGCCGCTTCCTCGCGTAGAAGAGCCCGATGAACAGCAGCGGCGGCCAGAGGGCGAGGCCGAACGCCACCGCGCAGACCGACACCGACGAGCAGGGCCACCACGGTGACGGCCCGTCGTGGCCCGACGCGTGCGACGACGGGCCCGGCCAGTGGCAGCACCAGCACGCCGCCGACCGCGATCAGCAGTAGCCGAGGGCCTGCGCGATGGCCGTCCGCGTCGTCTCCCGCGGTTCCCGGTCCGTCGACAGCAACGCATGCATGATCATCCCTTCCAGCAGGGCGTCCAGGCGTGCGGCGGTCTCCGGACCGGTGAAGCGGGCCAGCACGGCACGGCTGGCCCTGGTCCACTCATGTGTCAGTGCGCGCAGGCCGGGATCGCGCAGCGCGGCCAGGTGCAGCTCGAAGCCGAGGACCGCACTGCGGTGCCGGGACGGTCCTCCCCGGACCATGTCCACCAGGACATCGATCAGCTCCTCGCGCGTGGTCACCTCGGTGAAGAGGGCTTCGTACTCGGCGGTCCGTTGTTCGACGTACCAGGCGAACGCCTGAGTCCGCAGCTCGGCCAGGCTCGCGAAGTGGTACGTGACCGAGCCCAACGGCACGTCGGCACGGGAGGCAACCTTGCGGTGCGTGATGCCGGCCACCCCGTCCGCGACGAGTACCTCCAGCGCGGCGTCCAGGATCCGCTCCCTGCGCTGCGGATCGTGGCGCCGTGCGCGCCGCCCCCGGCCGTCTGCTGTCTCCAGTTCGTCGGGGGTTCCCATCCCATCCATAAGAACAAAAGTACACTACGTAAGAACAGAAGTTCTTATGGATCCGGTAGGTGCTGAGGACCGCAAGTCGGCACGGTTCACTGGGTTGGCCGAAACGGCGGGGCGCTGGAGTCGTGGTGCCTATCCTGTGCGGGTGATCGGATTAGAGCGTCTGACTGTCTTCCTGACCGTGGTGACCGTGCTGATCGCTGTGCCGGGGCCGAGCGTCCTGTTCGTGGTGAGCCGAGGGGTGGCGCTGGGCCGACGAGCCGCTGTGTCGACTGCGGTGGGAAACGAGGCGGGTCTGCTCGTCCAGGTGACGCTGGTGGCGTTCGGGCTGGGGGAGGTGCTCGCCCGGTCCTTCCTGGTGTTCTCGATCCTGAAGTTCGCCGGCTCTCTCTACCTCGTCCACCTCGGTGTCCAGGCCTGGCGGCACCGCAAGCTGTTGATGGTGGAGGAACAGACCGCGCCGGAGGTGAGCCGTCCGGGCCGGATCTTCCGGGAAGGTTTCATTGTCGGGGTGAGCAACCCCAAGGGCCTGCTGATCTTCGGTGCGGTGCTGCCGCAGTTCGTCGATCCTTCGGCGGGAAAGCCCCAGGTGCAGCTGTTGCTGCTGGGCATGATCTGTGTCCTGATCGCGTTGGTGTCCGACGCCACTTGGGGCCTCCTTGCCGGAACGGCCCGCAACTGGCTTGCCAGGTCGCCGCGTCGGCTGTCGTGGATCGGTGGAGGGTCGGGCGTCGTGATGATCGGCCTGGGTGTCCGTCTGGCGTTCAGCGGACGGGACTGAGACAGGCTGAGGCGCACACCGGCATGCGCAGGAGACCTGACACTGACGGTCAGGCGCCGAGAATTCCGCCGGCCAGATAGTCGATGGCGTTGCGGTCGATGATCCGGCTGCCGGGGTCGTCGGCGGCGGCGAGCCAGTTCGTCCAGGACTCCAGCAGCCGGGCACGGGCGAGAGCCGTACCGTCCGCACCGGCCAGGTGGGCGAGGGCGCGGGTCGAGCCCGAGACCGTGTAGCCGTACAGTTCGAGTCGGCCGAGCCGCTTCACCAGTGTGTCCAGGTCGGCCAGCAAAGCGTCGAGCAACTGCAGGGCGTCTTCCGGCGGTTGGGGAGGCTCTGCTGGGCGGGGCGGTGCGACGAGACGGCCGATCGAGGTTCGGAGGAGCCGGTCGAGGAGTTCTCGGTGCTGGATGTGGCGGACAAGGTCGAGGGTGACGTGGAAGCTCTCCAGCGGCTTGGTCACCGAGACCTGGGTGCCCTGGAAGACATCGAGGAGCGCCCAGAGGGTCATCTCGGGCAGGTTCCCGGGGAGGATCTTCTGCCCGGTGTCGCGGTGCTCGGGAGACAGATACACGTATGCCGTGCTCGTCTCGCTGTTCTGGGAGAACGAGTAGATACGGGTCGAGCCGTCGACCGACGCGATGCCCGACCTGGTGTACTCGACCTCGCGGGGCAACCGGCCGAGGGTGACGATGCCGTGGGCGCCGACCGTGGCGACCGCCGCGGCGGTGTCCTGTATGAGCGCGTAAGTGGCGGGGACGTCGATGCCCCCGCCGTGGGCGCGGACGCCCCACGATCCGTCGGGATTCAGGGCGAGGGCGAACGGGTCGACCGTGCACCGGGTGCCGGGCGGTGTCTCCCGGACGAGCAGGGCTGTGGCGGCGGCGTGCGCGTCGATGCGGTCCCGCCACGCGCCGGGCCGGGAGTCGGTGATCCGCACCACGAACTCCTCGATACCGAGGCGGCGACCTCTTCGCACCCGTTCGACGGCGGCCGCGCGGCCATGGGCGTACCAGCCGGGTAACGCGTCGACCGCTGCCCGCGCGTGCTCGGGGAGGGCCAGATCGACGTCGACGGGCTGGACCAGGCGGCCCGGGGTGACGCGGTGGAGGGGCTCGTCGGAGATACGGCGGCGGGCGTCAGAGGGAAGCCGGCGCACTGGCGTCATCTGTTCCTCCTGCGGGGCGAGGTAAGAGGGAGGGCGTGGAGCGCACGTGGAGCAGTACGGCCGCCGCCACTGTGCAGAAGGCGGCCGCGACCCAGAACAGACCGGGGCTGTAACCGGGAACAGCGAGCGGGGCGAGGATGCCGATCAGGGAGCCGAGTTGCATCAGCGCGGCGAAGAGCCCGGCACCGGCCGGCAGGCCGCCCGTCAGGAGGCGGCCGAGGAGCAGCGGGCCGAGCGCCTGCAGGGCGGCCGTGAACGGGGCGTACAGCAGCTGTGACGTCAGTAGTGAACCGACGGAGGAGAAGGCCGCGCTGACGGTGAAGGAAAGGACGCCGATCACGGCTGCCGCGCCGAGCAGCAGCGGCGCGGACCGGCGCTCGCCGAGCCGGCCGAGCAGCGGCAGGACGAGGAGTTCGACCGCCGCGGTGGCGAGGAAGAGCACGCTGATCAGCCGTTCGTCCCGGCCGGAGGCGACCACGAACAGCGGCAGGTAGATCAGCCGTACACTGTCGGCGGCCTTGAGCAGGACGATCGAGGTCACCCCGACAACCAGGAGAAGACCGGGCGTCGGCGTCACCGGCGCCTCGGGCCCGCTTCTGGCGGGGGCCGTCCGGGTGGCGGCGGCGTCCGAGCGGGAGCCCACCGCGGCCACTGCGGCGGCCGCGAGCAGCAGAGGGACCGCCGCGTGGACCGGGGTCCAGTCCGGCCACAGCGGGGTCAGGGAAGCGGAGGCGCCGAAGCCGGCGACCCCCGCCAGATACCCGGCGACCCCGATCCAGCGGGTACCCGCAGCGAGCACGGCGTCGGAGAGCGCGGCGGTCCTCGACGCGGTCTGGATCTGGCGGAGGATCAACGGCATCGTCACCGCGGCCGCCATCGACAGCGCTCCTCCCATGCACACCAGGGGCAGTGACCGGCCGCCGACCAGGAGGAGCCCGCCCGCGCCGACGAGGAGCGCCGCGACCAGCAGCGGGCGCGCGTGCCGCAGTGGCGCGGGACGAGAGGCCGTGAGCGCCAGCGCGAACGCGGTCACGGAATCGACGACGAAGAAGACGGCGATGTCGCCCTTGGCGAACCCGGCCGCCTGCAGGGCGACCGGGTAGCCGACGCTGATCAGGCCGGTCATGGTGGACACGAACAGCAGGCACAGGCCGTACGGCGAGCGCAACAGACGACTCATGGCAGACATCAAGTCCCAGCGGATGCGGTGCTGTCAGGCGGTCACGGTGCGGTACTCGATGTGGGTGAGGGCGTCGCGGTGGATCTCCAGGGCGAGGCCGGAGTCACGCAGTCCGTCGACGATCCGCAGTGGTTCCCCGTCCTGCAGCAGTCGTCGTACGTGCTCGGCGTCGGCCGGTGAGAGTACGGTCAGGGTGCGTATGGGGGGCACGAGGGCGGGCAGGGAGTCGATCCGGCGGAGTTCGTCGTCGAAGCGGCGGAAGGAGTCAAGCCACTCCTGGCCGGGAGAGGAACGCCTGCCGGAGGGGTAGTTGTCGATCAGGCCGGCGGCCCGGGCGTGAGGTTCGGGATGCCTGGCCAGGAACGTGCGGCGGTTGGCCTCCCATTCGGCGATGCGGGCGGCATCGGTGCGAACGACATGGTGGAAGTCCCAGCTCCACGCGCGAGGATTGTGGACGGTGGGCACACCGGCGGCCCAGGCCCGGTAGCCGAAGTCGTGGTCCTCGAAGCCCCAGCCGGTGAACTCGTCGCTGTAGCCGCCGAGTTTGTCGTACACGGCCGCCGGGACGGACAGATTGCAGCTGAAGGGCAGGTACCAGGCAGCGGCGATGCGGCTGTAGTTCTCGGAGAACTCGGCCGTGACACGCGTGCGCACCTCGGGTGTCCACAGCGGTGAGTCAGGTTCCACGCGGTGCCGTCGGTGGCCGACGACCACGGCGGCCGGGAGCGCGCGCTGCCAGTGCAGGTGCTCGGCAACCCAATGGGCGGGCACCTCCTGGTCCGCGTCGAGAAAGGCCAGGAACCGGCCCCGGGCCCGCGCAGCCCCCGCCGACCTTGCCGCCGCCCGGTTGCCGGTGCCGTCCCGGCGCACGACGAGCAGCCGCACGTCGTCGGACAGGTCGTCGACGCCCGGCGCCAGAGGGACTGCGGATCCGTCGTCCACGACGACGACCTCGTACGGTGCATCAGTGTCCTGCCGGCCGCGGCCGAGGGACTCGACAAGTCGGCGCACGGCGGCGGTGTCGTCCCTGGCAATGACGACGACGGTCAGCTCCGGCACCGTGGAACTCCTTGGCACCGCCGCGTTCTCCGGCGGCGTGGACGGCTTCGCGGATGAAGGTCTCGTCACCTCGGCCCCCGCTCCAGTGCGGCCAGAGCGGCGAAGTCCAGGGCGTGGGCGGCCATGGCGGTGGCACCGTCGTGGGCGCCGAGTACGGCGGCGACGTCTCGTGCCCGGTCGGCGAGGAACCGGTCGGACAGCAGACGTTCCACAGTGGGCAGGAAATCGTCGACCACGGCGTGTGCCGGAAGGATCTCGCCGGCGCCGAGCGCGACCGCCCGCGAGGCGTTCCACTCCTGTTCCGCATGGCCCGGGACTGCCAGCAGCGGAGTGCCCAGACAGAGTGCTTCCATGGTGGAAGTGTGTCCGGCGTGGGTGACGAAGAGGTCGGCCGCCCTGGTCCAGAGCATGCTGTCCTCCGTGTAACCGACGGCCAGGTCAGCGGTCTGGTCCGGCAGCCGTTCCAGGGGAATGTTGGGGCCGGTGACCAGCACCGTACGGGCAGGCAGCCGGTCCAGTCGAGGGGCGATTTCGCAGAGCGTGGCGAACCCCTGAGCCGTACCGCCGAGGCTGATGTACACCAGGGGAGCGTCCCCCTCCACCCCCAGCCGCTTGCGGGCCTCGGCCCGGGAAGGCATCCGGGCGGGCGACTCCTTCAGTACCGGACCGACGTGCCGGATCTCGCTCAACTCCCGCAGGGCCGCGCTGGATTCGGCGGAGTCGATGCCCGACAGCGGATCGAACCGCGACCAGTCGGGGATGTACAGGACGTCGCCGAGGAATCGACGCGCGGTCTTCGGCGGCACACCGAGTCTCTCCAGCTCCGGTACGACATCCCGGACAACTTGCGGAAAAGGAATCGAGAAGAAGCCGGTGTTCACCATCCAGGCGGCCGGTACGCCCTCCAGCGCCGCCGAGACGGCGCCCGTGACACGGAAGTCGACGATCACCAGATCGGGCCCGAACTCCCTTATGGCAGACCGCTCTTCGGCCAGGGCTGTCCGCAGGTAGTCGGGGTCTGCGAGCCGGATCCGGCCGTCGGGGGGCAGAGGCGGCGGTTCCTCGTCCGGCCGCCGGGGCGGAAAGGGAGGTAACTCGCTCACCGCGAAGGAGTCGAGCCCGCGCGCGGCGACGATCTGCCGGGCGGGTTCGGCCGTACCGACCAGCACCTCACCCCCGGCAGCGGCGAGTTCGGCGCCCACCCGGGCACATCGCACCACATGTCCGAGGCCGTGGTAGAAGCCAAGAATCAGGATTCGCATGCGTTCCCCAGGGAGTGTCGAACGACATCGGTCGTCGGGGCCGGTGGCGGCGCGGTCGACGCGACCGCCGTGGTCGGTGTGGACGGCTCTTCAGCCCACCCATTCGGCCACGTCGACCCGCCCACTCGGCCGGCCGGTGATGCCCAACTCGTACGCGACCGCGACCGCACTGGCCCGGTTCCGCAGGCCGAGTTTGATCAGCAAGTTCTGTACGTGCGTCTTGACCGTACTCTCACTGACCACCAGTTCACCGGCGATCTCGGCGTTCTTCATACCGCGTGCCAGAAGCTTGAGGACCTGCTGCTCGCGGAGAGTGAGCAGGTCCAGCGCCGAACGGCGGACGGGCTGCCTGTGGGGCGGAGCGCGGTCGGGCTCCCCCTGGTCGGCTACGTTGATCCGATATCCCCCGGAGACGAGCCTGATGGCGGACACCAGGAAGTCAGGCTCCTCCCAGGCCAGCACCACGCCCCCGGCACCCAGTTTGTCCGCCTCCGTGCGGATGGGGTCGTTCGCGTCGTTGGTCAGCAACAGCATGCGCGAGACTCCGGCACCGGAGTGTTGGACGGCCCGGTGCATCAGGTGCGCGACGTCGATGGACCGACAGGCCGTGTTGATCACGAGCACGTCCAACGTGCAGTCGAGAGTGGCTTCGAGTGCCGTCGGGCTGTCGCGGGCACTGCCGACGAGGACGAGGTCGGGATGGCCTCGCAGAACATGGACGAGCCCGGCATGCACCAGGCTTGAGTCGTCGATGAGGAAAACGCGTAATGGTCCCGGCTTCTCGCCGTCGACCAGGCCTTCCACTGTCGGATTCCGGTCGGATCGAGCCTTGCTCACGAGCCCCCCTGCGCCGCGAGTTGCAGCGATGGACAGAATCGAACAGCACCTCATCATGTCTCACGGCTGCGACTCGGGGCGCGTGTTTTTTCGCCACATTTCATTGGCAAGTGCATAAGGAGGGGGCTGGTCACTTCGGCCTAGTCCGTTCGACGCGGGGAGCAGCCGTGGTCCGTCCGATCTGCCGAAGACGACGCCACGCGACCACGCCTAGGGTCACCAGGCATGACACAGAGAGTGGTGATCCTGGGCGGTGGAACGGCTGGGTGGATGACCGCCTCCTACCTGCGGGCGGCCTTCGCGGACAGCGTCGACGTCACCCTGGTGGAGTCCCGGCGGATCGGCACCATCGGGGTGGGGGAGGCCACCTTCAGTACGGTCCGCCACTTCTTCGACTATCTCGGTCTCAGCGAGGCCGACTGGATGCCCGAATGCAACGCCACGTACAAATTGGCGGTGCGGCTGGAGAACTGGCGGGCGCCCGGCACATACTTCTACCACCCGTTCGAACGGATGCGCGTCGTGGACGGCGTGCCGCTCACCGACTGGTGGCAGAAGGCCGGTGAGACGGACCGCTTCGACCGGGACTGCTTCCTCATACCCTGGCTCTGCGACGCGAAGGCGTCCCCCAGGTACCTGGACCACCGGCTCTTCGAGCAGGACTTCGACGAGAGTCCCGGCCGTCCGCTGTACAGGACCACGCTCGCCGAGCAGAACACCCAGTTCCCCTACGCGTATCACTTCGACGCCTCCCTCCTCGCCGACTTCCTGTGCCGCTATGCCGTCGACCGGGGCGTCCGCCGGATCATCGACGACGTCGTGGACGTACACCTCGACGAGCAGGGCTGGATCGGCGGCCTGCGCACCCGCGAGCACGGAGACCTGACCGCCGACATCTACGTCGACTGCTCGGGCTTCCGCAGCCGGCTGCTCGGCGACGCCCTGGAGGAGCCGTTCATCTCCTTCCAGGACGCCCTCCCCAACGACCGTGCGGTCGCGCTGCGGGTCCCCGTCGACACCGCCGTGCAGGGCATCAGGCCGTGCACCACCGCCACCGCCCAGGACGCCGGATGGATCTGGACGATCCCGTTGTACGACAGGATCGGCACCGGATACGTCTACGCGGGCGACTACTGCGAGCCCGAGGAGGCCGAGCGGGTCCTGCGCGACTTCGTCGGGCCCGCCGCCGCGGACCTGGAGGCCAACCACATCCGGATGAGGATCGGCCGCTCCAACCGGGCCTGGGTCAACAACTGTGTGGGCATCGGGCTGTCCGCCGGCTTCGTCGAACCACTGCAGTCGACCGGTATCTTCCTCATCCAGCACGCGATCGAACAACTGGTCAGGTACTTCCCCGGCACGGACCGGGACCCGGTGCTGCGCGACACGTACAACCTCAGCACGGCCAGGGCCATCGAGGGCGTCCGGGAGTTTCTGATCCTGCACTACCGGGGCGCCGCCCGAGTGGACAACGACTACTGGCGCGACGCCAAGAAGCGCGCGGTACCCGACGCCATGGCGACGCGCCTGGAGCAGTGGCAGAGCAAACTCCCCGACAACGACACCACCTATCCCTACTACCACGCCTTCGAGCCCTACAGCTACGTCTGCATGGCCCTTGGCCTCGGCGGCATCCCGCTTCGCCACCCGCCCGCACTGGACCTGGTCGACACCCGCGCGGCCCGACAGGAACTGGCCCGCGTCCGGGAACAGGCGCAGAAGCTGGTGGACACCCTGCCCAGCCAGGTGGAGTACCTCTCGAGGCTGCGCTGATGGAGCTCGCCCTGCACGCCCTGGCGGTGCTGGCCGTGGTGCTCGTCGTGGCCCGGCCGGCCCGCCGGGCGGCGACGCTGGTACGCCAGCCGCCCGTCATCGGGGAGATCGCCCTCGGTTTGATCGTCGTCCCCGTCCTGACCACGGCGGCCGGCCCCGGCCTCGTCGGTACGGTTCTGCCCGCCGAGGTGACCGACCATGTGCACACCGTCGGCCTGGCCGGTCTCGCGCTGTACCTGACAGGCGTCGGGCACAGCGCGCGGCCTCGCCGAAGCGAGGTATCGCCGCGCTCGTACGGCTGGCTGCTCGCCGGTTCACTGCTGCCGGGGCTGCTCGCCGGAATGCTGGTTTCCGGCTGGGTGGTGTGGCGGGACGAGCCGGGGGATCGTGGTACGGCGCCCACCGCGGCGCTGGTGCTGCTGCTCGCCGCCGCGTTCGCCGTCACTGCCGTACCGGTGCTGGCGCGGATCCTCACCGACCGGGGCATCGCAGACACCACCGAGGGCCGACTGTCTCTCCTCGTCGCCGTCACCATCGACGCCCTGACCTGGCTGGTCCTGACCGCCGCACTGGCCGCCGCCGCGAGTGGCAGCGGACGGTTCGTCCGCGCGGCCGCAGTGATCATCGCCGGGGCGATGGCCGCCCTGACCCTGCGGTGGCTGCTCGGCAGGACGGCCGTTGGCAGGCTGTGCGCCCGGTGGCCGGTCGCCGCCGCGATCGCGCTGTGCGCGATCGCCGTCGCGGCCGCCATGACCACGGAGCGGGCGGGGCTCACAGCGATCTTCGGTGCGGTACTGGTCGGGCTCGCCGTGCCCCAGGACGGCGAATGGGGGCCGCGGACCAGGACCGTACGGACCGTGCAGCGGTGCGGACTGCTGTTCGTCCCGGTGTTCTTCGTGACGGCCGGCCTCCAGATGTCCGCAGACGGGGCGGACGGCTTCTCCTGGGCGACCCTCGTCCTCGTACTGTTGCTCGCCACGGCCGCCAAACTGGGCGGGGGCTACGCCGGCGCACGTGCCGCGCGGCTGCCCACCGGGACGGCGCTGCGCTTCGGGGTGCTGATGAACACCCGTGGCCTGACGGAGATCGCCGTGCTGCAGGCCGGGCTGTCGGCCGGGATCCTCTCTTCCGGGCTCTTTCTCGCCCTGGCGCTGATGGCGGTGGTGACCACGGCCGCCACCGGCCCGCTGTTGTCGGCCGTGGACCACCGGTATCCCTCCACCGGCCACGGCACAAGCACCGAGACCGACTTCCCGCCTCACCCCGCGTCCGAGGAGCTGTCCCATGACGAGGCCTGACGCGGCCACCACGGCCATTGAGGAAACCACCGCAGATCAGGGCGACTTCCGAGCCCTGATGTCCCTGTTCCCCACTGGTGTCGCGGTACTCGGGGCCTTGGACGGTGCCGGTCGGCCCTGGGGTATGACCTGCTCCTCCCTGTGCAGCGTCTCCCTCAGCCCGCCGACGCTCCTGGTGTGTCTGCGCAGCGGCAGCCCCACGCTGGAAGCGCTGGAATGCACCAGGGCGTTCAGCGTCAACCTGCTGCACCACTCCGCTCAGAACGTGGCGGAGCTGTTCGCATCCGGTGACCCGGACCGGTTTCGGCGGACGGCCTGGCATCTACCCGACACCGCGGCGGCCGGCCCGCACCTGCGGGACGCCGCGCATGCCGTGGGCGACTGCCGGGTCGACGGTGTGCGGCGGATAGGGGACCACACTGTGGTCTTCGGCCGGGTGCTCCGGGTCAGCGTCGCCACCGAACCCGGACGGGCCCCGCTGCTGTACGGGTTGCGCCGGTACGCCGCGTGGCCGTCGAGCGGTAGCGTGACGGACGCCGGCCGTTCTCGGCCGAACGCATCCGACGAGGAGTGAGATGTCGCAGCCCGCGGAGCCCACCGGTGTCCTGTCACCCGAGGAGGTGCTCCGCAAGTCCGGAGTACCGTTCACCGTCCTCGACCACGTCCCGATCGTGGGACGACAGGACGCCGAGACCAAACTCGGCCTCGCCACCGAGCAATTACTGAAGACCATGGTGTTCAGGACCGCGGACGGCGGCTTCGTGCTCGCCGCCCTGCCCGTCACCGGACGCGTCAACTACGGTCGGCTGGCCCGGGCGGCGGGCGTGTCCCGCGCCAAGCTCCGGCAGGCCGAACCCGGTGAGCTGAGCCTGCTGGGCATGGAACCCGGTGGAGCGAGCCCCGTGTGCGACCTGCCGGGCGTCGTGATCGTCTTCGACGCGTCGGTGACCCGCATGGGCATCGTGTACTGCGGCAGCGGACGCGCCGACCGCACCGTACGGATCGATGCCGCGCAACTCGTCGAGCTGGTGAACCCGAAGATTGAGGAACTGTCCTCGTGATCCGGGCCTGTCGCCCCGCCGGGTGAAGCCGGCCGCCCGCTTGTGGGCGCGCGAGGAGAGGCG
Source organism: Streptomyces sp. NPDC088817 (assembly GCF_044750345.1). Classification (NCBI taxonomy): domain Bacteria; kingdom Bacillati; phylum Actinomycetota; class Actinomycetes; order Kitasatosporales; family Streptomycetaceae; genus Streptomyces; species Streptomyces sp. NPDC088817. The sequence continues at coordinate 143,389 of NZ_JBIVJN010000011.1, forward strand.
GTGTGGACCGGGACTCCCGGTCCACACCGCCTCTCGCGTGCTCGCGCGGTCAGCTCTCCCGGTTCCCCCGTTCGTCGAACCGTTCCGGGGCGAACGGCTCGGCGTCCGCCGCGTGGTGGCCGGACACCAGGTGTTCCGCCAGCAGCCGGGCCGTGCCCGGTGCCAACGGCATACCGTCTATGCCGAACCCGGTGAGCAGCCACAGCCCCCGAGCACCGGGCGCCGGGCCCACGACGGGCAGACCGTCGGGGGACATCGGGCGTACCCCTGACCACGCCGCGCGCACCGGTGTCTTGGCCAGTACCGGGGCATGCCGGGCAGCCGCTGCCGCGATCAGCGCCACCGCCTCCTCGCCGTTCCGTACGTCGTCGAGTTGCAGCGCCGGGCCGCTGCTGGAACCGAGCACGACCTCCCCGCTCGGCAACGGCTGCAGCGAGAAGACGACCTGGGGGTCCGTCGCCGGCGCGGGAGCGGCGATGTCGGCCAGCAGGGGTGGTCCGTTGCGCTTGAGACCGGCCGGACCGTGCCAGGTGGACTGCATGAGCGTATGGCGGAACACCGCACCCGTGACCGGTGCCGTGCGCACCAGCCAGCCACGCGCCCCGAAGACCGGCACATCGCTTCCGGCCTGCTGGGCCAGGCTCCGCGACCACGGCCCCGCCGCGAGCACCACTGCCCCCGCCGCCAGCGGCCCGCCGTCCGTCACCACACCGGTGACCCGGTCGCCCTCCGTCGTCAGCCCCCGGACCGGGGTGTGCGTGCGGATCTCGGCGCCCGCCCGGACGGCCCGCCCGGCCAGCGCCGCGGCCGCCAGCACCGGGTGCAGGGCGTACGCCCCCTCGACCACCACCGCGCCCGCCAGGTCGGGGGCCAGGCCGGGTTCCAGTTCACGCAGTTCACGCGGGTCGACCTCGTGGGCCGGGAACCCGGCCCGGGACAGCGCGTGACCGTGGTTGCGGGCCCGGTCCATGCCGTCCGCGTCCGCGGCGACCAGTAGATAGCCATGCGGACGGAACCGGAAGGGTACTTCGCTCTCCCGCTCGCTCCGCTCGTAGTAGCCGACCGCCTCGGCGAAAAGGCCGGCGCAGGCGGGCAACGGGCTCGGCAGCAGACCGCCCTGGTTGCGGCCGGTGGCACCGCCGGCCAGTGCGCCGCGCTCCAGGAGCAGTACGCTCAGCCCCTGGCCGGCCAGTCGCTCGGCGGCGGCACAGCCCGCTATGCCGCCGCCGACCACGATCACGTCATGCGCCATGGGAGCCGCTTCCTTCCAACGGGTGCTCGAAAGCGCGGGTGGGGGGCGGAGAGGGGGCCGGGACAGGGCCGGGGTACTCCGAGGAGGAACGCCGTACGGAGTCCCGGGCGATGCTGCCGAGGAGCTGTGGAACAGCGCGTTCGATCTCCTCGACACGTGGGGTCCGCAGCGCGTCCGGCCTCTCGGCCCGGCTGGTTGTAGTCGCCGGATACAAGCCGTTGACCGTCAAGTCGTCCCGCACCACCCGTACCCGGCGCAGGAGTTGCGCGGCGACCTCCGCGGGCGAGCAAGGTGCCCGGAGAGTGAGGAAGTACGTGTCGAACAGGACCGCCCGGACATCGCGCGGCAGGGGGCGGCCGTTGCCCGCCGCCGACTGGAGCAACGAGGGGGCGTCGGGCACCAGCTTCGCGGCGATACCCTCGTGCACGACCTCGTTGAGCGTGCACTCCTCCAGCAGGGCGTCGGCGCGGCCGTCCCAGGCGGCGGGCAGCCGACCGCGCAACAGGCCCCGTACGGGGCCGTAGTCACGTGCCCAGGCTCCGCTGAACGCCGGGTGGTGCAGTGCCATGCTCGGCCTGATGATCCGGTGGTAGACGTCCCGGGTGCACGACGCCGTGTACAGCAGCATGGCCGAGTAGCCGCGCACCAGGCGGGCCGCCGCGGCCACCTCGTCCGGCGGCGCCGGGATCGCGGCCTCGTCCGCCCGCCGCGCCAGTTCCTGCCAGAGCATGAAGCTGAGTTGGTGACCAGTGATCCACCGGAACCAGAACAACTGCTCCGCGGAGTCCGCGGCGCCCAGGGCACCTGGGGGCTCGGTACCCGTGCCGGGCCCCATGCCGAGGAGCTCCGCGTACCGTCGCGTCAGGTGGTCGTCGCCGCTGCTGGGCACCGGGGCGGGCGGCAGCACCAGGGGTTCGAGCCCGTAGGCGCGGCCGCCGAACTCGGCGACGCCGGCTTCCAGCAGACCGGTGGTCGAGTTGCCGTCCAGCGCGCTCACCGTCCCTCGGCCTCCGCCGGTATGTGGGTGAACTCGTACTCCAGCCCGTTGACGTCGTAGGCGTAGAAGCTGCTCACTCCGTCGGAGTCCACGACGATCTCCGTCGGGGGTTCGGGGCGGGCGAAGACATAGCGTCCGGAGGCGAACAGCCGCTGCCAGCGGTCCCGCCACTGCCGTAGCTCCTCGGCGGTCGCGGCGGTCATGCACACGTGCTGGAACTGGAGCGTGTCCGGATGCGGGTGGGAATAGGGGGCCGAGCGGGTGAATACGTGGAACCGGGTGCCGGCGGCCACCACCTCGGTCAGCCGGGTGATGCCGGGCAGGCGGTCTCGGGTCAGGTCGGAGAAGGTGTCGAGGGTCCAGGCGGCGTCGCCGCCGAAGAACTCGGTGTACCACGCGACACAGTTGTCCAGGTCGGCCGTCTCGACCGCCAGGTGGTGCAGTCCGACCTGCGGGGCGCGGCCGGGCGGGATGGTTTCGTCCACGGGGAGGGACACGGGTTCGGGAATCCTTTCCGGTGGTTCATCGGGCGACCGCATAGGCCTGCTCGCCGCGCGGTGAGGCGGCGGCGAGCAGCAGGCCGTCGCCCGGTTCGATGCCCACGGCGCACACCTTGCCCAGTGACCAGTCCGGGACGGACACGAGAACGTGCCCGCGACGGTCGAGGTTCGAGGCGACAGTGTCGGAGCAGCGGCTCTCGATCTTTACGGCGAGCGGCCTGTGCGTGCGGGGCGTGAACGAGGACGGGACGTGCTCGGAGTGGAAGGCGAGCGTCTCGGTGGCGCGTTGCAGGTCGAGTCCGAAATCGGCGTGGGCCAGGAAGAAGCCCAGCGTCCACTGGTCCTGTTGGTCTCCGCCCGGGGTGCCGAAGGCGAGCCGCGCACGGCCCTCCTCCAGGACGAGGGTGGGGCTCAGCGTCGTACGGGGCCGCTTCCCCGGTGCCAGGGAGTTGGGGTGGCCCTCCTCCAGCCAGGCCATCTGGCCCCGGGTGCCCAGGGGGAAGCCGAGCCCGGGGACCACCGGGGAACTCTTCAGCCAGCCGCCGCTGGGCGTGGCGGCCACCATGTTGCCGTGCCGGTCGGTGACCGTCAGACAGCAGGTGTCGCCGCGCGCCTCGGTCGCCGCCACCACCGGGGGGACCACCGTGGGCAGTCCGTCGTACAACTGCCCCTGCCAATACGGTCCGACGGGCGGATCGGCCAGATCCAGCGGTGGGATCCGCGGTGGTCGGACCATCGGGGTGCCGGGCCGCAGCGTGTCGGAGGCGTACTCGCCGACCAGTCGGCGGCGGTCGGCGGCGTAGCCGTCGGACAGCAGCGCGGCCAGTGGTACGTCCGTGAAGTCGGGGTCTCCGTACCAGGCCTCCCTGTCCGCGTACGCCAGCTTGGCGCACTCGATCACGGTGTGCAGGTGGTCGGCGCTGTCCAGTCCCATCGCCGCGAGGTCGAATCCCTCCAGCAGCGCAAGTTGCTGGAGGAAGACCGGGCCCTGCGACCAGGGGCCCGGCTTGTGCACTTCCAGGCCCCGGTAGCCGCGGCTCGCCGTGGCCTCCGTACGCGGCTCCCAGCGGGCCATGTCGTCGCCGGTGAGCAGCCCCCGGTGACGGCGTCCGGTCGCATCCAGCATGTCGGTGCGCAGGTGCGCGTCGATGGCCTCGGCGACGAAACCGCCGTAGAAGGCCCGGTGAGCGGCGCGTATCTGCTGCTCACGGTCGGCTCCCGCGGCCTCGGCCTCCTTGAGGATCCGCCGGAAGGTCTCGGCCAGGGCCGGGTTGCGCAGCCGGGAACGGGGACGGGGCGCCGCTCCGTCCACCAGGTACGTGCGGCCGGACTCCGCCCACTCGTCGCGGAACAACTCAGTCAGGACGCCGATGGCCTCGGCGGCCTTCGGCAGGACCGGGTAGCCGTCCGCCGCGTAGCCGATGGCGTACTGGAGGATCTGCCCGAGGCGCATCGTGCCGTGCTCTTCCAGCAGCCTCAGCCAGGCTCCGAACGCCCCGGGCACAGTGGCCGGGAGCAGTCCCGAGCCGGGGATCCGGGGCAGATCCAGGGCCCGGAAGGCTGCCGGCGTCGCGGCCTGCGGCATCGGCCCCTGCCCGCAGATGACCCGGGCGCGGCCCGCGGGGGCGTCGAAGAAGAGGATCGGCACATCACCACCGGGCCCGTTCAGATGGGGTTCGACCACCTGCAGGACGAAGCCGGTCGCGGCGGCGGCGTCGAAGGCGTTGCCGCCGGCGTCCAGGGTCGCCATGCCCGCCGCCGAGGCCAGCCAGTGCGTCGAGGACACCGCGCCGAAGGTGCCCCGCAGCTCGGGGCGCGTCGTCACCACCCCTCACGCCGAGGCGGCGGGCGACGGGAGTTCGCTCAGGCTCGCCGCGATCTGATCGTCCGTGACCATCGGGTTCTCCATCGTCCCGGCCAAGAAGGAGTCGAAGGCGGCCAGGTCGAAGTTGCCGTGCCCGGAGATGTTGAACAGCACGACCCGTTCCTCCCCCGCCTCACGGGCGGCCAGCGCCTCGACGAGCGCCGCCTTCAGCCCGTGCGACGACTCGGGGGCGATGACGAAGCCCTCGCTCCGCGCGAACTGCACCGCCGCGTCGAACACCTCGGTCTGCGGGAAGGCGCGGGCCTCGACCAGACCGTGCTCCTTCAGCAGGCACAGGCTGGGCGCGTCACCGTGGTAGCGCAGACCGCCGGCGTGGATCGAGCCGGGGATGAAGTCGTGCCCGAGGGTGTGCATGTACAGCGGCGGGGTCAGGCCGGTGGTGTCCGGGTAGTCGTACGCCAGCTTTCCCCGGGTGAGGGTCGGGCAGGCATCGGGCTCGGCAGCGACGAAGCGGGTCCCGGGGCGTTCGCCGGTGAGCCGGTCCTGCAGGAACGGGTAGGCGAGCCCGGCGTAGTTGGAGCCGCCGCCGACGCAGCCGATCACCACGTCCGGGTACTCGCCCATGATCTCCATCTGCTTCTTCGCCTCCAGACCGATCACGGTCTGGTGCAGCAGCACGTTGTTCATGATGGAGCCCAGCGCGAACTTGGTGTCGTCCCGGCTCAGCGCGTCCGCGACGGCCTCGCTGATGGCGATGCCGATGCTGCCGGGCGAGTCCGGGTCCTTGGCCAGGATCTGGCGCCCGGCTTCGGTCCGCTGCGTGGGAGAGGCATAGACCTGGGCTCCCCAGCTCTGCATCAGCGACTTGCGGTAGGGCTTCTGCTCGAAGGAGGCGCGGACCATGTAGACGTTCACTTCGAGCCCGAACAGCGCACCTGCGAACGACAGCGCGGAGCCCCACTGGCCCGCCCCGGTCTCCGTGGTCAGCCGGCGGACGCCCTCCTCGGCGGCGTAGTACGCCTGGACGACGGCGGTGTTCGGCTTGTGGGAGCCCGACGGGGACACGCCCTCGAACTTGAAGTAGATGTGCGCCGGTGTGTCGAGCGCGCGCTCCAGGCGTTCCGCACGGACCAGCGGGGAAGGCCGCCAGATCTTGTAGACGTCCCGCACCCGCTCCGGGATCTCCACCCAGCGGTCCTGGGTGAACTCGTGCTCGATCACCTTCCGGGGGAGCAGGTCGACCAGATCCTCCGGCTGGAGCGGTGCCATCGTCACCGGATTGAGCGGGCCCGGCAGGGGAGCGGGCAGATCGGGAAGGATGTTGTACCAGCGGTCGGGCAGATCGGTCTCGGAAAGCAGGACTCGCTTCAGCACCGGTGATTCCCTTCGAGAGCCAGCACATTACTGCTACGGGATCGTAGAGAGGGGGAAAGGTTGACGACTTCGTCTTTTCTGCCTGTTTGGAGGGATGGGTGCTCCGCAGATCTGACTAGTCCGAAATGGGCGCGACTCCCGCCGGCCGCACCTGCACACTGGCAACGCAGACCGGCATGTGGCGCAACGCCGGGCCCGATGCGGAGGAAGAACGTGACTGCAACCGACGCGCACACCATCCGTGATCTGGAGAGGCGCCGTTTCGACAGCATCGCGGAACACGACATCGACGGCTTCGCCGATCTCGCTCACCCGGATCTCTCCTACACCCACTCCAGCGGAAGCCTCGATACGCTCGATTCGTTTGTCGAGAAGTGCGAGAGCAACCATTACGTGTACCACCGAATCCACCATGTGATCGAGAGTGTGAAAGTGGCCGGTGGTACCGCGGTGGTCATCAGCGAAATCCACATCGAAATGACTGCGGGAGGAATACGCAGGAAATTGGCCAATCGCTCGCTCGGAGTGTGGACCCGGGTGGACGGCACGTGGAAGCTCCTCGCCCACCAAGCCACCCCGAAGCAGTAGGGGAAGGGTCACACAGCGGCAAAGTCCCGGGTCCGCGGTGAGACACCGCAGGCGGCACGACGTAGGGGAGGGGAGGGGACCCACCCGCGCCGCCCGACCTCCCGGAGGAACCTCGCCCGTGACGACCGTAAAAGCACCTCCGGCCCCGGCCGACGGCCGCAGTGACGAGGAGACCCCTCAGGGCTGGAATCTCAACTCCTCGCTGGGACTGACCCTGCTGCTGCTCCTGCTCGTCGTCGGGCAGGGCCCGATCCGCGGGGCGCTGGCCACGCCGGTGATGCAGAGCTGGATGACCATCTTCCTCGCGGTGGTCGTCCAGGCACTTCCCTTCCTGGTCCTCGGCGTGCTGCTGTCGGCGGCTCTCGTGGTGTTCGTCCCCCCGTCGTTCTTCGCCCGCGCGCTGCCGAAGCGGCCCACCCTCGCGGTGCCGGTCGCCGGAGTGGCCGGGGCGGTCCTGCCCGGTTGCGAATGCGCCTCGGTGCCGGTCGCCGGAGCGCTGGTGCGCCGGGGGGTCACGCCCGCCGCGGCGCTGGCCTTCCTGCTGTCCGCTCCCGCGATCAACCCGATCGTGCTGACCGCCACGGCCGTCGCGTTCCCGCGGAACCCGGAGATGGTCCTCGGCCGCTTCGTGGCGAGCCTGCTCGTGGCGTGCGCGATGGGCTGGCTGTGGCAGCGTCTCGGCCGCGCCGACTGGCTGCGGCCACCGGTCCGCGCCTCGTACGAGGGCAGGAGCAAAGGCGCGGCGTTCTGGGGCTCCGTACGGCATGACGTGATGCACGCCGGCGGGTTCCTGGCCGTCGGCGCCATGGCCGCGGCCACGCTCAAGGCCGTGGCACCGGAGAGCTGGCTACGGACGGCGGCAGGCCACCCGGCCGTCGCCGTCCTCGCGCTCTCGGTCCTCGCGATGCTGCTGTCGATCTGCTCGGAGGCGGACGCGTTCGTCGCCGCGTCGCTGTCCCAGTTCTCGCTCACCGCCCGGCTGGCGTTCCTCGTGGTCGGCCCGATGATCGACCTGAAGCTGTTCGCGATGCAGGCCGGCACCTTCGGCCGCTCCTTCGCGCTGCGGTTCGCTCCCGCCACCTTCGTACTGGCCGTCCTGGTGTCGGTCCTGGTCGGGGCGGTGCTCCTGTGAGCCGCCAGGCACAGGCGGCCCTCCTGTTCCTGATCGGCGGGGCGATGGTGCACACCGCCACCACCAGCCTCTACCTGCGCTACGTCAAAGCCGGGCTGCAGCCCCTGCTGCTCGCGGCCGGAGCCGTCCTGATCGCCACGGCCGCCGCCACCGCCTGGTACGAACTGCGCCGGCCGGCCACCACCGGCCGGCAGCGGCACACGGAGGAGACGCACGAAGGACAGCAGGAGAGCGACGGACACCGGGACGGCGACCGCCACCGCGAGCCCCGGGTCTCCTGGCTCCTCGTACTGCCCCTGTTCGCCCTCATCCTGGCCGCCCCGCCCGCACTCGGCTCCTACGACGCCATGCGCACCGGAACGGCCCTCCAGCCGCCCCTGGCCTATCCGGCCCTGCCGCCGGGCGATCCGCTCAAGCTCACCCTGGTGGACTACGCGGAACGCGCCGCGTACGGGCACGGACGCACCCTCGGCGACCGGAAGGTCGAGATCACGGGGTTCGTCGCCCTCGACCGCGGCGGCACGCCCTATCTGGTCCGCATGGCCCTCAACTGCTGTGCCGCCGACGCCCAGCCGGTCAAGATCGGCCTGTCCGGCGAGCTGCCGCCCGTCCTGCGACCCGACTCCTGGCTCCAGGTCACCGGCACCTACACCGGCAAGCGGACCAAGGACCCGGTCGGCGGCGGGATCATTCCGTTCATCGACGTCGTCGACGCCAAGCCGGTCCCGGCCCCGGAGGACCCGTACGACGAGAGCTGGAACCAGTAGGGCGGACGCGCACGGCGTGCCGGGAGGCGCCCCGGCCCAGCGCGTAAAGGAAGCGTTCAGGGAAGCGGTGGCACGGTTTGGCCCCATGACCTACGAAGCCTCCGAAACCACCGCGACGCCGGCGGCCGCCCCCGGCCGTCGCCCGCGCTGGAACAAGGTGCCCGAAGTCACCGTCTACTTCTGGATCATCAAGGTGCTGTGCACGACGGTCGGTGAGACCGCGGCGGACCTGCTGAACGAGAAGGCCGGTCTCGGCCTGACCGGGGTGTCGGTCCTGATGAGCGGCCTGCTGGCCGTAGTGCTGGTGGTGCAGTTCCGCACCCGTGCCTATCGCGCCGGCGTGTACTGGCTCGCGGTGGCCCTGATCAGTGTCGTCGGCACGTTGATCAGCGACAACCTCACCGACAACATGGGAGTTCCGCTGGAGACGAGCACCACGGTGTTCGCCGTCGCCCTGGCGGTCGTGTTCGCCGTCTGGTACCGGCGTGAGCGGACCCTGTCCATCCACCACATCGACACCGGGAGCCGTGAGGCCTTCTACTGGCTGGCCGTGCTCTTCACCTTCGCCCTGGGCACCGCCGCCGGCGACCTCGTCTCGGAGCGGATGGATCTCGGCTACTGGCTCTCCGCCGCCCTGTTCGCCCTGGCGATCGCCGCGGTCGCCGTCGCCCACTTCGCGCTCGGCCTGAACGCCGTGTGGAGTTTCTGGATCGCCTACATCCTGACCCGTCCACTGGGTGCCTCGATCGGGGACTATCTCTCCCAGCCGAGCGCGGACGGCGGTCTCGGACTGGGCACCGTCGTGACCAGTGCGCTGTTCCTGATGGTCATCCTCGGTCTGGTGGTGTACCTGTCGGCGACGCGCAGGGACGTGGTCGAGCAGCCGGAGCCGGCCGCCGGAGTCTCCGGGGGCGGGATCAGCCGGCCGGCAGGCTGACGGTGAACCGTGCCCCGGGCGTGTGCTCGGGGTCGTGGGACACCTCACCGCCGACGGCACGGGCAAGGCGCCGGGCGAGCGGCAGTCCCAGTCCGGCGCCGTCGTGTCCGTCGGCACGGTCGGCGCGCCGTCCGGGCTGGAAGAGCTGGGACGCGAAGGCCGAGGGCACGCCGGGGCCGTCGTCGGTGACGTCGATGCGTACGGCTGCCTGTTCGCGACGCGCCGAGACGGTCACGCGGGAGTGCGCGTACCGAGCGGCGTTGGCCAGCAGCGGACTGACGATCCGCTCGAGCAGGGCCGGTGCGGTCCCCGCCTTCAGGTCCGGGTCGGTCGCTTCCACGAAGGCCCTCACTCCCGGCCCGGTTCCGAGGTCCTGGACCAGGCAGCGCAGAACAGGCACGACCTCGGCGGTGCCCGGCACCGCCGAGGGGGCCACGGCGTTCTCCCGGGCCTCGTGCAGAAGGGTGTCGCAAATGGTGCGCATGGACTGGGCCGCCTCGTCGATCACCTCGTGAGTGGCCCGGGTCTCGGCGGCGGAGCGCGGCCGGGACCGCCACCAGTCCAGCTCCATGATGATGCGGCTGAGCGGGGTGCGGAGCTCGTGGGACAGCTCCGCGGTCAGCTGCCGTTCATGGCGCAGCACCGCGCGGATACGGTCCAGCAGCGCGTCCAGCGAGGCACCGAGTCGGGCGAGTTCGGCGGGCTGCTCCGCGACGCCGAAGCGCTCGTCGGAGGCGACGGCGCTCCGCTGAGTGGCCTGGTCGGTCATCGTGCGCACCGGGCGCAGCGCCCTGCCGACGGCCAGGCGTGTCAGCCCGTAGGTGCACGCGAGCATGACGGCGTCCAGGGCCAGTGATGCCAGGAGCAGGGTGTCGGCGGAACTCTGGTAGGGGGCGAGGTTCAGAGCGGTGACCACGGTGGCGGCGGCGTGGTGGCCGGATACGGGCTGGGAGCACAGCCGGACGTCCAGCTGGTTCTGGACCGGGACGGTCGTGCAGGCGCGTCCACCCGCGGCCGCCAGTCGTACGGCGGCTCTGGCCAGGGGGCTGTGGGCCGTGGTGGAGGGCGGCCATTCGAGCAGCCGGGTTCCGGCGTAGATCCACACGTTCGCGTCGAGCAGCTCGTCGTTGGCGGATTCCACGACGCGTATCCGCGGGCCACTGGTGTCGACGGTCGTGGCGACGGCGGCCGCCCGGGACCGCAGCTCCTGGTCCGCCTGGTGTTCCAGATGCCGGTCCGTCACCACGTTGAAGGCCACGGTCAGGACGGTCATCAGAAGCGCGGCGGTGGTCAGGGCCACGAGCGAGAGCCGGCCGCGCAGCGTGCGCGGAGCCGGACGGCGTGGAAGCCGTTTCATGACAGCCGGTGCCCGATTCCGCGGGCCGTGCCGACGGTCAGGCCGCTGCCGGCCGTCCGCAGCTTGCGGCGCAACCGGGTCAGGTACTGGTCCAGGGTGTTGTCGCTGACCTGCGCCCCTTCCGGCCAGGCCGCCCGGACCAGATCACGGCGGCGGACGATGCTTCCGTCCGCGGCGACGAGCGCGGCGAGCAGTCGGAACTCGGTCGGGGACATGGCGGCGTGGACGCCACGCACGGTCACGCTGTGCTCGACCGGGTCCAGGACCAGCTCTCCGGCCGTCACGGAGGTCGACGGCCCGGCACGTTTCAGGGCCGCTCGCAGCCGTGCGACGAGCTCGGCGAGGTGGAACGGCTTGGGCAGGTAGTCGTCGCCTCCGGCGGAGAACCCGGCCAGCCGGTCGGTGAGCTGGTGCCGTGCGGTGAGGAAGACGATGGGGGCGCGGAACCCGTTGGCGCGCATCGCCTGGCACACGTCCCGGCCGTCGGCGTCGGGCAGCCCGATGTCGAGGACGGCGGCCGAGACGTCCGCCGAGACCAGGCGCAGGGCGGTCGCGCCGTCGGCGGCGCAGACGGGGTCGAAGTCCTCGTCGGACAGGCTGCGGCGGAGGACGTCGCGCAGGGCGTGGTCGTCTTCGACGACCAGGATCTTCCGGCGCATGCTCCTCCGATCTCCGGTGCGCTCCTGCCGCGGTCGGCCCGGCACGCGCCATGGCCGACTGCAACCTCGTGGACTGTCTACCGCACTGTAGACGACGAGTGCGCCTCGGTGGCCATCGCTCGCTCAGGGCCGCGCCAGCAGCTCGAAGTCGAAGGTGTAGCGGGACGCGCGGTAGACGTGGTGGGCGTATTCGACCGCTCTGCCCGTGTCGTCGTAGGCCGTGCGGTGCATGGTGAGGAGGGCGGCGCCCTGGTGTTCGTCGAGGAGGGGGGCCTCCTCGGTGGTGGCCGTGCGGGCGCCGATGGTCTGGCGGGCGCTGTGCAGGGTGATGCCCGCCGAGCGCATCACACGGTACAGGCCCGTCGTCTCCAGCCGGGCGGTGGCCGGTTCGAGCAGGGCCGCCGGCAGGTGGTTGCACAGGTACGCCACCGGCCGGCCGTGCGTGAACCGCAGCCGTTCCAGCGCCGTCACCTCGGCGCCCTCCGCGAGCCCGAGGGCGGCGGCCACCTCGGCGGTCGCGGGCACCCGCTCGTTGCGCAGTACGAGCGTGCTGGGGGCCTGCCCGGCCGTCTCCAGGTCGTCGTAGAGGCTGCTCAGCTCCAGGGGGCGTCTGACCCGGCTGTGCACCACCTGGGTGCCCACCCCGCGCCGCCGCACCAGCAGGCCCTTGTCGACCAGGGACTGGATGGCCTGGCGGACCGTGGGGCGGGACAGGCCCAGGCGGGCGGACAGGTCGATCTCGTTGCCGAGGAGGTTCCCCGGGGTGAGCAGTCCGCGTTCGATCGCGGCCTCAAGTTGCTGGGCGAACTGGTGGTACAGCGGCACCGGACTGCCCCGGTCCAGGGCGAAGTCCAGGGAATCGAGCGCGCAGACGGTCCCGGGACGTGACCGGTCACCGGTCGTCGCCACGGCGTCACCTCCTTCGGGTCGGGTCTGGTGGGACACGTGCGCGTACGGCACCGGCCGAGCGCGGTCACAGATGACGGCGGCGGGCGGCCGCCTCGCGCTCGTAGCGCGCGCGGGCCCGGACGGCGGGCTCGCGCGCGGCCACCTCGGCCACCGGCACGTCCCACCAGGCCTCGGCCGGGGGAGCGGCCGGGGCGGCACGCTCGACGTCGGTCTCGACGTGGACGCACGTCGGGCGGTCGGAGGCACGGGCCGCGGCGAGTGCCGCGCGCAGTTCGCCGACCGTCTTGGCGCGCAGCACCTCCATGCCGAGGCTGGCGGCGTTGGCGGCGAGGTCCACCGGAAGGGGAGCGCCGGTGAAGGAGCCGTCGGCGGCGCGGTAGCGGTAGGCGGTGCCGTAGCGCTCGGCGCCCACCGACTCCGACAGTCCGCCGATGGAGGCGTACCCGTGGTTCTGCACCAGCACCACGTTGACGGGCAGGCCCTCCTGGACGGCGGTGACGATCTCGGTCGGCATCATCAGATAGGTGCCGTCGCCGACCAGCGCCCACACCGGCGTGTCCGGCGCGGCCTGCTGCACGCCGATCGCGGCCGGGATCTCGTAGCCCATGCAGGAGTAGCCGTACTCCAGGTGGTACTGGCGCGGGGAGCGGGCCCGCCACAGTTTGTGCAGGTCGCCCGGGAGGGAGCCGGCCGCGTTGATCACCACGTCGTCGTCGCCCACGACCGTGTCCAGGGCGCCCAGCACCTGGCTCTGGGTGGGTACGACGCTGTCGTCGCCGGCGCCGAACGCCGCCTCGACCACCCGTTCCCAGCGCTCCTTGCCGGCGTGGTACGCGGCCTCGTACGCGGCGTCCACCCGGTGGCCGGCCAGTGCCTCGGTGAGCGCCGTGAGCCCGGTGCGCGCGTCGCAGACGAGGGTGGTGGCCGCCAGCTTGTGGGCGTCGAACGCGGTCACGTTGAGGTTGACGAAACGGACCTCCGGGTTCTGGAAGAGCGTGCCGGAGGCCGTGGTGAAGTCGGTGTAGCGGGTGCCGACGCCGATGACCAGGTCCGCGGCGCGGGCCAGGTCGTCACTGACGGCCGTGCCGGTGTGGCCGATGCCGCCGAGGTCGGCCGGGTGGTCGTGGCGCAGCGAGCCCTTGCCCGCCTGGGTGGAGGCGACCGGGATGCCGGTGGCGTCGGCGAACGCCTTCAGCGCGTCCTCGGCCCCGCTGTGGTGGACGCCGCCGCCCGCGACGACCAGCGGACGCCGGGCGGCTCGCACGGCCCGTACGGCGTCGGCGAGTTCGGCCGGGTCGGGGGCGGGACGCCGTACCCGCCACACCCGCTCGGCGAAGAACTCCTCGGGCCAGTCGAAGGCCTCCGCCTGTACGTCCTGCGGCAGAGCGAGGGTGACCGCGCCGGTCTCGGCCGGGTCGGTGAGCACCCGCATGGCGTTCAGGGCGGAGGGGATCAGGGCCTCGGGCCGGGTGATCCGGTCGAACCAGCGGGAGACCGGGCGCAGGGTGTCGTTGACCGACACGTCCGCCTCGACGGGGTGCTCCAGCTGCTGGAGCAGCGGGTCGGCGGAGTGCGAGGCGAAGTAGTCGCCGGGGAGCAGGAGCACCGGGAGACGGTTGACCGTGGCCAGGGCCGCACCCGTGACGAGGTTGGTGGCGCCGGGGCCGATGGACGTCGTGACCGCCTGGGTGGAGAGCCGGCCGCGTTGCCGGGCGTACCCGACCGCCGCGTGCACCATGGCCTGCTCGTTGCGGCCCTGGTGATACGGCATGACGTCCTCGCCGGCCTCCATCAGGGCCTGTCCGAGGCCGGCCACGTTGCCGTGGCCGAAGATGCCCCAGGTGCCGGCGATCAGCCGGTGCCGTACGCCGTCCCGCTCGGTGTACTGGGCGGCGAGGAACCGCACCAGCGCCTGGGCCGCGGTGAGGCGGATCGTGGAGTGGCTCATCGTGACCTCACGGGGAAGGGGCGGTGTACAGGGGCAGGCGGGGGTCGACGGGCTGCTCGGGCCAGGTGCCGCGGATCCACGCGTGGTCGGGGTGGTCGCAGATCAGCCAGGCGCGCTCGTCGTCCGGGCCTGCCATGACGTTGAGGTAGTACATGTGGTGGCCGGGCACGGCCATCGACGGCCCGTGCCAGCCGTCCGGGATCAGGACCACGTCGCCGCCGCGCACCTCGGCCAGCACGTCCGTCTCCCGGCCGGGACCGGACGGGGAGACCCGTTGGTAGCCGAGGCCGGGAGTGCCGTCGTGGGCGGCGAACTCGAAGTAGTAGATCTCCTCCAGGACCGATTCCTCGCCCGGCCGGTGCTCGTCGTGCTTGTGCGGCGGGAAGGAGGACCAGTTGCCGCCGGGGGTGATCACCTCCACGGCGATCAGCCTGTCGCACTCGAAGACGCCTGCCGCGCCGAAGTTGTTGACCTGGCGGGAGCAGGTGCCGGTGCCGCGCAGCTCCACCGGTACGCCGGAGGCCGGACCGTAGCGGGCGGGCAGGCGCCGGGTGCAGCGGGCGCCGGTGAGCGCGAACCGTCCGCCGCCGGTGGACGAGACGGTCGCGCGGGCGTCGCGCGGTACGTACGCGAAGTCGCTCACGCCGCTGAACACGCTGTCGCGGCCGGTGAGTCGGAACGTGTCACTGCCGAGGTCGCAGTCGGCCACGACCGTGCAGCCGCCCGCCAGCGGCAGCACGATCCACTCGCTGTCGCCGGTGTCGAAGGTGTGCGAGCCGCCCGGCGACAGCTCCAGGACGCGCAGACCGGAGTGGCCCCAGCCGGCGGACTCCGGGCTCACGTCCACCACGTAGGGCCCACCTGCGGCCTTCCGGGCGGGGAGGTGGTGCGGGCTGGTCACGAAATGCCTCCTTGTCGCGGCTGGAGCGCGGCGGATTCATGGACGAGCAGGGGCGGGACCGCTGCGGAGGGGACCGGTCACAGCAGGCTCACGGCCGTGTCGACCGCGTCCTCCACACTGCCCGTGGCCGGGTACAGCAGCGACCGGCCGACGACCATGCCCTGCACGGTGGGGAGCCTGAGCGCCTTGCGCCAGCGTTCGTAGGCGCCCTCCTGGTCGTCGCCGATCTCGCCGCCGAGCAGTACGGCCGGGAGCGTGGACGTCCGCAGGACCTCGGCCATGTCGTCCGGGTCCTCGGTGACGGGAAGTTTCAGCCAGGTGTAGGCGGAGGTGCCGCCCAGGCCGGACGCTATGGCGATGGAGCGGGTGACGGCCTCGGCGGACAGGTCGTTGGCGACCCTGCCGCCGGAGCGGCGCGCGATGAACGGCTCGACGAAGACGGGCAGGCGCAGCTCCGCCATGTCGTCGACGGCCCGGGCGGTGGACTCCATGGTGGCCAGTGAGCCGGGGTCGTCGTAGTCGATGCGCAGCAGCAGCTTGCCCGCGTCGAAGCGGAGCCGGGCGATGTCGCGGGGGCGGTGCCCGGTGAAGCGGTCGTCCATCTCGAAGGAGGCGCCGGACAGGCCGCCGCGGTTCATCGAGCCCATGACGACCTTGCCGTCGAGCACCCCGAGCAGCAGCAGGTCCTCCAGGACGTCGGCGGTGGCGAGTACCCCGTCGACGCCGGGCCGCGACAACGCGACGCACAGGCGTTCGAGCAGTTCGGCCCGGTTGGCCATGGCGAGTCCACGGCCGCCGACGCCGAGCGCGCCGCGCGCGGGATGGTCGGCGGCCACGATCATCAGCCGGCCGCTGTCGCCGATCAGCGGGCGGCGCACCCGGCGCGCGGCGGCCTCCGCGACGGCCTCGGGGTGCCGGGCGCGGACCGCGGTCAGGTCGGGGATGCTGAGGCTCAAGAGGGGGCTCCGATCAGGCAGTGGCTCGCGCGAGGAAGTCGTCGACCTCCGCGCGGGTGGGCATCGCGGAGGAGCAGGCGAGGCGGGAGGCGACGAGGGCGCCGGCCGCGTTGGCGTGCCGCACGGTCGTCGTCAGGTCCCAGCCGGACAGCAGGCCGTGGCAGAGCGAGCCGCCGAACGCGTCGCCCGCGCCGAGGCCGTTGACGACCTCGACGGGTACCGGCGGGACCTCGGCCCGGCTGCCGTCCCGGTGCACCGCGAGGACGCCCTTGGGGCCCTGCTTGACGACGGCCAGTTCCACACCGGCCGCCAGCAGCGCCTCGGCGCACGCCTCCGGTTCGCGCACGCCGGTGGCGATCTCGCACTCGTCGACGTTGCCGACCGCCACGGTGGCGTGCCGCAGTGCCTCGGCGTAGTACCGGCGGGCCTGGACGGGATCCGGCCGGACCGTGTCATTCCAGAGAGCCGGGCGCCAGTCGAGGTCGAAGACGGTGGTGCCCGCCTTGTCGCGCGCGGCCAGGGCGGCGAGCGTGGCGGAACGGCTCGGCTCCTGGCTCAGACCGGTGCCGGTGATCCAGAAGATCCGGGCCGCGCGGATGGCCGCGAGGTCCAGTTCGCCGGTGTGGATCTCCAGGTCGGGGGCCTTGGGTCGGCGGTAGAAGTACAGCGGGAAGTCGTCCGGCGGGAAGATCTCGCAGAAGGTCACCGGGGTCGGGTACGCGGCGACCGGAGTGACCCAGCGGTCGTCGACGCCGAAGCCCTTCAGCGCCTCGTGCAGATACGCGCCGAACGGGTCGTCCCCGGTGCGG
Source organism: Streptomyces sp. NPDC088817 (assembly GCF_044750345.1). Classification (NCBI taxonomy): domain Bacteria; kingdom Bacillati; phylum Actinomycetota; class Actinomycetes; order Kitasatosporales; family Streptomycetaceae; genus Streptomyces; species Streptomyces sp. NPDC088817. The sequence goes on from NZ_JBIVJN010000011.1 coordinate 160,300, forward strand.
GTGATCACCGCGCTGGAGCGGCCGAGCCGGGCCGCGGCGACGGCCACGTTGGCCGCGGAACCGCCGAGGAACTTGCCGAAGGTCTCCACGCGCGCCAGGGGTACGCCGGACTGCAGGGGGTAGAGATCGACTCCGATGCGTCCCATGGTGATCAGGTCGAAGGACTGGGCGGACTCAGCGGACTCAACGGGCTCTGCCATGCGCGACGCTCCTCGAGCTGGGCTGGGGTGCGGATCCCAAGGGACCTTGTGACGGGGACGTGGATCCCCCTGGCCTGCCGCCCTCCCAGATGTAGGACCCGGAGGGCGGCACTGTCAAGGCTTTGTTCTTACATTCGGACTAGGTCGTAGAACAGATGTCTTGACAAAGTATTGACAGCGGGCCCGCCAGGGGATTGGATCCGGGACCAACGTCGGACTTCCCCCGGGTTTCCACGAGTTCCAGGAGTTCGACCCGAGCTTTTCCCCAGCCACAGTGAGGTGCAGGAAAGATGGACCGCTCTTCTCGCCGCTTCCGCGGAGTCGCCCCCCTTGTGGCCGTGACCGCTGCGGCGGCCCTGGCCCTCGCCGGCTGCTCCAGCAGCTCGGGCGGAAAGAAGGCCGAGGACGGCGGTGACGGCGGCAGCGGCGCCGCGGGCAAGGCCAACACGCCCCGGATGACGGTCGCGCTGGTCACCCACCAGGCGCCCGGCGACACCTTCTGGGACATCGTCCGCAAGGGCGCGGAGGCGGCCGCCGCCAAGGACAACATCAAGCTCGTCTACTCCGCCGACCCCAGCGCCGGCAGCCAGGCCAACCTCGTCCAGAACGCGATCGACCAGAAGGTCGACGGCATCGCCGTCACCCTCGCCAAGCCGGACGCGATGCGGGGCGTGCTGGCCAAGGCCGAGCAGGCCGGCATACCCGTGGTCGGACTCAACTCCGGCCTGAACGACTGGAAGAAGCTCAACCTGCTGGAGTTCTTCGGCCAGGACGAGTCGGTGGCGGGCGAGGCCTTCGGCAAGAAGCTGAACGAGGTCGGCGCCAAGAAGGCCGTCTGCGTGATCCACGAGCAGGGCAACGTCGGCCTGACCCAGCGCTGCGACGGCGTGAAGAAGACCTTCCAGGGCTCCATCGAGAACCTCTACGTCAACGGCGCGGACATGCCGTCGGTGAAGTCCACCATCACCGCCAAGCTCAAGCAGAGCGGCTCCGTCGACCACGTCGTCACCCTCGGCGCCCCGGTCGCGATGACCGCGGTGCAGTCGGTGGGCGACGCGGGCAGCAAGGCCAAGGTCGCCACCTTCGACCTCAACAAGGAGCTGGCCGGCTCCGTCAAGAAGGGCGACATCGAGTTCGCCGTCGACCAGCAGCCCTACCTCCAGGGCTACCTGGCCGTGGACGGCCTGTGGCTGTTCAAGAACAACGGCAACTACAGCGGCGGCGGTGAGCAGCCGGTGCTCACCGGACCGGCCTTCGTCGACAAGTCCAACGTGGAGCAGATCGCGGGGTTCGCCGCGAAGGGCACCCGGTGAGCGACATGTCCCCACAGGCCGCGCCGGCGGTGGGCGCACCGCCGGCTCCCGGCTCCCGGCCGACCGACGGCCGCACCGTACGGCGCCCGCTGGCGCTGCGGCTGCTGGCCCGCCCGGAGGTCGGGGTCTTCCTCGGCGCCGTGGCCGTGCTCGTGTTCTTCCTCGTCGCCGCGCCCTCCGTCCGCCAGGGCGGCTCCATGGCGACGGTCCTCTACCAGTCGTCGACCATCGGCATCATGGCCCTGCCGGTGGCGCTGCTGATGATCGGCGGGGAGTTCGACCTCTCCTCCGGTGTCGCCGTGATCACCTCGGCGCTCACCGCGAGCATGCTCAGCTACCAGCTCACCATGAACGTGTGGGCGGGGGTCATCGTCGCCCTGGCGGTGTCCCTGGGCGTCGGCGCCTTCAACGGCTGGCTGCTGGTGAAGACCGGCCTGCCGAGCTTCCTGGTCACCCTCGGCACCTTCCTGATCCTCCAGGGCGTCAACCTCGCCGTCACCAAACTGGTCACCGGCAACGTGGCCACCGACGACATCAGCGACATGGACGGCTTCGAACAGGCCAGGGCCGTCTTCGCCTCGTCCTTCGACGTCGGCGGCGTCCAGGTGAAGATCACCGTGGTGTGGTGGCTGGTCTTCGCCGCACTGGCCACCTGGGTCCTGCTGCGCACCAAGTACGGCAACTGGATCTTCGCGGTCGGCGGCAACAAGGACAGCGCCCGCGCGGTCGGCGTGCCCGTCACCTTCACCAAGATCACCCTGTTCATGCTGGTCGGCTTCGGCGCCTGGTTCGCGGGCATGCACCAGCTGTTCTCGTTCAACACCGTGCAGTCCGGCGAGGGCGTCGGCCAGGAGCTCATCTACATCGCCGCCGCCGTGATCGGCGGCTGCCTGCTCACCGGCGGCTACGGTTCCGCCATCGGCCCCGTCTTCGGCGCCTTCATGTTCGGCATGGTGAACCAGGGCATCGTCTACGCGGGCTGGAACCCCGACTGGTTCAAGGCCTTCCTCGGCGTGATGCTGCTCGGCGCCGTCCTCATCAATCTGTGGGTCCGGCGCACGGCGACCCGGAGGTGACCGACATGACCAGCGACAAGGCGGCGGCCCACGGAGCCGTCCTCCCCGACACCCCGCCCGCGCACGACGGGCCCGTCGTCGAACTGCGCGGCGCCGGCAAGTCCTACGGCAACATCCGCGCCCTGCACGGCGTCGACCTCGCCGTCCACCCCGGACGCGTCACGTGCGTGCTCGGCGACAACGGCGCCGGCAAGTCCACCCTCATCAAGATCATCTCCGGGCTGCACCAGCACACCGAGGGCGAGTTCCTCGTCGACGGGGCGCCGGTGCGCTTCTCCAGCCCGCGCGACGCCCTCGCCCGGGGCATCGCCACCGTCTACCAGGACCTGGCGACCGTCCCGCTCATGCCCGTGTGGCGGAACTTCTTCCTGGGTTCCGAGCTGACCCGGGGCCCCTGGCCCGTACGCCGCCTCGACATCGCCCGGATGAAGCGGACCGCGGACGAGGAACTGCGCAACATGGGCATCGTCCTGGACGACCTGGAACAGCCCATCGGCACGCTCTCCGGCGGCCAGCGCCAGTGCGTCGCCATCGCCCGCGCCGTCCACTTCGGGGCCCGCGTCCTCATCCTGGACGAGCCCACCGCCGCCCTCGGCGTCAAGCAGTCCGGTGTCGTGCTGAAGTACATCGCCGCCGCCCGCGACCGCGGCCTCGGCGTCATCTTCATCACCCACAACCCCCACCACGCCTACATGGTCGGCGACCACTTCAGCGTGCTGCGCCTGGGCACCCTCGAACTCAGCGCGGGCCGTAGCGAGGTCGGCCTCGACCAACTGACCCACCACATGGCGGGCGGCACCGAACTCGCCGCCCTCAAGCACGAACTGTCGCAGGTCCGCGGTGTCGACACCGAGGAGCTCCCGGAGGCGGAGGCCCTCGCCGCGCCCAGCGCGTCCGCACCGGAACCCACCGAAGGGAACTGATGACATGGCCCCCGTGCTGGACCGCATCCGGGTCGGCTCCGCCCCCGACTCCTGGGGTGTCTGGTTCCCCGACGACCCCGCGCAGGTCCCCTGGGAACGCTTCCTCGACGAGGTGGCCGAGGCCGGCTACTCCTGGATCGAACTCGGCCCCTACGGGTATCTGCCGACCGACCCGGCCCGGCTCAACGACGAGGTGGCCGAGCGCGGCCTGAAGGTCTCGGCGGGCACCGTCTTCACCGGCCTGCACCGCGGTCCGTCGGTGTGGGACTCCACCTGGGAACACGTCAGCCAGGTCGCCGGACTCACCCAGGCCACCGGCGCACGCCACCTCGTCGTCATCCCCTCCTTCTGGCGCGACGACAAGACCGCCGAGATCCTGGAGCCGCCGGAGCTGACCGGCGAGCAGTGGACGCACCTGACCCGGGGCATGGAACGGCTCGGCCGCCAGGTCAGGGAGACGTACGGCCTCGACATCGTCGTCCACCCGCACGCCGACACCCACATCGACACCGAGGCCCACGTCGAGCGCTTCCTCGACTCCACCGACTCCGGTCTCGTCAACCTCTGCCTGGACACCGGGCACTACGCCTACTGCGGCGGCGACAGCGTCAAGCTCATCGAGACCTACGGCGAGCGCATCGGCTACCTGCACCTCAAGCAGGTCGACCCGGAGATCCTCGCCGAGGTGGTGGCGAACGAGGTGCCGTTCGGGCCGGCGGTCCAGCGGGGCGTGATGTGCGAGCCGCCGGCCGGAGTACCGGCCCTCGAACCGGTCCTGACGGCCGCGCAGGGACTCGGCGTGGATCTCTTCGCGATCGTCGAGCAGGACATGTACCCGTGCGAGCCGGACAGGCCGCTGCCCATCGCGGTGCGCACACGCCGGTTCCTGCGGTCCTGCGGCGCCTGACCCCGCCGGGACAGGCACCAGGCCCTGGAAAGGACGGCGTCCGGACGCCGAGGAGGAGTACCACGATGGCCCGATCACAGGGGTCGGCGACTCTGAACGTCGCCGTCATCGGCGTGGGCCGCATGGGCGCCGACCATGTGCGCCGGATCCAGGAGGTCGTCAGCGGCGCCAGGGTGAGCGCCGTCGTGGACGCCGACGCGGAACGCGCCGAGGCCGTCGCGGCCCGCGCCGGCGACTGCGCCGCGTACACCGACCCGGCCGCCGCGCTGGCCGCCACCGACGTCGACGCGGTGCTCGTGGCGTCGCCCGGCCCGGCCCACGAGGCGGCCCTGCTCGCCGCCCTCGCCCACGACCTGCCCGTCCTGTGCGAGAAGCCCCTCACCCCCGACCCGGCCTCCGCCCTGCGCGTACTCGAAGCCGAGCTGCGGCTCGGCCGGCGGCGCGTCCAGGTGGGCTTCATGCGGCGCTACGACGCCGAGTACCTCCGGCTCGAACAGCTCCTGCGGACCGGCCGGCTGGGCCGCCCGCTGCTGCTGCACCAGCGCCACCGCAACGTGGCCTCCCCGCCCGGCTGGACCAGCGACCTGCTCGTCAGCGACTCGCTCGCGCACGAGGTGGACGCGACCCGCTGGCTGCTCGGCCAGGAGATCACCGCGGTGACGGTCCTGCGCCCCGCCCCGTCCCGCGACGCCGGTGGCCTCCAGGACCCGCAGTTCGTCGTCCTCGAAACGGACGGCGGTGCCATCGCCGACGTGGAGGTCTTCGTCAACTGCGGCTTCGGCTACCAGGTGCGGGCCGAGGCCGTCTGCGAGCGCGGCACGGCGCACATCGGCGACGGCCACGCCATGGTCACCCAGGCGGACGGCCGCTGGGGCGGCACCATCGCCCAGGACTACCTCGAACGCTTCGAGGACGCCTACGACCGCGAGGTGCAGACCTGGGTCGACTCCGTCCGCGACGGCACGCCCACCGGCCCCGGCGTCTGGGACGGCTTCGCCGCCGCAGCGGTCTGCGCGGCGGGCGTCCGCTCCCTGACCGGGGGCGGCCGGGTGGCGGTGGAGCTGCCCGAACGCCCGTCACTGTACGGATGACACCCGCCGTACGCCTCGCGCGCCGCGCTACAGTCGGCGCGTACGGGAAGCACGGAACGTCGCGTTCTGCGTGCCGGTGGCGCGGGGGCGGGCACCTCCTCGACGGGGAGCGTAATGAGCACAGCGCGTGACCTGATGATCGTCGCCCTGGACGTGGAACCCAGCCGGCCGCCCGAGCGCGGGGACCTCTCCCTGGCGCTGGCCGGCGCCGAGGCGTACGACCTGCTGCGGGCCGAGCTGCTGGAGCTGGACGGCGACCGGATCGTGCCGCGGCTCCTTCCGGAGGTGGGTGACCCGCTGCTGGCGGAGGCCGCCTCGTCGCTGGTGCGCCAGGTGCCGTACGAGACCCTGGAGGACTGGCTCTGGCGGCGCGGGCGCGGCCTGGCCAGGGCCTATCTGACCACTCTGGAACGGGAGGGCCAGGTCACCTGGGAACGCAGCCGCTGGCTGCCCTTCCGTGGCGGCCGCACGGTCCTCAGCGACACCGGGGCACGGCGCCGCGCGTCCTACCGCTGGGCGGCCGACGAGCCGGTGCTGCTCACGCTCGCGGCGGCCGTCGGCATCCGTGACGAGATGACCGCGGCGGAGCCGGGCATCACCGACGACGCCGTCCTCACCGTCCTCGCCGCCGTCCACGACGCCGTGATGGAACTGGAGGCCGTCCGCCAGCGCCGAGCCATCGAGGACGCGGCCTTCGCCAACGTCTGGCGCGGCGCGTAACCCACGACGGCGGGTCCTGCCTTGCCTCGTGACCGTAGGGCGGTGCCGTGCCGGGCGTCGCGAGCCGGTGAACCTTTCCGGTCGCAGCACTGGCAGGCGGCGTCGCGCCCCGTGACCCGGGGGTCGCGCCTCGCCGCGTTGCCGAAGGGCTGCGCCGTGGGGGTGCCGCGGGGTCGACAGGCGGGGCCGTGGCGACGCCTTTAAGCTGAGGGGCGGCGTGGGTCGCCGTGGAAGGCAGGGCGGTGTCCCTCGTCCCCCCGCTCGTCCGGGACGGCCGCCGGCTCGTTCCCAGGCGCTTGGAGCCGGCGCATGACCCACGCGTGTCCACGACTGCGACGGGCTGTCGTCACCGCGACCGCCGTCGGAGTCCTCGTGGTGCCGCTCGCCGGCGGGACCGCCTCCGCCGGTCCCGCCGCCCGCCCCGGCGCCGTCACGGCCACCGCGCCCGCGGGCATGTCACCGACCGGAGTGCGCGGACTGAGCCCCGACGTGGTCCGGCAGCTCGACCGGGCCGTGCTGGGCGTCATGCGGCAGGCGGGGGTGCCCGGGGTGACCGTGGGGCTGTGGACACCGGACCAGGGCGAGTACGTCAAGTCCTTCGGCGTCGCCGACAAGAGCACCGGACGGAAGATGTCGCCCGACCTGTACATGCGGATCGGCAGCGAGACCAAGACCTTCACCGCGACCGCGCTGCTGCACCTCGTGGACCGGCACAAGGTGCGCCTGGACGACCCCGTCGGCAAATACGTCACCGGCGTGCCGAACGGGAACAGGATCACCCTGCGGCAGCTCGCCGGGATGCGTAGCGGACTGTTCGACTACACGGCGGACGCGGACTTCCGCAAGGCGCTGACCTCCGATCCGTGCCGGGACGTCACCCCGCAGCAACTGCTCTTTTACGCCTTCAGACACCCCCCGCTCTTCCCGCCGGGCCGGAGGTTCGACTACAGCAACACCAACTTCGTCCTGCTCGGCCTCGTCGTCGAAAAGGCCGGCGGCCGGCCGCTCGCGGACTACATCTCCACCCACGTACTGCGCCCGGCCGGACTCGACCAGACCTTCTTCCCGGCCGGGGCGCGCTTCCCGCGCCCGCACGCGCAGGGCTACACGAACCAGACCGCGAACGGCGAGGTGCGGGACGCGGCCGACTGGAACCCCTCCTGGGCCTGGGCGGCCGGGGCGATGGTCTCCAACCTCGACGACCTGCGCGTCTGGGCGCGCACCGTCGCCACGGGCGTCCTGCCCGACGGCACCAGGCTCATCAGCCCCGCCTCCCAGAAGCAGCGGCTCGCCACACAGCCGACCTCGTTCCCCGGCGCCGGATACGGTCTCGGCATCTTCGACGTGCGCGGCTGGATCGGCCACAACGGCTCCCTGCCGGGCTACGAGTCCCTCACCGTCCACCTCCCCACGGCGCGCACGACCCTCGTCGTCCTGCTCAACAGCGACATCGACGAGACGGGGACCGAGCCCAGCGCCCTGCTCGGCCGGGCGATCACGAAGATCGTCACCCCCGGGCACGTCTTCGACCTGCCGCCCCGGGCGGCCGCCCGGTGACCGGCCACTCCAGGAACTGACGACGTGTCCCGGGACCCGACCACACCGACGGCGCCACCGCCCATGAGCGGGCAGACCGCCTGCGGCGCCGGCGCGCACGGCCCGCTGCGCGCCTTCCTGCGCACCGAGACCGGCAGCGCCGCGGTACTGCTCGCCGCCGCCGTCGCGGCCCTGGTGTGGGCCAACGCCGCACCCGGCACGTACGAGTCGTTCTGGCGCACCCACGTGTCCCTCATGGTCGGCTCGACCGGGGTCTCCCTGGGACTGCGGGAGTGGATCAACAGCGGGCTGATGGCGCTGTTCTTCTTCGTCGTCGGCCTGGAGGCCCGCCGGGAGTTCGACATCGGGGAGCTGAGAGAGCGCAGACGGCTCGCCCTCTCGGCGATCGCCGGGATCAGCGGCATGGCCGTACCCGTGGCGATCTACCTGGCCCTCAACGCGGGCCACGTCACCGCCCGGGGATGGGGCGCGGCCATGTCCACCGACACGGCGTTCGCGCTCGGCATCCTCGCCGTCTTCGGCTCCCGGCTCCCCGGCGGCCTGCGCGTCTTCATGCTCGGCGTCACGGTCGCCGACGACTTCCTCGCCCTCGCCGTCATCGCCTTCGCCTACAGCGGCACCCTCTACGTGCCCGCCCTGCTCACCGCCTTCGGTGTCCTCGCCCTGCTGATCGCGATGCGGCTGGCCGACGTACGGATCTCCGCCGTGTACGCGCTGGTCGCCCTGGTCCTGTGGGGCGCGCTGCTGCGCTCCGGCGTCGATCCGGTGGTCAGCGGGCTGGTCATGGGCCTGCTCACCTACGCCCACCCCGCCCGGCGGCACGCCCTGGAACGCGCCAGCCGGCTCTTCCGCCGCTTCCGCGAGCAGCCCACACCCGAGCTGGAACGCACCCTGCGCCGGGGCCTGGCCACCGCGCTGTCGCCCAACGAGCGGCTCCAGCGCATGCTCCACCCCTGGACCAGCTATCTGATCGTGCCGCTGTTCGCGCTGGCCAACGCCGGTCTCCCGCTCGGCGCGGCCCGGCTCGCGGACGCCTTCACCTCACCCGTCACCCTCGGTATCCTGCTCGGCTACGTCCTCGGCAAGCCGATCGGCGTCGCCGGCTCCACCTGGCTCGCCGTACGGCTCAGCCGCGGCCGGCTGCGCCCGCCGATCGGCTGGGGCGCCATCGCCGCCGGCGGCGGTCTGGCCGGGGTGGGCTTCACCGTGTCCCTGCTGATCGCCACCCTCGCCTTCCGGGGGACCCGGTTGGAGGAGGCGAAGATCGGCATTCTGGCGACCGTCCTGTGCTCCTTCGCCGTCACCTGGCTGGTGACCGGGGCCCTCTCCCTGCTGCCCCCGCGCAGCCGGGCCCGCGCGCTGCTGGGCCGCGGCCGGGTCATCGTCGACCTCGGTGAGCCCGTCGACCCCGAGCGCGACCACGTCCGCGGGCCGCTCGACGCCCCGGTGACGCTGGTCGAGTACGGCGACTACGAGTGCCCGTACTGCGGACTCGCCGAGCCGGTCGTGCGGGAGCTGCTCACCGACTTCGGCGACGACGTGCGCTATGTCTGGCGGCACCTGCCGCTGACCGACGTCCACCCGAACGCGCAGCTCGCCGCCGAGGCCGCGGAGGCCGCCGCCCGCCAGGGCCGCTTCTGGCGGATGCACGACGTCCTGATCAGCCACCAGGGCGACCTGAGCCCCAAGGACCTCCTGCGCTACGCCGGACAGGTCGGCCTCGACGTGGACCGCTTCCGCCGGGACCTGCGGGCGCGGGCGGGCGCGCAGCGGGTGGCCGACGACGTGGAGTCGGCCGATCTCAGCGCCGTCTCCGGCACCCCGACCTTCTTCGTCAACGGCCGCCGCCACCACGGCGCCTACGACATCAGCACCCTCGCGGCGGCCGTGCGCGCGGCCCGGGAACGCGCGGCCCTGACGAGCACGGGCCCGTAGCCCCGAGGTCCCGTAGCCCCGGGGTCGCGTCGAGGCCCGCTGGGTCAGACGGTTCGTACCTCCTCGATACGTACCGGACGGTGTTCGTGGAGGGACAGGGTGCACGCCTCGGCGATCCAGCCGGCCTCCAGGGCGTCCGCGACCGTGCACGGGGAGGGCAGCCGGCCGGCCACGACCTCGGTGAACGCGGTGAGTTCGGCGCGGTAGGCGGCGGCGAAGCGGTCCATGAAGAAGTCGTGCGGGGTGCCGGCGGGGAAGGTCACCCCGGGTTCGACGGAGCGCACCGGCAGCTTGTCGTCCAGGCCGACGGCGATCGAGTCCTCGAAGCCGTGCAGCTCCATGCGGACGTCGTAACCGCGGGCGTTGTGGCGGCTGTTGGAGACCACGGCGATCGTTCCGTCGTCCAGCGTGAGCACGGCCCCGGTGGTGTCGGCGTCGCCCGCCTCCCTGATGTAGCCGGCGCCCCGGTTGCCGCCGACGGCGTACACCTCGGTCACCTCCCGCCCGGTCACCCAGCGGATGATGTCGAAGTCGTGCACCGAGCAGTCCCGGAAGATCCCGCCGGAGGCGGCGATGTACGCGGCCGGCGGCGGCGCCGGGTCGAGGGTGGTCGAGCGTACGGTGTGCAGCCTGCCGAGCTCGCCGCCCCGCACGGCGGCGCGGGCCGCGGCGAAACCGGCGTCGAAGCGGCGGTTGTAGCCGATCTGCACGGGCACGTCGCCGTCCTGGACGGCCTTGAGGACCTCGACGCCCTCCGCCATGGTGCGGGCCACCGGCTTCTCGCAGAAGACGGGGATCCCGGCGTCGACGGCGGCGAGGATCAGCGCCGGGTGGGCGTCGGTCGCCGCGGCCACGACAACACCGTCCACCCCGGCGGCGAGCACCGCCTCGGGCGAGTCGGCCACCTCGGCCCCGAACCGCTCGGCGGCGGCCTTCGCGGCGTCCGTGAACGGGTCGGCGACGACGAGCGACTCGACCGCGTCGAGTCCGGAGAGGGTCTCGGCGTGGAAGGCGCCGATCCGGCCGAGGCCGAGGATTCCGATGCGCATGGGGGCTGATGCTCCTTTGGTGCGTGGGTGGTGCGTGGGTGGTGCGTGGGTGGTGCGCGGTGGTGCGGCAGTACGTCGGTTCGGTTCGGTCCGGTCGAGTCCAGTCCAGCTCAGTCCAGTCCGCCGAGCATGTTCTGGTCCCAGTCGATCACCGAACCGGTGACCACCCCGGACCGCTCGGACAGCAGCAGGACCACGAAGTCGGCGATCTCGTCCGGCTGCCCGAGCCTGCCCATCGGCAGCCGCTCCGTGGCCCGCTCGCGCCAGTCGTCGCCGGCGCCGTGGAAGGCGCGCTGGGGGGCGTCCTCGCCCTCGGTCGCGGTCCAGCCGATGTTCAGGCCGTTGATCCGCACCCGGTCGTGGCGGTGGGCGTGTGCGGCGATGGGGGCGCCCCCGCGGGAGCGAAGGCGAGCGTGGGGAGGGTCAGGCCTACCAGACCGGCCTTGGCGGCGACGTACGGCGCCAGGAACGGCTGCCCGCCGTGCGCCGAGGACGTGATGATGTTGACGACCGTGCCGGGCGCCCCGCGCGCCACCATGTCGGCCGCCGCAGCCTGCATCGCGAAGAACGGTCCCTTGAGGTTCACCGCGATGTGCGCGTCGAACAACTCGGGCGTGGTGTCGAGGAGCGTCCCGCGCGAGGTCAGCCCCGCGGAGTTCACCAGGCAGTCGATCCGCCCGTACGCGGAGACCACCCGTGCCACCGACCCCTTGGCCTGTTCGGCGTCGGCCAGGTCGGCCCGGACGTACATCGCCGTGCCCCCGGCGGCCGTCAGCTCCGCCACCAGGGCCTCTGCCCGGCCCGGCCCGCCGCCCGGTCACGGCGACGACGGCGCCCTCGCGGACGGCGGCCCGCGCGATCGCGGCCCCCACGCCCTGGCTGCCGCCGTTGACGAGGACGACCCTGCCGTGGAGCAGGCCGTCCGCGGATCCGTCGAGAAGTCCCATGACCGTCCTCAGCTCTCACGCCGCTCGGCGGCGGCCCTCAGTTCCGTACGCAGCGCGTCCGGTGTCCACTCCTCGCGCACCGCCCGCCGTACGAGGTCCGCCTGCGAGGGCGGGGCCAGACCGTCGAGGGGCGGATCGCTGTCGAGGTTGGTGGGGAACGGGTAGCCCTCGGCGCTCGCGGCGACGACGCGGTCCAGCCACGCGGCGTCGGCGCCCTCCGCCTTGCGCTTGAGCAGCACGGGGAAGACGGCGCCCGCGACGGCCTCCCGGTCGACGGTCTCCATCGCGCGCCCGAACGCGGAGGAGACCTGGAGCAGGTTGGCCATGCGCCGGATGTCCGCCGACCGGTTGGTCCCGGCGGCGTGGAAGAGCGCGGGGTTGAAGAAGACGGCGTCCCCCTTGGACAGCGGCAGTTGCACGTGGTGGTCCTCGAAGTACGCCTGGAACGCGGGCAGTCGCCAGGCGAGGTATCCCGGCTCGTACCGCTGCGAGTACGGCAGGTACATCGTCGGACCGGACTCCACGGGCATGTCGCAGTGCGCGACCGCGCCCTGGAGGGTCAGCGCCGGGGAGAGCCGGTGGACGTGCGCCGGGTAGGCGGCGGCGACATCGTTGGCCAGGAATCCCAGGTGGTAGTCGCGGTGCACGGTCTGGGCCGCGCCGCCCGGGTTGACCACGTTGATCTGCGAGGTGACCTGGTAGCCGGGGCCCAGCCAGGCCTCGGAGACCAGCGCCAGGACGTCGTTGGCGTAGTAGTCGGCGAACGTCTCCGGGTCGTGCAGCGCCGCCTTCTCCAGGGCGTTCCACACCCGGTCGTTGGCGCCCGGCCTGGCGAAGTGGTCCCCGCCGCCCGCGCCCGAGGCGCGCTGCTCGGCGATCAGGGCGCGGAAGACGGCGCCGGCCCGGTCGACCACGGCGGTGTCGGGGAAGGCGCCCCGGAACACCACGATGCCGGGGCCCTCGTCCAGGGCGCGGACCAGCTCGACCCGCAGGGCGAGCCGGTCCCGGGCCCCGCGCAGCCGGTCGGCGTCGTAGACGAGGACGCCCCGGTCCACCGCCGAGGCGTGCGGATAGCCGGCGGGGTCGGTCGCGCGCTCGACGAGCGCGCGGAACCGGCCGAGGTCGCAGTCCTGTTCGGACAGCCAGGCACGGCGGTGTACGGAAGTGGCGGACATCGTCGTCCTTTCGGTTGTCGGCCGACTCGGTCACGAGGGCCGTCGCGCCCTGTCATTCTTGTCATGACAAACGCCTCGAACAACCAGCGGCGAGCCATCAAAAACCCCTCAAGGACCTTCCCGAGGAGCCTGCGCATGGGACACCCCTTCCCGATCCGCGAGATAGCACGTCAGGCCGGGCTGAGCGAGGCCACCGTCGACCGGGTGCTCAACGGCCGCGGCGGGGTGCGGGAGAGCACCGCGGGGGAGGTGCGCCGGGCCATCGCCGACCTCGACCGGCAGCGCACCCAGGTCCGCCTGGTGGGCCGCACCTTCATGCTCGACATCGTGATGCAGGCGCCCGAGCGGTTCAGCACCGCCGTGCGGGCCGCCCTGGAGGCCGAACTGCCGTCCCTCCACCCGGCCGTGGTGCGTTCCCGCTTCCACTTCCGCGAGACCGGTCCGGTGCGGGAGCAGGTCGCCGTCCTCGACCGGATCGCGCGGCGCGGCTCGCAGGGCGTGATCCTCAAGGCCCCGGACGTCCCCGAGGTCACCGCGGCGGTCGGCCGGCTGGTGGCGGCGGGCATCCCGGTGGTCACCCTGGTCACCGACCTGCCCGCCAGCGCCCGGCTCGGCTACGTGGGCAGCGACAACCGGGCGGCGGGCGCGACGGCCGCGTACCTGATGGGCCAGTGGCTCGGCGACCGGCCCGGCAATGTGCTCACCAGCCTCAGCAGCGGTTTCTTCCGCAACGAGGAGGAACGCGAGATGGGCTTCCGCGGCGCCATGCGCGCCCGTCACCCCCGGCGGGTCCTGGTGGAGATCGCCGAGGGACAGGGCCTGGACGCGACGCAGTACGACCTCGTGCGGGCCGCCCTGGAGCGCGACCCGGAGATCCGCGCCGTCTACTCGATCGGCGGCGGCAACATCGCCACCCTGCGGGCCTTCGCCGACCTCGGCCGCGAGTGCGCGGTGTTCATCGCCCACGACCTCGACCAGGACAACACCCGCCTGCTGCGCGAGCACCGCCTGTCCGCCGTGCTCCACCACGATCTGCGCCAGGACCTGCGGGAGGCCTGCCACCTGGTGATGCGGGCCCACGGCGCCCTGCCGCCCGCCGGACCGACGCTTCCGTCGGCGATCCAGGTGGTGACCCCGTACAACATGCCGCCGCACCCGACGGCCGGCTGAACTCCCCGGCAGGCCTCACAGGTTGATCGCGTAGGCCTTCCGCAGCGTCTCGTGCACCGTCCACGTCGTGCGGTCGCCCTCGCGCAGCACCGCCAGGTCGCCCGGGCCGACGCGCAGGGTCGGACCGCCCTCGACCTCGATGGTCGCCGAGCCGCTGATCACCACGAACAGCTCGTCCGCCTCGGTGTCGGTGACGACCCCGGGCGTGATCTGCCAGATCCCGCGGACCTGCCGGCCGTCCGCCGACTCCCAGACCACCTTGCCGGTCACCTCGGGCGTCCCGGAGACGATCTGCTCCGGTTCGAGCGGCTCGGGCACGAGGTCGGCGTCGGGGACATGCAGAACGAAACTGTGCGTCATGCCGCGACCCTAGCCGGGGTGGACGGCGCCGGAAGGCCGACAGGGTGTAGGGGATCGGCCCTGGTCGGGGGACACTTCGTCGCTTCCGGCGGCGGCCTGGCCCGGCACGCGCGGCCGGGACACGCGGGCCGGCCCTCGCACGGCGATATGACCAACAAAATTGTTGACAATCTTGTCTCGCTAGATTTAGGTTCGATAGGCACTCACTCAGGGAGGGCGCAATGCCGAACCAAGCCGGTCCGAGCAGCGGAGAGCAGGCCAAACAGCATGCGCTCGCGCGGCTGCGGCAGGCGATTCTGCACGGCGAGATGGCACCGGCCCAGCGGCTGGTGGAGAACGAGCTCGCCGAGCAGTTCGGTGTGACACGGGCCAGCATCCGCGCGGCGCTGATCGATCTGGAGGCCCAGGGCCTGGTCGAGCGGATCCGCAACCGGGGCTCGCGGGTGCGGGTGGTGACCGTGGAGGAAGCGGTCGCGATCACCGAGTGCCGCATGGTCCTCGAAGGGCTGTGCGCGGCCAAGGCGGCCGTCGCGGCGAGCGACGAGCAGTTGTCCGAACTCGTCGACCTCGGCACGGCGATGGAGAAGGCCGTGAAGGAGGGCGAGCCGGTCACGTACTCCGACCTCAACCACGAACTGCACGCCCGGATCCGGGAGTTCTCCGGCCAGCGCACGGCGCTGGAACTGCTGGAACGACTCAATGCCCAACTGGTGCGACACCGCTTCCAGTTGGCGCTGCGGCCAGGACGTCCGCAGCAGTCCCTGAGCGAGCACCTGGCCATGATCGAGGCGATCGGGGCCAGGGATCCGCAGGCGGCCGAGACGGCCGTCCGCGCCCACCTCACCAGCGTGATCGACGCGTTGCGCGACTGATACGCCGCACGGCCGCCGCGGGGTGGTGGGCGCACCTGTCCACCAAGGAGATATGAGCAATGACGCACGCGGGTGCGCAGGCCCCCAAGCCCTCGGCCTCGTCCGGGCAGGGGGGAACCCCATCCCCACGGTCGACACTCGTCGTCACCGCGCACGCCGGGGACTTCGTGTGGCGGGCGGGCGGAGCGATCGCCCTGGCCGCCGCACGCGGTGAGAAGGTCACCATCGCGTGCCTGACCTTCGGCGAGCGCGGCGAGTCGGCCAAGGCCTGGCGCGAGGGCCGGAACCTGGAGGAGATCAAGGAGATACGGCGCGCGGAGGCCGAGCAGGCCGCCGCCACCCTCGGCGCCGAGGTCCGCTTCTTCGACGCCGGCGACTATCCCCTCGTGCCCACCGCCGAGTTGACCGACCGGCTCGTCGCCGTCTGCCGCGAGACCCAACCCGACGTCATCCTCACCCACCCGGTCGAGGACCCGTACAACGGCGACCATCCGGCCGCCAACCGGATGGCGCTGGAGGCCCGCGTACTCGCCCAGGCCATCGGCTATCCCGCTCCCGGCGAGATCATCGGCGCCCCGCCCGTCTTCTACTTCGAGCCGCACCAGCCCGAGATGAGCGGCTTCCGGCCCGAAGTGCTCCTGGACATCACCGAGGTGTGGGAGACCAAGCGCAAGGCGATGGAGTGCCTGGCCGCCCAGCGGCACCTGTGGGACTACTACACCGACCTCGCCGTCCGCCGCGGCGTCCAGCTCAAGCGCAACGCCGGACCCAACCTGGGCCTCCCGCACAGACCATGGCCGAGGCCTACATGCGCCCCTACCCGCAGGTCACGAAGGAGCTGGCATGAGCGGCGTGATCGTCACCAACCCGCCGAAGGCCGACGCCGAGGACGTACGGGCGCTCGCCGGGTACGGCGTGGCCACCGTCCACGAGGCCATGGGCCGCACCGGCCTGCTCCCGGGGCGCCTGCGCCCGGTCCAGGAGGGCGTACGGGTCGCCGGAACCGCCGTGACCGTGCTGTCCTGGCCCGGCGACAACCTCATGATCCACGCCGCCGTCGAGCAATGCGGCAAGGGCGACATCCTCGTCGTCACCACCACCTCGCCGTCCACCGACGGCATGTTCGGCGAGCTGTTCGCCACCGCGCTGACGCGGCGCGGGGTGCGCGGCCTGGTCATCGACGCGGGCGTCAGGGACGTCGCCGAGCTGCGCGGGATGGGCTTCCCGGCCTGGGCCGCCGCCGTGTCCGCGCAGGGCACCGTGAAGGCGACCGGCGGCTCGGTCAACGTACCCGTGGCGATCGGCGGCCAGGTGATCCGGCCCGGCGACGTCATCCTCGCCGACGACGACGGCGTGGTGGTCGTACCGCGCGAGCAGGCCCGGCGTGCCGTCGTGGCCTCCGAGGCGCGGGAGGCCAAGGAGGCCGCCTCCCGGGCCGCCTTCCAGGACGGCCAACTAGGCCTGGACCGCTACGGGTTGCGCGACACCCTCGCGAAGCTCGGCGTGACCTGGCAGGCGTACGACGACCACGTGCGGGACGGAGCCGCGAAGTGACCGCGGCCGACGGGGTCCGCTGCGCGCTCCTGCGCGGCGGCACCTCCAAGGGCGCGTACTTCCTGGCCGAGGACCTGCCCGCCGACCCCGCCGCCCGCGACGACCTGCTGCTGCGGATCATGGGCAGCCCCGACCCGCGCCAGATCGACGGCCTCGGCGGCGGCCACCCGCTCACCAGCAAGGTCGCCGTGGTCTCCGCCTCCGCAGGACCGGAGACGGACGTGGACTACCTGTTCCTCCAAGTCGCCGTGGACCGGGTAGAGGTGACCAACCGTCAGAACTGCGGCAACATCCTGGCCGGAGTCGGGCCGTTCGCCGTCGAACGCGGGCTCGTGCCCGCGGGGGACGGCGAGACCTCGGTACGGATCCGGATGCGCAACACGGGGGAGTCGGCGGTCGCCACCTTCCCCACCCCCGGCGGACGCGTCGACTACACCGGCGGCGCCGCGATCTCCGGGGTGCCCGGCACCGCCGCCCCCGTACTGATCGAGTTCCCGGCCGCCGACCGCCCGCTGCTGCCCACCGGACAGGTCCGGGACACGATCGCCGGTACCGGGGTGACGTGCGTGGACAACGGCATGCCGACCGTGCTGATCCCCGCCACCGCGCTGGAGGTCACCGGCTACGAGGACCCGGGGGAACTGGAGGAGAACGGCGAACTGGCCGACCGGCTGCGGGAGATCAGGCTGGCGGCCGGCCCGCTGATGGGCCTCGGCGACGTCGGCTCCGCCACCGTGCCCAAACTGAGCCTGCTGGCGCCGCCCCGGAACGGCGGCGCCGTCACCACCCGGACCTTCATCCCGGTGCGCTGCCACACCTCCATCGGCGTCCTCGGCGCCGCGAGCGTGGCGGCCGGGCTCGCCCTCCCCGGCAGTGTGGCCGAGGGCATCGCACGCCCACCTGCGGCGGGCCACCGTACACGCATCGAACACCCCACCGGATTCCTGGAGATCGCCACCGACGTCGTACCCGGCGCCGGTGGCGCCCCTCCCGTTGCCCGCAGCGCCGCCGTGGTGCGCACCGCGCGCAGGATCTTCGACGGCACGGTCTTCCCCCGCCCGGCTGCCCCCACCCCCGACCGACCCTCTGGAGGCAACGATGGCTCCGCCCCTTCGTGACATCGCCCATATCGGCCACGCCCAGCTGTTCACCCCGGACCTGGACGCCAGCGTCGCCTTCTTCACCGACTACCTCGGCCTCACCGTCAACGAGCAGCACGGCGACACCGTCTACCTGCGCACCTTCGACGACTACGAGCACCACAGCCTGGTGCTCACCGCCCGCGACCGGCCGGGCCTGGGCCGGCTCGCCCTGCGGACGTCGAGCAACGAGGCCCTCCAGCGCCGGGTGAGGGCCCTCGAGGAGGCGGGCCGCCCCGGCCGCTGGACGGAGGACGAGCCCGGACTCGGCAAGCTGTACCTCACCACCGACCCGGACGGGCACGAGCACGCGCTGTACTGGGAGAGCGAGCACCACCGGGCCCCCGACGAGCTGAAACCCGCGCTGAAGAACCAGCCCCAGGCCAAACCCAACCGGGGCGTGGGCGTGCGCCGCCTGGACCACGTCAACTTCCTCGCCGCCGACGTGCTCGCCAACGCCGAGTTCCAGGAGCGGTTGCTGGGCGCCAGGCCCACCGAGCAGATACGCCTGGACTCCGGCAGGATCGCGGCCCGCTGGCTCACCTTCACCGACAAGTCCTACGACGTCGTCTACACCGAGGACTGGACGGGTTCGAGCGGCCGGCTGCACCACATCGCCTTCGCCACCGACACCCGCGAGGACATCCTGCGCGCCGCCGATCTCGCCGTCGACAGCGGCGTGTTCATCGAGACCGGCCCGCACAAGCACGCCATCCAGCAGACGTTCTTCCTCTACGTCTACGAACCGGGCGGCAACCGCGTCGAGTTGTGCAACCCGCTCACCCGGCTGGTGCTGGCGCCCGACTGGCCGCTGATCACCTGGACCGAGGCCGAGCGGGCCAAGGGCCAGGCCTGGGGCCTGCGGACCATCGAGTCCTTCCACACCCATGGGACCCCGACGGTCGACTGAGGCCGCGGAAGGGGCGAACGCGGGGCCGCACACGATGGTGCGCGGCCCCGCGCTCGGTTCCGGCGCGCGTCAGGAGGACACCGGCCGCGCAGCCGTGGCCAGATTGTCGCAGAGATTGTTGACAAAAACGTTGACTACTTTTCCCGGGCTCCTTAGCGTCTGGCGCACCCACGTACGAGAGGTAACAACGATGTCCTCCTCCACTGCCCTGTCCGGGCGCGGCAGCAGACTGGCCGCGCTGGTCGTCGGCCTGTGCTGGCTGGCCGTGCTCTTCGACGGCCTCGACATGTTCGTCTACGGCTCGGTGCTCCCGCACATGCTGGAGCAGAAGGCCCTCGGGATCACCCCCGGCCAGGCCGGCGACCTCGGCAGCTACGCCACCTTCGGCATGCTCGTCGGGGCGCTGACCGCGGGCACGGTCGCCGACCGGATCGGCCGCAAGAAGCTCATGGTCTGCTGTGTCGCGCTGTTCTCCCTGGCCTCCGGCCTGTGCGCGGTCGCCGGCAGCGTCACGGTGTTCGGCCTGGGCCGGACCATCGCGGGCGTCGGCCTCGGCGGTCTGCTGCCCACCGCGATCAGCATGGTCACCGACTACGCCCGGGGCGGCCGCGGCGCCCGCCCGCAAGGAGGGCACCGACCGCTGGGCCGCCCTGGCCGGGCTCTTCCGCAGCGGGGAGTGGACCCAGACCCTGCTCACGGTCTCCCTCCGCTCCAGCCCCGGCAACCGTGCCACCGCCGTCGGCTGGACCTCCGGCATGGGCCGCTTCGGCGCCGTCTTCGGCCCCTGGCTGGGCGGCCAGTTGCTGGCCGCCGACCACGGCTCCTGGGGCTTCACCGCCTTCGCCCTGGCCGGCGTCTCCTCCATGGTCTTCATCGGCATCGCGGCCCTGCGCGCTCCGAAGCGCCCCGCGCCGAGCGGCTCACCCCAGGACCTCCTGGCCGCGAGCTGACATCGCGTGGGGCAGGGGGCCGTCACGGGTGGTCCGGCGCGTCGGGGTCCAGGCCGGTGCAGGCCAGCTTCCCCTCGACCTCGGCGCAGGCCTCCACACCCCGTGGCGAGGAGACGCCGAGCATGGGGCTCGTGTCGCCACTGGTGTCGCCCGCGGCGTAGGCGGCCGACAGGACGTTCCCGCCCACCCGTACGGAGATCTCCCGGGCGACCGCGCCCCGTACCCGCACCTGGGACCAGACGGTGCGGCAGGAGGGCGAGTACCGCAACCGCACGGTGTACGACGCGCCGGCCACGGCGCTCTGGGTCCGCGCGTCCCCGGCGCAGGCCGAGGCCTCGGGCAACTCGCCCTGGCAGGAGGCGCCGTGACACCGTGGCGCCGCCATCACGACCCGGGCGCCCGCCGGTCTGCCGGGGGAGGACGTGAGGAGCGCCGCGGCCACCGCGGTGACCGCGGCCGGCAGGACGAGAACCGACAGCAGCGGCAGCCGACCTGCCCATGCCGGCCGGGACTCGGACTGCGGCTGGGGCGCCCATCGGGGCTGGGGCTCGGACCGGGGCTGGGGCTCGGATCGGGAGTGGTGTGGGGACGTGGACTCGGATTCGTACCCCGTGCCGGACTCCGGCCCGGGCCCGGCGGCCGTGGAAAGGGCCGGGGCCGGGGTCGCGTCCGCGGCGTCCCACAGGGCCAGCGCCGCGGCGGGATCGGCGCCCGAGAGCCGTGCCAGCGCCTCCACGGCCGAGCGGGGCGGGTACTTGGCCCCGGTGAGATAGCGGTGCCAGGCGGACTTGCTGTACGGAGTGCGCGCGGCCAGGGCCGCCAGGCTCAGACCCGTACGGTCCCGCAGCTCGCGCAGGGCTGTCGTCAACTGCCCGGCTGACGCCGCCGTTCCTTGGGGTTGCCGCATGCTGATGCTCCCGACTACGTTCCCACTTTGGGCGTTTCGCCCCGGTTGTCGGGATGGTTTCCCGGGGTGAGGCCGCCGACACACCTGGAGCCGACGGCCCGTCCGGGAGCGTGCCGCCCCCGGACGGGCCGGCCGGTCACCTCGTCCGTGCGTGACGGTGCGTCAGCACCAGGGCAGGGTGTTCCGGGCCCGGACGTAGCGCGCGGAGACGTAACCCCGCACGTGCGCCAGGCGGTACCACTGCCGAGTGCCGTCCACCCAGGACCCGAGCGTCCGGCACTTCAGCGCCACCAGACGGTGTGCGTGCCGGGCGCCGACCACCCGGTACCGGGTGCCGGGGCCGGAGCGGACGTTCAGCGCCCGACGGTGCGTGGCCACGCGTCCGAGGGAGTGAATCGAACGATGGTGCGTCGCCCACCGGTTGACGTGACCCGCCGGCTGGGCGGGCTCGGGCAGCAGCGGGGGGAGCAGGTGCGAGGCGGCCGCCGACACGGCCGGGCGCGAGCCGAGGCCGGCCGGAGCGGCGTCGGCCGCCGTGGGCACGAGCGCGAGCGCCGCGACCGCGGCCAGCACACCGCTGGCGAGGGTCCGTCGGATCATGGAAACCTCCGGGCTGTCGTTCCTGTGATCACACGTCGTGACCACATGCCGCCCAGCGTTTCCGTGCCGCAGCCTCGCGATGCGGTCCCCGTGTCCCTGGGACGGCGGGGACGTCCCGGGGGACACGGGCACGGCTCGGTCGGCACGCAGCAAGTTGCTTGAGTAAGGCAATGATATGGTAAAGTTGCCCGTATGGTCACTCCATCGTTGCCCACCGGACCCGTCTCGCCCGAAGTGGCCGAGATCGAGCGCGCCCTGATGCGCATCACCTATCTGGGTACACGGGCCCGGCAGCACGAGAGGCTGATGAGTCTGGCGGGTGTGCCGCTGGACCGGGCGGCGGTCGCCCTGCTGCGGCAGATCGCCGACTGCGAGCCGCAGCGGCCGGGGGAGCTGGCCAACCGGCTGGGCGTGGAGGCTTCCCACGTCACGCGCACGGTGCAGCAACTGGAGCGGTCCGGCCATGTGACCCGGATCCCCGACCCCGACGACCGCCGCGCCCAGCGCATCCAGCTCACCGACCTCGGCAGGGACGCCATCTCCCGCGTACGGGAGGCCGGAGCCCGCGGCATGGAGGTGGCCCTGGCCGACTGGTCCCCGGAGGACCTGCGCCGGCTCGCGACACTCTTCCACCGCATGGTCGACGACTTCCTCGTCTACGCCCAGCACGTCGACAATGAACAGGAGACCGCGGAGGCGTCCCGCCGCACCCGCTGACGCACTGGCCACCGAGTCGGCCGACGGGACGCGTGAACGCCGGCCGCGCGATGCCGACCACCCCGAGGAGCACCCCATGATCGACGTGACCCAGCAGATCGACGCCGTACACCGCCGGGTCGGCCGCCGTGCCTTCAAGGCGGCCGAGGCCCGTGTGGTCACCGTGAACCAGGACTACGACGCCCCGGTCGAGGACGTCTGGGACGCCTGCACCAACCCCGAACGCATCCCGCACTGGTTCCTCCCCGTCACGGGTGAACTCCGCCTGGGCGGCCGCTACCAGCTCCAGGGCAACGCCGGCGGCACGATCGAGCGCTGCGACCCGCCCGAGACCTTCGCGGCGACCTGGGAGTACGGCGACGAGACGAGCTGGATCGAGCTGCGCCTGACCGCGCGGGAGGGCGGCGGCACACGCTTCGAGCTGGACCACCTGTTCCGCATCGACGACGCCAAATGGGACGAGTACGGGCCCGGCGCGGTCGGGGTCGGCTGGGACATGATGCTCATCGGCCTGACCCTCCACCTGTCGAGCGGCGCGCAGGTCGACTCCGGCGAGGCCATGACCTGGATGGGCTCGGAGGACGGCCGCCGGTTCATCGCCGCGAGCAGCGAGGGGTGGTACGAGGCCAACGTCGCGAGCGGCGAGGACCCGACACGAGCCCGCACGGCCGCCGGCCGCACGACCGCCTTCTACACGGGCGCGAAGGAATAGCCGGAAGTCGGCCGCACCCGCCCGCGTAAGGTAGGGTTCACCTGCACGTTCGGACGAACCACCGCACGAACGCACCGGGACGTGGCGCAGCTTGGTAGCGCACTTGACTGGGGGTCAAGGGGTCGCAGGTTCAAATCCTGTCGTCCCGACTGGAAACAGTCGCAGATCAGGGCCGATTTCGGAGCCATCCGAAACCGGCCCCTGGTCATTCTTGGGGACCAGTTGAGAACCGGCGTGCTTGACCGGCGTCAGCGGGTCATGACGCTCGGGCTCAACAGGGAGCGCGGCGCGCGCAGCGCACTGAAGTGGTCAACGAGCCATGACCGGCGATCCGCCGCAGGACGTGGACGTGGACTCCTGCGTCGGCGAACCACTGGACGGCCGCCCGCGCCGCCCGCGAGATCGCCGTGCCCGGCCCGGCCGGGCGCCCGCTGACCGCCCGGCTCCACACTCTTCTCGACGACCCGGCCCAAGCGCCCTCGGCCGTCCTCGGGCTGCTCGCCGTCGCCGATCCGGCCGGTCTCGACCGCGCCCGGCCCGCCGAGGCGGCGCTGCACTCGGCCGAGACCCGCGCCGACCTCAAGGGCGCCTGCGACGCTCTGCGGGCGCTCGGCGCCGCCGCCCTGACGCCGGAGCAGCACGACCGGCTGGCCGCGCTCGCCACCGGGGACCGCCGCCTGGTCGTCTCCGGGTCCGACCACGCGATGATCCGCGAGGACGAACAGCTGCGCGCCGCGCCGGCGTCTGTCCTCGACCGGGTCGGCTGAGGCCCAGGTCCTCTCCTTCGGCCCTTGCCGGGTGCCCAACGCCGCACGCCACACCCCGGAGCGGGGTACGAGGGTCACAGCTGAGTCTGGCCGCCATTGACTTCATAGACGGATCCGGTGACGAAGGACGCCTCATCCGACAGGAGGAAAGCGGCAACAGCGGCGACCTCTTCCACCGTGCCGGTTCGCTTCAGCGCGGTCTTGTCGGCGATGAGCCGTCGGATCTCCGGAGAGAGGCCCTGTGCTGAGGGGGCGTCGATCGGGCCAGGTGCGATCGCATTGACCCGAATGCCACGCTGGGCGTATTCGACGGCGGCGGAGCGGGTCAGGCCGATGATTCCGTGCGACGGCGCTCTCTCACAAGTCGTCAGTGGCCTGGATTGCGAAAAGGTGTCGCGCTCCCCATCGAACAGTCTGGCCAACGCGATCCGTCCGGCCGGATCCGCTCCAAGGGAATTAGGATTGCGAGCGTGTCGGCAACAAACAGTGACATCGAGAAGGCGGCCGGTGTGCTCCGTGCCGGGGGCCTGGTGGCCTTCCCGACCGAGACCGTCTACGGTCTGGGCGCCAACGCCGAGGATCCCACCGCGGTCGCGCGCACCTTCCAGGTCAAGGGGCGCCCGTCCTCCCATCCGCTGATCGTCCACATCGGCGGCGCCGAGTATCTGGACGACTGGGTCGAGGACGTGCCCGCGACGGCGCGCCTACTGGCCGAACGCCTCTGGCCGGGGCCGCTCACGTTGGTCCTGCGGCGTGGTCGCCGGGTGCCCCTCGAAGCGACGGGTGGCCTGGAGACGGTGGCTGTGCGCGTGCCCGACCACCCCGTCGCACTCGCGCTGCTCGCGGCCTGCGGCGGCGGTGTCACGGCTCCGTCCGCCAATCGCTTCGGCTCGGTCAGCCCCACAACGGCCGATCACGTCCGTGCGGAGCTCGGTGAGGCGGTCGACTTCGTGCTGGACGGCGGTCCTTGTGAGGTCGGTGTCGAGTCGACCATCGTCGACGCCACGGGCGATGCCCCGAGCATCCTTCGGCCCGGCGGGGTGACGCGCGAGGACCTCGAAGCGGTGCTGGGGCGCTCGCTCGCCGTCCCCGCGACGAGCCGTGTCCGGGTGCCGGGCCAGCATCCGTCCCATTACGCGCCGCGAGCGCGGGTCGTCCTCGTCGAGCCGGAGAAGGTCGTCGCCGAAGCGGAGCTCGCGCAAGAGCTGGGGCAGCAGGTGGGCGTTTTTCTTCCTGCCTCCTTCGCCGACGCCCCGGTGAAGGCGCACGCCGTGGTGACGGTCCCCGGTTCGATGGCCGCCTACGCGCGCGGGCTGTACGGGTTCCTGCGCGAGCTTGACCAGCAGGGGTGCGACCTCATCGTCGCCTCCTTGCCTGCGGAGGAGGGGCTGGGACTGGCGATCGCCAACCGGCTCCGCCGCGCCGCAGGACCCCGAACCACCGTGTGACCAGCACCGATGCCGTCTCCTTATTGCTCCCGGACAGGCGGGCGGATTCCGTGACGGACTCTGCTGAGCGCCCGCCGGTCCGGCCGACCGGGCACTCGCCGTCCCCTTCGTCCCGGGCCTGCGTAAGCAGGTGGGCCACGATGTCCTTCGTTCCCGGTGATCCGTCCCATCTGCTTGAGCCCGGTGTCGCTGCCAGGCTCAGTGAGGTACGCGGGCCGGCCGACGCGGGGCGATGATCAGCTCCGGTCCGCGATAGCGGGTACACGAGAGTATGCCCTCCCGAAAAAGCCCTGCGGGTCGCCGTCGGCGGTGGTACGAGACGCGTGGCCTCGTTGTCGTTCCGCTTGCGTTGATCGTCGTGATCACCACCGTCAACCTGGCCACTCCCGGCCACCCGCACGTCGGACCGCTGCTGATCGTCGCGCCGGTGCTGGCTGCGGTGACCTTGGGGCCGAAGCTGACCGCACTGACGGGGGTGCTGGCCCTGGCGGACCAGGTGATTTTCGCCGTCCTTCTCAAGGACCTGCACTCGGCGGAGCGCGTGACGCAGCTCTTCGCCGTGGTGGCGGCCACGGCGTTCGCCGCGCTTCTGTCCGGGACGCGAGAGCGGAAGGTACGGGAGCTGACGCGGGTGCGTCAGGTCTCCGAGATCGCCCAGAACCTGGTTCTGCGCCCGCTGCCCCCACGGATGGGGCCCCTGCGCGTGGCTGCGGTGTACCTGGCGGCTGAGCGGGAGATGCACATCGGCGGCGACCTGTACGCGGCCGCCCGCACCGCCGACGGTACCCGGCTGCTCATCGGGGACGTCCGTGGCAAGGGCCTGACCGCCGTGAGCGACGCCGCGCTCCTGTTGAGCGCCTTCCGAGGGTCCGCGCACCGGCAGACGGGACTGGCGGAACTCACCGCCTACCTGGACGCGAGTGTGTGCTGGAATCTGGCCGAACCCGGTGAGGACGACCTGGCGCAGGAATGCTTCGTCACCGCGATACTCATCGACATCCCCGACCATGCCCCCTCGGTCCAGATCGTCCACTGCGGTCACCCTCCGCCGCTGCGGCTGCACCAGGGACAGGCCACCGCACTGTGCGCGCACCAGGCCGGCCTCCCGCTCGGCTTGCAGCTGGACAAGCCCAGTCACCGTGTCGACACGTTCGACTTCGGGCAGGGCGACCTGCTCCTGCTGTACACCGACGGCGTGGTCGAAGCCCGCAACTCCCGCGGCGACTTCTACCCCCTCGCCGATCGCGCCGCCGCCTGGAGAGGGCAGCATCCAGAGGAACTCCTGGAGCACTTGCGCACCGATCTGCTCGCACACGCGGGCGGCCGGCTGGAGGACGATGCCGCCATGATTGCCCTTGAACGCCCGGCAGGAAGGCACAACAGACGCGGCACCCCGCACGAGCCTCCGAGTACTACCGCGCCATGGCAAATGATCTACACCTGCTTCCGTCGCTACGCGTTGAGCGGTGTCTTCGCCCAGGCTCTCCAGCAGATCCCGGCCGAGGCTGCCGCCACCGGCCGAAAAGGAGGACGCGCCGGCCCGACGAACCGGGTGAACCGGGTGAACCGGACCATCAGCCCCTTGGGTCTCCTGATCACTCCCGGCCAACGCCCGGCCGAGGAGTGGGGCGGCGGTTCTGTGAGCCGGCGCCCTGTCGCCGGTAGGCGCCCGGGCTGATGCCGAACTCGCGCTTGAAGGCTCGATTGAAGGCGAACTCGGAGCGGTACCCCACGCGCTCGGCGACGGTCTGGAGCGGCGCGTCGGCGTCGCTGCGGAGGATCCGTCCGGCCGTGGTCATCCGCCACCAGCTCAGGTACGTCATCGGCGGGCGCCCGACGAGTTCGGTGAAGCGCCGGGAGAACGCGGCCCGGGACAGACCGGCCCGCCGGCTCAGCCGCTCGACGGTCCAGGCCGTCGCGGGCTCGGCGTGCATGTGCTGGAGCGCGGCTCCGACGGCGGGGTCGGCGAGCGCCGCGGCCCAGCCGCCGGAGCCGCGCGGCGCGTGGTCCTGGTACCAGGTCCGCAGGACCGTGGCCCGGCCGTCGGCGGCCTCGTTGCGCCACAGATCGAACCTGCCGCCCGAACCTCCGGTGCCGCGGCAGCTCTGCAGGATCACGTGGAAGCCCTGTTCGGCGAAGAGAAGGCCGTACTCGGGTGACCACGGCAGGCCTCGGCCATAGGGCGAGCGGACCAGGAGGGTGGGGAAGTCGCCCTGGGCACGCGGAAAGTAGTGGTCGGTGATCAACGGGCTGCCGTCGGCGGCAGGCACCAGGAGTCCCGGCTCCCACCCGGCCTCATGCCGTTTCGCCGGCAGACCTCGCCAGGTCGCCCTCATCATCCGGGAGGAAAGCGGCGGTTTTTCCGGCGGGTGGCACCCAGGCCGGTCCGGCCACGGCGTCGGGCGTGCGTGATGGCATCGTTCCCCTCCTCTATTCCCGTACGATGTACGAGAATAGAGGATGCTTGGATGACCTTGGCAGGAGTCGCCGCAACAATCAGGGGAAGGAGCGCGAGGCCGTGTCCGGTGACGGAAACACGCGTGCCGAGAGCGTCGATCCCGAACAACTCTGGCTGCGTCCCACCGAGCCCCGCAGGGGCCGCAGGCCCTCCTTCAGCCGGGAGGCGATCACCGCGGCGGCCGTCACTCTCGCGGACGCGGAAGGACTCGACGCGGTCACCATGCGACGGGTGGCCGCCGAGGTCGGAGCGGGCGTCATGTCGCTCTACAGCTACGCCCCCGACAAGGAGACGCTGCTGGAACTGATGGTCGACCACGTCAGCGGCGAACTCACGGTCACGAACCCGCCCAGCGGCGACTGGCGTGCCGATCTGAAGACCGTGGCCCGACTGCAGCGCGCCCACATGCTGCGCCACCCCTGGCTGCCTGCCGCCTTGTCCACCCGCCGCGTTCCGGGCCCCAACACGCTGGCCATCCTGGAACACGTGCTCGCCGTCCTGCGGCCCACCGGGCTGGACGGTGCGGCGAAGCTGGAGGTCTTCGCCCAGATCACCGCGTTCGTGGCCGGGCACGTCGCCCATGAGATCGCGCAGGCCGCGGTCTCACGATCACCGGACCGGGCCGCGGCCGAGGGCCGCTACCTCGCCGCTGTCGCCGCCGACGGCCGCCATCCGGAACTCGCCGAAGCCCTTTCCGCCCCCGGACGTCCCCTCACCCCCGACGCCACCTTCGCCCGTTTCCTCAACCGCCTGATCGACGGCCTCGATACCGACTGACGCCATGCACCCGTGACTGCCGTCCCGCCCACGGGTGCACGAGACAGTCACAGGTCAGGGCCGGTTCCGGATACCTCCGAAACCGGCCCTGACCATGCTTCAGTCCGCTGTGGCGCCCTGCGTCCGGGGCGAACGGGCCGCGAGGCGCCCGGCGGCCACCTCGGCGGTGAGTTCCTGGATCTCCTCGCCCGCCTCGATGGCCGCACGCTTGACTTCCAGGGTCAGAGCGACCGACGTCTTGATGATGCCCCGCAGGAGCGGCTTGCCGACTCTGTCGAGCAGAGGTCCCGCGATCAGGCCGATGAGGAAGGGGGGTACTACAGGGGGCATGCGTGAACCCTCTCTTGTGTACACAGCACGGCTCCCGCCGCCACACGTGCCGGGCCCGTCGGGCCGGCAGCGTGGGGCAGGAAGTGGGCAGGAATTCCACCCCCACCGAAAGACACCGTAGTCGGCCCTCGGCCGAGGCGCCCGAGGGCGCCGACGCCTTTCATTCGATTGGGCGGAGGTGCTCCGGGGTCCACCGCGGTTCCGCGACGGCTCACGGTGAGCGCGGCGCGTCCGGCGCGCATTCGTCCAGGAACGAACTCACCACCCGCACGACGAACTCGGGCACCTGGTTCGGGAAATCGTGACCGGTTCCCGCCGGGGTGTAGACCCTCCGGGCCTGGCTGGAAGCCGTGAGGAACCGTTCCCTGACGGTGAGGAAGAAGTGCCGCAACCGGGCGTTCTCCCGCGCGTCGTCCTTGTCGAAGATCTCGTCGCCGCCGGTCAGGTCGCCCGGCGCCACGAGGAGGAGCGGCAGTGAACCGAGCTCGCCGTCGTGCACGACCGTGTGCCAGCCGTCTCTGGTCATGCCGTCCGGCGACAGCTCTCGCAGGATGGACGCGGCGGCGCAGGCCGCTCTGGTCCTGGTCTCGACCGCGGAGAGGACCTCCGCCGGACCTTCGGAGGAGATTCCTCCGTTCCTGTCGGCGAGGGTGTGCAGGCCGAAGAGGCGGCGCACCGCGATGCCGATCTGCTGTCCCGGGGCATGCCGCAGGGCCGGGATCGGCGGGCCGAAGGCGATGGCGTCGGGCGGGGTCGGATCGAGCAGCACCAGACCGGCCACGAGGTCCGGGCGGCGCCTGGCGGCGTTGGCCATGAGCAGTCCCCCGAAGGAGTGCCCCACCAGGACGTAGGGCCCCTGCTCACCGCTCCGCTCCAGCGCGGTGAGCAGTTCCACGGCTTCGGCGGCCGTCGTGCGGGGGAAGGGGCCCGGGTCGCTCCAGCCGGAGCCGGGCCGGTCCACCAGGACCGAACGCATCCGCTCCCGCGCCAACGCGTGCAGCGGGTACAGGGCGTACCCGCCGACATGGCCGCCCGGCATCCAGACCACCGTCGGACGCGTTCCCCTGTCCCCCTCGGCGAGGATGTGCATGCGGTGACCGCCTACGTCGACCATCAGCCCGGGTGGCGGATGCCTCACCCGTACGCGTGCCACATGCAGAAGGTGGCGAAGAGACCCGAGAGCGAGCGCCAGGGCCGCGGCGCAGAGCACTCCGCCGAGAACCCTCCACCCGCCGCCCAGAGTGACGCACCACGCGCCGACAGCAGCCGGCGGCAGAGCGATGACCAGTCCCGCCCAGTCCCGGCTGAGCAGCCGGAGTGCCGCGTCGATGGCGCGTGTGTCCGGTCGCATCGTTCCCTCCGTCCCGATCCCCGTGGCCGCTGCCGCCGAAGCCGTACGTCTCGGCGCCCGGCACAGGCATCGTCCCCTGGGAACCCCGCGGGCGCCATGTGCCGCGGCATCGGCCCCCGCCTCCGGTCACCGCCGCAAGGGCGGCGCGCGTTGCCTCACCTCCCCCTGTCGGAGCACTCCGCACCCGACGGACCGTCATGCCGCGGGGGACAAATATCCGGCGACGTCCGCGACCACGTCGGCTTCGTGAGGTACGAGGTAGAAGTGGTCGCCGGGGAACGAGCGCAGCTCGAAGGAGCCCGGGGCGGCGAGTTCGGACCAGGCCAGCACCCGGTCGAGTACGCAACTCCGGTCGTCCCGGCCGACGTACGCGGTGATCGGTGCCTTGACCGGGGTGGGATGTTGGGGCCGATAGCCCTCGATGAGCCGGTAGTCCGCGCGGAGGGCGGGCAGCAGCAGCTCACGCAGCTCGGGGATCTCGTACGCCTCCGAGTGCAGGTCTCCGAGCTGTCGCACGCGGGCGACGAGGGCGTCGTCGTCGGCGAGGTGCAGCGCGGTGTGTCCGGCGCGGTGGGGAGCGGCGCGCGCGGAGACCAGCAGGCGCCGGGGGACGATGCCGCGGGCCTCCAGCCGCTGGGCCACCTCGTAGGCGACGCAGGATCCCATGCTGTGCCCGAACAGCGCCAACGGCAGGTCGAGCCGGGGGAGCAGGGCGTCCTCGATCGCGTCGGCCAGGGTGGCCATGTCCTCGACGCACGGCTCGGCGAGCCGGTCCTGGCGGCCGGGGTACCGCACGGCGAGCACCTCGACGTCCCGCGGCAGCCGGGCCGGCCAGTTGTGGAACAGCTGTGCGGTGCCGCCGGCGTGCGGGAAGCACACCAGTCGGAGCCTGGGCTCCTCCGCGCTCCGGTGGACACGGAACCATCTCTTGTCGTCGTGGGCCGTCATGACTGCCGGAGCCCGTTGATCTGCTTGGGGTTGAGCTTGGAGAGGAAGGTGGGCAGCTGCTCCACCGCCCTCCTGGGGACGTACGCGGTCTGCACGGTGTGGCGCAGACGGTCGGTCACGACGAGTTTGTAGCTGCCGCCCTCCTGGATGAGCTCGGCGGAATACAGCAGTGTTCCCTCGGACATCTGGCCTGCCTCCATCAGGGTGCCGCCTTCTCCAGCCATGTCGTCCACTCCCGCGTCGCCCGCTTCTCGTCGACGGGGTCGGCGAACAGGTGGTGGCCGAGCCAGACCGGCCAGTTCCAGGTCTGCCCGTTGAAGAAGCGGTAGAGCCCGTCGTCGGTGCGCAGGCCGAGGAAGTCGCCGCTGAGGTAGTCCACGACGGCGTCCCGCGGCCCGCCGAGGGCGTCCGGCACGAGGAAGCGCACCGTGTCGCCGACGGAGGCGCCGGGGGTGAGGCCGGCCTGCCGCAGCAGTGAGATGAACACGTCGGAGTGCGCCGGCGGTGAGGGCCGGCCGGCCTTGACGTAGGTGGCGCGTCGCCCTTCGAAGTGGCGCAGGTACTCGGCGAGGCTGTGCTGGTAGAAGTCGACGTGTTTCTCGGCGGCGTCGGCGCGGGTGTCCCAGCCGTCGTCGACGGTTCCTTCGTGCACCCAGTGGATCCCCATGGACAGGTGGGAGACGCCGTCGTCCCGGGCTTCCATGGCGTAGCTGAGCGTGTTGGAGAAGCCCTTGCCGTCCTCGGAACGGCAGGCGAAGCGGTGCGGCGGCTCCCATTCGACAACGGTGGCGTGGCCGCGGGTGACGGCGCCGCCGACGCGCGGCTCGACCTCCATGGGATAGAGCCAGCCGAGGTTGCCCGCTCCGGTGGCGACCGCATTCCAGATCTGTTGGGGCGTGGCCGGAAGGTCCTGTTCCCGGCGCACCCGGAATTCCCGGGTCATGGCGGTGACTCCTCGATCGGTGGTTCGTGGATGTTCAGTAGGCGACGGGCAGCGCGACCAGGCGCCGCTGCAACGGGTTGGGGCGCCACTCCAACCGGTCGGTGTCCAGGCGCAGGTTCGGCAGCCGGCGGACGAGTGTGCCGAGGGCCAGCTCGGTCTCCAGGCGGGCCAGCGGCGCCCCGAGGCAGAAGTGGGGTCCGTTGCCGAATCCCAGGTGCCGGTTGCCGGGGCGGGTGAGGTCGAGCCGGTCCGGGTCCTCGAAGCGTTCGGGGTCGCGGTTGGCGGCGGCGAGGACCGGATACACCAGGTCCCCGGCGGCCAGGGTGTGCCCGGCGAACTCCACGTCCTCGGCCACGACCCGCACGATCGCCTGTGTCGGCGAGTCGTAGCGCACCAGCTCGTCGACCGCCGGCCGGATCAGCGTGGGATCCGCGCGCAGCCTGGCCAACTGGTCGGGATGGCGGAGAAGGGCGAGGGTGCCGTTGCCGATGAGGTGGGTGGTGGTCTCGTCGCCCGCCGTGATGAGCATGAAGCAGGTGGACAGGAGCTCGGTATCGGTGAGGTGGTCGTCGCGCGCCTGGGTGGCGACGAGCCCGCTGATCAGGTCGTCCCCGGGGGCCTCCCGCCGCCGGCCGACGAGCCACATCAGGTACTCCTCGAACTGGTCCACCACCTCGACGGCTTTGTCGATGTCCTCCGTCATCCGGCCCAGTGCGCGGAACCACTCCTTGACACGTTCGCGCTCGCCGTCCGGGATCCCGAACAGCTCGCAGACCACGGAGTGCGGCAGCCGCGAGGCGAGTGCGGCGATCACGTCCATCGCCGGCCCCGCCGCCAGCGCCGTGTCGACGAGCTGGTCGACGACCGCCTGGACGCGGTCCCGCAGCGCCTCGACACGCCGGACGGTGAATGCCCTGTTGACCAGCTTGCGCAGCCGGGCGTGTTCCGGCGGATCGGTGTTGCTCATCACGCGCCCGAGCCGCGCGGTGAGCCGGCTGATGTCCCGCAGACTGCCGTCACGGGCACCCAGGGCACGGGTCATCCGGTCGCGGTCGTTGGAGAGCCGCAGGTCGCCCAGGGCCCGCTCGACGTCCGCGTACCGGGTGAGGTACCAGATGCCCTGCGCGCCGCGGTGCACCGGGGATTCCCGGCGCATCCGGGCGTAGAGCGGGTACGGGTCGCGGCGGAACTCCGCCGAGGCCATCGCGGTGGTGATCTCCTCCGGGCCGGTCCGCGGACCGGCCGGGGGATGATCGGCGGTGGTCGTCATGACGGGCTACTCCTGACCGTCCATCGCGTCAACGAGGCTCTTGGGCCGCATGTCGGTCCAGTGCTCCTCGATGTAGGCGAGGCACCCTTCGCGGGTGTCCTCCGGGTGGGTGACGGCCCAGCCGGCGGGGATGTCGGCGAAGGACGGCCACAGGGAGTGCTGGTTCTCGTCGTTGACGAGAACGATGTAGCGGCCGTCGGTGTCCTCGAACGGGTTGGTCATGGTCACTGCTCCTGACAGGTCGTCGGGTTCGGTGCGGTCCCGGTGATGTCCGCGATCTTCGCCGCGAGGATCGGGCCGATCTGGGCCAGGGACCCGGGCTGTGTCATGCGGTCGTGGCGGGTGGTGATGTCGTGGGAGTCGATGCGCCCCGTGACATAGGGCTGCCAGATGCCGGCGTTCGCCGAGTCGTTCTCCCGGTCGATGGTGGAGTTGAACAGCAGCAGGTCGCCGTCGAAGACGTCCGGCTCGTGGGCGAGGGCGAGCGTCGCGTTGTTGATCATGATGGCGACGACGGCTTCGATGTGGCGCTCCTCCAGGTTGGCCAGTGCGCTGCCGCGGCGCCGGAGGATCTCCATGACGTCGGCGTGGGTCAGCGGCGCGTCACCCAGCTCGTCCGGGTCGCAGTCGGCCATGCCGACCAGCACGTCCCGTTCGCTGGGCACGGGTGCCTCGTCGAAGGTGACGTCCTTGACCGGGTAGGCGTCGAGGATCGCCAGCAGCGAGGTGCGCTCGCCCCGGCCCTGCAGCTCCGCTGCGATCGCGTGGGCGATGAGGCCGCCCGCGGACCAGCCGAGCAGCATGTAGGGGCCCTCCGGCTGAATCCCGCGGATCTGGTCGGCGTAGTCGGCCGCCATCTCCTGGTAGGAGGTGGGCCGCGGTTCGGGCCGGCCGAGGCTGCGGGCCTGGATGGCGTAGACCGGGTGCTCGGGCCCCAGGTGGGTGAGCAGGCCGCTGTAGCACCAGCTGATGCCGCCGCCCGGATGGATGCAGAACAGAGGGGTGCGGTCCCCGGTGGTGCGCAGCGGCAGGACCACGTCGAAGGCGTCCTCCGGGCCGCCCGTCGCCAGGCGTTCCGACAGGCCGGCGACGGTGGGCGCCTCGAACAGGGCGCGCAGCCCCAGCCCGATCCCCATGGTCTCCCGGATCCGTGAGACCAGACGGGCGGCGAGCAGCGAGTGTCCTCCCAGCTCGAAGAAGCTCTCGTCGATGCCGACCCGTTCGCGGCCCAGCACCTCGGCGAACAGGCCGCACAGCAGCTGCTCCCGGGGGTTGCGCGGGCCGCGTCCCGGCCCGGACGCGCTGTACTCGGGGGCGGGCAGCGCGGCGCGGTCGAGCTTGCCGTTCCGGGTCAGCGGCAGCGAACCGAGGGGAGTGAACGCCGACGGGACCATGTACTCGGGAAGGGCGCGCCGCAACCGTTCGGACAGGTCCGCCGGATCGGGCGCCGAGCCGGGCACGGGTACGACGTAGGCGACGAGCCGCTTGTCTCCGGGCCGGTCCTCGCGGACGACGACGGCGGTCTGCGCGACCCCGGGACAACCGGCGAGCACGGCCTCGATCTCGCCGGGCTCGATCCGGAAACCGCGCAGTTTCACCTGGTCGTCGGCGCGCCCCGCGAACTCCAGCGTGCCGTCGGGCCGCCGCCGCACCAGGTCCCCCGTACGGTACATGCGGCTGCCCGCCGGGCCGTACGGGTCGGCCACGAAGCGCTCGGCGGTCATGCCCGGGCGGGCGAGGTAGCCGCGGGCGAGGCCGGTCCCGGCGATGTACAACTCGCCGACGACACCCGGCGGGACCAGGCGCAGTCCGGTGTCGAGCACATGAAGGCGCATGTTCGCCATCGGCTGCCCGATCGGCACGCCCCGCGTGGTGTCCGGCGGTGCGGTCATGCGGTGGTGGGCGGCGAAGGTCGTGGTCTCGGTGGGACCGTAGCCATTGACCACGCGGATGCCGGGACAGGCCTCCATCACCCTGGCGACCGCCGCGGCCGACACCACGTCACCGCCGGTCCACACCTCGCGGACACCGGCGAAGGCGTCCGGCTGTTCCTCCGCCACGAGACGGAAGAACCCTGCCGTCAGCCAGAGACCGGTCACCTCGTTGTCCGCGACCACCTGCCGCAGCGCCTGGGTGTCCAGCTGCCCGGGCGGGGCCACGACGAGCCGGCCACCGCCGAGCAGGGGGACCCAGAACTCGTACGTGGAGGCGTCGAAGGCGGTCGGGGAAAGCAGCAGCACCCGCTCGTGGGCGCCGCCGCTCCAGCAGGGGGCGAGGGCCAGACCCGCGACGTCGTGATGGGTGACGCCGATGCCCTTGGGCTGCCCGGTCGAACCGGAGGTGTACATCACATAGGCCAACTGCTCGGAATCGCAGAGGACTTGAGGATCAGTGGTGCGTGTCTCGGCCTGGGTGAGCGCGGTGAGCACCTCCTCGGTGAGGACCAGCGCGGCACCGGTCTCCCGCACGATCAGGTCGACGCGCGAGGACGGGAAGCGGGGGTCGAGCGGGACATAGGCGCCGCCCGCCTTGACGATCGCCAGGATCGCCACGACCAGTTCCGGGGAGCGCTCGAGGAGTACCGCCACCGCCGTCTCCGGCCGCACTCCCTGCCCGATCAGGGCACGGGCCAGGCGGTTGGCCCGGGCGTCGAGTTCCGCGTACGTGAGTGTGGTGGACCCGCAGACGACGGCCACCGCGTCCGGGGTCGCGCGTACCCGGGCGGCGAACAGCTCGGGCAGCCCGGCCTCGGGCAGCTCCACAGCGCTGCCCTCGGTGAGCAACTGCCCGCGTTCTTCGTCGGACACCATGTCGATCCCGCTGATCGGCTGCCGCGGGTCGGCGACGACGGCCCGCAGCAACCGGGCCCAGCGGGCGAAGAGCGCCTCGACGGTCTCCGGGTCGAACAGGTCGGTGGCGTACTCCACCGCTCCCAGAATCCCCGCCGGGCTGCCGTCGGCACCGTGCTGCTCGGCCAGGCTGAACGTGAGGTCCACTCGGGCCGTACCGGTCGGCGCCGCCACGTGTCCTACGTCCAGACCGGGCAGGGCGAAGTCGGCCGCGGGGGCGTTCTGCAGGGCCAGCATGACCTGGAACAGCGGGTGATGGGCGAGGGAACGGGCCGGGTTGAGGACCTCGACCAGATACTCGAACGGCACGTCCTGGTGGGCGTAGGCCGCCAGAGCGGTCTGCCGGACGCGGCCCAGGAGTTCACCGAAGCCCGGATCGCCGGAGGTGTCCGTACGCAGCACGAGGGTGTTGACGAAGAAGCCGACGAGGTCGTCGAGGGCCGGGTCGGTGCGGCCCGCGATCGGGCTCCCCAACGGGACGTCGTTCCCCGCGCCGAGCCTGCTGAGAAGGGCGGCCAGGCCCGCCTGCAGCACCATGAACACGCTCGCGCCGTGCGCCGTGGCCAGCTCCCGCAACCCCTCGTGGAGTTCGGCGTCCATCCGCACCGGCAGCTGACCGCCGCGGTGCGAGGCGTTCGCGGGGCGCGGCCGGTCGGCCGGCAGCGTGATCTGCTCGGGCAGGTCCGCCAACGCCTCGGTCCAGTAGTCGAGTTGCGTGGCGAAGCGGCTGCCGGCGTCGGATGCCTCCCCGAGCAGTTCCCGCTGCCACACCGTGTAGTCGGCGTACTGCACGGGCAGCGGCGACCATGCGGGCTCCTCGCCCCGGCACCGTGCCGCGTAGGCCGTGGCCAGGTCCCGTGAGAGGGGACCCATGGACCAGCCGTCGCTCGCGATGTGATGCACCACGACCAGGAGAACGTGCTCTTCGGGCGCGAGCGCGAACAGCTCCGCCCGCAGCGGTGGTTCGACGTCGAGGCCGAATCCGCGCCCGGCCGCCTGTGCCAGCCGTCCGGGCAGCCCGGCCTCGTCGGTGTCGGTCACCGGCAGTCCCGGACGGGCCTCCGACGGGGTGAGCACGTGCTGGTGGGGGACCCCGCCCTCGGCGCGGAAGACGGTACGCAGGCTCTCGTGCCGGGCCACCACGTCCGCCAGCGACTCCCGCAGCGCCCGCCGGTCGAGCGTGCCCGTCAGCCGCAGCGCGAGCGGCATGTTGTACGTGCCGCTCGGCCCGTCCATCTCGTGCAGGAACCACAGGCGGCGCTGCGCGTGGGACAGCGGCACCCGTTCGGGGCGCGGGCGGCTGGTCAGCGCGGGCCTGGCCGTCCGTCCGGCCTCGTCAAGCCGCTGCGCGAGACCGGCCACGCTCGGCGTCTCGAACAGGACCCGTACGTCGAGTTCGACGCCGAGGACGGCCCTGACGCGGGAGATCAGACGGGTGGCGAGGAGCGAGTGTCCGCCCAGGTCGAAGAAGTTGTCGTCGACCCCGACCCGTGGCAGACCGAGCACGTCCGCGAAGAGCTCCGCGAGGAGCTGCTCCTGCGGGGTGCGGGGAGCCCTGGTGGAGGCCGTGGAGCCGAGGTCGGGCGCGGGCAGCGCGGCGCGGTCCAGCTTTCCGCCCGCGGTCAGGGGCAGCGCGCCCAGCGCGACGAACGCTGAGGGCACGAGGTGGTCGGGCAGCCGGTCCCGCACCCAGTCCCGCACCTCGGCCATGAGGGCACCGGTGGCGCGGACCCCGGCCGGATCGTTGGTCGGCGGCGTCGACGGCGTACCACGCCCGGCGGGCCGGTACAGCCCGTCCGGTACGCCCGACGCCAGCCGTGACAGGTCGGCGAAGACCACGTCCACCGCGTCGTCCGCCGAGCCGGACCAGGTCACACCGACCCAGCGGCCGTACTCGGCGCCGAGCACGTGGAACTCCTCCGGGTCCGGGCCGTCGTCGCCGTCCACGGCGTGGAGGCGTGCCAGCAGCTCGGGCAGCGGGGTGTCGCCGGCCTGCACGGCTCGCGCGATCGCGGCCTCCCGGGCGACACGGCCGTTCGGCACGTCGCTGACCCGCAGCACGGCCGGGTCCTGCTCGGCGAGGAGACCGCGCAGGGTCTCCAGGCCGTCCCAGGCCACTTCGGTCCTCTCTTCGAGCGGGAGCGGGGTGACGGGCTGCTTGTGCAGGGTGACGTCGTAGCGGTACCGGGTCAGCTCGTTGTGGTGGTGGCCGCGTTTGAGCTGGACGGTGACGGAGCCCAGGGCGTCGACGCGGTCGTGCAGGGCGGTGAAGTAGTCGGGATCGACCAGGAGTTCCTTCTCGACCCGCACTCCCCGCTCCACCGCGCCGCGCACCGCGGCGAGATCCGTGTCCGGGTCC
This sequence comes from Streptomyces sp. NPDC088817, assembly GCF_044750345.1. Taxonomy (NCBI): domain Bacteria; kingdom Bacillati; phylum Actinomycetota; class Actinomycetes; order Kitasatosporales; family Streptomycetaceae; genus Streptomyces; species Streptomyces sp. NPDC088817. Next base: position 198,584 of record NZ_JBIVJN010000011.1, read on the forward strand.
GCCCTGTGCAACTGCACGGCGGTGGTCAGCGACCGCAGCAGCCGCAGATTGCGGACGTCGCCGACGAACAGGGTTCCGCCGGGAGCCAGGAGTCCCATCAGCCGGTCGACGACCTCGGACAGATACTCGGCGGTCGGGAAGTACTGGACGACGGAGTTGAGCACGATCGTGTCGAAGGTGCCGGCCGGCAGCCCTTCGGTGTCGTGCGCGGGCTGCGTCCGCAGTACGACCTTTTCCGCCAGTCCGGGTGAGCGCTTCACATGGTGGGCGAGCGCGTCGACGGCCGTGGCGGAGAAGTCCGTGGCCCAGTACGTCTCACATTCCGGGGCGAGTTGTGAGAGCAGCAGGCCGATGCCGGCACCGACCTCCAGCACCCGGCGCGGGCGCAGGGCCCGGATCCGCTCCACGGTCGCGTCACGCCACTCCCGCATCTGCTCGACGGGGATCGGCTCGGCGTCATAACTGCTGTTCCAGCCAGTGAAGTTCTGCCCGAACGGGACGTCGTCCACGGTGACGGGAAGCGCGTCGTAGATCTCCCGCCACTCGCCCACATGGTCCTGTTCGACGCCGTGGTCACGGACGGACTCAGTGCCCTGGCGGGCCACCACGTAGGCGACCAGCTGCTTGTCCTCGGCGCGGTCCTGGCGGACGACCACGGCTGCCCGGGCGACATCGGGGTGGGCGGCGAGCACCGTCTCCACCTCGCCGGGTTCGATGCGGAAGCCGCGGATCTTGACCTGTTGGTCGGCGCGACCGATGTATTCGAGGTCGCCGTCGGTGCGTCGGCGTACGAGGTCGCCGGTGCGGTACATGCGGCTGCCCGCGGGGCCGTGGGGGTCGGCGATGAACCGTTCGGCGGTGAGTGCTGGGCGGTTGAGGTAGCCGCGGGCCAGTCCGGTGCCGGCCACGTAGAGTTCGCCGGGGACGCCTGGGGGGACCGGCTGGAGGCGTTCGTCGAGCACGTGCACCCGGGTGTTGGCGATGGGACGGCCGATGGACGGTGTCTGGCCGCTGGGGGTCAGTGGTTCGCTCATCGTCGCGCAGACCGTGGTCTCGGTCGGTCCGTAGGCGTTGATCATGCGGCGGCCGGGTGCCCACCGCTCGACCAGCTCCGGAGAGCACGCCTCACCCGCCACGACCAGCGTCGACACCGACAGCAGGTCCTCCGGCAGGGCGGCGAGCACCGAGGGCACCAACGTCACATGGGTCACCGCGGTGGCGGGGTCGGTCAGGGCGGAGAGCGGCGATCCGGCGGGCGGCAGCACCAGCGTGGCGCCGGTCAGCAGCGCGGTGAAGAGCTCCGACACCGACGCGTCGAAACTGGGCGACGCGAACTGCAGCACACGGCTGCGCGTGTCGATGGCGAACCGCTCCACCTGTGCCGCGACGAGGCTGCTGACACCCGCGTGGCTGACCACGACACCCTTGGGGCGGCCGGTCGAGCCCGAGGTGTAGATCACGTAGGCGGGGTGGCGCGGGTCCAGCTTCACGGCCGGGTCGGTGTCGGGACTGCCGTCGGCGGTGACCACGGCGGGGTCGTCCACGACCAGTGCGGGTTGCGCGTCCTCCAGCATGAAGTCGACCCGTGAGCGCGGATATTCGGGATCGACGGGCAGGTATGCGGCTCCGGCCTTCATCACGCCGAGGGTCGCCACCACCAGCTCCACGGAGCGTGGCAGTACCAGGGCCACGACCTGCTCCGGGCCCGCACCTCGCCCGATCAGTTCGTGCGCGAACCGGTTCGCTCGGGCGTTCAACTCGTCGTAGGTGAGCGATGTTTCGCCGGCCACCAGGGCCACTGCGTCCGGTGTCGCCCGCACTTGTGCCTCGAAGGCCGCGGGCAGCGGGTCACCGTTGACGGGGAGTGCGGTGTCGTTGTCGTCGACCAGGATGCGCTGTCGTTCCTCGGGGGACAGCACGTCGATCGCGCCGATGGGTCGCTCGGGATCGGCGACCACGGCCTCCAGGAGCCGCGTCCAACGAGTGAACAGCGTCTCCACCGTGGCATGGTCGAACAGGTCGGTGGCGTACTCGACCGCCCCGGAGATGCCGATGGGGGCGCCGCCGTCGCCGGAGCGCTCGAAGAGGCTGATGCCGAGGTCGAACTTCGCGGTGCCGGTCGGCGCCGCCACGTGCGAAACCCGCAGATCCGGCAGGTCGAAGTCGCCCATGGGCGCGTTCTGCAGCGCGAACATGACCTGGAAGAGCGGGTGGTGGGAGAGCGAACGCGTGGGGTTGACCACCTCCACCAGGTGCTCGAAGGGCACGTCCTGGTGGGCGAACGCCTCCAGCGCCGACTCGCGTACCCGGCTCAGTACTTCTGTGAACGAAGGGTCACCGGACAGGTCGGTGCGCATCACGAGGGTGTTGACGAAGAACCCGACGAGATCGTCCAGTGCTTCGTCGGTGCGCCCCGCGATGGGGCTGCCGACGGCGATGTCGGTGCCCGCGCCGAGCCGACCGAGCAGCGCCGCCAGCGCGGCCTGGAGGACCATGAACATGCTGGCGCCGGAACGGCGGGCCAGGCCGGCCAGCCCGGCGTGCAGAGCGGGGCCCATCTCGACCAGGAGGAGTCCTCCTTGGTACGAGGCGACAGCCGGGCGCGGCCGGTCAGTCGGCAGCGCGATCTGCTCGGGCAGGTTTGCCAGTTGTCCGGTCCAGTACGTCAACTGGCGGGCGAAGACGCTCTTCTCGTCGCCGGGGTCACCGAGCAGGTCCCGCTGCCACAGGGTGTAGTCCGCGTACTGCGCCGGCAGCGGTGACCAGTCCGGCTTGCCCCCTTCGCGGCGGGCCTTGTAGGCCGTCGCGAGGTCCCGGGAGAGCGGACCGGTCGACCAGCCGTCACCGGCGATGTGGTGGATCACGACCAGCAGCACGTGCTCGTCCGGCGCCAGTTCGAACAGCTCGGCGCGCAGGGGAGGTTCGCCCGCCAGGTCGAACGGCTGCTGGGCGGCGTCCGCGAGCTGCTCTGGCAGGGCACCGCGACTGGTCACGGTCAGCCGTACCCGCGGCCGGGCCTCGTCGACGTCCAGCACCCGCTGGTACGGCACACCGTCGCTCTCGGCGAACACCGTCCGCAGGCTCTCGTGACGGACCGTCACATCGGCCAGCGCGTCGCGCAGCGCCTGCTGGTCGAGGTCGCCCGTGAGCCGCAAGGCCAGCGGGATGTTGTACGTGGCGCTCGCGCCCTCCATGCGGTCCAGGAACCACAGGCGGCGCTGCGCGAAGGAGAGCGGGATCCGCTCGGGGCGCTCGCCGGTGGTCAGCGCGGGACGCGCCTGCCCGGCGCCGTCGAGCGCCGCGGCGAGCCCTGCCACCGTCGGCGCCTCGAACAGGGTGCGCAGGCCGAGTTCGGCACCGAGGACCGTGCGGACACGGGCGGCCAGCCGGGTGGCCAGCAAGGAGTGGCCGCCCAGGTCGAAGAAGCCGTCGTCCACGCCGACGTCGGACACCCCCAGCACTTCGGCGAAGAGTTCGCACAGGATCTGCTCCCGCGGTGTGCGGGGCGCGCGCCCGGATCCCGCTCCGCCGAACTGCGGCTCGGGGAGGGCGGCGTGGTCGAGCTTGCCGTTGGGTGTCAGCGGCAAGGCGTCGAGCGTGACGACCGCCGACGGCACCATGTAGTCCGGGAGCCGCTCGCGCAGGTAGGCACGCAACCGCTCGGGTTCCTCGGTCGCGGACACGACGTAGGCCACCAGCCGGTCCCGGCGAGCGATGACCGCGGACCGCTCGACCTGCGGGTGGCCGGTCAGCACGGCCTCGATCTCGCCGGGTTCGATGCGGAAGCCGCGGATCTTGACCTGTTGGTCGGCGCGACCGATGTATTCGAGGTCGCCGTCGGTGCGTCGGCGTACGAGGTCGCCGGTGCGGTACATGCGGCTGCCCGCAGGGCCGTAGGGGTCGGCGACGAATCGTTCGGCGGTGAGTGCTGGGCGGTTGAGGTAGCCGCGGGCCAGTCCGGTGCCGGCCACGTAGAGTTCGCCGGGGACGCCTGGGGGGACCGGCTGGAGGCGTTCGTCGAGCACGTGCACCCGGGTGTTGGCGATGGGACGGCCGATGGACGGTGTCTGGCCGCTGGGGGCCAGTGGTTCGCTCATCGTCGCGCAGACCGTGGTCTCGGTCGGTCCGTAGGCGTTGATCATGCGGCGGCCGGGTGCCCACCGCTCGACCAGCTCCGGAGAGCACGCCTCACCCGCCACGACCAGCGTCGACGGCGTCAGGTCGGCCGCGCCGAAGGCGGCCAGGGCCGAGGGCGGCAGAGTGACATGGGTGACGCCGAGGTCCCGGTCCGCGAGCGCCTTCAGGGGCTCCTCGGAAGGCGCCAGTACCAGGGCCGCGCCGGTCAGCAGAGCACTGCACAGATCCCAGAACGAGGCGTCGAAACTGGGCGAGGAGACCTGGAGCACCCGGCTTCCCCCGCCGAGCCCGAGGCGTTCCACCTGTGCCGCGACGAGGCTGCTGACACCCGCGTGGCTGACCACGACACCCTTGGGGCGGCCGGTCGAACCGGAGGTGTAGATCACGTAGGCGGGGCGGCGCGGGTCCAGCGCGACGAGGGGGTCGGTGTCAGGGAAGCCGGAAGCACCGGAGATCAGGGCGGGGTCGTCCACGACCAGTGCGGGTTGCGCGTCCTCCAGCATGAAGTCGATCCGTGAGCGCGGATATTCGGGATCGACCGGCAGGTATGCGGCTCCGGCCTTCATCACGCCGAGGGCCGCCACCACCAGCTCCACGGAGCGTGGCAGTAGCAGGGCCACGACCTGCTCCGGGCCCACACCTCGCCCGATCAGTTCGTGCGCGAACCGGTTCGCTCGGGCGTTCAACTCGTCGTAGGTGAGCGATGTTTCGCCGGCCACCAGGGCGACCGCGTCCGGTGTCGCCCGCACCTGCGCCTCGAAGGCCGCCGGCAGGGGGTTCCCCGAGACGGGGACTGCGGTGTCGTTGTCGTCGACCAGGATGCGCTGCCGCTCCTCCGGGGACAGCACGTCGATCGCGCCGATCGGCCGCTCCGGATCGGCGACCACGGCCTCCAGCAGCCTCGTCCAACGAGCGAACAGCGTCTCCACCGTGGCACGGTCGAACAGGTCGGTGGCGTACTCCAGGAGCGCGTCCAGCCCGCCCGGCGCGCCGTCCGTCCCTCGGCGTTCGGCGAGGCTGAAGGTCAGGTCGACCCGGGAGGTGCTGGTCGCCACGGGTACCCCGGTCACCGTGAGGCCGGGGAGAGTGAAGTCGCCCATGGGCGCGTTCTGCACGCCCAGCATGGTCTGGAACAGCGGGTGGTGGGAGAGCGACCGCGTGGGGTTGACCACCTCCACCAGGTGCTCGAAGGGCACGTCCTGGTGGGCGAACGCCTCCAGCGCCGACTCCCTTACCCGGCCCAGCAGTTCGGTGAAGGTGGGGTTGCCCGAGGTGTCGGTGCGCAGGACGAGCGTGTTGACGAAGAACCCGACCAGATCGTCCAGGGCCTCGTCGGTGCGGCCCGCGACGGGGCTGCCGACGGAGATGTCGGTGCCCGCGCCGAGCCGGGTGTACAGGGCGGCGAGTCCGGCCTGCAGCACCATGAACAGGCTTGCCCCGCAGCGCCGGGCCAGGTCTCCAAGGCCGGTGTGGAGCGCGGCGTCCAGCTCGAAGGTGACCAGGTCACCGCGGTGGGAGGCGGTCGCCGGACGTGGGCGGTCGGCGGGGATCCCGACCTGGTTCGGCAGCTCCGCCAACTGTTCCTGCCAATAGGAGACTTGCTGGGCGAAGGCGCTGTCGGTGTCGCGCTCGTCGCCGAGGATGTCGTGCTGCCACAGGGTGTAGTCGGCGTAGCTCACCGGCAACGGCGGCCATGCGGGCGCCTCACCGCGGCACCGGGCGGTGTAGGCCGTCGCCAGGTCGCGGGACAGCGGTCCCAGCGACCAGCCGTCACCGGCGATGTGGTGCAGAACGACCAGCAGGACGTGCTCATCGGGTGCCAGTGCGAAGAGCTCGGCCCTGACGGGCGGTTCGGCGGCCAGGTCGAAGCCGCGGGCTGCCCGGGCGCGCAGCAGGTTCGGCAGCTCCGCCTCGGCGGCTTCGGTGACGGACAGCGGGATCCCGGCCTCGGCGGCGTCGAGGGTCCGCTGGTACGGCACGCCGTCGCGGTGCGGGAACACCGTGCGCAGGGGTTCGTGGCGAGTCGCCACGTCCGTCAGCGCGGCCTCCAGCGCGCGGCGGTCGAGGTCACCGGTGAGCCGCAGCGCCAGCGGCATGTGGTACGTGGCGCTGGGCCCCTCCATCTGGTGGAGGAACCACAGGCGGCGCTGGGCGAACGACAGCGGCGTGGGCTCGGGGCGCTCCCGCTTCACCAGGGATGTCCTGGCGGTGGCGGCGCCGTGCAGTCCGGCGGCGAGGCCGGCCGGTGTCGGGGTTTCGAAGAGCGTCCTGAGCTCCAGCTCCACACCGAGAGTGACGCGAATCCGGGAGACCAGCCGAGTGGCCAGCAGGGAGTGGCCGCCCAGGTCGAAGAAGTCGTCGTCCACGCCGGCCCGGGGTACACCCAGTACTTCGGCGAAGAGCTCGCAGAGGATCTGCTCCTGCGGGGTGCGCGGTGCCCGGGCGCCCGGGATGTCGCCGCCCGGTGCGGGCAGCGCGGCGCGGTCCAGCTTGCCGTTGGGGGTCAGCGGAAGGGCGTCCAGGGCGACGATCGCCGACGGCACCATGTAGTCCGGAAGCCGTTCCCGCAGGTACGCACGGATGCCGTCCGCCTCCGCGGCACCGGTGACCACGTAGGCCACCAGCCGGTCCTCCCGGGCCACCACCGCGGCCTGCGCGACCGAGGGATGGGCGGCCAACTGGGACTCGATCTCGCCGGGTTCGATGCGGAACCCGCGCACCTTGACCTGGTGGTCCACCCGGCCGAGGAACTCCAGCTCGCCGTCGGCCCGCCATCGGACGAGGTCACCGGTGCGGTACATCCGCGAGCCGGCCGGACCGTACGGGTTCGCCACGAACCGGCTTGCCGTCAGGCCCGGACGGCCCAGGTAGCCGCGGGCCAGTTGGGCGCCGGCCAGGTACAGCTCACCCGCGACTCCTGGCGGCACCGGCCGCAGCGCGGCGTCGAGCACGTACACCTGGGAGTTGGCGACGGGACGGCCGATGGGGACCGGCAGCGGGCACTCGGTGAGGTCGGCGGGGAGCGGGTAGGCGGTGACCACATGGGTCTCGGCGGGGCCGTAGTGGTTGTGCAGGGCCCGGTCGGCGCGGTGGGTGCTGAGGTCCCGGACCTGCGTGCCCAGCCGCATCGCCTCACCGGCTTGCGCGATCACCCGCAGGCTCGGCAGGTCACGCCCCTGCTCGGCGGCCGCCTCGGCGAGCGCTTCGAGCACCAGGTTGGGCGCGTAGAGCTCCTCCACCTCGTGCTCGTCGAGCCACTGTGCCAGCAGCTCGGCGCTGCGGCGCTGTTCGTCGGAGGGAACCACCAGGGTCTTGCCGAACAACAGCGCGGAGAGCATCTCCTGCGCGGAGACGTCGAAGCTGACCGCGGTGAACTGGGCGACCCGCGTGCCGGGGCGGCCACCGATGGCGCGGTGGTGCCACTGGAGGAGGTTCACCAGGGCGCCGGAGGGCATGACGACGGCCTTGGGGAGGCCGGTGGAACCCGAGGTGTAGATGACGTACGCCGGGTGACGCGGATCGACCGCGGCCGCGGGATCGGTGTCCGGGTGCCCGGATTCCGCCTCGACATCCCGCGGGTCGTCCAGGACCAGGGCCGGGCGCGCGTCGTCCAGCATGAACGCGACCCGGGACTCCGGGTACTCCGGGTCGATCGGAAGGTAGGCGGCACCGGTCTTCAGCACCGCCAGCACGGCGACCACGAATCCGGCCGACCGCGGAAGCCGCAGCGCGACGATCCGCTCCGGTCCGGCTCCCCGCTGGATCAGCGCATGGGCGAGCCGGTTGGCGCGGGCGTCGAGCTCCGCGTACGTGAGCGTGGTCTCGCCGCAGATCACGGCAGGCGTGTCGGGAGTGGCCCGCACCTGGGCCGCGAACAGGGCGGGCAGGCTGGTCCCGGGGAACTCGACGGTGGTCGCGTTGCGTCCGACCAGCAGGGCAGCGCGTTCGTCGGCCGCGAGGACGTCGAACGAGCCGATCGGCCGGTCGGGGTGAGCGACCGCCGCGCGCAGCAGCCGCACCCAGCGGGCGAACAGCGTCTCGACCGTCTCCTGGTCGAAGAGATCGGTGCCGAACTCGACGTATCCGTGGATCCCCCCGGGCGCGCCGTTGTCGCCGCGTTCCACCAGGTGGAAGCCGAGGTCGAACATGGCGGTCGGGGTGTGCACGAGATGGATCTCCGCGTGTACGCCGGGCAGGTCGAACGTGCTGCGCGGCACGTTCTGCAGTGCCAGCATCACCTGGAACAGCGGCTGGCGGGAGAATGAGCGGGCCGGGTTCAGGGCCTGCACCAGGTGCTCGAACGGCAGGTCCTGGTGCGCGTAGGCGCCCAGGGCCTGTTCCCTCACCCGGCCGAGCAGTTCGGTGAAGGTCGGATCGCCCGAGGTGTCGGTGCGCAGGACGAGCGTGTTGACGAAGAAGCCGACGAGGTCGTCCAGCGCCTGGTCGGTGCGGCCGGCGATGAGGCTGCCGACGGGGATGTCGGTGCCCGCGCCCATCCGGGTCAGGAGCGCGGCGAGTCCGGCCTGAAGCACCATGTACGTGCTGACGCCGCGCTCCCGGGCCAGCGCGGTGAGCCCCCGGTGAAGCTCCGCGTCGAGCTCCACCGCCAGATGGCGGCCGTCGTACGAGGTGGTGGCGGGGCGGGGACGGTCGGTGGGCAGCGGGATCTGCTCCGGCAGCCCGGACAGCGTCGTCGTCCAGTAGGCGGTCTGGCGGGCGGACACGCTGCCCGCGTCGTGCCGCTCGCCCAGCAGCTCCTCCTGCCACAGCGTGTAGTCGGCGTAACTCACCGGCAGCGGTGCCCACTTCGGCTCCGTACCGTTCAGCCGTGCCGTGTACGCCGTGGACAGGTCGGTGGCCAGGGGGCCCAGCGACCAGCCGTCACCTGCGATGTGGTGGACCACGATCAGCAGGACGTGCTCATCCGGACCGAGCGCGAACAGCTCGGCGCGCACCGGTGGTTCGGTGACGAGATCGAAACCGCGTCGCACGGCCTGACCGAGCAGCTCCGGCAGTTCGGCCTCGGTGGCCGCGACGACCGGCAGCTCGGGGCGGGCCCGCGCGATGTCCAGGACCTGCTGGTACGGAACGCCGTCGTGTTCCGGGAACACCGTCCGCAGGGTCTCGTGCCGGGCGACGACGTCGGTGAGGGCCGCCCGCAGGGCGGCGCTGTCGAGGTCCCCGGTGAGCCGCCAGCCCAGCGGGATGTGGTGGGCGGGGCCGGCGCCCTCCAGCTGGTGCAGGAACCACAGGCGCCGTTGCGCGGAGGAGAGCGGAACCCGCGCGGGGCGCTGCCGGGGGAGCAGCGCCCGGCGCGCCTGCCCGGCCTCGCCGAGAACCGCCGACAGACCCGCCACCGTGGGGGTCTCGAACAGGGCGCGCAGCTCCAGTTCCACGCCCAGCGCCGCGCGCACCCGGGCGACCAGGCGCGTCGCGAGCAGGGAGTGGCCGCCCAGGTCGAAGAAGTCGTCGTCGACCGTCACCCGCGGTACGCCCAGCACCTCGGCGAACAGCTCGGCGAGGACCTGCTCCTGGGGAGTCCGGGCGGCCCGGCCGCCCGGGACGGTGGTGACCTCGGGCTTCGGCAGCGCGGCGCGGTCGAGCTTGCCGCTGCCGGTCAGCGGCAACGCGTCCAGGGTCACGAACGCGGCCGGGAACATGTACTCCGGGAGCCGGTCCCGCAGATGGGCCCGAAGCTCCTCGGGCTGTGGCGTTCGGTCCTTCGCCGGCACCAGGTAGGCGACGAGCCGGGTGTCGTCCGCCCGGTCCTGACGGGCGAGGACGGCGACCTGGCCGATCTCCGGATGGGCGGCCAACGCGGCCTCGATCTCACCCAGTTCGATGCGGAAGCCGCGGATCTTGACCTGCTGGTCGACACGGCCGATGTATTCGAGGTCGCCGTCGGCGCGTCGGCGTACGAGGTCGCCGGTGCGGTACATGCGGCTGCCCGCCGGGCCGCAGGGGTCGGCGACGAACCGTTCGGCGGTGAGTCCTGGGCGGTTGAGGTAGCCGCGGGCCAGTCCGGCTCCGGCCACGTACAGTTCGCCGGGAACACCCGGCGGAACCGGTCGCAGGTGTTCGTCGAGTACGTACACCTGCGTGTGGGGGATGGGGCGGCCGATCGACGGCGCCTGACCGCAGGGGACCAGCGGCTCGCTCATCGTCGAGACCACCGTGGTCTCGGTCGGCCCGTACACGTTGATCATCCGGCGGCCGGGCGCCCACCGCTCGACCAGCTCCGCCGGACACGCCTCACCCCCGACGATCAGCGTCGACACCGACAGCGCGCCCTCCGGCACGGCGGCGAGTACCGAGGGCACCAGCGTCACATGCGTCACCGCGGCGGTGGGATCGGTCAGGGCCGAGAGCGGGGATCCGACAGGAAGTACCAGCGTGGCGCCGGTCAGCAGCGAGGTGAAGAGCTCCGACACCGACGCGTCGAAGCTGGGCGACGCGAACTGCAAGACGCGGCTGCGCGTGTCGATGGCGAACCGCTCCACCTGCGCCGCGACCAGCGCGACGACGCCCGCGTGGCCGACCACGACGCCCTTGGGACGGCCGGTCGAACCCGAGGTGTAGATCACGTAGGCGGGGTTGTCCGGGGTGACGGCGGTCCGGGGGTCGGTGTCCGGCAGGGCCTCCAGCAGGGCGGCCGCCTCGGGGGAGTCCAGCACCAGGCGGGCGGGCTCCTGCGCGCCGGGCGGTCGGGCGTCGAGTGCGCTGCTGGTGATCAGCAACTTGGGCCGGGCGTCGCCGACCATGAACTCCAGCCGGGCGTCCGGGTAGTCCGGGTCCAGCGGCAGATAGGCGGCGCCGGCCTTGAGCACGGCGAGCACGCCGACGACCAGGTCGACGGAGCGCGGCAGCGCGAGCGCCACGATGTCCTCGGGACCCACACCGCGGCCCGTCAGCGCATGAGCGAGCCGGTTCGCACGGGTATTGAGCTCGGCGTACGTCAGCGCGGTGTCGCCGCACGCCACGGCGACCGCGTGGGGGCGGGCGTCGACCTGTGCCTCGAACAGGGCGGGCAGCGCCGCCGCGGGCGCCTTCGCGGTGGCGCCGTCGGCGGCCGCCAACTCCCGGCGTTCTTCGGCGCTGAGGATGTCGTACGCGCTGATCAGCCGCTCGGGGTCCGCGGTCGCTGCCTCCAGCAGCCGTACCCACCGCTCGGTCATGGTCCGCACGGTCCGCGGGTCGTACAGGTCTCCGGCGTACTCGATGAACCCGTCGATGCCCTCGGGTGACCCGTCCTCACCGTGGCGCTCGGACATCGAGAAGACCAGGTCGAGCTTGGAGGTGGTCGTCGTCAGCCGAACGCCGTCGACGTCCAGACCCGCCAGGGCGAGGTCGGCCCTGGGGGCGTTCTGCAGCACCAGCATGACCTGGAACAGCGGATGGTGCGCGAGCGACCGGGACGGGTTGAGGACCTCCACCAGGTACTCGAACGGCACGTCCTGGTGGGTGTAGGCGCCGAGCGCCACCTCGCGGACGCGGCCCAGCAGGCGAGCGAAGCTCGGGTCGCCGCTGGTGTCGGTGCGGAACACCAGGGTGTTGACGAAGTACCCGATCAGCTCGTCCAGCGCCTGGTCGGTCCGTCCCGCGACCAAGCTGCCGACCGGGATGTCGGTCCCCGCGCCCAGCCGGTTCAGCAGCGCCGCGAGCCCGGCCTGCAGCACCATGTACAGGCTCGTGTCGTGGTCGCGTGCCAGTCTGCGCAGGTTCCGGTGGAGTTCGGCGCTCAGTTCGACGGTCACGAAGCCGCCGCGATGGGACGCGACCGCGGGGCGGGGCCGGTCGGTGGGGAGCTGGATCTGTTCGGGCAGCCCGGCCAGGTTCTTCGTCCAGTACGCTGCCTGGCGGGCGAAGAGGCTGTCCGGGTCGGTGTGGTCCCCGAGCAGCCGATGCTGCCACAGGGTGTAGTCGGCGTACTGCACCGGCAGCGGCCCCCACTGCGGCTGCCCGCCCCGGCAGCGGGCCGCGTACGCGGCGGTCAGGTCGCGCGCCAGGGGGCCGAGGGACCAGCCGTCACCGGCGATGTGGTGGACGACGAGCAGCAGCACGTGCTCGTCCGGCCGCAGGGTGAAGAGCTCGGCGTGAAGGGGCGGTTCGGCGGCGAGATCGAACGAGTGGGTCAGCGCCTCGGCGAGGACGCGATCCAGCTCCTCCTCGGTGGTGGAGACCGGAACCAGCCTCACACGGGCGTCCGCCGGGCTTACCACCTTCTGGTGGGGCGCGCCGTCGAGCTGCGGGTACACCGTGCGCAGGCTCTCGTGCCGGGCCACCACGTCCGCCAGGGCGGCCTCCAGGGCGATCCGGTCGAGGGGGCCCGTCAGGCGCCAGGCCATGGGGATGTTGTAGTTGCCGGTGGCGCCCTCCAACTGGTGCAGGAACCACAGGCGTCGCTGGGCGAAGGAGAGCGGGATCCGCTCGGGGCGCTCATGCGGGGTCAGCGCCGGCCGTGCCTCCCCGGCCTCGGCGAGGCTCGCCGCGATGCCCGCGGGGGTCGGCGTCCCGAACAGGGTGCGCAGCTCCAGCTCGACCCCGAGGGTGGCGCGGACCCGGGCCACCAGCCGGGTGGCGAGCAGGGAGTGGCCGCCCAGGTCGAAGAAGCTGTCGTCCACCCCCGCCTCGGCCGCACCGAGGACCTCGGCGAACAGCTCGCACAGGATCTGCTCCTGCGGCGTGCGCGGAGTCCGGCCGCCGCCGCCCGTGGGGCCGGACTCCGGCTCCGGCAGCGCCCTGCGGTCGAGCTTGCCGTTGGTGGTCAGCGGCAGCGCGTCCAGCGTCACGAACGCAGCGGGGACCATGTACTCCGGCAGCCGCTCCCGCAGGTGCGTACGGAGCGCGGCCGGCTGCGGGGCTGCGCCGGACGCGGGCACGAGGTAGGCGACCAGCCGGGTGTCGTCGGCGCGGTCCTGGCGGGCGAGGACGGCCACCTGGGCGACATCGGGGTGGTCGGCCAGCGCGGCCTCGATCTCACCGAGTTCGATGCGGAACCCACGCACCTTGACCTGGTCGTCGGCGCGCCCGACGAACTCCAGCGTGCCGCCGGAGGTCCAGCGGACCACGTCACCGGTGCGGTACATCCGGGCCCCCGGCGGACCGTACGGGTCGGCCACGAAGCGCCCGGCGGTGAGCCCCGGCCGGTTCAGGTAGCCGCGGGCGAGACCGGGACCGGCCACATGGAGTTCACCCGGCACGCCGGGCGGCACCGGTTGCAGGTGGGCGTCGAGCACATAGGTGCGCAGGTCCGGGATGGCGGTGCCGATGTCGCCGGCGGCGCCGGGCACGGCGCTGTGCCGGTCGAGCGCGGCGTAGGTGACGTGCACGGTCGTCTCGGTGATGCCGTACATGTTCACGAGAACCGGGGCGTCGTCCCGGTGGCGCCGGTACCAGTCGGCGAGCCGGGCCGGTTCGAGCGCCTCGCCGCCGAGGATCACGGTGCGCAGGGCAAGCGCGGCGCCGGTCCGCGGGTCTTCCTGGTCGGCCCGCATCAGCTGGTGGAACGCGGACGGTGTCTGGTTGAGCACGGTGACGCGTTCGTCGGCGAGCAGCCGCAGGAAGCGGTCCGGGGAGCGGCTCACGTCGTGCGGTACGACGACGAGCCGTCCACCGTGCAGCAGCGGGCCCCACAGTTCCCACACGGAGAAGTCGAAGGCGTAGGAGTGGAAGAGCGTCCACACGTCGTCGGCGCCGAAACCGAACCAGTGCCGGGTGGCGGCGAACAGGCGCACCACGTTCCGGTGAGGGATGACAGCGCCCTTGGGCCGGCCGGTGGAGCCGGAGGTGTAGATGACGTACGCGGGGTGGTCCGGTGCGACAGCGGCGCGGGGATCGGTGTCCAGGGCCGCGTCGAGGCCCGCGAGGACGGCCGGGTCGTCGAGCAGGAGTCGCTGGGCCGGTTCGTCGCAGCCGGTCAGCCTGGTGGCGGTCGGGCCGGTGGTGAGCAGGAGGGCGGGCTGTGCGTCACGCAGCATGAAGGTGATCCTGGCGGCCGGGTACTCCGGGTCCACCGGGACGTAGGCCGCGCCCGCCTTGAGGACCGCGAGGACCGCCACCACCAGCTCCGCCGAGCGCGGCAGGGCCAGCGCCACCGACTGCTCGGGCCCGGCGCCCCGGGCGATCAGCAGATGCGCGAGACGGTTGGCTCGTGCGTTCAGTTCGCGGTAGGTGAGCGAGGTCTCGCCGGACACCACGGCGACCGCGTCCGGGGTGGCCCGGGCCTGCTCCTCGTAGAGCGCGGTGATGGTGGTCGGTGCGAGGGTGTCCGCTGCGGTGTCCGGCGCGGGGAGCAGCCTTCGGCGTTCCTCCGGTGCCAGCACGTCGATGCGGGCGATGGGCCGGTCCGGGTCGGCGATCGCGGCCCGCAGCAGCCTCACCCAGCGTTCGACGACGGCCTCCACGGTGGCCGCGTCGAACAGGTCGGTGCTGTACTCCACGAATCCGGCGAGGCCGTCCGGAGCGCCGTCGGCGGTGTGCCGCTCGGACAGGTTGACGGTGAGGTCGTACTTGGCGGTGCCGGTGTGCACCAGTTCGCTCTCGACGTGCAGCCCCGGCAGGTCGTAGACGTCCTCGGGCGTGTTCTGCAGCGCCAGCATGATCTGGAACAGCGGATGGTGCGCCAGGGAACGGGCCGGGTTGACCGCCTCCACCGTGTGCTCGAAGGGCAGGTCCTGGTGGGCGTAGGCGGTCAGGGCGTTCTTCCGGACCCGGGCGAGCAGTTCGGTGAAGGACGGGTCGCCGGACAGGTCCGTACGCAGCACCAGGGTGTTGACGAAGAGGCCGACCAGGTCGTCCGCGGCCTCGTCGGTGCGGCCTGCGACGGGGGTGCCGATGGCGATGTCCGTACCGGCGCCGAGCCTGCCGAGCAGGGCGGCCAGACCGGCCTGGAGCACCATGAAGGTGCTGGTCGTGCTGGCGCGCGCCAACTCCCGCAGGCCGGCGTGGAGTTCCGCGTCCATGCGCAACTCCATCTGGGCGCCGCGGTACGACATCGACGCGGGCCTGGGCCGGTCGACGGGCAGCTCGGTCCGGTCCGGCAGGCCGGCCAGGTTCTCCTTCCAGTGGGCGAGCTGCCGGGCGCCGAGGCTGTCGGGGTCCGACTCGTCGCCGAGCAGTTCACGCTGCCACAGGCAGTAGTCGGCGTAACTCACCGGCAGCGGTGCCCAGTCCGGTGCCTCGCCGCGGAGCCGGGCGGTGTAGGCGGTGGTCAGGTCACGCGCGAGCGCCCCCATCGACCAGCCGTCGCCTGCGATGTGGTGGACCACGACGAGCAGCACGTGCTCCCGCGGGCCCAGTACGAAGAGCTCCGCCCGTACCGGAGGCTCGGCCGCGAGGTCGAAGGCGTACCGTGCCGCGTCGGCCAGCCGGTTCGGCAACTCGGCACTCGTGATGTCGGTGACCGGTGGCCGCAGCGGCATCTGCCCGGGGTCCAGGACGCGCTGGTAGGGGACGCCGTGAGTGTCCGGGAAGACCGTGCGCAGGCTCTCGTGGCGTGCCACGACGTCCGCGAGGGCGGCTTCCAGGGCGCCCCGGTCCAGGGATCCGGACATCCGCAGCGCCAGCGGGATGTTGTAGGTGGCTCCGGCCCCCTCCATCCGGTGCAGGAACCACAGGCGGTGCTGCGCGAACGACAGCGGCAGCACGTCGGGCCGGCTGCCGGCGGTCAGCGGGGGCCGCCGCCGACCCGCGCTGTCGAGTGCGGCGGTCAGCCGGGCGACGGTGGGCGCGTCGAACAGGTCGCCGAGGCCGAGCTCGGCGTCGAGGACGGAGCGGACACGGGCGATCAGCCGCATGGCGAGCAGGGAGTGCCCGCCGAGGTCGAAGAAGCTGTCGTCGACGCCGACGGCGGGCACTCCCAGCACCTCGGCGAAGAGTTCGCAGAGCAGTTGCTCCCGGAGCGTGCGGGGCCTCCTGCCGGGCTCGGCCGCCGGGGCGTGCGGGGCGGGCAGGGCCCGGCGGTCGAGCTTGCCGCCCGCGGTCAGCGGAAGCCGGTCCAGTACCGCGAAGGCCGCCGGAACCATGTGGTCGGGCAGCCGCTCCCGCAGAAACGTGCGCACCCGGTCCACCTGGACACCTTCGGCGCCGGGCACGACATAGGCGGCCAAGGACGGCTCGCCGGACCGGTCCCGCGCGACCACGACGGCCGCCTGCGCCACATCGGGGTGCCCGGTGAGCGCGGCCTCGATCTCGCCCGGTTCGATGCGGAAGCCTCTGACCTTGACCTGGTTGTCGGCGCGACCGGTGAACTCGAGCTCACCGTCCTGGTTCCACCGCACGATGTCCCCGGTGCGGTACATCCGTGCCCCGGCAGGGCCGAAGGGGTCGGCGACGAACCGTTCGGAGGTCAGCCCGGGCCGGTGGAGATAGCCACGCGCCACTCCGGCCCCACCGATGTACAACTCGCCCGGGGTGCCGGGCGGAACGGGCTGGAGGCCGCTGTCGAGCACATACGCCCGGGTGTTGCCGATGGGGCGGCCGATGACGGGGGCGGGGGAGGAGCCGATCCGCGCGGTGACCGCGTCGACCGTGCATTCGGTCGGGCCGTAGAAGTTGAAGGCGGCCACGCCGTCGACCGAGCCCAGATCGTCCCAGAGTCGCTCCGGTACGGCCTCACCACCGGCGATGACCACGGCGGGACGCCATCGGCCGGCGTCGAGCAGGCCGTGGGAGAGCAGGATCCGCCAGTACGACGGTGTGGCGTTGACCAGATCCAGGCGGTGGCGGACGAGGTGGTCGGCGAAGGCGTCGGGGTCGGCCCATGTCCGCTGGTCCACGACATGCAGCTCATGGCCGGCGAAGAGGCACGACAACTGGTCCCAGGCCGCGTCGAACGACACCGACGTGGTCAGCGCCACCCGCATCCGCCGCCCGGGCGTGGCGGTGAACAGGGTCCACCGCTGGTGGTGGACGAGGTTGACCAGGCCCGCACAGGTGGCCACAACACCCTTGGGCCGTCCGGTGGAACCGGACGTGTAGACGACGTAGGCCGGGTGCTGCGGTTCGACCGGGACCGCCGGGCGGGTGTGCGGGTAGGTGTCCACCGTCTCGGCGGTGTCCGGGTGGTCCAGGACCACCCGTCCGACGGCAGGTGCGCCGGTGAGTCTCGCGGCCGTGCCGGTGTCGGTGATCAGCAGCGCGGGCCGGGCGTCGTCGAGCGTGGCGACGATACGGGCCGCCGGGTACTCGGGGTCGAGGGGCAGGCAGGCGGCACCGGACTTGAGCACGGCGAGGATCGCCACCACCAGCTCCGCGGAGCGTGGCAGGGCCAGCGCCACCAGCCGCTCGGGTGCCGCGCCGCGGGCGATCAGCAGATGGGCCAGCCGGTTTGCCCGGGCGTCCAGTTCGGCGTAGGTCAAGGTGGCGTCGGAGGCCACCACGGCCACCGCGTCCGGCGCGTCCTTCACCTGCTCCTCGAAGAGCTCGGCCGGACCGGTGCGCGGTACTTCGGCATGCGTGCCGTCGCCGTCGGCCAGTGCCTGGTGACGTTCCCGGCGCGACAGCAGGTCGATCGCGCCGACGCTCTGCTCGGGGTCACCGTGCGCGATCCGCTCCAGCAGCCTGCCCAGGCGCTCCCCGTGGCGAGCGAACTCGGCCTCGTCGTGGGCGTCGGCGGCGGCGTGGAGCTTGATTCGCGGTCCCGAGCCGTCCCGTCGGTCCACGCCCCAGAGCGCCAGGTCGCTGGTGGTCCCCTCGGCGACGTTGTGGGCCGTGACGCGGTGTCCGGCGAACGTGATGTCGTAGGGGAAGGACATGATGTTGACGACCGGGGAGAAGGCCGTGCTGATACTGCCGGGCAGGGCGAGCTCGCGGTGCACGTCCTCGGCACGGTAGCGCTGGTGCTCCCGTGCGGCGCGGACCTCCCGCGCGGTCAGGTCCACCAGTTCCGACCAGCGCATGCCCGGGCGCACCGTGAGGCGCAGCGGTACGACATTGGACACCGTGCCCGGTGTCGCCGCGAGCGTGGGGTCGGCGGGCGGGCGGCCGGTCACGGCGAGCCCGAGGACGATGTCCCGCGCGCCGGTGAGCCGGTGCGTATAGAGGGCGGTCGCGGCGATGAGCACGCGGGACCAACGGGTGCCGGCCTTGCCGGCCGCACTGAGCAGTGCCTCCCCGACCGCTGCGGTGTCCAGTTCGGTCCTGCGCACGGCCGCGGAACAGCCGCCTGCGGCGCGCGTCGACAACCGCACGGCCTCCGGGCGGTCCGCGAGCCGCTCCAGCCAGTACGCGCGGTCCTCGGCGAACTTCTCGGAGAGGCGGTAGGCGGTGTCGCTCGCCACCAGGTCGTCCAGCGAGGCGAACGCGGTGGGTGTCGCGCTCCGGCCGTCGACCAGGAGTGTGTACGTCTCGGCGAGGCGCCGCGCGACGAGCGAGTAGCCGTACCCGTCCATCACGAGGTGGTGGTAGCCCTGGTACCAGAGGAAGCGGTCGGGCGCGAGCTTGAACAGGGCGTGGCTGAACAGGGGATCACGCGTGAGGTCCAGCGGGCGGGCGCGGTCGGCCGCGACCCAGGCGAGCGCCTCCGCGCGGGGGGAGGTCTCCTTGCTGAGGTCGAGGTGGGGCATCCGCCAGTCCGTCGTCGCGCGCAGGATCTGCGTCGGGCTGCCCGCCTCGTCCACGAACCGGACGTGCAGGGCGTCGATCTCGTCGACGACCTGGCGCAGGGCGGTCTCGAAGAGGGCGCCGTCGACCGGTCCGTGGATCTCCAGGAACTCGCCGATCCGGTAGGCGGGGATCACCCCGGTCGATGCCTGTTCGGCGAGCCAGAGCTCGCGCTGCGCCGCTGTGAGCGGGAGGGCGGCACCGTCGCGACGGGACATGGGGGTACCTCCAGAGGTGTTTCGGAGATGGCTGATGCCGCCGGCGTCACTGCCGGCCGACCAAGCGGTCAGGGGGGCGCCCGCGGACGGGCGCCGGTGACCTCGGCTGATCGGCGGGAGCGTTATGCGACCTTCTCGCCGGCCTGAAGGTTCCACAGGGAGGCGTAGAGCCCGTCACGCGCGAGCAGGTCGTCGTGGGTGCCCTGCTCCGCGATGACTCCGCCCTTGTCCATGACGTAGATCCGGTCGGCGTGCCGGATGGTGGAGAGGCGGTGCGCGATGATCACCAGGGTCCGGTCCTTCGCGAAACCCCGCAGGGTTCGCTGGATGGCCGCCTCGGTCTCGTTGTCGACGGCCGAGGTGGCCTCGTCGAGGATGACGACGGGTGCGTCCTTCAGCATCGCCCGTGCCAGTGCGATGCGCTGTTTCTGGCCGCCGGAGAGGGCGGCGCCCCGCTCCCCGATCAGCGTGTCGTATCCGTCCGGCAGCGCCTCGATGAAACCGTGCGCCTCCGCCATGCGGGCCGCGCGCACCACGTCGGCGTCGCCGGCCTCGAAGCTGCCGTACCGGATGTTCTCGGCGATGGTTCCGTCGAACAGGAAGGGGTCCTGCGCCACGAACCCGACCTGCTCGCGCAGTTCGTGCCGTGGCAGCCGGCGGATGTCCTGCCCGTCGAGCAGGACACAGCCGGACTCCGCGTCCTGGAAGCGCATGAGCAGCTTGGCGATCGTCGTCTTGCCCGCGCCGGTGGAACCCACGATGCCGGTGACCTGGCCGGGGGCGATGGACAGGGACAGGTTGTCCAGGGCCGGCGGCCGGCCGGGGTAGGAGAAGCTGACGTTCTCCAGGGCGATCGCGCCCTCGACATCCCTGTCGTCGAGCGTCAGGTCGTGGCCGTCGGGTTCGACGGGGAGGCTCCGCAGGCGCTGGACCCGGTCGTGGGCCGCCAGGGTGCGCTGGTACTGGTCGACGATGCCGCTGAGCCTGGTCAGGCGCAGCAGAACCTGCTGGGGCAGGCCGATGAGCGGGCTGAACACCTCGAAGGGGAGGGAGCCGTTGAGTACCGAGCGGCCGCCGAGCAGCATCGTGCCCGCCATGGAGGCGGTGGTGCAGACGCGGATGGTCTCGGCGTGCCGGGCCGTGCTCCGGTCGGTGCGGTGGTCGCTCTCCCGGCAGCTCTCGCCGAGCCGGTCGATGCGCTCGGCCTCGTACTCCTCGGCGCAGAAGCTCTTGACGGTGGCGCCGGCCTCCAGGGTGTTGACCAGCTGGCTGTGCAGCCGGGCCTTGTCCTCACTGGAGACGGCGTAGTCGGCGGCGACCCGGTCCTGGTAGTGGAACGACAGCCAGGCCACCAACGGCATCGGCAGGAACGCGACCCAGGCGATCTGCGGCGCCAGCAGGAGGAAGGCGGGCACCAGGACGAGGAAGCTGGTGGCGAGCTGCACCACATCGTTGGCCGAGGTGGCGAAGAAGTTGCCCAGCTGGCTGATGTCCTCGGTGAGCACCCCGGCGATCCGGCTGGTCCGCTCGCCTTCCAGGTGCCGCAGTTCCAGCTTCTGCACATGGGCGTACGTCGCGTTGCGCCAGTCGTGCTGAACGGCCTGACCGAGCTTGCGCCACTCCAGGGTGGCGGCGTACGACAGGGCCGCCGCGGCCGCGCAGGCCACGGCGGCCCCGCAGGCCAGGAACCACAACTGTGCGGAGGCGCCGGTCACTCCGAGGCTGACGAGCGGGGCGCACTCTCCCTTGATGAGTACCAGGGCGATCCAGCCCAGGAAGGCGCCGAGCGCCATCTCGGTGCCCTGGCAGAGCGCGGACAAGGACGAGGCCACGCACAGCTTTCCCTTGTGCGGCCCGACGATGCGCAGCACCGTGTGCTCCGACGGCTCGTGCGGCCGTGACTCGCCCTGGTCGGCCAGACCCTTCTGCCAGGCCCGCCGTACGACGACCACCGTGGCCGCCGTCACGGCGCCGAGCGCCAGTGCGGCCTTGCGCATCCTCCCGCGGCCGAGAGCGAGGATGCCGACCATGCCGCCGGCGACGGTCAGGGCGGGACGCAGCGGGCCGGCCCGGCCTCCCGTCGCCGACGGCGCCTCGCCGGGCTTTGCCACGTCCGAGGAAAGCGGGACGGCAACGGCGGCGCCTTTCGACACGGCGGCGACGGCCTTTCTCAGCAGGCCCCCGATATCCGTGGCGGTGAGGGTGGAGTCATGAAGGACGAGCACCCCGCCGGTCACCGGATTGGCCCGGGCCGTCCTCACTCCCGGCGTGCGCCGGAGCACGCCCTCCAGGATTTCCGCGACCTTGGGCCGCCTGAGTACCGCGGGGACGTCCCAACGCTGGCGGCCCGGAACGACAGACCGTGCGCGTACGTTCGGGAGATCGGGCCGACGTGCGGCTGCTGCGCCCACCAAAGATGTCATGTAGAACAGTCACCTGTTTTCGGAGGGCGCGTCCCGGAACGGGCGGGCGTAGCCCTTGCGGGGAATTTGGACGACTCGACGACTCGACGACTCGACGGCTCGACGACTCGACGGCTCGACGAATGTGAGCCGCGGGTTCAGTTCAGCTTGGCAGCGGCCGGACCGGTGCCGCGGGCCTTGCCGCCGGACTTGTTTCCCGCGTTGCTGGTCTGTTCCGCGGGCGCGATGCTCGGCCCGGGCCGGCTCACGGTGTCGCCCTCCGGGGCGCCGGCGTGCGTGTGGTGCTCGGTTCCGTGCGACATCTGGGCGGCGAGCATTTCGGCGGTCGCCTCGGCCGCGAGATCCTGGATTCCCTCGCTGGCTTCATGGACGGCCCTCTTGACCTCCACGCCCAGTCCCACCGACGTTTTGACGACCCCCCGCACGAGTGGTTTGCCCAGCCTTTTGACGAGGGCGGCGGTGAGCAGGCCGATAAGGAAAGGAGGCACTACAGGCGGCATGGGAAGACGTCCTTCTCTTCTGCTGGGAGAACGAAGATTGAGGAAGCGGCGGGAGGTGAACAGGAAATCTGATGAAAACACCATCCGGCCCTGTGGGATTTTCGGTACCTGTGCCGTGCCCGGAATTCATGCACCGTGCGCATGTGTTCCATATCGCGGAACCGGCATCCCATCGCGCAGAGCGTATCCGAGCCCGAGCAGGTAGATCCAAATTCCACTGCCGCTCTTCACCCATTCGAGCGGAACCACTATTCCGGAACGGCCTGTTCAAGCCATGCGGCGGCCGGAACGAACCGGACGTCAGCCCAGCTCTCGCACGACCCGGCGGCGCAGGACGGGGAACGGCAGCGCGCCGCCGCCCAGAACGGCCTCGTGGAAGGCGCGCACGTCGAACTCCGCGCCCGCGCGGCCCTCGCACGCCGTCCGCAGATCCCTGAACTCCGCGTAGCCCGCCCGGTACGACAGCGCCTGTCCCGGGAGATCGGTCGCGTAGCGCAGCAGCTCCGTCGCGATCTGCCCGTCGGACTCGGCGGCCGCGTGGGCGCGCATGAAGGCGCGCGCCTGCTCCATCGTCATCGTCCCGAGGTTGAGCCCGGTGTCGACGACGAGGCGCTGCGCGGTGAACCGTTCATGAGCCAGGCGTCCGTACGCGTCCCAGGGGTCGTCGTACAGGCCCATCTCCCAGCCGAGTCCTGCCGCGTACTCCGCCCAGCCCTCCTCGAACCCGCTGAAGGCGACCAGTTCGCGTCGCAGGTCGGGCAGGGAGGCGTTCTCGGACTGGCGGGCCAGGTGGAAGTGGTGGCCCGGCGCCAGTTCGTGGTAGATCAGGGCGGCCGCGCCGAGCAGTGAACGGTGCGCCAGGTCCGAGGCGTTGTACCGGTAATACCCCACCGGCCGCGCGGCGGTGGGCGGGTCGTAGTAGCCGAAGGTCATCGACGCCTCCAGCGCCGGGTCGAGGCGGGCCACGCCGTAGGGGGCGCGCGGCAGGACCGCGAACCAGTCCGGCAGCGACGGCGTGAGGCGGTCGAGGTGCCCGCGGTAGCGGGCCTCCACCTCCTTCGGGGTCGCCGCGTACAGGCGAGGCTCGGTCGCGAGCCGCTCGTGGAACTCCGCCTCCGTTCCCGTGAAGCCGAGTGCGCTGCGCGCCTCCCGCATCCGTTCCGTCAGTTCGCGGCAGTGCTCCCGGCCGAGTTCGTGGAGACGCTCGGGCGGTGTCTCGCCGGAGGTGTGGGCGCCGACGAAGGCGCGGTACGCCTCTTCGCCGCCCGGGTACTGGGCCCACCCGACGGACTGCGGCGCGCTCCGCAGATAGTCCGAGTCGGTCATGACGGCGAGAAGCCGGTCGAAGGCCGGTTCGAGTTCGGTGGCCACGAGCCGTTCCACCTCGTCGCGCAGGCGACCCCGGCTCGCCGCGTCGAGCCGGGTGAGCCGCTCGGCGTCCGCCTCGGCATACCGTGCCGCCGACGCCCGCAGCCGGGTGAGGGTCGTGCGGACCCCGGGCAGGGCCGGGGCCGGGACGAAGAAGCCGCGTGCCGCTTGCCCGGCGGCCTTGTCGCCGATCGTCGCGACATGGCGGGCGAGGTCCCGTACGAGGGACACGTAGCGGTCCGCGTCGGCCCGGGACTCGAAGAGGAACGGGCGGAAGACCGTGTCACCGTACTGCTGGAGGCGGAAGAGCTGGTACGGCGTGACGGTGGGCGTGAGCCAGTAGAACCGCCCCGCCCGCGCTTCCTGTTCGGCCAGAGCCTGCAGGAAGCCCGCGCTGTCGGCGGCGGGGCCGGCCGGCTCCGTGGGCTTCGGCGTGCGCAGCCGGTCCAGTACCCCTGCCGCGAATCCGGCGCGCTCGTCGGCCTCCGCCGCCGACACCCCCGGCAGCGACTCGACGGGCAGCCCGCGTCTCGTCCGCAGCGACGGCTCGCGCGACAGCAGGAAGTCCCAGTAGGAGGTGGCGAGACGGTCGACCTCCTCGGTCGCCGGGCCGTCCGCGGAGTCCGGAATGTGAGTCGTCATGGCGCCAGTGTGCGCCGAGCTGACGGACTGTCAGCGTCATCGGCGGACGCGCCGCGTGGCGGCGGCCTCACCCGTACGGGGGAAAAGGTCCGCCTTATGCGCAGGCGGCCCGGGAACGCCGGTCCGGCGCCGTCGATCGCGATGGCACGATGCCCACCATGCACCGCCGAACCGTCTCGTCTCCCGGGGTCCGGTCGGCCGCGGTGGCGTCGGCTGCCGTCGCGTCAGCCGTGCTGGCGGGTTGCACCGGCAACGGCGACGTGTCGTCGACACGCACTCCCGTCGTCGAGCGAGGCACGGTCACGATCGCCACCGCCTCCGAGACCCCGAGCTTCGACCCCTACTCGCAGTTCGGTACCGCCCTGGCCCCGTATGCCTAC
Organism: Streptomyces sp. NPDC088817; assembly: GCF_044750345.1. Lineage (NCBI taxonomy): Bacteria > Bacillati > Actinomycetota > Actinomycetes > Kitasatosporales > Streptomycetaceae > Streptomyces > Streptomyces sp. NPDC088817. Next base: position 222,853 of record NZ_JBIVJN010000011.1, read on the forward strand.
GACTCACTGGTCAACGTGGCACCGGACGGCCAGGTGGTGTCCGGGCTGGCCGAGAAGTGGCAGGCCGGGGCCACTTCGGCGAGCTTCGTCCTGCGCCGGGGCGTGACCTGCTCCGACGGCACGGCCCTCACGGCCTCCGACGTGGCACGGTCGCTGCGATACGCGAGCGACCCCCGGAACCGGCTCGTCGGCGCCCAGGCGGCGCTGCCCGGAGTGCCCTTCACCGTGTCGGCGGACAACGCCGCGAGGAGCGTGTCGGTGCGGATGACGTCGCCGTACAGCTTCATCGTGCGGACGATCGGCCTGCTGCCCGTCGTCTGCCCCGCCGGCCTTGCGGGGCCCGGCGTACTCGACCGGAGGACGCAAGGCACCGGGCCGTACGTGCTGAGCGGATATACCTCGGGCGGCCCGTACGTCTTCACGCTGCGCGAGGGGTATGCCTGGGGGCCGGGCGGTACGACCAACACGACACCGGGCCAGCCCGCGAGGATCGTGGTGTCGGTGGTTCCCCAGGAGTCCACCGCGGCCAATCTGCTGCTCACGGGCGGTGTGAACATCGCCACCGTGACCGGACCCGACCGCGCGCGGCTGACCGGGCACGGCCTGGCCACCGCCGAGGTGCCGACCGTGGTGGGACTGAGCTTCTTCAACGAACACTCCGGCCGCCCCTTGAGCGATCCGGTGCTGCGGCGGGCGCTTGTCGGCGCCCTGGACCGCAAGGGCCTCGCCAACGTGGCGATCGGCGGTGACGGAAGGCCCGCGAGCCACCTGACCGCGTCGGACTCCGTCTGCCACGCCGACGTGGCCGCCGCGAACCTCCCCTCGCGCAGCGCCGTACGGGCCCTACGCGCCGCGGGTTGGACGAAGGGCGCACGGGGCGAGCTGGTCAGGAACGGCAGGCCGCTGCGTCTGCGACTGCTCAGCAGCGGCGACTTCGGCTCCACGCTTCCCTCGGTCGCGGAACTGATGGCCGTGACCTGGCGGGAGCTCGGCGCGGATGTCGAGCTCGTCACCGAGAGCCGCAACGCGGTGGTGCAGGCCATGTACCAGAGCGGGGACTTCGACGTCGTGGTCGGCAGCTCGCCGGGGCCGCAGCTGCCCGTGCAGCTCGTCCCGTACTTCTCCGGCCCGCCGCCGTCGCGGGGGCTGAACTTCGCGCATGTCGCCAACCCGGAGTACGACGCCGCCGTCACCCTCGCGATGCGCGCGCCGGGCGCGGCCAGTTGCGCGGACTGGAACCGGGCCGCCGCGGCACTGTTCCGCTCCGCCGACGCGCTGCCCGTCGCGGACGGCACGAGCACGGTCTACGGACACCGGACGACCTTCGCCGTCGCGCCCGGCGGCCGGATCGTCCCGACCAGCATCCGCCTGCACCAATAGCCGCGGCGAACGTCCGATGTGGCCGCACCGTCCCCGAGTCGAGGAGGTTCCCCCCATGGCGACCCTGTCCGCACGGCTCGGTGCCCTGGCCCGGTACCACCCGTGGGTGGTGTTCTGCTGCCGGCGTGCGGTCCGGCTGATCGTCTCGCTCCTCCTGGTCGTCACCGCTGCCTTCGCGATGATCCGGCTGATCCCGGGAGACCCCGTCCGGGCCGCACTGGGCGTGGACGCGGCGCCAAACCTCGTGGCGGCGAAGAGGCACGAACTCGGCCTGGACCATGACCTGCTGACGCAGTACCGGCAGTACCTGCGCCACCTGGCGCACGGGGACCTCGGGGTGTCGCTGGTGACCGGCGAGCCGGTGTCCGACCTGGTCGCGGCACGTCTTCCCGCGACGCTGCTGCTCGCCGTCCTGGCGTTCGCCTGTGTACTCGTCGTCGCTCTCCCCGGCGGTCTGATCGCCGCCGTGTGGACCCGAGGCGGGCGGCGGCCCCGGACGGAACTGGCGTTCACCACCGCCACATCCGTCGCGGCGGGGATCCCGGACTTCGTCCTCGCGGCCGGCCTGACCGCCGGGCTGGCAGTCGGCCTGCGGCTCTTCCCGGTCGCCGGCGACCTCGGTCCCCGGTCCTATGTGCTGCCCGTGCTCGCGCTGGCGCTCGCCCCGACCGCGGTCCTCCTGCGTATCGTGCGGGTGGAGACGCTCAAGGTCCTCGACGAGGACTATCTGCGCGCCGCCCGCGCGAAACGGCTGCCCGCCGTCACGCTCCATCTGCGCCACGTGGCCCCGAACACGCTGACCGCCTCGCTGACGATCGCCGGGAACCTGCTGCCCGCCCTGATCGCCGGCACCGTGCTGGTCGAGAAGGTGTTCGCCTGGCCCGGCATCGGGTCGGCGATGGCGCAGTCCGTGGCGGCGCAGGACTACGCGGTCGTGGAGGCGACGGTGCTCGTGCTCGGCGCGGCCGTACTCGCGGTGAACTTCCTGGTCGATCTGGCCCTCGCGCTGCTCGACCCCCGATCGGTCATCCGGAAGACGTGATCCCATGGCACCCTCATCTTCCCTGCCCGCGCCGCGCGCCACCGCCGGGCGCCGGTCCCGACCGGCCCGGTCGGGCTGGACTGCCCCCATGGGCGTGATCGCCCTGGCGATGCTCGGATCGCTCGCCGTTGTGGCCCTGGTCGGGCCCGCGCTCTGGGGGCGGGCGGCCGACCGCCCGAACCCGTCGGCGGTGCTTGAGCCGCCCACCGCGGCCCACCTTCTCGGCACGGACCATCTCGGACGCGACCTGCTCGCCCGGCTGCTCGTGGCGACGGGGCTCTCCCTGCTGCTCGCACTGACGGCGACACTGCTCGGGGCGACGGCCGGGATCACGCTCGGCGCGCTCACCGCCGTCGTGGGCGCGCGCACCCGCCGGACGCTGGGGGCCCTGATCAACCTCCTGCTGGCCTTCCCCGGGCTCCTCGTCGCGATGTTCTTCGCGGTCCTGTTCGGCGCGGGAGCGGCCGGCGCCGTGTTCGCCCTCGCGGTCGCCTACGCGCCGGGCTTCGCCCGGATCGCCCAGACCCTCGCCGCCAAGGTCGCCGACACCGACTTCATGGCGGCGGCGCGCGTGCTGGGCCTGCGCCGCCACCGGCTCCTCCTGCGCCACGTCCTGCCCCACATCGCCGAGCCGCTGATGCTCAACACGACGGTCGCGGCGGGCTCGACACTCGTGGCCCTGTCGGGACTGAGCTTCCTCGGACTGGGCGTCCAGCCGCCCTCGTACGACTGGGGGCTCCTGCTCAGCCAGGGGCTGGACCGTATCTACTCCGAACCCCTGCCCGCCGTGGCACCCGGTATCGCCATCGTCTACGCCGGCGTCGCCTTCCAACTGCTCGGCGAGATGCTGGCCAAAGCCGCCGCGCGGCGCACAGGCCCACGGCGGACGGCGGAGCCGACGGTACGCCCGGCCCGCGCCGATCGCCCGGCATCCGCCGACCATGTGCTGGAGGTGGAGGATCTGCGCGTCGCCATTCCCACCGCGGCCGGGGTGGTCCGGCCCGTCCGCGGTGTCACCCTCGACCTGCGGCGCGGCGAGATCGTCGGGCTGGTCGGCGAGTCCGGCTCCGGCAAGTCACTCACCGCGCTCGCCGTCGCCGACCTGCTGCCGGACGGTGCCGAGTCCACCTGGCGGACCCACCGCTTCCTCGGCGCGGACGCCACGTCACTGACGCGCGAGGAACGGCGCAGACAGCTCGCGACGGGAATGGCGGTGATCTTCCAGAACCCGGCCTCGGCCTTCAACCCGTCGCTCCGCGTCGGAACGCAGATGACGGAGGCCGTGCGCGCACACCGCGACACGCCTCGCGCCGAGGCCGTCGAGCAGGCCCTGACCCAGCTTCAGCGGGTCGCTCTCCCCGCCGGGCGCCGGTTCCTGCGGTCCCGGCCCTTCCAGCTCTCCGGCGGGCAGCGCCAGCGAGTGGCGATCGCGACCGCCTCGATGACGCGGCCCGACCTCATCATCGCGGATGAGCCGACAACAGCCCTCGACGTCACCGTGCAGCGGCAGATCGTGGACCTGCTCCGCCGCCTCCGGCACGACAACGGCACCACGATCCTCTTCATCAGCCACGACATCGCCCTGGTGGCCACCACCTGCGACCGGGTCCTGGTCATGTACGGGGGAACCATCGTCGAGAGCCTTCCGGCCCGGGCACTGGCGACCGGAACACGGCACCCCTACACGCGGGCGCTCGTCGAATCCGTCCCGGACATGACCACGGACCGCGGCCGCCCCCTGCGCACGATCGAGGGAAGCCCACCCGATCCCTACGGCGACACGACCGGTTGCCCGTTCTACGACCGCTGCGCACACCGGCAGGACCGGTGCGCCGAGGAGCGTCCCGTGCTGTCCCCGCTCGGTCCCGGCCACGAGGTCGCCTGCTGGCATCCGTTGCCCCAGGCACTGTCCGGCGGACAGCGGGAGACAGAGGAGGCGGAGAAGTGAGTGCGGGACTGGCGTTGCGCGACGTCACTGTTCGCCACCAAGGGGCATTCGGTGCCGTCACCGCGGTGGACGGCGTGTCACTGGAGGTTCCCGACGGCACGACGGTCGGCCTGGTCGGCGAGTCCGGCTCGGGGAAGTCGAGTCTGGCCCGTGCCGTCGTCGGGCTGGCCGACTCCTGCTCCGGGCAGATCACCGTCGGCGGGCGGCAGTTCAGCGGGCGCGGCCTGGCCGCTCGGCGCCGGCTGGGGCAGCGGGTGCAACTGGTGTTCCAGGACCCGGACACCGCACTCGATCCACGTATGACGGTCCGCCAGACGCTGTCCGAGGCGGTCGACGCCTTCGTCCGTCTCGGCCGCCGCGACCGTGAACAGCGCATCGCGGCACTGCTCGAACTGGTCGGTCTCGACATCCCGTGCGCCGACCGTGTGCCGGCGCAGCTCTCGGGCGGGCAGCGCCAGCGCGTGGCCGTCGCTCGCGCGCTCGCCGTCGATCCGGCCGTCCTGATCGCCGACGAGGTCACCTCCGCCCTCGACGTGTCGGTCCGCGCGGCGATCCTCACCATGCTCCGCGATCTGCAGCGGCGCATGGGCTTCGCGATGCTGTTCATCAGCCATGACCTCGCCGCCGTCCGCTCCGTGTCGGACGTCGTCGCGGTGATGTACCTCGGCCGGGTCGTCGAGGTCGCCCCGACCGAGGACCTGCTCCGCAGCCCCCGGCATCCCTACACCCGGACGCTGCTGGCCTCCGTGCCGGACCTGCGGGGCGCAGACCGGCCGGCCGAGCCGCTCCTCGCCGGTGAGGTACCCGACCCCGCGGCGCCGCCTTCCGGCTGCCGCTTCCATCCCCGCTGCCCGGACGGGCCGAGCCGGCGTCCCGGACGCGACATCTGCGTGACGCGGGATCCGCAGCCGGACGCGGCCGGCCGGCCCCACCGCGCGGCGTGCCACTTCCCGTCGGCCGCCGAAGACCGACCGCCGCCCGCCGGGAACGCGCGACCGGACGCGAGCGGTGGCCGGGCATCCAGGATTCCCGGGGAGCTGCCGTCATGACGATCAGGGAGCCGGACAGGGTTCCGCCGGGCGCGGACGCGGTCGTCGTCGGGGCCGGTGTGATCGGCGCCGCGGTGGCGCTGGAGCTGGCGCGCACCGGTCGGCGGGTCGTGGTCGTCGACAAGTCCGGCGGTGTCGGGCACGGATCCACCAGCGCATCGAGCGCGATCATCCGTTTCAACTTCTCGACATGGGAGGGCGTCGCCTCCGCGTGGGAAGCGCACTACTGCTGGGCGCGGTGGGCGGACCATCTCGGCACCTCGGGCGGCCCCGCCTTGGCGGGCTTCCGGCGGACCGGAGCGGTCCTGCTCGACGCGCCGGACTCCGGGACGTCCGAGGCCGTCGCGTTGTTCGATCGCGTCGGTGTGCCCTACGAACGCTGGGACGCCGCCACCTTGCGCAGTCGGGTCCCCGGCATCGACACGGGACGCCACTGGCCCCCCAAACCCCTCCACGACGAGGCCTTCTTCGCAGGGCCGGAGGGAGAGCTCGGCGCACTGTTCACACCCGACGCGGGCTTCGTCGACGATCCGCGGCTCGCGGCCCAGAACCTCGCGGACGCGGCAGTCGGCAGGGGAGCGCGCTTCCTCTTCCGCCGTACGGTCACCGGTGTCCTGCGCGGCGGGGACCGGGTGACGGGCATTCGGCTCGCCGACGGCACCAGGATCACGGCACCGGTCGTGGTCAACGCCGCCGGCCCCTGGTCGGGTGCGTTGAACCGGCTGGCCGGGGTCGGGGCCGAGTTCACCGTCGCGGTCCGCCCGCTGCGCCAGGAGGTCCACCAAGTGGCCGCACCGGCGGTCCGGGGCGGCGCCGAGGACGTGCTCGGACCGGTCGTGGCCGACACCGACCTCGGGACGTACCTCCGTCCCGCGCCCGGCGGACACCTGCTGATCGGCAGCACCGTGCCCGCCTGCGACCCCATGGAGTGGCTCGACGACCCCGACACGTGCAACCCCCACCCGACCGCCTCGCGGTTCGAGACGCAGGTGACGCGGGTGGCACGGCGGTTTCCGCTCCTCGGCGTTCCGAACCGGCCGACCGGAATCGCCGGCGTCTACGACGTCACGGACGACTGGTCCCCGATCTACGACCGCACCGACCTGAACGGTTTCTATGTCGCCATCGGCACGAGCGGCAACCAGTTCAAGAACGCCCCCCTGGCCGGGCGGTTCCTCGCCACCCTGGTGGACCGCGTCGAGGCCGGCCACGACCATGACCGCGATCCGCTGCGGTACGTCGGTGAGCACACCGGAAACGTCATCGATCTGGCAGCCTTCTCCCGTAAGCGTCACGTGGCCGAGGGGGCCGCCTCCCGGACCGTCATGGGCTGACGTTGCGCCGACGGCCCGGCGTCAAGCATGATAGTTGAATATAAAACGATTCTTGAGGGAGGCGGTCCACGGTGAGCAAGGCCGAGACGAAACCCGTGGAGATGCGGTGCGGCGGCCCGGCGGACGGCGAGCGGGCGACCGAAGCGGTCCGCGTCGACGTCCTGACCTCGCGTGATGTGCCCCTGGGTGGCCCCCGCGCGATGACCGTGCGGCGGACCCTGCCGCAACGCGCCCGGACCCTGATCGGCGCCTGGTGCTTCGCCGACCACTACGGTCCCGACGACGTCTCGGTGACCGGCGGCATGGACGTCGCCCCGCATCCGCACACCGGGCTCCAGACGGTGAGCTGGCTGTTCAGCGGGGAGATCGAGCACCGGGACAGCCTGGGCAGCCACGCCTTCGTGCGGCCCGGCGAGCTGAACCTCATGACCGGCGGACACGGCATCAGCCACTCGGAGGTCTCCACCCCGCGGACCACCGTCCTGCACGGCGTGCAGCTCTGGGTGGCGCTGCCGGAGGCGCACCGCGACGCCGACCGCGACTTCCAGCACCACGTACCCGAGCCCGTGCGGGCCGACGGCGCCGAGATCAGGGTCTTCCTGGGCTCCCTCGCCGGCCACACCTCCCCGGTACGGACGTTCACGCCCCTGCTCGGTGCCGAGATCGTCCTCCAGCCGCGCGCGGCCCTCACCCTCGCCGTGGACCCCGGCTTCGAGCACGGCCTCCTGGTCGACCAGGGGAAGGTGCGCCTGTCCGGCACCCTCGTGGGCCGCGCGGAGCTGGGCTACGCCCACCCGGGCGCCGACGCGCTGACCCTGGCGAACGAGTCCGACGGCATCGCGCGGACGGTCCTGCTCGGCGGAACCCCGTTCGAGGAGGAGATCGTCATGTGGTGGAACTTCATCGGGCGGTCAGCGGAAGACATCGTACAGGCGCGCCAGGACTGGATGGAAGGCCGCCGATTTGGCGAGGTGCAGGGATACGACGGCGCTCCCTTGCCCGCTCCGGAGCTGCCGACGGTGCCGCTGAAACCTCGGGGAAAGCGGCGCTGACCTGCGAAGATGCCTGCCTGTTCGGTCGCCGGATGGGCGGGCTGCTCGTAAGGTCTTGCCCCTGTTCTGAGCGTGCTCGACAAAGCGGCGGCTGATTGGTCGGACGGGCTGACTGAGGTGACCGCCGATCCAAAGTATCGCCGTCTGTGGGTAGCTGTAGGAGTCCCCATGCTGACCCGATGCTGACTTTCCTGACGTCGAGTCAGGTTGCACCAAGGCGTGCCCTCCTCAGTTCTACCGCCCGCAGCGGGGTCTCGCTGGATCGGCGCCGACCAGACTGTTGCTGACTCTGGAAGCGGCGGGCTGCGGGACTACATGTGGAAGTGGGGCGCCTGGCTAGACGTTGTGGGGAGTCAACAAGATTCGAGTACATCGACGCTTCTTGCTGCTGGCCGCGCCTGGCGTGGATATGGCCGGGGCAGGGCTACACGTGGGTGTTGACGTTGACAGGGATCGGCGCCCGCCCAGCAGTGATGGCGAGCGGTGAACGTGCCCCACCTCGTCTCCGTGGTCTGCGCCGTAGCACGCTTCGAACGCGGCTGCGCGGAGCGGCGGGTTGACCGACCCTGGGAGGACAGCGCGGGAGCGTTTACGGCTGCAGGCCGTCGCCTCGGCTACCGCAGCCCCGCTGACTACGAGGCTGCCCCGGCGGCCTGACCACCACACCGATGGTGTCCGTCGAAGCGGAACAAGCTCACCCAATCCCTGTCCCACTGCCGCATACGGCGCCGGTCCAGCACGCGGTGGGTGGCCCAGGTCCCGCCCAGCGCGACCGAGGACGTAGCGACCGCGGCCGCGGTGCCCGCCCCGCCCGCATCGAGCGCCACCTGGCTCGGGGGCAGGGGATTGGACGTGGGGCGGCCGTGCGCGTCGGTCCACACCGTTGTCCGGCTGCCGACGGCGACGCCGACGCCGACGTCGGTCTGGCTGGTATGGGGCAGGCCGTTGGTCCCCCTCCACCGCACCGTGGCCCGCATGGGAAGACGCCCGGAGGAGACGGCGGCAGGGTCCGCGGTCTCCTTGACAACGACCGCCTGCACCGGATGCTGTCCGGCCTGCTGCTCATCGAGATGGTCAGCGGTCGTGACCCGCGTGACCACGCCGATCAAGAGGCTGCCAGTTGTAGCGCACAGCCCTGCAGCGAGGAACAGCCGTTGCTCAACGACGTCGATGCGTCGCCTGAGCGGATTGGGCTGCCACCGCCACAGCATGGTCGGGGTTGCCATCGCCATCCCCCATGAGCGAGAGCCCGCTCCTTTCCCCTCTGTTTTCCCGTCCCCCCACGCTCCACCGCAGGTTGCTCAGTGGGCCCGACGGCAACCTCGTACCCGCCCAGCCGACTGTCCTGGTGCTGTGGATCGGCGCCGCCGAGCGCGTGTCGGCCATGCGCTCGACGTCCACCACACGGCTCGGGCGTGGCTCGGCGCAGCCGCGTACCTCGCTGGTTGGCTAGTAGGAAGTGAGGTCTTCGGCCGTAGAGAGGCGGACATGACAGACGTAAATGAGGTAAATCAGCGGATCATTGCCCAGTTCCGGGCGCAGGGCGGCACTGTGGGAGGCTTCTTCGAGGGCAGGCATCTGCTGCTCCTGCATACGGTCGGCCGCCGTACCGGCCAGGAACGGGTGAACCCCCTGGTGTACGCGGCCGACGGAAACTGTTTCCTCGTCTGCGGCACCGCGCGCGGCGCGGAACAAGATCCAGCATGGGTGGGCAATGTCGCCGCCATGCCCAAGGCGACCATCGAGGTGGGGGAGCAGATCCTCAAGGCGACCCCTACCTTGGTCACGCATGCGTCGCCGGATTGGGAACGTCTCTACGGGCTCTGGTCGGCGTATTGGCCTGACAGCGCGCAGTACGAGACCAGGACATCGCGCAAGTTCCCCATCGTGAGACTGGAGCCCGACGCATCGGACGACGTCCTGCTGTGACCCTACTCCCGCGCCAAACGGCGGCTCGACGACCACGACATCACGTACCCGGCACCGTGCGAGCCGCCCGTATCGCTGGTGGGCACGTACGGGCAAGACGTCCGCGAGATCGTGGGGAAGGCCGTGCGCGGATGGGACGCCGGCCCCGAAGTAACCGCCTCGCTGCCAAGCAAGGGCTGGTGCGCATGGGCGCGGGGGAGGCGCAGCAGCCCGCCAGGTCTGTCTTTGAAGGAGTGGCCCGGCAGATCCTCGGCGTGCTCAGCCTCTGTGGCGAGCACCCCGGTGACCATCCTCGCCTTGGTATGCGGAGCCGGCGGGACCAGGTAACGTCTTGTTCATGTTCTTCCAGACGCCGATTTACGAGTGAGAGCGTGATGGGCCCCTGCTGACGTCCTTCGACGTCGCCGTGCCCGTCCCCCACCGATGAATCCGTAGATCACTTCACAACATTCCGGGAGAACCCGTGAGCAAGAACATCAACAACCCCGTGGGCATGGGCGGCGGTCAGCGCAAGAAGCTGTCCCGCGCCGAACGGCGGAACAACGGTCCGCACCGCAACCTCGACCGCCAGGGTGCCGCCGACCAGAGGGCGGAGCTGGTGCGCAAGATGCGCGAGAAGGCAGGCACAGCCGAGGGCGCCGGGCAGACGGGCGACAACACCGCACAGAGCTGACGCACCGCCACCGCAGGGCGGCACCGCACGGGGCAGGGCCCGGACCGCGATACGTGGTCCGGGCCCTGCTGCCGTACCGGGCGCGGCCTGCCCCGCTCAGCTCTCGGCCGAGCACCCGCGTCTCAGCCGACCAACTGGCGCAGCCGCAGATTCAGCAGCCCCGTCACCGCCACCACCCCGAGCTGCACCAGCAACGTCACCACCAGCGCGTTCCCCGTGCCCAGCCCGGGCGACACCGCCTCACCGAGTTGGCCAGCGTCGACGCGCGCCAGCGGGCCTCTTCGAGTCCGAAAGAGCGTTTTGTCCTGGCGAAGGCGTTTGGTGAGCCGATCGAGGATGATGACGGGGTGTTGGTCAAAGTAGAGGCAGTGCAGCCAGCCCCGTTGAGGCCCACGGCCGAGTGCACTCGGCCGTGGGCACCGCTGTGGCGCTCTGGCAGGGGCCCCCTGAGGCAGCGGGGCGAGAACACCATGTCGAGCGGACCGTGGATGAGGAGATTGCCTGGGCGGAGAACGCCTGGCCGAGTGCCTCCGATGCCCCTGAGGTGGGAGAGGACGGTGGCTGCATTGTCGTTCGTGGACAGTTGAGCCTTACCGAAGAGGGAGGGGCTGTCCTGGATGTGGGCGGCACGCTGATCCTGTTCGATCATGCCGCCAGGAGGCTCGCCCAACTCGGCGTCGAGGATCTGGCCGACGACCCAGCTCACCGGCAAGTCGTCACCGATCCGGCGGCGCAGACCGATCGAGCCGTCTTCCCACCAGCCTTGATAGGCCACGCAGATCGTGTCTTCGCCCACAGTCCATGAGTCCAGGATTCGTAGATCGCCGTTCTCTTCGCTCGGGCGTGGAACGCCGGCCAGCACGGCTGCAAGGGCTTCCTCGGCTCGGGTCGGCGTAGGCATGGCGAGACCGTACCGCCGTGAAGGCTGCGGACGCTCCGGTCGCGGCATGTCCGGGCGCCCCGCGCACCGGAGGCTAGCGACGACCCTTCGCATAGCGGCTCGGGCTTCGTCGGCCTTCGGAGTGCGCGCCCCGCGCAGGTGCGTAGGGCGCGGGCAACCTCGACCAGGTCATCGGATCGCGCGTCGCCGAGGTAGTCGTTGACCCCGAGGTGTTCTGGCGTCCCCCGGTGAAGTGGGCCGACGGGCCGCATCCGGCACGTTCCCGACCGGCATCGCGGTTGCACCTCAGCAGACAGCCCCGGCACGTGCCTGGGTGGCACGGGCCGGGGCTGGTTGGCCGAGGGTCAGCGGAGGGTTAGTTCGTGCCGCCGACCGTTACGTTCTGCTTGTTGTAGTTCTTGCCGTTGCCGTCGGGCTTGTAGTTCCGCTCGTAGTTGCCCGCGAGGTCCATGGAGAACCACTGGACGACGGTGTTCTTGTGGACCGTGATCTTCTCGGCGCCCTCGCGCATGCCCGCGGCGGCGAGCTTCGGCGAGTTCATCGTCGGGCGGCTGCCGTCGAGCGTGTAGTAGATGTTCGCCGGCTCGTCCACGGTGAAGGTGAACGTCGTCGAGGTGGCGGACGCGTCGGTCACCGCGAGCTTCGACGTGGGCTGCTGGTGGTCCTTGTCGTAGGCGCGGGCGACATCGAGGATGCCGATCTGGCCGTTGGAGAACTCCATGGCCTCCTCGTGGCCCTCGCTGAACGGGGGCTGGAAGCCGACCGCGTTGTACTTCTTGGTGGCCGGGTCGTAGAGGTCCGTGCCGACTTCGAAGTCCCAGCCGATGATGCCGTTGTTGTACCAGAACTCGTCGGCGCTGTTGCCGGCCGCCGAGTACAGCACGTCGACCACGGGGCCGGTGCGTCCCGGCTGGATGCCGGTGCCGCGCCAGTCCTGGACGGCGGACAGGATGTGGGTGGAGGCGTTCCAGAAGTAGTTCTCCGTGCCCATGTCCGTCCGCGGCAGCACCTCACGGCCGGCGGACTTGTACGCTCCCGGGGGCCACATGAAGTAGCCGCCGTAGGAGTGGGTGTTCATCGCGAACTTGATGTTCTTGAAGTTGTTCGCGAGCCACACCTCGTTGCGCGCTTCCGGCTCCGACAGCTTCGACGGACCTGAGTAGGTATCGCCGGTGCAGCTGGTGCTGCCGCCGGTGTAGCCGTCGAAGCCACTGCCGACGGAGAAGTTGCGGTTGAGGTCGACGCCCCAGGAGTTGCGGCGTGCCGGGTCCGAGTTGTCCGCAGCGCAGTAGTTGACCATGTTCTTACGCTGCATGTTGTAGTCGTACATTGAGTAGTGGGCGCCGTCGGGGTTCATCGTCGGGATGATGAAGATGTCAAGGTCGTCCACCAGCTTCTTGGTGTTCGCGTCCCGCGCGTAGTTGCGCAGCAACCGTTCGGCGGTCTCCACGCAGGTGATCGGGGTCACCCACTCGCGCGCGTGCTCCTGGCAATAGAGGAACACACCGGTCTTCGAGCCGTCCCGGTGCTTGCCGATCCGGATCGCCTTCATCTGGAACGGCTCACGCGAGACGCTCGCCGGCGCCTTGAGGCCGTCGGTCAGCGGGGTCGCCGGGGCCGCGGCCACCACACCGGTGCCATTGCTGGTCCGGTAGAGGCTGGCGGTCACCAGCCTCGACACCGCCGCGTTGGCGTTGATGGCGTTCACGACCTGGCCCGCGGTGCTGGTGATCGCGCCGGAGGCGTCCGTGGCCAGGTTGACCACGAATTCCTTGCCGTTGACCGCGACCGACAGCGGAGCGTTGTTCGCTCCCGGGTTCTTCAGCGTGATGCTGAGGTCGTTGCCGCCCTCACTGCCGTACGCCTTGGAGGTCACGTAGAACGTGCTCGCCAGCGCGGTCCCCGAACCCGTGCCGAACTGCGCCTGCGCCTGGCGGCGGTAGCCGTTCGTCTTGTACGGGAGATTGATGATCTCCGAGATGTTCGGGAATTCCTTGGCGAGGCCGACGACCCGGTCGGTGACCTCGGTCGGGTCCATGTAGTGGTCGACGAAGTCCGATACGTAGTTCGGGCTCGGCGCCTTGACCGGGTCACCCAGCCACTTGGTCACCGGCACGGTGATCGTGCCGCCGCGGCTGCTGGTGACGGTGACCGTGGCGGGGGCCTCGGTGATGGCCAGCGGCGCGCTGAACCGGTGGTACATGTACTGGCCGGCGTCGGTGAAGCGGGACATCGTCGCCGTCCCGCCGGAGCCGGGCTTGGTGCCCTTGCCACTGTCCCAAGAGGCGGTGAGGACGGTCTGGGCGTCCGTCGCGCTGGACTTCACCTCGACCGACAGGAACCGCTGGTCGTTGAGGCTGGTGAACCACTCGGCGCGCAGGGGCGTGAGCGTGTCAGCCTCGGCCGCGTCGGCGGCCTCGATCGCGACCGCCTGCGAACGGGCGCGCATGTTCGCGTTGTAATCGCCCTGGTCCGAAATGGGGTTCTGGACGTCGAAGCCCTGGTCACGCAGGTTCTCGGTCTCATCAGGGCTGAGGACGGCGTGCACTTCGATGCCGTTGTCGACCGGCTTACTGTATTCGGCCAAATCGACACCCATGGCGTCAAGCTTGTCCACCCCCGACTTATCGGGGACGACGATGCGCATCAGTGCGACACCGTTCTGGGCGGTGCTGGAATCGCGGTCGGGTGTGACCGGTTGGCTCGTGGGGGCGCCGAGCGCCGGAAGGGCACTCATGGTGACCGCCAAGGGAATTGCGAGCAAGAGCGCGTAATGGCGCGCTCTGCGGGGACTCCTCATCGAGTTTCCTCCATCTGGCGCGCCCTCCCGAGACGGGGGTGTCAGTCGGGCGAGGCACCCAAGTTGTGGGAAGTCTGTTGGGAGAGGTAAAGCGCCGTCAAGATCTCCGCAACCCCAAATTGAGGCACTTTGCAACGGGGCTATTCAGGCCACCCCGCCGTCCGACGCATGATCACGCACCGCAACGGTCGCGTTGCCGAGGAGATCTCAATACCAGGGCTTCTCGCGAATCTGATGCTCAGTCAAGTCGTGGTCCTGGTCGGGAAGATCTCGGATCTGTCGGACGGGCGGCATACTCTGAGCCCCGTCCGCACTATCTGGGGGAGTCATGACAAGCAGGTTCACCGAGTTGGCCGTTGACTGCCACGATCCGGAGAGGCTCGCGGCCTTTTGGTGCGAGGTCCTGGACTTCGAGGTGATCGACCGGAGCAGGGGCAAGGTCGAGATCGGCTCCTGGGTGCCGACCGTCGAAGATGTTCGGGCCCGCCAGATGTCGCCCACTCTGCTGTTCATCCCGGTGCCCGAGGGTAAGAACGTGAAGAACCGGCTTCACCTCGACGTCAGCCCGATCGACGGCAGTACCGAGGACGAGGTGACCAGATTGCTCGGCCTCGGCGCCACCAGGACGGATGTGGGCCAGGGCTCAGACCGAAACTGGGTGGTCATGGCAGACCCCGAGGGCAACGAGTTCTGCGTCCTGCGCACCCTGGCACCGCAGAACTAGTGTCCTGAGTCGGGAATTCGCTTCGTAATCTGTCCGGGTGCGGCATTCGGGTCGGATGGCGAGGATGGGACGGCCGAAGGCCGAGCTGGTGCTGACCGATGATGAACGCGAGACGTTGACCCGCTGGGCCAGGCGCCGGACTTCTTCGTAGGCTCTGGCTCTGCGGTGTCGGATCGTGCTGGAGAGCGCAACTGGCCTGACGAACAAGGACGTTGCGGCCCGTCTGGGTGTCGAGGCGCATACGGTCAGCCCTTGGCGGGCCCGGTTCGTGCGCGACCGGCTGGAGGGTCTGACCGACGAGCCTCGTCCGGGCGGGCCGAGGAAAATCACCGACGATCAGGTGGAAGAGGCGATCGTCAGGACGCTGGAGAGCACGCCGAGGGGCGCCACGCACTGGTCGACGCGGGCGATGGCCAAGGAGGTGGGCCTGTCCCAGTCGGCGATCTCGCGGATCTGGCGGACCTTCGGCCTCAAGCCCCATCTGGTGGACACCTTCAAGCTCTCGAAGGACCCGCAGTTCATCGAGAAGGTCCGCGACGTGGTCGGGCTGTATCTGGCACCGCCCGAGTACGCGCTGGTGCTCTGCATGGACGAGAAGACGCAGATCCAGGCTCTGGACCGGTCGGCGCCGGTGCTGCCGATGATGCCGGGCATGCCCGAGCGGCGCACCCACGACTACGTGCGCGGTGGCGTCACCACCCTGTTCGCCGCACTAGATGGTGGCGCAGCAGCGAGTCCAGGTGCCGCACCGAACTTGGGCTCAGGTCCCGCTGCCCGGCCTTCCACTCCTCGGCGTACTCCTCGAACCGCATCGCCCCGTACACGGCGATCCGCTCCATCCTCGCCTGCGAACGCGGCCCCGCGGCCTTCTTGGCGTTGTAGACCTCCGTCAACCGCCCGATCGCCGCCTCCTGGATGGCAAACCCCGACTCCTCGACCTGCTTGCCCTCCGCCGACCGATACCGGATCTTGTACGGGCGTGGACACTTCGACCACCTCGACCGCGGATGCCCGCACTCCTTGAAAAACGACCCCATCCCACGAACCAACACCTCACGACCCATGGCCGACGAACCCCTCACGACTGATGCTGACGTTTTGCTGACAGTCAGGGCGCCGCAACATCGCTGAGCTGCGGAAACGCCGGTACAGTTCGCTATGTGGTGGAACTTCATCGGGCGCAGCCACGAGGACATCGCCAAGGCCCGGGACGACTGGCAGAACGCCTCCGACCGCTTCGGCGCCGTCGAGGGGTACCCGGGAGACCGGCTTCCCGCCCCCGTGCTGCCGAACGCCGTCATCAGACCGCGCGGGAATCCACCATGCCACTGATCCGCCCGACGTGTCACCGACCCCCCGAGAGGAAACCCGATGAGCCCGTCCTCCAGCTCCGCGACCGTCCGGCGCACGGACGCCAAGCACCGCTACGAGATCCTGGTCGACGGCGAGCGCGCCGGGCTTGCCGCGTACCGCGACCACGGTGACCAGCGCGTCTTCTACCACACCGAGGTCGACGAGGCCTTCGCCGGACAGGGCCTGGCCTCCCGGCTGGTCCGGGAGGCGCTCACCGACGTGCGCGAGTCCGGGAAGCGGGTCGTGCCCGTCTGCCCGTACGTGGCCGGGTTCCTGAGGAGGCACGAGGAGTTCGCCGACATCACCGACCCCGTGACCACCGAGATCGAGCGCTGGCTGGATGGCCAACTGGGCTGACCGCCCGCACGAGCAGCGGGAGAGCGGCGGGAAAAGGGGAGAGCCGGGCCCGGGGCTGCCACCCCGGGCCCGGCTCCTACTGCTGTCCGGCTACAGACCGCGTACCCGGATGTTGCGGAACTCGATCAGATCGGTGTCGCTGTGGTTCTGCAGCCCCACGTACCCGCTGAGGAACTGGCGCAGGTCCGTGGGCGGGTCACCCGCACGGGACGACGACTTGCCGGGCGTGTTGTCGAACTCGTTGATCACCACGCCGTTGCGGATGATCGTGTAGTGCTGTCCGACCGCACGCACCTCGTAGTCGTTCCACTGGCCCTTCGGGGTCACCCCCGCCTTGTCCAGGCCCAGCGACTTGAAGTTGTAGACGGAACCGGTCTTCTGGACCTCGCCCGCGGCCCCGTCGTAGATCTGGATCTCGTGGCCGCAGTAGATCGCGACCCACTCGGGCGCGGTGCGGGCCGAACCGACCGTGCCGCAACTGCCGTCCGGGCGTTCCGCCAGCGGTGTCCTCGGGTCCGGGAACCGGACGAAGACCCCGCTGTTGGCGTTGGCGCTGCCCGGCGCCACATCACGGAACTGGAGCCTGACCGAGAAGTCCTTCAGCTCCTGCTTGGCATACCACAGCATGCCCATGCCTCCGGAGCTGCGGATGGTGCCGTCCGGCTGGAGCGAGAACTTGCCCGCTCCGGCCTGCCGCCAGTCGGCCAGACTCGCCGCGGTCCCGTCGAAGATGGGCTTGTACCCGGCGACCTTGCCGATCTCGCTCTGCGCCGCCGCCTTGCTGATCGCCGACGACTCGCGGTTGTCGAGGACGCCCTGCTTGCGGAGGTCGTTGACCACGGCGTTGACGTGGCTGACGAACTCCCCGTGGTTCGGCCAGGAGACCTCGTCGTCGATCAGGTCGTTGACGGTGCAGCCGCCGCCGGCCCCGTGGTTGGTGACGCCCGTGTCGGTGTCCAGCAGATGGACGGTCGGCCGGGCGTCGGGAGCCGGGCAGCCGGCCTTGGCGTCGAACGTCGCCGTGGCCTTCTCGCCGTCGGCGTAGGTGACGGTCAGCTTTGCGTGGTACGTGCCGTAATCGCCGTACGTGTGCGCCGGGTTGGCCTCGTGCGAGGGCTTGCTGCCGTCGCCGAAGTCCCACTCCCAGGCCACGCCGCCGGTCCTGGCGCTGGAGAACTCCACCGTCTTCGGCTTGCTCTGGGTGACCACCCGCGCCCCGGCGTCCTGCGGCTTCGGGGTGGCCGGGCCGCCCTGGTAGGTGATGCGGACGAGCTTCTGGTTGTTGTCCAGGCTGAAGAAGCCGCCCGCGTAGTCGAGCATGTACAGGGCGCCGTCGGGACCGAACTTGGCGTCCATCCAGCTCTGCATCTGGGTGGCGCCGCCGCCCGGCGCGATGATGCTGCGCAGGTCCTCGCCGAAGGCGGGCGCGCCCTGGTCCTTGACGCGGTCGGGGTCGAGGGTCACCGCGACCCGGTTGTTGGCGTTTGACTCGTCACCGATGAACCACTTGTCCTCCCAGTAGGCCGGCCAGGCGACACCGCTCTTGGTGTCCACCTGGGAGCGGTGGTAGGTCGGACCGGACATGACGGCCTGGCCGCCGCCCTTCAGGTACGGCTGGGTGTAGGTGGCCTCGCTGTCGACGTAGCTGGGCACGCCGCTGCCGTCGGAGCGCTCGGGGAACACCGGTCCGCCGCCCTGGGGCGAGTACCAGATCATGTTGTCGCGGGCCGGCGGGATGTCCGCCAGGCCGGTGTTGCGCGGCGACTCGTTCTTGAGGTGGTCGCAGTCGTACCAGCCGGTGAGGACCTTGGCGTCGGTGCTGCTGCGGTCACGGTAGGGCTGCCGGTTGCCCATGCAGTACGGCCAGCCCTGGTTGCCCGCGGAGGTGATGACCGTGGCCGTCTCGTACTTGGCCGGTCCCAGGTCCGGGCTGGAGGCTCCCGCGTCGGGACCGACCCAGCCGGCGTTCAGCCAGTTGTGCACCGGGTCGACGGAGAGCCGCGCGATGTTGCGGACACCCATCACGTAGATCTCCGGGCGGGTCTTGTCCGTGCCCGGCGCGAAGAGGTTGCCCTTGGGGACGGTGTAGGTGCCGTCGGCCTCGGGGTGGATACGGATGATCTTGCCGTTGAGGTCGTTGGTGTTGCCGGAGGTGCGGCGTGCGTCCTGGAACGAGACGCCCTTGTAGTCCTGCGTCCAGTTGTTCCCGGAGTAACCGTCCGACCCGCCGGAGGAGTTGTTGTCGCCGGAGCCGATGTACAGGTTGCCGTCCTTGTCGAAGGACATGCCGCCGCCGGCGTGGCAGCAGCTGTGGATCTGGGCGTCCCAGTGCAGCAGGTCCTTGCGGGTTCCCTGGTCGATGGACTCGGACGCGAAGTCGTAGGTCAGCCGGGAGACCGTCCGCTGACCGATCCGCTTGTCGCGGTCGATCGACTCGTGCGGCATCCAGTAGACGTAGATCCAGCCGTTCTGCTCGAACTTCGGGTCGAGGGTGATGCCGACCAGGCCCTCCTCGTTCTTGACCAGTTCGTCGCCGCTGCCCCGGTTGCCCATCACGTCGAGCGTGGTGAGCAGCTTGACCTTCTTGGTCTTGGGGTCCCACTGGTGGATGGTGCCGCAGCCGAGGCCCACCTTGGGGTTGTTCCAGTCGACGATCGGGCCGGACGGGCAGGCGGCCTTGCCGATGTAGAAGGCCTTGCCGTCGGGGGCCATGGTGAGACCGTGCGGCTCACCGATCTGGTCGAGCTGCCCCGCCTGGTTCTGGGCGGTCAGCCGCTCCGTCCTGTAGTTGGACGCGATGGTCGCCTGGCAGTCGCCGCGCACCATGCCGGTGGTCCACTGGATGGCGCCGAGGAGGTGGCTCTGGAACTTCGTGTCGGTGGTGTAGCTCTCCTCGGTGCGGCCCATGCCGGTGTAGAAGGACCGGCCGCCGTCGTAGTCACGGCACCACGAGATGGGATGGAACGGGCCGTTGGCGCCGGTGCCCGGCTTGTACTTCCACTCCTCGACCTGGGCGACGGTGTGGACCTTGCCGATCGGGTTGGGGTCCCAGTTGATCCACTGGTCGGAACGGGTCCAGTTCAGCGGCAGGCCCTTGTTGGCCGGGTGCCGGCGGTCCGTCACGTCGACGACCGCCTGCTGGACCTTGGAGGCCTGCGGAGGCGTCGGGTTGGCGTTGAACAGGCGCAGCTCGGCCAGCTGAATCAGCGGCTCGCCGCCGTTCGCGGTGATCTCCAGCCGGTAGTGCTGATAGGCCTGACTGTTGGAGAACTGGAACTGCCTCGTCTGGAACCGCGACGGGAAGGTCTCGCCGCTCCGGGTGTCCAGGGTCGTCCAGCTCTCGCCGTCCTGCGAACCCTGGAGCTTCCAGTCCCTCGGGTCCCGTCCCTGGTAGTCATTGGCGGACGTCAGCGCGTAGTTGACCACCGCGACCGGCTTGTCCAGCTTCATGGTGACCCAGGCGGTCGGCGTGCGGGCCAGCCACTTGGTGTCGTCCCTGCCGTCGAACAGCTTGTCCTTGGTCTCGCTCGGAGGGTTCTCCGAGTTGACCGCGCTCTCAACGACCTTCTCGGCGTCGGGCAGGCCCAGCGCCGGGCGGGTGCCGATCAGCCCGGTGAACCAGGAGGAGTCGGACTGTGCCCGGGCGGCGTCGTGGACGCCGACGAAGCCACCGCCGTTGTTGATGTACGACTGGAACGCGGCCTCCTGCTCGGCGTTGAGGGTCACACCGTCGGCCGACAGGAACACCACCCCTCGGTACTTGGCGAGGCCGGCGGTGGTGAACACGCCCGTGTCCTCGGACTCGACGACCTTGAACCCGTTCTTCTCGCCGAGGTTTCCGATCGCCGCCGCGGCCTTCTTGACCGGGTCGTCCTGCTTGGCGGCCGGCCCGTGGAAGACCAGGACGTTCACCTGGCTCCCGGCGCCGCCCTCGCTGTTCTCCGCGGGTGGCTGCGCGTTCGCCTGCGCGGCCGGCAGCGCCGACAGTCCCACGGTCAGCGCGGCGCTGGACAGCAGGACGACGGCGCGGCGCCAGGACCACGCGTGACGAGCGGTCCGCACCGGACGCGACGGCGGTGCTCCGCTGCGTCGTGAGAGGGCGAACCGGTCTCTCTTGCCCATGGTTGCTCCTTGACTCGATCCGACAACGGAAGAGTGGTCAGGGGATGGAGCGAGGGCTGCCGCGGACGCCCCGCCCGGCTTTTTCGCCGGACGCGGCGGATTCCGGCGGGCGGTCACGATGCCCGGAGGGGACGGGGTGCCGGAGGAACGAGGACGGGTTCGCCTCAGGTCCTTCACGGGTCAGGACCGGCCGGCGGCAGTCGTACACGCCCGTCGGACCGTCAGGTGGAACGACGGGCGTGGCTTTTTTTGGGGGGCGTGGCTCGGGGGCGGAGCCCGGATCGAGGGCTCCGCCGCTGCCCTCTAGTGGTGGTGCATGTCGTCGGAGGCCGTGCCGTCGGGCTCGGCCATGTGGTGGGGCATGCCACCGGGGACCGAGCCGTCGGCCTCGGTCACGAGGAAGACACCGGCCATGCCCATGTCCGAGTGGCTCTGGACGTGGCAGTGGTACATCCAGGCACCCGCGCCGACCCGGTCACCCGCGACCACCTGGAATCCGAAGGAGTCCGCCGGTCCGACCGTCTTGGTGTCGATGACCCGGCTCACGTCCTGCGGACCCTGGAGGATGCCGGTGCGGTTGTCCACCCAGCGGTGGCCGTGGATGTGCCAGGTGTGGAAGAACTCGCCGTGTGTGATCACGACGAACTCCACCCGCTCACCGCGGACGGCCTTGAAGGTGGGCGCGTCGTGGGGGCCCCGGTTGTTGATCGTCATGTCGTTGAACACGACCGTGAACTGCTTGTCGGGCAGCACGTCGCCCTTGCGGCGCACGATCACGGGGCCGTAGAGGCCCTTCTTGATGCCGCCCGTGCCGTGCTCGGTCCCCACGTTGTGATCGTGGTAGTGCCAGTAGCCGGCACTGCCGGCCTCCCATGTCCCGCCCTGGTTCGACGGGGCGTGGGTGCGCCACACGTAGGTCCGCCGGCCGCCCGGTTCGACGACGCTGTCGTTCATCCTGGTGCCGTCGCTGGCGACGTCGTAGTCCATGCCGTGCACGTGCAGACTCGCGGCGACGTCCAGGTTGTTGACGACCTCGATGTTCATCGTGTCGCCCTCGGTCAGCTCGATGAGCGGGCCGGGGATCGTCGCTTCCCCGGGTTTCAGGCCGTAGCCCATTTCCCCGTTCGGCAGCTTCTCCATGTACAGGGTCAGGTTGCGGACGGTGCCCTTGTTGTTGCCCTGACCGTTTCCCTCCACCGGTTTGTCCTTCGGGGCGGCGGCGGTCGCGGTGATGCCGAGCACCGTGGGTACGACCGCGGCGGCGGCCGCCCCGGTGGCGAAGGCCCGCCGGGAGAAGCGTCTGGTACCTGCGCCTGAGTCGGTCATCGTTCTCCAATCCTCGGAACGCGTGCGGGCCCGAAGGCGTCGCGTGGTCGTGATGTGAGCCGTCGCCGACGGCAGCCGTCCCGTCAGGGCGGTGTGCGGTGGTGCGCCGCGCGTTCGGGCCCGCGGGGCCCGCGGGACGGTCGCCGGATCGGCCTGCCGGTGAGGCCGTCCGACTCGGCTCGATGTGCCGGATACGGCGGGGGATCGGGTCGGCTGGGCGAACGGGGTTCGCCTCGGGACCGCATCACCGTAGCGGGCGCCCCTCCAGTTTTTCCAGACTCAGGTCAAAGTTGGTTGGATTGTGGCCATAGACCTTGGCGGGTCGTCAAAAGCCCGGTAGCTTCCCAGCGTTGCCGCACTCCGCGAGAGGTGGGGCCGCGTGACCCTGCGAGAGGCCGGGTCCGCGGGACTGGCCCCCTCGACGCGCTCCATCCCGGCGGCTGGTCGTCCACTAGACGGGACCGCGAGTGTCCCTGCGCGGTGCCGCACAAGCGAATTCGCGAAAGGTGCAGCGGTGTTCAGAAGACTGCTCCATGCCCAGACGGATCCGCCCCGCTCAGGATCGGCGCCACGCAAACGGTTCCGCGCACACCCGGTGCTGGTGGCGCTGGTGACGGTCGTCTTCGCGGCCTTCTCGCTGGCCGTGCCGGCCGCGTACGCGGCGGTGGGCCGCGGGTCGGAGAAGGCGGCGGCCCAGGTGCTCACCTGGACGGCCGGCGACGACTACACGAAGTACACGTCGGCCCCCACCACCGCGGTGGCGGGACCGGCGACGATCGTGTTCGAGAACAGCGCGGCCACCGGCAACACGACCGGAATGCCGCACACGTTGACGTTCGACGTCTCGAACCCCGACTACAACAACGATCTCAGCCTCAACATCCAGGCGAGCCCCTTCGACTCCAACAACGGCAAGTACACGGCCGAGGTCGTCCTCAAGCCCGGCGTGTACCGCTACTTCTGCGCGATGCCGGGCCACCAGTCGATGACGGGCCAGCTCGTCGTCACCCCCGCACCCGACGAGGGCGACACCACCGCACCCGAGACATCGGCGACGGTGTCCGGCACGAAGGACGGGTCCGGCAACTATGTCGGCAGCGCGACGGTGACGGTGTCGGCTTCGGATGCCGAGTCGGGTGTGGCGAGTGTGGAGTACGCGTTGGACGGTGGTGCGTTCACCGCGTATGCGAAGCCGGTTGTGGTGAGTGAGGTCGGTGCGCATGTGTTGGCGTATCGGGCGTCGGACAAGGCGGGGAACGCGTCGGCGGTGAAGTCGGTGGAGTTCACCGTGGTGGCGGCGGAGCCGGAGGACGTGACGCCGCCGGAGACGTCGGCGTCGGTGTCGGGGACGAAGGACGCGTCCGGCAACTACGTGGGCAGCGCGACCGTGACGGTGTCCGCCTCGGACTCCGGTTCCGGTGTCGCCGGGATCGAGTACTCCCTCGACGGCGGCCCCTATCTCCAGTACGCGGAACCGGTGGTGATCGACAGGGCCGGTAGCCACACGCTCCTCCACCGGGCCACCGACAAGGCCGGCAACACGTCCACGCCCAAGTCGCTGTCCCTGACGGTCGTCGACAGCGAGCCGCCGTCCGACTGTCCTGAAAGGGACGACCGGGCCACCGTGTTCGTCGGCTCGATCAACACCGGTGTCCCCAACCGTGTGACCGCCGGCGGCTGCACGATCAACGAGCTGATCGAGGACCAGAAGGCCTGGGAGAACCACGGTGCGTTCGTGTCGCACGTCGGAAAGGTCGTCCAGACGCTGCGGGACGAGGGCGTCATCGACCAGCGCGAGGCCGCCGAGATCAAGAAGGCAGCCGGCCAGTCCGACGTGGGCAAGCCCAACCGCGGGCCCTCCGGCGCGTGAGTCACGGCCAGGGCGGTGACCCCGCCTGAACCGTGAGCCCTGGCGGGCCGCGCCACAAGCCCGCCAGGGCCCCCTTCGGCACCGGGCTCCGGACACTGCCGCGCACGGCTTTGTCCATCGGCTGATGAAAGTACCCCACGTCAGTGCACAAGTTTCTTTCATCGGTGGCGGCTCGGTGCTACGGTCCTCCTCAAAGTCGTGCCCCCCTGTGCCGGGCATGCGTACGGTTCTTGCCACGACGGGGGCGGCGTGAGGTCTATGACGGCTCGACCGGCCAATCTTCACCAGGCCCGGCTGCTCCGCCTCCTGCGTGACCTCGGCCCGCAGTCCCGGGTCGCCCTCGGGGAGCGGGTCGAGCTGTCGCGCTCCAAGCTCGCCTTCGAGATCGACCGGCTCCTGGAGACCGGGCTGGTCGTCCAGGACGGCCTGGCCGCCTCCCGCGGCGGCCGCCGCTCGCACAACGTCCGCGTCGCCCCGTCCCTGCGGTTCCTCGGCGTGGACATCGGCGCCACCTCCGTGGACGTCGCGGTCACCAACGCCGAGCTGGACGTCCTCGGCCACATGGCCGAACCGCTGGACGTGCGCGAGGGCCCGGTCGCCGTCTTCGAGCGAGTGCTCGCCCTGGCCGGCAAACTGCGCGAGGCGGGGCTGGCGGAGCACTTCGACGGCGCCGGGATCGGCGTACCGGGACCCGTCAGCTTCCCCGAGGGCGTCCCCGTCGCGCCGCCGATCATGCCCGGCTGGGACGGCTTCCCCGTACGCGAGGCGATGAGCCAGGAACTGGGCTGCCCCGTCCTCGTCGACAACGACGTGAACCTGATGGCCCTGGGCGAGCAGCAGGCCGGCGTCGCCCGGTCGGTACGCGACTTCCTGTGCGTGAAGCTCGGCACGGGCATCGGCTGCGGAATCGTCGTCGGCGGCGAGGTGCACCGCGGTGTCACCGGCAGCGCCGGCGACATCGGCCACATCCAGGCGGACCCGGACGGGCCGCGGTGCGCCTGCGGCAACATCGGCTGCCTCGAGGCGTACTTCGGCGGCAGCGCCCTCGTCCGCGACGCGACCGCGCTCGCCCAGTCCGGCCGCTCGACGGAGCTGGCCGGACGGCTGGAGGCGGCCGGAAGGCTGACCCCCGAGGACGTGTCGGCCGCCGCCGGTGCCGGGGACGCCGCGTCCCTGGAGCTGATCCGCATGGGCGGACGGCGTACCGGTCAGGTCATCGCCGGCCTGGTCAGCTTCTTCAACCCCGGCCTCGTGGTCATCGGGGGAGGGCTCACCGGGCTGGGCCACAACCTGCTGGCGAGCATTCGCACCCAGGTCTACCGCCAGTCCCTGCCGCTGGCGACCGGCAACCTGCCGATCGTCCTCGGCGAGCTCGGCCATGCCGCGGGCGTCGTCGGCGCCACCCGGCTGATCAGCGACCACATCTTCTCGCCGGCCTGACCCACTCGGCCTGACCCGCTCGGCCTGACCCACCCGGCCCGGCCCGCGTCACCCGGCCGGATGGGCCGGACCGGTCACCTCGGACGCGCCGGACCGCGCCGTTCGCGTACTGGCGCGAGTGGA
The DNA here is from genome assembly GCF_044750345.1 of Streptomyces sp. NPDC088817. NCBI lineage: Bacteria > Bacillati > Actinomycetota > Actinomycetes > Kitasatosporales > Streptomycetaceae > Streptomyces > Streptomyces sp. NPDC088817. Next base: position 248,276 of record NZ_JBIVJN010000011.1, read on the forward strand.
CGGTGACACGTCAAGATCTTCTCCTCAGGGCGGCTCCGACCGGCCGTGAGCCGGTACCGGTGAGGTCCCGGCGCACGACCGGAGGAGGAGAGGAGCGACATGTTCGAGACCGCGAATTTCGACTCCGTGGAAGTACGTGCGTACCGCAGCCTGGTCAGGATGCCCGAGGCCACACCGTCCCAACTCGCCCGCCGTCTCGGTCTGTCCGGACGCGAGGCGGCCAGACTCCTCGACACACTGGAGGCCAAGGGGCTCGTGTGCCGCGCAGAGGGCTCGGCACACCGCTTCCGTGCGTCACCCCCCGATCTGGCGCTCGGTCCGCTGCTGCTCAGCCGGCAGCAGGAGTTGCAGGCCGCGCGCTCGGTGATGGCGAAGCTCACCGAGGAGTACCGTCACCAGACCCGGCGCCGGGGCTCGGCCGAGACGGTTGAGACGGTGACGGGGGCGCGGGCGATGGTCCGGACGTTCGACCAGCTTCAGCGCGGCGCCCAGGCCGAGATCCTGGCGCTGTGCAAGCCGCCGAACGTGGCGGTGCCGTCGCGCGGCAACGACACCCAACTGGAGTTGCTGGCCTCGGGGGTGACGTACCGCGCGGTGTACGAGCGGTCGGCGCTGGAGGTGCCGCCCGAGGTGTACCGGATCCGGGAGTTCGTCGAGGGCGGTGAACAGGCCCGGGTCGCCGCGGAGGTTCCGGTGAAGATGGTGGTCGCCGACCGGCAACTGGCCATGCTGGTGTCCCCGTTGGCACGCGCCTCGGACGCGGGCGGCCCGGCGGGCGATCCGCCGTCCGCCGTTCTGGTCCGGCCCGGCGCGCTGCTCGACGCCCTGATCGCGTTCTTCGAGAGCCTGTGGGCGGGCGCCTCGCCGCTGGTGCTCACCGAGGACGGGCTGGTCGGCGAGAGGGAGTCCGACCGGACCCCTCCGCCGGAGGACCTGCTCCTGCTGTCGCTGCTGCTCACCGGTCTGACGGACACCGCCATCGCCGGACAGCTCGGCACGAGCCTGCGCACCGTCCAGCGCCGCATCCGCGACCTGATCGAGTTCGCCGGGGTCCGGACCCGGATGCAGCTCGCCTGGGAGGCCTCCCGCCGCGGCTGGCTGTGAGGCCCGGGTCGCACCACCGCGATGCCCGGGCTTCACCGCCGTGCGGCTCCGGTGCTCGCGCACCGGAGCCGCCGGGGGATCACTTCTCGAAGACCTGGAACTCCGCGGCCCGGACGTTGAACGCCGCCGGGGAACCGGTGGCGCAGTCCGTCACGTTGTTCGGGTCGTTGTCCTGCTTGCCCGCGTAGGCCGGGTTGCCCACGCACTGGTTGGTGATCGTCTCGATCCGCAGGTCGGTGGCCGAGGTCGCCGGGATGTCGAAGCTGCGCATGACGAGGTCCGGTGCCGCCGGGCGCGGCTTCGGCGCGTCGAACGCGTCCGCCGGGCTGAGATAGACGACGTGGAACTGCTTGGGCTGGGAGCAGTCGACGGTCGCGGTGCGGGTGCAGGCCGAGACCTCGAACTGGCGCAGCGCCGAGAAGCGGCTCTGGCTGCCGGTGTCGCCGCCCGGGTCCTTGCTGTCCGTCGGCCGGTTGATGGCGCTGACCTGGATGCGGCGGACCTTGGTCGGGCCGTCGACGGCCAGGTGGACGTTGACGCCCTTGCCGGTCACCGAGGTGCCCGTCTTGTCACCGACGTACGCCCAGTTGGTGCCCTCGTCGTCGTCGATGAGCCTGGCCGCGTTGAACCCGTCGCCGGTCGCGGTGGCGCCGGCCGCCGCCGAGGCGAGGTTGGGCTGCATCTTCACCTTGACGGTCTGCTTGGAGGCGTCGTCGACCTGGAAGTCGAACCGGGTCAGACCGTAGCCCGGGGCGACCGCGATGGCGTCGTAGTGGCCCTTGGTGAACAGCGCCTTCTTGTCGAGGTCGGTCGTGGTGCCGGCGATCGGCGTGGTCCGGGCGCTGAACTTGCCGATGTAGATGCGGGCGTTGGGGATCTCGTCGCCGGTGTTGACCACCTTGAAGGTGATGTTGCCGTTGACGCCGGTCGGGGTGGCGAAGTCCGCGTGCGGCCGGGTGTCGCTGGTCGAGGTGGCGGTGGCGTCGATGCCCATGCCGCGCTTCGCGAACGCGCCCCACATGACGTCGAGGTCGGCGCCGTGATGGCGGATCTTGTCCGCGGCGAGCATCGCGTCACGGGCGTCGATCATGGTGATCTTGCCCGTGCCCATCAGCAGGTACGAGTCGAACATCAGCTGGACCCAGCGCCGGCCGCCGCCGCAGTCGTCGACCGAGGTCTTGCCGGCCGCGCACGAGGCGAGGACCTTCTTGGCCGGCTCGCCGTACTTGCCGACGAGCGCCTGACGCACCTCGTACTGCACGGCGTTCCAGATCTCGCCGTCCGAGTGGACCTCCGGACCGCCCATGTCGTAGCCGAAGTTGGAGTAGTTGAGGGGGCTCTTGTCGATGGCGAAGTTGCGGATGCCGCGCTCGTTGTTGTTGGTCACGTACGGTCCGACCACCCACGGGTCCACGCCGTCCGGGACCGCGCCGGTCTCGATCAGCCGCTCGGTGGCGACCAGGTCGCTCCAGGACTCGCCCATCGAGCCGCCGTGCGTACCGGAGATGCCGGAGGTGCCGCCGCCGATCATGCGGTTGGTGATGGCGTGGGTGTACTCGTGGCCGATGACGGAGGCGTCGAAGTCGCCGTCGGCGCAGCGTCCGTAGAAGGCCCCGGCCTGCGGCTGCCACAGGTACATGTTGGTCAGCGCCACACCGCCGTCGGCGCCGGTGCTCTGGTTGGCGTTGTTGCGGGTGGCGGGGTTGCTGCCGCCGGAGCGGGCCACGCCCATCTCCGGGTCGCCGCCCTTGCCGCCCAGGTCGTAGTTGTCGTGCTGCATGTTCCACGTCTTCTCGGTGAACCCGAGGTGGTACGAGAAGTCGTGCATCACGTTGTGCTGGGCGAACAGGTTGCCGATCGCCGCGTCGCGGTCCGGCTTCGCGGGGTCGGTGAGCACCTTCGGGTCGCAGCCGGTGGCGTGCCAGGCGTCGGTGTAGGAGTAGTCGTAGGCCCGGTCGGCCCGCACGTCCGGGGTGATGCCGAGCCAGTTGCGCCCGGTGGCCGTCAGACCGTCGCTGGCGAAGGCGTTGGCGCCCAGTGTGGTGCCCAGCTTGTAGGAGCCGCCGTAGGTGCCGCCGCCCTCACCGGAGGCGATGTCCCAGGCGTGGTGCGGAGTGCCCGGCGCGGAGTCGCTCATGACGCGGTCGCAACCGGGCGCGGCCGTCCAGCACCAGGTCTCGCGGGTGTCGGCGGAGGAGTCGTTCAGCGGGGGAGAGAAGGGGAAGACTTTCCATTGCGGGTTGCCGTCGTGGCCGTCCGCGACCCCGTCCTCGACCAGGGACCGACGGGCCAGCACCTCGCCGGTACGGGCGTCGACGACGCTGTCGTACAGCTCCGGCTCCTCGCCGGCCGCACCGGCCTGCACCTGGTAGGCCGAGCGGACGGTGCCGTCGGGGTCGGCGATCACGACGGGGCGTACGAGCTGCGGTCCGGACAGTCCCGAAGCCTCGAACTTGCGCCACTTGTCGGTACTGTCCGCCGCGGACAGCTTGCCGGGCGCCAGGGCGACGTCGGCCAGCGCGGCCTTGATGGCGTCCTGCTCCGACAGGGTCGCCGGCTGCGGCGTGCCGGTGACCGGGGCCAGGGCGCCGGTGACGCTGACCACGGTGCCGTCGACGACACCCACGGAGATCTGGCCGTCCCGGGCGAACGGCTTGCCGTCCACCTCCTGGGCGAGCAGCACCGCGGCACCCTTGCCGATCGGGGTGCTCGACACCAGCTTGAGATCGTCGACCTGGGCGGCCGGGATGCCGAACAGGTCGGCGTTGGCCTTCAGATAGGCGCGGGCGGTCTGCTCGGGCCTGGTCGGCAGCCCCTTCGCCAGGGCGGTGCCGTCGCCCTCCGGCACGACCGTGGTCGGGGTGCCGTACCGGCTCCAGCTCACCCGGGCGGCGGCCTTGGCCGCCGCGCCTCTGGCCTTGGACGACGGGGCTCTGTCGGCGCCCGGCAGGTCCTTGTCGGGTTTGCCGTGGTGGTGGGCGCCGGTCATCCCCGAACCGGAGCCCGAGGACGAATTTCGCGCCGGGCCCGGGTCGGCGCCGGCGGTCGGTGTCTGGATGACCGCGACGATGCAGGCCGTGGCCAGCGCCAGGACGGTCCGCCGTGCACGTGTGGAGCGTGTGGAGTAAGTGCGCACTCGTACCCCTCTCCTCAAGAAGGGCCGGACAGGGATTGCCCGTCCGGCACCCGCGGAGAGTGGCACGCGGCGCGAGGCGACAGGAATGATCGTGCATGGCGGAAACATGACAATGCACAGTTCCGCCACAGGTTGCTCCCGGGTGCTCCACGGTGAACCGTGCCGTCCGACCGTCACGAGCCGTGCCGGCCGCCTGTCTCAAGCCGCGCCGAACGCCGCGAAGGCCCACCCCGTCGCCTGGTGGGTCGCGTCGCCCGGAAGGGCGGTGCGGGCGTCGCGGAGTGCCTCGGCCAGGGACAGGCCGGCGTCCAGGCCCTTGTGCAGCGCGAGCATCAGGGGGACCACGGCCTCGTCGTTCACGGGGGCGCTGCACGCCACCACCCCGGCGGTGCCCAGCGGCAGCAACGCCGTGACCAGGCCCAGAAGTTCGTCGGCCCCGACCGAGGCGAAGCGGGCGGTGTCGCAGCAGGACAGGATGATCCGGAACGGGCTGCGGTCCAGGCGCTCGAAGTCGTGCACGATCAGCGGTCCGTCGGCCATCGTCAGCGACGAGAACAGCGGGCTGTCCGCGCGGAAGGTGCCGTGCGCGGCGATGTGCGCGAGCGCGGCCCCGTCCAACTCCCGCAGCACCCGCGACACATGCGCCTCGTCCTCCTCCAGCACGGTCGGCGCGCCGTAGCGGTCGGCGAGTTCGGGCACCTCCGCGCCCCCGGTCGCGAGACCCGGCCCGCGCACCAGCACCCGGCGGCCTCCGGGAGGCGGCTGCGTCTCGTGGGCGCGCAGCCAGCTGCTCGCCGACGGCGACACGCTCAGCACCCGCTCCCGCAACGACGGCAGCAGCGCCCACGGCACCCGGTGCAGCGAGCCCGGCGGCACCACCACGACAGGTCCGGAGCCCAGTCGGCGGGCGGCCGGTCCGAGCAGCAGCTCCTCCAGACGGCGCCCCGCCGCCTCCACCAGCGGCAGCCGGGCCGCCGCCCCCGGATGGGCCAGCCGTCGCAGTCCGGCCTGCACGTGCTCGGCCTCGGTCACCGCGTCCGCGAGCAGCCCGGCCTCGAAGCGCCGTACCCGTCCCTCCCCGCACAGCAGCACGTGCACCCGCCCGTCCAGCACGGCCAGTTCGACCAGCCGCGCGTCCCCGAGCCGAGCCAGCAGCCGGCCGGGGCCGAACCGGTCGCCGCCGCCGGGCGCCTCGCCGCGCAGGCGCAGGGTGCGCGAGCGGATCTCCCGTTCCAGGCGCCGCTGTTCGCGTTCCAGGGCGGGCACCGGGTGGCCGTCCTGGCGGGCGTCCTGCGCACGGGCGGCGATCTCGCGGAAGGCGGTCAGCCCGCTGAGCAGAGTCGGGTCGGCGGGCGGCCGGGTGGGCGGCGCGGACAGCACGGTGGCCCGCCAGCGCTCGCTCCACACCAGCAGCCGCCGCGGCTCACCGGAGGCGAGCGCCGCCTCCTGGGCCAGCGCGGCCAGTTCGGCGCCCTGCGCGGTCGCGCGGGCCCGCAACTCCGAGGCGCCCAGCGTCATCCGGTGGTCGTCGAGGACGTCGAGCCCGCGCCGGCACGCCTCAAGGACGCCGCGGCGGGAACCGGCCGCCCGCGCCCGCAGCGCCTGCGCCGCCCAGCCCGTCATCCGGGCGAGCGGCGGCCCGCCGAACCGGCTGCGCGCGGCGACCGCGAGGTGGCTCTCGGCGTCCGCGGGCCGGCCCAGGGCGAGCGCGATACGGCCCGCCAGCAGGGACGCCTCAGGCGCGGCCGGCGAGCCGAAGGAGGCCAGCCGCTCGGCGACCGCCGCGGCGTCCGCGACCAGCCGCCCCGAGCGGCGCCCGTCGGCCACCCGCGCCTCGATCAGCACCAGCCGGGCGTGCGTCTCCCACCAGGCGCGCCGCTGCCCCGCGAACAGCCGCACGGCGAGCGCCGCGCGCGCGGTCGCCGTGTGCGGGTCGTCCGCCAGACGAGCGGCCCGGGCCGCGGCCAGCAGCAGTTCCGCCTTGCGGGTCGACTGCCCGCCGATACCGTCCAGTTCGGCGATGGCCGCGTCCGCCCCGGCCAGTGCCTCGGGGGCGAGACCGGCCGCCATCAGGACCTCGCAGCGCCTGATGTCCAGCATGAACGTCGGCGTGCCGAGCTCGGCGTACCGCTCCTCCGCCTCGTCGAGGAGCCGTAGCGCCGCCGGGATGTCGCCCTGCCGGAACGCCGCCAGGCCCCGGCTCTCCACCGCGTCGGCCTTGTCGTGCTCCTGGCCGGTGGTGTCCCACAGCGTCTGAGCCGCGGTGAAGTCGGCGTCCGCGCGCTCCACCGCGCCCAGCGCCAGATGCACGGTGGCCCGCAGCGTCAGCGCCCGCGCCGTCCAGATCACGTCGCCCGCCTGCCGCAGTACGGGAATCGCCCTCCGTACGTCCTCCAGCGCCTCACGATGGCGGCCCAGCACCCACCACACGTACGCCCGCCGGAACAGCACCCGCGCCCGGGTGTGGCCCGCCCCGCGCGCGACCCCGCGCTCGAACGCCGCGAGACCCTGCCGCGTACGCCCCGCGTGCACCAACGCGACCCCCAGCGTGGCCAGTACGTCGGCCTCCCGCTCTGCCGAGTCGGCGCGCGCCGCCAGGTCCCGGGCCCGCCGCAGATGCCGCAGCGCCAGCCGTGTGTCGCCGAAGTCCCGCTGCCAGATGCCGATCACCTGGTGCGCCACGGATCCGTGCAGCGGCGGCGGAGCGGAATCCAGCAGCCCGCGGGCCCGCGCCAGGGCCTCGCCGGGCGCGGCGAACACCATGGGCAGCAGTTCGAGGACCGAGTCGCTTCCCGCTGTCACCTGTCGGATGGTAGTGGCCTGGTGAGGCCCCTGGAACCGGCGCACACCCGTCGGCGCTGTATCAGGGGAGAGCCACATGGCTCAGACTGACGACCGTCGCACCAACCGGAGGGCACGCCATGGCACCTCAGCGATTCCGCGAGCAGTTCGCCCAGATCCAGCGCTCGATGCCGGACGTGCCGCTGGCGATGGGCCCGGACGACGCGGCCGAGTTCTGCTACGAGAAGGGCGTCGTACTCGCCCGCGACGGCGAGGAGGCCCGGATGGTCGAGGACACCGTCCGCGCGCACTTCGCGGCGGCGCCCGACCTGACCGCGGACCGTGTCCGCCGGGCGGGCCCGGAGACCAACCGCACCGGAGTCACCCGTATCCAGGTCGGCGACCCGGGACGCGGCGACCGCGGCGGCGACCTCGCCGTCACGCACGCGCTGCGCGCCCTGCGCGAGCCCGAGGGCAGAACCGGACGGCGGCTGGTCAGCCGCAACCACGTGGTGTCGATCGCGTCCGTCAACGCCTGCCCCGGCGACGAGCCGGTGCCCGCCCCGTTCGCCGAGGGCCCCAACCCGGCGCCCGCCGAGACCCCCTACGACGAGGACACCGCCGTCGGCGTCCTCGTCGTCGACACCGGCCTCATGCACGACTACCGCTCGGTCCCGGCGCTGGCCCACGTCCAGGGCGACGCGCAGGAGCGGGAGACCGACGACGCGGGCGTTCTCCAGCAGTACGTCGGACACGGCACGTTCATCGCCGGACTGGTCGCGGCCGTCGCCCCGAACACCGACATCACCGTGCGCGGCACCCTCAACGACGCCGGCGCCATCCTGGAGTCCGACTTCGGCCACCGGCTGTTCGAAGCCGTCGACGCGGGCGGCTGGCCCGACATCCTCAGCCTGTCCGCGGGCACCCCGAACGGCCGCACCGACGGACTGCTCGGACTGGACGGATTCATGCGCGAACTGCGCGACAACGGAACCCTGTTGGTCGCGGCCGCCGGCAACAACGCCAGTGGCACCCCGTTCTGGCCCGCGGCCTACGCCGGCCTGCCGGGCTTCACGGAGTCCGTGCTGTCGGTCGGCGCCCTGCGCGGTGACGGCGAGTACGGCGCCTGCTTCAGCAACCACGGCTCCTGGGTGCGGGTGTACGCCCCCGGCGAGCGGCTGACGAGCGCCCTCACCGGCTTCGAGACGCCCGTGCCGTACGTCTACCAGCACTCCACCTACGAGGCCTGCCGGTTCGGCTTCGCCTACGCCTGCACGTGCCAGTCACCGCGGCACACCGGAGTGCTCAGCGAGGCGGAGCAGAGCCGGCCGGCGCAGGCGGACCGGGTGGTGTTCGAGGGCTTCGCGCAGTGGAGCGGCACCTCCTTCGCCACTCCGGTGGCGGCGGGCATGATCGCGGCACACATGAGCGCGCACAAGGAGCGCGACCCGCGCGCGGCCCGGCGCCAACTGCTGGAGGCGAACACCGAGTACGCGGAAGTACGCGGGGCGCACGTCCCGGCGCTGCGCCCGCCCACCTGGCGCCCGGTCCCCGTCGTCCGGCTCACCCCGTCGGCATGAGGTCCGGAACCCTCCCCTCCACGGCGTACGATGACTTGCCGTATTCGAGGGGTGAGTCAGTGGATCGCGCAGAGGTCGGCGTGCTCGTCCAGTCCGCCGTCGACGGTGACGCGGCGGCCTGGAAGGCACTGGTGGAGGGGCTGAGCCCGCTGGTGTGGTCGGTGGTGCGCGCGCACCGGCTCTCGGACGCCGACGGGCACGACATCTACCAGACCGTGTGGTTCCGCTTCGCCCAGCACCTCGGGCGGATCCGCGAACCCGAGAAGGCCGGTTCGTGGCTGGCGAGCACCGCCCGCAACGAGTGCCTGAAGACGCTCAGGAGCCTGAGCCGGCTGACGGTGACGAGCGATCCGCAACTGCTGGACCGGGTCAGTGAGGACCGCACGCCCGAGCAGTCGCTGCTCGACTCCGAGGAGGCCGCCGCGCAGAGCGAGCGGATCCGCAGGCTGTGGCAGGAGTTCGAGAAACTCGGCGACCGCTGCCGCCAGTTGCTGCGGGTGCTGATCGCCTCGCCGCCGCCCAGCTACCAGGAGGTGTCAGCGGCCCTCGGCGTCGCCGTGGGCAGTATCGGACCACTGCGCCAGCGCTGTCTGCGGCGCCTGCGCGCACGACTCGACGCACGGGGGACAGTGTGAGCGGCAACAACCACGACGACCGCACCGGCGACGAACTCCCCCTCGGGGACGGGACGTCCGACGAGGAGGACATGGCCGCGGAGCTGCTGGAGGAGGAGTTGCGGCAGGCCGTCGCGATCCTCGACCCGGTGCCCCACGACCTGCGTCAACTCGCCATCGAGGCATTCGCGTTGCGCGACCTCGACGCACGGATCGCCGAGCTGACCTTCGACTCGCTGGTCGACGCCCTTCCGGTCCGGGGCGCGACGGACACACCGCGGATGCTGACCTTCCAGGCCGGTGAGCTGACCGTGGACGTCGAGGTCACCGGGGACGGGCTGATCGGGCAGGTGATGCCGCCGCAGCCGGCCCGGATCGAGGTCCTGGCGGGCCCGCGACGGCAGGTCCCCGCGCTCACCGCCGACGGACTGGGCCGGTTCAGCGGCGACGCTCCGCCCTCCGGCCCGTTCGCGCTGCGGCTGCGCGCGGGCGCCGAGGTCGTCGTCACGGAGTGGCTGCGGGCGTGACCGGGTCCGTGTCGCCCTGACCGAGCCCGCACCGCGTGACACGCGGTGCGGGCTCCCGCCGGATTCAGCGGACCAGACCGTCGACCAGGGCTGCCAGTGCCCCGGCGAGCCGGTCCAGCCCCGGACCGGCGGGACCGCCCGGCTCGGTCATGTACGTGTCCCGCCGGATCTCCACCATCAGGGCGCCGACGCGGGCGTCCTCGCCGTGGAACTCCAGCGGTACGTAGGCGCCGCTGAACGGGCTGTCCAGGCCCGTTCCGCCGCAGCGCGCGAACGCCGCCCGCGCGAGCCCGGTCAGCTCGGGCGGGGTGTGGAAGGAGTCGGTGCCCAGGCACACGGGCGGCCGCGGGCCCTCGCCGTGCAGCTCGTAGGGGAGCGCGGCGCCGGGGTAGGAGTGCACGTCGATGATCACGGCACGCCCGGTGGCGGCCAGCCGGTCGGCGACGGCCTTCGTCATCGCCTCGGCGTACGGCCGGAAGTACCGCTCGATCAGCGGCTCCGGGTCGGTGCCCGAGGGCCGCAGGACCTCCCGGTGCGTGGTCCGCGTGTACACCGCGCCCATCCCGGCGGCGAGCATCTCCTCCCGCTCGTCCGGGAACCGCTCCGGGTCCACCACCAGCCGCGACAGCCGGTTGACGAACCGCCACGGGGTCAGCCCCGCCAGCCCGGCCGCCGCCTCGGCGATCCGGTCGGTGTACGCGTCGGTGATGTGGTCCAGCTCCCGCTCCAGCTCCGCGTCGTCCAGCACGATCCCGGCCCGGACGGCGGCCGGTATCGCCCGCGCCGCGTGCGGCACATGCAGGATCACCGGCGACTCGGCGGCGCCGGGCAGCAGTTCGAACGACGGCGGGGTGTCGTGCATGCTGCTGTTCCTGTCTCTCTTCGCGTCGCCACGCGCATCTCGGCGCCATGGCCACACTTGATCCTGCCGCACCCCACTGACAACGCGGCTCAGCCCGCCCCCAGCAGCTCCCGGACCAGCCCTCCCACCTGCTCCGTCTCGATCAGGAAGCCGTCGTGGCCGTACGGCGACTCGATCACCCGGAGCCGGTCGGCGCCCGGGATGCCGTCGGCCAACTCGGCCTGCTGAACGAGCGGGTAGAGACGGTCGGAGTCGACCCCGGCCACCACCGTGGGAGCGGTCACCCGGCGCAGGGCGGCGCGCACACCACCCCGGCCACGGCCGGCGTCGTGGGCGTTCATCGCCTCGGTCAGGACGACGTAGCTGGCCGCGTCGAACCGCCGCACCAGCTTGCCCGCGTGGTGGTCGAGGTAGGACTCCACCTGGTAGCGGCCGCCGCGCCACGGATGCTCCGCGCCCTGTGGCGAACGGCCGAAACGGAGCTGGAGTTCGGGCTCGCTGCGGTAGGTGACATGGGCCAGCCGACGCGCGAGCCCCAGACCGGCGTGCGGTCCGAGGCCGGTGTCGTGGTAGTCGCCGCCGCGCCAGTGCGGGTCGCCGCGGACGGCCTGCGACTGGATGTTCGCCCAGGCGATCTGCTCCGCGCTCGCCGCCGCCGTCGTGGCGAGCAGCAGCAGCGCGCCCGTGCGCTCGGGGTACGACACCGCCCATTCCAGCGCCCGCATCCCGCCCATCGAGCCGCCGGCCACCAGGGCCCACCTCTCGACGCCGAGGGCGTCCGCCAGGTGCCGTTCGGCCGCCACCTGGTCCCGCGGGGTCACGAACGGGAAGGCCCCGCCCCAGCACCGCCCGCCGCCGGGCCGCGGCGAGGCCGGTCCCGTACTGCCCTGGCAGCCGCCCAGCACGTTCGGCGCCACGACGAACCACCGGTCGGTGTCCAGCGCCCGGCCCGGCCCGACCAGCCCCTCCCACCAGCCCGGCGTGGGATGACCGGGCCCGGCCGGCCCGGCGACATGGCTGTCACCGGTGAGCGCGTGCAGCACCAGCACCGCGTTGGAGCCGTCCGGAGCCAGGCGGCCCCACGTCTCGAACGCCAGCCGCACGCCTGGGAGTTCACCACCCGCCTCCAGCGGCAGCGGCCTGTCGAGCGCGTGCCACCGACGGCGCCCCGGCGGGTCCCCCGCCCGCCAGGCCCCGGAGGCCGGCGGGCGGGGGAACGCGTTGGCGGGGGAGGCGAGCACGCTGTTCAGGACGCCGCCTTGGCCGCGCGGAAGCCGGCCTCCAGATCGGCCTTGAGGTCCACGAGGCTCTCGATGCCGACCGACAGCCGCACCAGGCCCGGCGCGGTCCCGGTCGCCGCCAACTGCTCCTCGTCCAGCTGGCTGTGCGTGGTCGACGCCGGGTGGATGATCAGGCTCCGTACGTCGCCGATGTTGGCGAGATGGCTGAACAGCTCCACCCCGTCCACGAACCGCTTGCCCGCCTCGACCCCGTCGCGCAGCTCGAAGGACACCACGGCGCCCGCGCCCCGCGGCAGATACCTGCGCCCCGCCTCGTACCAGGGGCTGGAGGGCAGTCCGGCGTAGTGGACCGCCGACACCTCGTCGCGCCGCTCCAGCCACTCCGCGAGGGCCTGCGCGTTGGCGGAGTGCCGCTCGATGCGCAGGCTCAGCGTCTCCACGCCCTGGAGCAGCAGGAACGCCGAGTGCGGGGACAGCGCGGGGCCCAGGTCGCGCAGCAGCTGCACCCGCAGCTTGGCGGCGAACGCGCCGGGCCCGAGTGCAGGCCAGTAGCGCAGACCGTGGTAGCTGGGGTCGGGCTCGGTGAAGTCCGGGAAGCGGTCGGCGTGCGCGCCGAAGTCGAACGTGCCGCCGTCCACCACGACCCCCGCGATCGCGGTGCCGTGCCCGCCGAGGAACTTGGTCGCCGAGTGCACCACGACGTCCGCGCCGTGCTCGATCGGGCGCAGCAGGTAGGGCGTGGGCACCGTGTTGTCGACGATCAGGGGCACGCCCGCCGCGTGCGCCACGTCGGCGACCGCCCGCACGTCCAGCACGTTGCCGCGCGGATTGCCCAGCGTCTCTGCGAACAGCGCCTTGGTGTTCGGGCGGACCGCCGCCCGCCAGGCGTCCGGGTCGTCGGGGTCGTCCACGAACGACACCTCGATGCCGAACTTCGGCAGGGTGTGCCGGAACAGGTTGTAGGTGCCGCCGTACAGCGACGTGCTGGAGACGACGTGGTCGCCGGCGCGCGCGACCGTCAGCAGCGCGAGCGTCTCCGCGGCCTGCCCGGAGGACAGCGCCACCGCGGCGACCCCGCCCTCGAGCGCCGCGATCCGCTGCTCGAAGACGTCCTGGGTGGGGTTGTGGATGCGGGTGTAGATGTTGCCGGGTTCGGCGAGCGAGAACAGGTCGGCGGCGTGCCGGGTGTCCCGGAAGACGAACGAGGTGGTCTGGTAGATCGGCGTCGCCCGCGCGCCGGTCGCCGGATCGGGCACGGCCCCGGCGTGGACCTGCCTGGTCTCGAACGACCAGGCGGAGGTGTCGGGCCCGGCGGACGCCTCGTCGGGCGTGTGACCTGCGGTGACGGCGTCGATGGGCTGCGTGGGGTCGCTCATGGTGCTCCTCGTACGAAGTGCGGTGGCGCGGAAGGCCACGGATGTGCCGCGGGTCCCGGGCGCGGCGTGCCGGTCACAGCACCAGGGGTGTCCCGGGCAGACGGAAGCGCGTGCGGGACCCGCGGGAGGCGAGAGGAAGGAGAGTTGCCTGTGGGCTTCGGGGCAGGTCAGCCGGCGAGGCGACAACCCATGCTGGTGACACGTCCGTAGTCGACGTGGCGGCGGCTCACGAGCGCGATCATGCGAACAGGTAAGCACAGGGCTCCAGCGGCGCACCAGCGCCGGAGCGGGGACGACACACAGCCGTCACAAAAGGGCTCCGCCCCGGCCGGCGGAATGCCGGTCGGGGCGGAGCGGTGAGGACCGCCGGGCCCGGCGGGGTGCCGGCGCCCGGGTCGTCTCAGAGGGCGGCCAGAGCCGCGTTCCAGGTGGCCGAGGGGCGCATGACCTGGGCGGCCTTGGCCGGGTCGGGCTGGTAGTAGCCGCCGATCTCGGCCGGCTTGCCCTGGACGGCGACCAGCTCGTCGACGATCTTCCGCTCGTTGGCGGCGAGACTCTCGGCGAGCGGTGCGAACGCCTTGGCCAGACCGGCGTCGTCGGTCTGCTTCGCCAGCTCCTGCGCCCAGTACAGGGACAGGTAGAAGTGGCTGCCGCGGTTGTCGATGCCGCCGACGCGACGGGTCGGGGACTTGTCCTCGTTGAGGAAGGTCGCCGTGGCCCGGTCGAGGGTGTCGGCGAGCACCTTGGCGCGGGCGTTGCCGGTGGCCTCGGCGTACTGCTCCAGGGACGGCACCAGGGCGAAGAACTCGCCCAGGGAGTCCCAGCGCAGGTAGTCCTCCTTGACGAGCTGCTGCACGTGCTTCGGCGCGGAGCCGCCGGCGCCCGTCTCGAACAGGCCGCCGCCCGCCATCAGCGGGACCACGGAGAGCATCTTGGCGCTGGTGCCCAGCTCCAGGATCGGGAACAGGTCGGTGAGGTAGTCGCGCAGCACGTTGCCGGTGACCGAGATGGTGTTCTCACCGCGGCGGATGCGCTCCACCGACAGCTTCGTCGCCTCGACCGGGGACAGGATCCTGATGTCCAGGCCCTCGGTGTCGTGCTCCGGCAGGTACTGCTTGATCTTGGCGATCAGGTTGGCGTCGTGGGCGCGGCCCTCGTCCAGCCAGAACACGGCCGGGTCGCCGGTGGCGCGGGCGCGGGTGACGGCCAGCTTCACCCAGTCCTTGATCGGGGCGTCCTTGGTCTGGCAGGCGCGGAAGATGTCACCGGCCGAGACGGTCAGTTCGAGCACGGCGTCGCCGGCCTGGTCGACCAGGCGGACGGTGCCGGTGACCGGGATCTCGAAGGTCTTGTCGTGGCTGCCGTACTCCTCGGCCTTCTGCGCCATGAGGCCGACGTTCGGGACCGAGCCCATGGTCGACGGGTCGTAGGCGCCGTGGGCGCGGCAGTCGTCGATCACGGCCTGGTAGACGCCCGCGTAGCTGGAGTCCGGGATGACCGCGAGGGTGTCGTGCTCCTGGCCGTCCGGGCCCCACATGTGGCCGGAGGTGCGGATCATGGCCGGCATGGAGGCGTCGACGATCACGTCGGAGGGGACGTGCAGGTTGGTGATGCCCTTGTCGGAGTCGACCATGGCCAGCTCCGGGCCCTCGGCGAGCTCGGCGTCGAAGGAGGCCTTGATCTCGGCGCCCTCGGGCAGGTTCTCCAGGCCCTTGTAGATGCCGCCCAGACCGTCGTTCGGGGTCAGGCCGGCCGCGGCGAACGTCTCGCCGTACTTCGCGAACGTCTTCGGGAAGAAGGCGCGCACCACGTGACCGAAGACGATCGGGTCGGAGACCTTCATCATCGTGGCCTTCAGGTGCACGGAGAACAGGACGCCCTCCTGCTTGGCGCGGGCGACCTGGGCGGTCAGGAACTCGCGCAGCGCGGCGACGCGCATCACGGAGGCGTCCACGACCTCGCCCTCGAGGACGGGCACGGACTCGCGCAGCACGGTGGTGGAGCCGTCGTCGCCCTTCAGCTCGATGCGCAGCGCGCCGTCCTCGGCGATCACGACGGACTTCTCGGTGGAGCGGAAGTCGTCGACGCCCATGGTCGCCACGTTGGTGAGGGACGCGGAGGTCCAGGCGCCCATGCGGTGCGGGTGGGTCTTGGCGTAGTTCTTCACCGAGGCGGGGGCGCGGCGGTCGGAGTTGCCCTCGCGCAGCACCGGGTTCACCGCGGAGCCCTTGACCTTGTCGTAACGGGCGCGGATCACCCGCTCCTCGTCGGTCTTCGGGGCGTCCGGGTAGTCCGGCAGCGCGTAACCCTGGCCCTGGAGCTCGGCGACCGCGGCCTTGAGCTGAGGGATCGAGGCCGAGATGTTCGGCAGCTTGATGATGTTGGCCTCGGGCGTCTTGGCGAGCTCGCCCAGCTCGGTCAGCGCGTCCGGGATCCGCTGGTCCTCGGCGAGGTACTCCGGGAACACGGCGATGATGCGCCCGGCCAGCGAGATGTCACGCGTCTCCACCGTGACACCCGCCTGCGAGGCGTACGCCTGGACCACCGGCAGGAAGGAATACGTCGCCAGGGCCGGGGCCTCGTCAGTGTGTGTGTAGATGATGGTCGAGTCAGTCACCGGGTGCTCCGCTCCACGTCTGCAACATTGCTCGACATCAAGATATCTCGTGACGGCCCCCGACTCGACAGGGGTCCGCCCCCGATCGGGAGGGCGGGCTCACTCTTCTCAGGAAGGGGCGCTCGGCCGTCTCCGCGGGGCGGGCTCAGTCGTCCGCGAACGAGCCGTGCCGTCCCGCACCCGCGGCGAACCGGGCCGCGCCCCGGAGGCCCTCGGCCAGAACGCCCGTGCCGTGCCGGAGTTCCCCGCGCAGGGCCGACGACTCGTCCAGGGACTCCTGCTCCAGGACCGAGGCGCGGTCCGCACGCAGGCAGGCCTGGGGGAACCCGGCGAGCCGGGCGGCCAGCGACTCGGCCTCGGCGCGGGCACGGCCCGTGGGCACGAGCCGGTTCACCAGGCCCGTCTCGTACGCCTCGCGGGCCGGGACAGGCCGTCCGGTGAGGATCATGTCCATGGCGCGGCTGGTGCCGATCAGCCGGGGCAGCCGTACCGTGCCGCCGTCGATCAGCGGCACGCCCCAGCGGCGGCAGAACACTCCGAACACGGCGTCCTCCTCCGCCACCCGCAGATCGCACCAGAGCGCCAGTTCCAGACCGCCCGCCACGGCATGTCCGGCCACCGCCGCGATCACCGGCTTGGACAACCGCATCCGGGTCGGCCCCATCGGCCCGTCGCCGTCCTCCGCGACCCGGTTGCCCCGTTCACTCCCGACCGCCTTCAGGTCCGCGCCCGCGCAGAACGTGCCGCCCTCGCCCCACAGCACGGCCACCCTGGCCTCCTCGTCGGACTCGAACCTGCGAAAGGCGTCGGCGAGTTCGGCGGCGGTCGGGCCGTCCACCGCGTTGCGGGCGCCGGGCCGGGACAGGACGACCGTGGTGACGTACCCCTGGCGCTCGATCCGCACCGGCATGGCGTCGACCTCCTGCTGCGTGCTGGGACGGGCAGGTTACTCCTCGGTCACCTCACGCGGGAGACGGGAGTACGGGCCGGTGCCGGAGCCTCGGGAGGGGGAGAGGTCAGATGACCTTCAGCCGGACCAGCGCCCCCAACGTGAGCGCCCCCGGCAGCAGCGGCAGCCAGACGGTGATGATCCGGTAGGCCACCACCACCGCCGTCACGACCACGGCCGGCCCGCCCGCCGCCACCAGCGCCACGACGAGCGCCGCCTCCACCGAACCGATCCCGCCGGGCGTGGGCACCAGCGCGACCGCCGTGGTGGCCGCCAGATACGCCAGCGCCATGTACACGGACGGCACCGGCAGCGCCAGCGCCCGCCCCACCGCGACCAGGGAGACCGCCTGCAGGGCAGGGAAGGCCAGCGAGCCGCCCCACAGCGCGAGCGCCCGCGCCGGACGCGCGTGCACCGACCGTGCCTCGCTCAGCGCCGTGCGCACGAACGCGGCCACCGCCGCGCGCAGCCGCCGTACGCACAACGCCACCCCGGTCGCGGCGATCAGGACCCCGCCCACGGTGTACAGCAGCGGACCGGCCATGCCCGAGGGCAGCAGGCCGCCGAGCCGCAGCGCGTCCGGGAACGCGAGCAGCAGCGCGGCGAGCAGGGCAAGCCGGGCGATGCTCTCCGCGAGCATGTACAGCGCGAGCGCGGCGGAGGACCGGGCCAGGGAGACCCCGCACACCGTCAGGAACCGCAGGTTCACCGCGCTCGCCCCGAGGCCGGTCGGCAGCAGGTGGTTGGCGGCGCCGGCCGCGAACTGGGTGGCGAGCAGCCGCCGTCTCGGCAACCGCTGCACGACCGCGCCCTGCCGGGTCACGGCCGCCGCGACCCAGGTCAGACAGGTCGTGCCGACCGCGGCCAGCAGCCACGGCCACTCGGCGGTCCGCAGGTGCGCGAAGCCCTCGGCCAGCACCGACCGGTGCCGCACCGCGGCCACCGCCACCAGCAGCACCGGCAGCAGGCACAGCACCTGGCGCACGGGCAGGCGCCGTGGAAGCCTTCCTGGCCGCAGATCGGGGACGGGGAGTTCGACCGCTGTCGCATCCGGGGTCACATCCGAAGAGGTTCCCCCCGCCGCGTCAACGCCGGGTGGCGGAACCGAGGACGGCGCCTTACGAGCGGGAAGCGGGTGGACAGGCGGAGTCGCCGGAGCCTTCGGGGTGCGCACATTGACCTCAACGAAGCTTGAGGTTCTAGGTTCTCCTTCATGAGTATGGAGACCACCGCCTGGACGCAGCTGCACAGCGTCATGACCGCCCAGCAGGAGCGGCGCCCGTTCGCCCGTGCGACGCTGCGCCGCATCGGCGCGTTCGCCCGCCCCCACCGCCGCCGTATCGCGCGGTTCGTCGCCCTCGGGGTGGTGACCGCGCTGCTCGCGGTGGCGACCCCGGTGCTCGCCGGACGCGTCGTCGACGTGATCGTGTCCCGCGGCGACCAGGGCACCGTCGTACGGCTGGCCCTGCTCATCGCCCTGATCGCGGTGGCCGAGGCGGCGTTCGGCGTGCTCGGCAGACGTCTTTCGGCCACGCTCGGCGAGGGACTCATCCTCGATCTGCGCACCGCGGTGTTCGACCATGTCCAGCGCATGCCGGTGGCGTTCTTCACGCGCACGCGTACGGGGGCGCTCGTCTCCCGGCTCAACAACGACGTCATCGGCGCCCAGCGGGCCTTCAGCAACACCCTCTCGGGGGTCGTCAGCAACGTGGTCACGCTGCTGCTCACCCTCGCCGTGATGCTCACCCTGTCCTGGCAGATCACCCTGCTCGCGCTCGTACTGCTCCCGGTGTTCGTGGTGCCGGCCCGGCGGATGGGCAGCCGGATGGCCCGTATGCAGCGGGAGGCGGCCATGCTGAACGCGGCGATGGGCACCCGGATGACCGAGCGCTTCTCCGCCCCCGGAGCCACCCTGGTCAAGCTCTTCGGCCGCCCCGAGCAGGAGTCGGAGGAGTTCGCGGCCCGCGCCGGCCGGGTACGGGACATCGGCGTCCGTACGGCGACGGCGCAGTCCGCCTTCATCACCGCGCTCACCCTGGTGTCCTCGCTGGCGCTGGCCCTGGTCTACGGCCTCGGCGGGTACTTCGCCCTGCGCGGCACCCTGGAGCCGGGCGCCGTCGTGTCGCTCGCCCTGCTGCTGACCCGCCTGTACGCGCCGCTCACCGCGCTCGCCGGGGCGCGCGTCGAGGTGATGAGCGCCCTGGTCAGCTTCGAACGGGTCTTCGAGGTGCTCGACCTCAAGCCGCTGATCGAGGAGAAGCCGGACGCGCGCGAGGTGCCCGGGGGACCCCTCGCCGTGGAGTTCGACGGCGTCCGCTTCGGCTACCCGTCCGCCGACAAGGTCTCCCTCGCCTCCCTCGAGGAGGTCGCCGGCCTCGACACCCGCAGCCACGCCGAGGTCCTGCACGGCGTCTCCTTCCGCGCCGAGGCCGGGCAGACCGTCGCCCTCGTCGGCTCCTCCGGCGCCGGCAAGTCCACGATCGCGCAACTGCTGCCGCGCCTGTACGACGTCGACGAGGGCGCCGTGCGCATCGGCGGAGTCGACGTACGCGACCTGACCTCCGCGTCCCTGCGGGCCACCCTC
Source organism: Streptomyces sp. NPDC088817 (assembly GCF_044750345.1). Lineage (NCBI taxonomy): Bacteria > Bacillati > Actinomycetota > Actinomycetes > Kitasatosporales > Streptomycetaceae > Streptomyces > Streptomyces sp. NPDC088817. The sequence continues at coordinate 267,647 of NZ_JBIVJN010000011.1, forward strand.
GGCATGGTCACCCAGGACGGCCACCTCTTCCACGACTCCGTGCGCGCCAACCTGCTGCTGGCCCGCCCGGCCGCGACCGACGCGGAACTGTGGGACGCCCTGCGCCGGGCCCGCCTCGACGACCTCGTACGCTCCCTGCCCGACGGCCTCGACACGGTCGTCGGCGAGCGTGGCTACCGCCTGTCCGGCGGCGAGCGCCAGCGGATGACCATCGCCCGGCTGCTGCTGGCCCGCCAGCGGGTGGTCATCCTCGACGAGGCCACCGCCCACCTCGACAACACCTCGGAGGCGGCCGTCCAGGAGGCGCTGGCCGAGGCTCTGGAGGGCCGGACCGCGGTGGTGATCGCCCACCGGCTGTCCACGGTGCGGACCGCCGACCTCATCCTGGTCGTCGAGGGCGGACTGATCGTCGAACGCGGAGCCCACGACGAACTGCTGGCGGCGGGGGGCCGGTACGCGGAGCTGTACCGGACGCAGTACGAGCAGCGGGCGGAGGAGGCGCGGGAGGCGGTGGCGTAGGCCTTCAGACGTGGGGCCGGGGGCGCTCACCCCGAGGGCGGCTGCCGGATGTGCCGTGTACGCCGTACCTGCACCAGCAGCGGCACGAGGGAGAGCACGACGAGCACGGCGACCATGACCAGGACGTAGTCGCCGATGCGCGGCACCGACGCTCCCAGGCCGTATCCCGCCAGCACCAGGCTCTGGGACCAGAGCACGCCTCCGACGGTCGCCCAGAGCGTGAAGGTCCGCGTGGGCACGCCGAGCGCCCCGGCCGCGGGGTGCAGAACGCTCCGCAGCATGGGGATGAAGCGTCCGATGACCAGCGCCTTGGCCTGCCCGTAGCGGGCCAGGAGCTCCTGCGCCCGCGCGGCCCGTTCCTTCAGCCGCCTGTTGGAGGTGCGGGCCAGCAGGGTCCGCCCGCCCCGCCGCCCGAGCAGGAACCCCACCTGCCCGCCGGCAACCGCGCCCACGGCGCCGCACACGAGCACCTGCCACAACGCCATCCGCGGCGCCTGGGAGTCGGTCTGCGCGCACAGCACACCGGCCGGGATCAGCAGCGTGTCACCGGGAAGGAAGAAGCCGACCACGATCAGACCCGACTCGGCGAAGGTCACGACCAGGACTCCCAGCGCACCGAAGGCGGCCAGCACCGAGGCACTGTCCGTCGGGTTGACGGCGGAGACCGTCATCGCCTCATGGCCCTCCTCACCGCCCACACGCCGGGCCCTTCCTGAACGAGTACCCCCGAGGCACCGCCGCGAGTGCGGTTGCCGACGGTCGGTTCGGCGAAACGGCGTCTTGAAGTGCTCGTATTCCGGCATCTGCCGGGAGGCACCCCGATGTGTGCGAGCGGCGGTCCTGGCCGCACAATGATCGCCGAATCCCTGATCACTTCGGCGAGGAGCACGGCTCATGGCAGGACCCACCGCTCAGCAGGACCCCGGGCAGGCGACAGCGCATCACACGGCGCTCCCGGGGACCGAAGGGCTTGGGCAACTGCGGGAGACATTCCTGCCGAAGCGCATCAGCGCATGGCGGACAGCCCTCATGATGGTCATGGGGATCGTCGCCATGGTCCTTCCCCCCTTCGGCGTCTACTTCTTCTGGCTCGCCTTCAGGACGCCCAACCTCTCGCGCAAGCAGGCCGCCCGCCGGCTGCACCTCTTCGAGCACGGCCTGGCCGAGGTGGGAAGGAACGGTGAGGTCTCCGTCTTCCGCTGGGACTCGATGACGGTGCTCCAGGAGATCACCGAGCGGTACGCGAACGGCATGTACGTCGGGACCACCTACGTGTACACGCTCCACCGTGCTGACGGTACGACGCTCAAGGTCACCGAGTTCTACGAGCGGCCCGAGTGCTGGGGCCCGGCGTTCCAGCAGGAGATCACCCGGACGCAACTGCCCGGGCTGCTGACCAGACTGGAGCACGGCGAGACCCTGACCTACGGGACCGTCTCGGTGAACCCGGGCGGTGCGGCCACGCCCAAGGGCAGCCTGACCTGGGCGGAGATCGAGAAGGTCGAGATGTCCCAGGGCATGCTGGTACTGCGCAAGCACGGCAAGAAGCTGCCCTGGGCCCAGGTGCAGGTCAAGAGGATCCCGAACCTCTTCCTCCTCCTCACCCTCATCGACCACCTCCGCTACGGCGGCCAGGGCGGTCACGCCTGACCACCGAAGCACGGACAGCACTCCGGGGCCGCCCTGAGCGGCCCCGGACGCGTTCAGGGGCGCGTACGCCCTGTGCCACGGCGGTGCTGCGACGTGGTCACACCCGGCTCGCCCGGGCGATCTCACCGAGCAGGCCGCGGACGCGCTTCTCGATCTCGTCGCGGATGGGGCGGACGGCGGCGACTCCTCGTCCGGCCGGGTCGGGCAGCTCCCAGTCGAGGTAGAGCTTGCCGGGGAAGACCGGGCAGGTGTCGCCGCAGCCCATCGTGATGACCACGTCGGACGTCCGGACGGCTTCGGCGGTCAGAACCTTGGGCACCTCGGCCGAGATGTCGATCCCGGCTTCCGCCATGGCCTCGGCGACGGCCGGATTGACGGTGTCGGCCGGAGCGGACCCGGCGGAGCGCACCTGTACGCGGTCGCCCGCGAGGTGCGTGAGGAACGCGGCGGCCATCTGGGAGCGTCCGGCGTTGTGGACGCAGACGAACAGCACGGACGGACGCTCAGGGGAAGTGTTCACGGCGAGTGGTCCTTCTGGACAGTAACCGGTCGGGGGAGGGTGGGGGTGGCGGGTTCGGGTTCAGGTTCGGGTCCGCCCCGAAGAGGCACGGTGCCGGTCGACACGGGCGCCGGGCGCCCGAACACCGCGCTCACCAGCCCGAGTCCCAGCGCGGCACCGGCCAACTGGGCCGCGATGAACGGCCCGAGCGAGCCGGGCGCGATGCCGGCGAACGTGTCGGTGAAGGCCCGGCCGATGGTGACCGCCGGGTTCGTGAACGAGGTGGAGGACGTGAACCAGTAGGCCGCGCCGATGTAGGACGCCACGGCCACCGGGCCGAGGTGGTCGCGGTCGGTGCGGCCCAGCCCGAGGACCAGCAGGACGAGTCCGGCGGTCGCGACCACCTCGCCCAGCCACAGGTGACCGGCGAAGCGGTCGTGGGCGGACCACTGCACGAGCGGCCTGCCGAACATGGCGTCGGCCACGACGGCGCCGACGACGGCTCCCGCGATCTGGGCGGGAACGTAGGCGGCGACGTCCCGTGCGGTCGGCCCGCCCCCGCCGCGGCGTGCGCCGAGCCAGGCCGCGAGCGTGACGACCGGGTTGAAGTGCGCGCCGGACACCGGCCCGAGCAGCGCGATGAGCACGCCCAGGCCGAAGACCGTGGCCAGTGAGTTGGCCAGCAGTTGCACCCCGGCGTCCCGGGTCAGCTCGGTCGCCTGAATGCCGGAGCCGACGACCACGGCCACCAGGGCGGCCGACCCCACCGCCTCCGCCAGGGCCCGGCGAGCCGGCGAGGCACTCACGCGGGTGCCTCGGCCGTCCGTGACGTCTGGAGGAACGCGGCGAGCCGGTCGAGGGTGGCGGGCAGTGCCCAGTAGTAGACCCACGTGCCCCGACGCTCGCAGTCGATCAGACCGGCCTGCCGCAGCGACTTCAGGTGATGGGAGATCGTCGGCTGGGACAGGTCGAAGGCCGGAGTCAGGTCACAGACGCAGACCTCACCGCCGTCCCGCGAAGCGATCATCGACAGCAGGCGCAGCCGCACGGGGTCGCCCAGCGCCTTGAACAGCTTCGCCAACTCGACGGCCTGGGTCTCGTCCAAGGGCGCGGCCACCAGCCCGGGGCAGCATGTGCCGTCCGTGTCGCTCCGACCGAGCACGACAAACTCTTGCTTCGACATGCGTCTATGTTGACATCCTTCGATCCAGGTCACAAGGTTGCATCGAGAGACATCAATGCAACCCGATGGGAGCCATGTCATGTCCCGTGCTCAGCTCGCCCTGCGTGTCAGCGACCTCGAAGGGTCGATCGCCTTCTACTCGAAACTCTTCGGCACCGAACCGGCCAAGCGGCGCGAGGGCTACGCCAACTTCGCCATCGCCGAGCCGCCGCTCAAGCTCGTCCTGATCGAGGGCGAGCCCGGCCAGGAGACCCGCCTCGACCATCTGGGCGTCGAGGTGGACACCACCGAACAGGTCGCCGCGGCCACCGACCGCCTCAGGAACGCCGGACTGGCCACCTTCGAGCAGAACGACACCTCCTGCTGCTACGCCCTCCAGGACAAGGTCTGGGTCCACGGCCCCGGCCAAGAACCTTGGGAGGTCTACGTCGTGAAGTCCGACACGGACACCCTCGGCAAGAGCGCCACCCCGAGCGCAACCGGCGCCGGCTGCTGCTGATACACCAGGTCCGCCTGGTCGTTGGGGAGTGTCCGTGCGAGCTCGACGACGCTGCCGGGGGCAGCAACGTCGACGGCTCGTGGCCGGGCTGGACCCGCAAACCGGCGAGCCCGACCCCTATGCCGACATGTACCCCGTCACTGATGACTAAGGAAGGTCGGGTGGCGATGTCATCAGGGTGAGACGAACGCGGACGGCGATCCTGGTATCCCTGATGTGTCGCCGCCTCCTCCGAACACAGGACCGGAACCACTGGGTCCTGGCATCATCGGACACCCGCCTGGGCAGCCGACGCCCCGAAACACATGCGCGCCTGATCCGAGCCCAGCCGCCACCGCCTGTACGTCCCCTCCAACCGTGTCGGGACCCGGCGTCAGTCCCCGAGCAGACACCGCAGGGAATCGATCGTGCGTATGCCTCCCGCAAGATCCGAGTGGCTGCGGTCGCTACCGCTTGCGGGCCAGCAGCCAGCGATCTTCGACGACGTCATCCGAGGGGCGCGTACGGAGTGAAGTGGGCCGGCGTGTGGGTGATGGGGGGTAGGTCGGGGCGCCAGGATGTGAGGATCTGGGCGCTGCATACGAACACGCCCTGGGGCAGTTCGTGCAGGGGCCACCAGCGCCAGGTGCCCACGCTTTCGTTCGGCTGGTCGGCGGGTTCGCCCTGCCAGGACGTGACGACGGCGCCGACGGTGACGCGTACGACGTCGTCGACGTGGTCGAGGAGTGTGCCCAGCAGGGTCACGTCCTCGGGGCGCGTGACGAGCCCGGTCTCCTCGGCGAGTTCGCGTACGACGGTGTCGTGCAGGGACTCGCCGGGCTCGACGGTGCCCCCGGGCAGCTCCCAGGTGCCGTGCCGGTGGCGTCCCAGCAGCAGGCCCCGTTCGCCGAACACGATGGCTCCGACGCCGATCGCGGCGTGCGGCACGGGCGGCCGGGTGGTCCGTGGGCGGCTGGTCACAGGATGTCGGCTGGGCGTGTGGTCGCGTCGGGCTCGGACGAGTTGGAGGATCCCGGGGTTGTCGGGGTCCGGTGCGGTGAGGAGTTCGATTCCTTCCACCTGGAAGCCGTACTCGGTCAGGAGGTCCTCCCAGAGCCGCGGAGTGAGCACCCACATCCGTGTGGGGATCGGCTCCCCGTCGCGCAGCCGGATCAACTCCTGGCGCGGCGCCACCTCGTCGGACGGCCCCTGCGCGTCGGCGTCGGTGTGGAGGGCGGAGCACCGGACGATCATCGCCGAGCCCTGCCCGACCACCCCACCCGCGAGGAGATCACCGCCTTCCTGCGCGACCGCGAGTGACGCCTCCGGGGTGGGCGTCCACAGTCACGCGTGTGCTGTGACGCCGCCCGTACACGCCCTCGTGTACGGGTTCCAGGCGGGCCCGGCGCGTAACCCCTGCTCCGGGTCCGGCCGTTGTACTCGTTGCAAGAGGTGACGCGGTGTGACAAGGGGGTGTTCAGCCATGGCAGGTGGTGGCAGTGCGCTTGATTCGTCCGGCAGTATGAAGGCGTTCGGGGCGGCCCTGAAGGTCTTCCGTGAACGGGCCCTGCTGACGCAGGAACAGTTGGCCGAGAGGCTCAACTACTCGCATGCTTCTGTCGCTTCGGTGGAGCAGGGGCGGCGGATGCCCACCGCGACCTTCGTCGAGCGGGCGGAGGAGGCGCTGGAGTCGTTCGGTGTGCTGCGGGCCGTGGCCCGGCACGTGGGACGGCAGCGCGGGCTTGCGGTCTGGTTCCGGGAGTGGGCGCAGCTCGAGGAGGCGGCGGTCAGCCTGTGCACGTACGAGTGCCGGGTCGTGCCGGGGCTGCTCCAGACCGAGGCCCACACGCGCGCGGTGATGCTCAACGTGCCGCCTCCGCCCACGGAGGAGCAGTTGCAGGAGCGGATCGCCGCCCGGCTGGCGCGGCAGGAACTGTTGACGCGCAGGCCGCCGGTCGCGTTCAGTTTCATCGTCGAGGAGTCGGTACTGCTGCGGCAGACCGGAGGTGAGGAGGTCACCCGGGAACTGCTCGACCACCTCCTCGTCCGCACGCAACCGTGGAACGTGGAGCTGCAGATCATGCCGCAGCGGCAACCCCACCACGCGGGTACGGACGGTCCCATGCGGCTCCTGGAGACCCCGGAGCGCCAGTGGTTGGGGTACTCGGAGGGGCAGAAGACCGGGCAACTGGTTTCTGACCGGGAAGCGGTGAGCGTGATGCAGATGCGCTATGCCAAGATGCGCTCGCAGGCTCTGTCCCCCGCGGACTCGGCCGAGTTGTTGCAGCGGATGCGAGGAGCGCTATGAACACCGACAGTGCACTGGACTGGTTCAAGAGCAGCTACAGCGGGTCCGAGGGTGACGACTGCGTGGAAGTCGCACTCGCTCCCGGAGCCGTGCACGTACGCGACTCCAAGCGGAGTGACGGACCGCGGTTCGAGGTCGCCTCCCCGGCGTGGGCGGAGTTCCTCGGGTTCGTGGGGTAGTCCGGGCGCCGTGACTCAGTAGCCGCCGAGGAGGGCCCGTACGCTCCGCAGTGCCTCCGGGCCTGCGGTGCTGTGCCAGCGGGCGGGGTCGGCGGGCGGGGTCGGCGGGGCGGCGGCCCCACAGGAGGAGGACGCGGGTGGCCGCGTCGCTCTCGATCGTGGCCGGGCCCTCGGGAGCGGCGAACCGGATCGTGCCGCCGTCGGCGTCGGCCGTCACCACGATGTCGTCGGTGCCCGGCGTACGCAGGCGGCCCTCGACCCGCCCCTCGGGGCCCAGGTTCAGACCGGCGCGGCCCCGGACCAGCAAGGGCCGGCCCACCGACACCACGCTGTGCTCGGTCATCCACGACTCGTTGAGGGACCGCACGGCCGTCCGGTCGTCGCCGGTCAGGTCCCAGCGGTGGAGGATCAGTTCCTCACGCATGTGTTCCGCGAAGAAGGGGACCTACACGGACCGGCCGGTCCACATCACTTCCGTGTCCGGGGACAGGTCCCGTGCCGCGGCCGCCGCGACCTCGGTGAGCTGTTCACAGTTGGTCAAGAACGCCGCCCAGAGTTCGGTGTCCGACATCCGCCGGTAGGGAGCCTCGTGCGCGAAGCTCCTGGTCTCGACCGGTGTGCCCGCGTGAAACGCTCGCAGTACCCGGGCCGGCTCCTCGGCGTTCCCCGTCTGGTGGACCAGGATGTCGCGTACCGTCCACGCCTCGCACCACGTGCCGTCGTCGGGCCTTCGGCCCTGTACGGCGTGGACGAAGGGAGCCAGCTCGGGCAGCGTGTCGTCGACCTTGGACGGGATCACGTGCCATGGGTATCCCGGTCGGGCCGCAGGCCGAAACCGGCGGACGTCCGATCGGGGCACCGTGCCCCGATGCGTCCTGCCTCGGTGCGTCCTGCCTCGGGGCATCGTGGCTGCGGCGGAACGACGAGTGCGTGCGGTCGCCCTCCGCGGGTACCCGTCTCCGCGTGCGGCGGGCCGACGACCGTACGCCGACGACCATACGTCGATGACCGTACGCCGACGACGTACGACGAAGAGCCGCGACGAACGAGCCGATCGGGGCGAACGCATGCCCGAACTGCCGGATGTCGAGGGATTCCGCGAGGTGCTGATGACCTGCGGTTGTCAGCGGTGTGTCACGGACGTCGAGGTGCGGGACACCGGGGTGCTCCGGGGTGTCAGCGCGCGGCGGCTGCGGAGGGAGCTGACGGGCAGGCGTCTGGGTCAGGCGTGGCGGCACGGCAAGTGGCTGTTCGTGCCGGTCGGCGACGACGGTCCCGTACTGGTCTGGCTGGTCTGGCACTTCGGCATGACGGGATCACTGCGGTGCTGTGCCCCGGACGAGCCCCTCGCGCCGCACGACCGCATCGTGCTGACGCTCGACGACGCCCGGCATCTGCGCTATCGCGATCAACGCAAGCTCCAAGGCGTGCGGTTGGCCGACGGAGCGCAGCTCGCGCGGATCGTGGACGGTCTGGGGCCCGACGCCCTGACCGTGAGCCGGGCTGAGTTCCGGGACCTGTTGTCGGGACGGCGGCGCGCCGTCAAGAGCGCGTTGATGGACCAGTCCGTGATCGCGGGTCTCGGGAACCTCCTGTGCGACGAGATCCTCTGGCGGGCCCGGGTGGCACCCCGGACTCCGGCGGGGGAGCTGGGCGAGACCGCGCTTCGACGTGTCCATGCGGGGATGGGCAGGGTCCTGGAGTCGTCCGTCCGTGCCGGGTGCGTGCCGCCGAGGGAGTCCTGGCTCACCGGACAACGGGACGACCGCGTACCGATGTGTCCTCGCTGCGGGCGGCCCCTGTGCTCGAACCGCGTCGGCGGACGCCGCACGGTCTGGTGCCCGCGGTGCCAGGGATGAGCGGAACGGGCCGTTGCGGGGGGCGGAACCGATCATGGGATGATGACCGGCGACAAAAGGCGACGGCGGTCCGAGGAAGCCGGTGTGAATCCGGCGCGGTCCCGCCACTGTGACCGGTGAGCGAGTTCCGGAACGCCACTGCCCCGTCCGGGGCGGGAAGGCGGGACGAGCGAGGACCCGGGAGCCAGGAGACTCACGCGGTCGCCTCCTCGAACGAACACCGGGGCGGATCTCCCCGGGAGGGGAGTGGGGCGGCGTGCCCGAGAAGCCGACGGACGAGGCGCCGGACGGTGCCGTGGCGGGGAGCGGTCCGGTGCCGTGCCGGGTCGTCCTGTGCCGGGACTGCTGCTGCGGCAGCGCCAAGGTGACCGGGGTGGATCACGCGACGCAGACCGCGCGGCTGCGCGCGGAGGTGCCGATGCGCATCTCTGAATGCCTCGACGTGTGCGAGCAGGCGAACGTCGTCGTGGTCCAGCCCTCCGCCGAGGGCCGGGCGGCCGGTGCGCGACCGGTCTGGCTCGGGCTCGTCAACGACGCGGACGCGACGGAGGACATCGTCGCCTGGGTGCGCGCCGGTGGTCCGGGGGTGGCCCCCCTGCCGGAGATCCTCGACCTGTACACCTTCCCCCCGCCGCGACGCGCCACGGAGTCCTGAGTCACGCGCTCGCGCGGAGGCCCGTACACCGAGGAGACCGGCCCGTCGTCACCCGACGGGGAACGGCCGGGCCTCCGCCGGGGCGACCGGGTCGCCGGCCCGCACGCCGTGCAGCACCTGCGCGAGTATCTCGGCGCCGCGCACCACCCGGGGCCCCGGCCGGTTGAAGTAGGACGGGCCGTCCAGCACCCGGACGCGACCGGACGGGACGGCGGGCAGATCCGCCCAGCCGGGCAGGTCGCCGAGCAACGAGGCTTCCCGCAGGGTGCGTTCGGGAGGAAAGCCGCACGGCAGGACGAGGACGACGTCCGGCTGCGCGGCCCGTACCGCCTCCCAGGTCATCGGCTTGGTGTGCTCGCCGGGGGCGGCGAGGAGCGGCTCGCCTCCGGCGGTGGTGATCTGCTCGGGGACCCAGTGTCCGGCGGGCCACAGCGGGTCGAGCCACTCGATCGCCACCACCCGGGGCCGGCCGAGTCCGGCGACCGCGCCGCGGACCCGGTCGAGGCGGTCCCGCAACTCGGCCCGGCGCCGCCGCGCGCGCTCGCTCACACCGAGCAGATCACCGACGGTGACCAGGCAGTCCAGGACGTCGTCGAGCGTGCGCGGCTCCAGGCTGAGGACCCAGGTGCCGGCGTCGAGCAGCCGTACGGTCCGGCTGACCTTCTCGTACGACACCGCGCACACGTCGCACAGGTCCTGGGTGAGCACCACGTCGGGGCGCAGGGCGGCCAGAGCCTCGGTGTCCAGCGTGTACAGCGACGAACCGGAGTGCGCCGACCCTCCGACGGCGTCGGAGATCTCCCGGCTGGTGAGCGCGTCCTGGTCCAGGTCCGCCCCGGTCACCACGGGCACGGAGGCGACCTCGCGCGGCGGCCAGTCGCACTCGTGGGTGCGGCCGGCCAACTGCTCCGAAAGGCCGAGTTCGGCGACGATGTCGGTCGCGGCGGGCAGCAGGGAGACGATGCGCATACATCGACTGTAGGAGACCCCTGGAACCGCTGATTTCCGGCGCCCGGCGTGTTTCGTTCGATCGCCCTGGTGGAGACGACTACCTCAGCGAGTACGGCACTGAGAAGATCGTCTGTGACCTGCGTGTCCACCAGATCCTGGAAGGAACCAACGAGACCATGCGCGTCATCGTGGCCCACGGCCTGACGGAGGCGCTCGGATGACCGCCACCGAGGAACCCGTCCTGTTCCACACCGCCGGACGGGCCGCCCACATCACCCTCAACCGGCCCAGGGTCCTCAACGCCCTCACCCACGAGATGGTGCGCCGTATCGACGAGGCACTGACGGCCTGGGAGCACGACCCGGCCGTGGAGACCGTCGTCATCACCGGTGCGGGCGAGCGCGGCCTGTGCGCGGGCGGCGACATCCGCGCCATCCACGACGACGCCCGCGACGGGGACGGCGTCGCCGCGGCAGCCTTCTGGCGCGACGAGTACCACCTCAATGCCCGTATCGCCCGCTATCCGAAGCCGTATTTCGCCGTCATGGACGGCATCGTCATGGGCGGCGGCGTCGGCGTCTCCGCGCACGGCAGCGTCCGCGTCGTCACCGAGCGCTCCCGGATCGCGATGCCCGAGACCGGCATCGGCTTCGTCCCCGACGTCGGCGGCACCCATCTGTTGGCCCTCGCCCCCGGGGAACTGGGCACCCATCTCGCGCTGACCGGCGCGCAGATCGGCGCCGCCGACGCCCTGCTCTGCGGGCTCGCCGACCACTACGTCCCCTCGGCCTCCGTGCCGGACCTCATTGACGACCTCGCCCTCACTCCCGTGTGGGAGGTGCTCGCGCGCCATGTCCGGCCCGCGCCGCAGGGGGAGTTGGCGGGGCGGCGGGAGTGGATCGACTCCTGCTACGACGCCGGGACGGTCGAGGACATCGTGGGCCGACTGCTCGATCACGGGGAGCCCGCCGCCAAGGAGGCGGCCGAAACCCTGCTCACCAAGTCGCCCACCGCGCTGAAGGTGACCCTCACCGCGCTGCGCCGCGCCCGCCGTCTCGGATCGCTGGAGGCGGTCCTCGACCAGGAGTACCGCGTCTCCTGCGCCACCCTGAGCAGCCCCGACCTGGTGGAGGGCATCCGCGCCCAGGTCATCGACAAGGACCGCGACCCGCGCTGGTCCTGCGGGACCCTCGCCGAGGTCACCGACGCCGACGTGGACCGCTTCTTCGCCCCGCTCGGCGACCGTGAACTGGGCCTCGCCGACCGCGACGACACCGCGGAGGTGGCTTGGTGAGCGGGAACCGCATTAGGCCAGTGCGGCCAGCAGCCCGGCCACGGCGACGGGCGGGGCGTACGGGCGCAACCCTGGCACATTGCGCCGGAACCCGTACTCGCAGTTCTGCTCGTGGACCAGTTCGGCCCCCGGCAGTCCGCGGGCCCTGACCCGCAGGGCCAGTCCCGCGGCGTCGTAGATCGGGTCGGCCTTCCACGGGTCCTCCTCCTCCGCCGCGGTCGGCAACCGCAGCGAAGGGCCGGTGATCTCCTGAACGCGGGCGTGCAGAAAGCCCAATTGCTGCCGGCCGGTCGGGCCGCGCCAGCGCAGCACCTGCACGCCGGGCTTCCCTCCCCACGACAGGAAGAGCCGCTGCTCGATGCGCTTGCCCCTGCTGCGCCCCAACTGGTCGGCGAACAGGGGAAGTCCGCTCAGCAGGACCAGCGACCACAGCCACTGCGTCCGGGGCAGGGCCGGGGCGCTCGCGGCGACGGGCAGCGCGACCGGACGCAGCGTGATGAGGACGGGTCGCAGCCGTGCCCGTCGGTTGTTCTTGTCGAACAGGAGGAAGAGCGCGCCATGTCCCCTGGTTCTGCTCCCCCTTGAAGTCGGCGGGCCTTCGGCACCCGCACGGATCCGTCGGCTGAGATACCCGCTCACCACGGCGGCCATGCGGTCACGGTCCACGGCCTCGCGCGACGATCAGCACGTGGCCCGTCGGAATCCCGGCCGGACCGAGTGTGTAAGGGACATCACGTCGTGGCCGCGAGTTCGAGGAGGTGTCGGGCTGTTCCCGTGGGGTCGACGATCTGATGGAGGTGTGCGCCGGGCAGGTGGGCCACACGCCAGCCGCGTTCGCGTGCCTCGGCGGCGAGTTCGACGTACGGAGGGCCGAACAGCAGGTAGGAGCAGGGGTGGTCGTCCCAGCCGTCGGGGACCGGGACGTGCTGCTCGTAGTAGGACAGTGGCAGGGCGGGCTGCTCCTCCACGACCGTCCGCCGCGTTTCCGGATCGGAGAACATGGGCGCGACGTCGGCTTCGTCCCACCAGTCGGTCCAGCGCGGCAGCCTGCCGTCCACGGCCATCGGGCGGAGGAACTCCAGCAACTCGGGTGAGGCGACGGGGGTTTGCCCGCGACGGGCCGGCAGCGCGGCATCCACGAAGACGGAGCCGGTCACCGGACGATCGAGGCCCGAGCGGATCGCCGGCAGGAACAACCCCGCGTTGCTGTGTGCCACCAGCACGATGGGACTGTCGGTTGGGACCCGCCGGAGGTCGTCGCGGACGGCACTGACCGTACGGGGCCAGAAGGGCGGACCGCCGACACCGACGTGCAGCAACGACGGCACACGTACCTGGTGTCCCGCCGCTGCCAGGCGTTCGGCCACAGGGTGCCAGGTCGAGGGACCCACGGACGGACTGTGCACGAGAACGAAGACCGGCTGCATGTGCCGATCCTTTCGGCCGCGGCGCGGGCGGCGCCACCGTCTTGGCCGACGGCAGAATTACGACTGCTGCCGTCCGCCTCGAAACGGCCCCTGGCGTCGTTCACTTCGGCGGGACGACCCCCGCCAGACCGTGGCGCAACAGTGCGAAGGCGTGGTCGGCGTCGGCCACCGCCTCGGGGCAGACCTCGTCCGCGGACCGGCCGGCGACGATGCGCTGCCAGTTCATCGACGCCAGGATGCGCTCCGTGGCGATCACCTGGCCGGCCAGCAGGGCCGCCGTGATCTCGCGGTTCGAGTCGAGCGCGTCGACCAGGGCCCGGGCCAGCGCCTCCTCGGCGTGGGCCAGGTACTCACTGACGCGCGCCACGAGACTCGGCGTGGAGTGGACGAGGCTGTGGAAGGCCAGGACGTCCTCGTCGTCGTTGAGCCCCGTGATGGGGTCCCGCGCCGCCAGCCCGCTCAGGAAGTGCTGGTGCAGGGCGTCGATCGCGGACGTGCCCGGCGGCCGCTCCGCCACGACGGTGCCGCTCACCGTCTGGTGGTCGGCGAACCGGTGGACGACCAGGTCTTCCTTGGTGGGGAAGTACTTGAACAGCGTGGGTTTGGAGACCTCGGCCGCGGCCGCGATGTCGACGACCGAGACCTGGTCGAACCCGTGCTCCAGGAAGAGCGTGATCGCCGTATCGGAGATCGTCTGCCGCGTTCGCTGCTTCTTGCGCTCCCGCAAGCCCATCGGCGCATTCACCAGGCCATCCTAGCGGCATCTCTTACCAGGGCAATACGGTTACCCGGTATGTATGTTGACTTGGTTGTCAAATCTCCCAAAGCGCAACCGTCAGCCGGCGAGCGGCTCGGGTAACGGCCGGGCGTGCAGGATGTCGAGCCGGGACACCGCCCGCGTCACCACGACGTACAGCCGGTGCAGCCCGCGCGGCTCGGACTCGACGATCGCGGCCGGTTCCACCACGACGACATGGTCGTACTCGAGGCCCTTGACGACCGTCGCGGGCAGTACGCTCACCCGGGCGGCCGTGCCGACCTCCTCGGCGGTCGCCGTCTCGATGCCCGCCTCGCGCAGGGCCGCCGAGGTGGCGGCCACCGCGTCGTCGGCGGCGATGACGGCGACCGACCCTTCGCGTTCGAGAGCCGCGCGGACGGCGGACACGGTGGCCGCCGACGTGTCGTCGACCGAGCTGACCGTCAACTCGCCGTCGCGGCGCAGCGAGCGAGCCGGCGGCACATCGACGCCGAGGTCGGCCACCAGCCGGTTGGCCAGTTCCATGACGGCGGCGGGGACCCGGAAGCCGGTGGTCAGCGGGACGACGGTGGCCTGCGCCTTGCCCAGGTGCGTGAGCTGTTCCTGCCAGGTCCGCGCCGACCAGGGCGCGGTTGCCTGGGCCAGGTCGCCCAGCACCGTGATCGAGCCGAAGGCGCTGCGCCGGGCGATCGCCCGGCACTGCATCGGAGACAGGTCCTGAGCCTCGTCCGCGACCACGTGGCCGAAGCTCTCGGGGCGTTCGACGAGCCCGGCGACCTCATCCAGCAGCAGCATGTCCTCGACCGACCAGGGGGCACTCTTCTCCGACCTCGGCGGCTTGGCCCACAGCAGGGCCGCCTGTTCCGCGGCGTCGAACACGCCGTCCGCCGCGGCCTCCAGCACCGCCGGATCACTCAGCAGCGAGGCCACCACCTCCTCAGGCCGCGCCACCGGCCACGCGACCTCCAGGAGCGCGGCGACCGGCTTCGAACGGCCGATCTTCCGGGCCCAGGTGACGCTCTTCGGACCGGCCCGCCGCTCGGCCTGCTGCTGGATCAGCGTCATCACCCGCGAGCGCACGTGCTCGCGGCCGACCGCGTACGGTACCCCCACGGCCCGTACCTCGTCGATGACCCGGGCCAGTTCGCCCGAATCGACCCGCCAGCGGTACGAGCCGTCGGTGACCGCGATGGAGTCCTCGGGATGCCGGACGCGGGCGTACAGGGCCCGCTCCAGGACCGTGGCCATCCGGTCGCTGTGCTTGAGGGCGCTGACGTCCTCCGAGTCCACCCGCCGCACCGGGTGCCGGGCGACCACGTCCTCCACCGTGAGCTGGGCGATGTCGATCTCGCCGAGCGAGGGCAGCACCTCCGAGATGTAGCGCAGGAAGGTCCGGTTCGGCCCGATGATCAGCAGACCGCTGCGCTGCAGCCGCTGGGGGAACGTGTAGAGGAGGTACGCGGCGCGGTGCAGTCCGACGACGGTCTTCCCGCTGCCCGGCGCGCCCTGGACGCAGACCGATTCGGTCAGCTCGCTGCGGACGAGGTTGTCCTGTTCCGGCTGGATGGTGGCGACGATGTCGCGCATCGGGCCGAGGCGGGGCCGCTCGATCTCGGCGGCGACGATCGCGCTCGCCGTGTCGCCGTCCTCCCGGGCGTGGTCGAGGTGCTCGTCCTCAAGCCCGGTGAGGTCCTCCGGGGCGCCGTGGCTCCACGGCGCCCACCCGAAGCGCCGCCGCACCGCCACTCCGCGCGGCTCCAGGGCGCTCGCCTGGTAGTAGGTGCGGGAGACCGGAGCGCGCCAGTCGATCACCAGGGGCGGTGCGGACGGGTGTTCCGAGACCCGCCTGCGGCCGACGTAGTACCGCTGCCGCCGGTGGTCTCCCGCCTCGTCGGAGTCCTCGAAGTCGAGCCGCCCGAAGAACAGCGGGCTGTCGGGCTCCTCCGCCATCTGCCGTGCGCGGGTGCGCAGACAACGTCCGAGCGCCTCGGCGCTCGCGCCGTCGCCGGACACGTCCTCGCCCGCGACGACCTGGTACTGGGCATCGCCCACCTGACGGGTCATCGCCTCGCGGCACGTCGCGACGTACGCACGCTCCAGGGCCAGTTCGTCGTCGAGTCCGACGGCCTCCTGGACGCCGTACGTGTCCTGGACGTGTGACGTCATCGATCGAGACCTTTCCGAGGTGACGGGCCTGCGCGCCGCCGTGCCGGGCCGGACGGCGGTCTCCGCGTCACAGCATAAACTGAACTGGGTAAATAAACTGGCCGAGTCACTTATTGGCGGCGGCTACCGCCGCGCCGCGTTGAGGACCGCCGACCGCCCCGCTCCGGCGCTGGGGTATCCCTTTGCCCGCCCAGCACCGGACGCCGGCCTCGGCGAGCGCGTCGAAGATGCCGCTCTCAGGTGCCGCCCGGGCACCATGGACGGCCTCGGCCAGGGCCGGCCGGCGAGGCCCACGACCAGGGTTGGTGCGCGGCGGTCCGTCTCGGTGCGCCTGCCCACGGGCGGCGGTGAGCACCTTGCCGGGCCAGGCGATGTCTTCGGTGCGCTCAGTCGGGCCAGGGGCGGACCGGGAAAGCAGTGCGAACACGGCGGCGTGATCGGTGGTCTCGGCCGGATCAGGGGTCGGCAGGGCACGCCCTGGTTTCGCAGGCCCGGCTGTCCCACTCCAGGGCCGGTGTCCCGGGAGCGGTGCAGGGGCGCCTGCCCGAGCAGCCGACCCGCCGCACGAAGGCACTCCTCGGTGCGAAATACTCTCCCGATGAGTTCACGTACTTCCCCGATCAGCCGGCTGATCACGATACGGAGGGCTGTCGCGCGGGATGCCAAACGGCTCACGCGGCTCGTGCGTGGCTCAGGCGCCTACGAGGGTCAGTACGCGGCCGCAGTGGCGGGCTATCGGGTCGGTCCTGATTACATCGAGGCCCACCGTGTCTTTGTGGCCGTCGGCGCCGACGAGCACGGAGGCCGGGTCCTCGGGTTCTACTCGCTCGTCCTCGCTCCACCGGAGCTCGACCTGCTGTTCGTCGCCGACGACATGCAAGGACGGGGTATTGGACGACTGCTCGTCGCGCACATGCAGTCCGAGGCCCGTACCGCCGGGATCGACCGGGTCCAGGTCGTGTCGCACCTTCCTGCCGAGGACTTCTACCACCGCGTCGGTGCGGTGCGGACCGGGACCGCGTTCGCGAACCCGCCCGCCGTGCCGTGGGACCGTCCCGAATTCGAGTTTCGCATTCCTTCGGGATGACGCGGTGTGCCGGTCGGCGGGGCACCGGTGGCCGGACCTCCTCGCCGAGCCGCCGAGCGCCCGGGAGATGCCGGACGCCGCGACAGCGATGCCACCCCGGCCTGCCGGGGTGGCTGCTGACTCGCGTGTCCGACCTCGATGCCGGCGGAGCCGCGGCCGGAACCGGGGACCGTGCTGCCGGTGCGGGGCTCAGGCGTCGATGATGACGGGGATGATGAGGGGCTTGCGGCGGTGGGTGCGGAACGCCCAGTTCGCCACGGCGCGGGCGACGAGTTGCTCGAGTTGGCGCGCGTCCCCGACGCCCTCCTCGGCCGCGGTGGCCAGGGTCTTCTCGATGACGGGGATGACCGACTCGAAGGTGGCGTCGTCGTGGACGAAGCCGCGGGCCAGGAAGTCGGGGGCCTCGGCGAGGGCGCCGGTGTCCGCGTCGACGATCGCCACCACCGTGACCACACCTTCGGCGGCGAGGGTGAGGCGGTCCTTGAGAGACGCCTCGGTGGCGCCGCCGACTTCCATGCCATCCACGTAGACGTTGCCGGCGGGGACCTTGCCGGTGATGGACGCGCGCCCGTCGACCAGGTCGACGACGACGCCGTCCTCGGCGATGACGACCCGCTCGGGGTCGACACCGGTACGGATGGCGAGGTCGCCGTTGGCCCGCAGGTGGCGCCATTCGCCGTGCACGGGCATCACGTTGCGGGGTTTGACGATGTTGTAGCAGTAGACGAGTTCGCCGGCGCTGGCGTGCCCGGAGACGTGCACCTTGGCGTTGCCCTTGTGGACCACGTGGGCGCCCCACCGGGTGAGTCCGTTGATCACCCGGTAGATGGCGTTCTCGTTGCCGGGGATGAGGGAGCTGGCGAGCAGGACGGTGTCGCCCTTGCCGATGCGGATCACGTGCTCGCGGTTGGCCATCCGTGACAGCGCGGCCATCGGCTCGCCCTGGGAGCCGGTGCACACCAGAGTGATCTTGTGGTCCGGTAGCTTCTCCAGCTCCTTGGTGCTCACGACCAGACCGGAGGGGACCTTCAGATAGCCCAGATCACGGGCGATGCCCATGTTGCGGACCATCGACCGGCCGACGAAGGCGACCTTGCGGCCGTGCTGGTGGGCGGCGTCCAGGACCTGCTGGATGCGGTGCACGTGGCTGGCGAAGCTGGAGACGATGACCCGGCGTGGCGCGGTGCGCATCACCTGCTCGATCGCCGGGTTCAGCTCACGCTCCGAGGTGGTGAAGCCGGGTACTTCGGCGTTGGTGGAGTCGGTGAGGAACAGGTCCACGCCCTCCTCGCCGAGGCGGGCGAAGGCGCGCAGGTCGGTGATGCGGTCGTCGAGAGGGAACTGGTCCATCTTGAAGTCGCCGGTGTGCAGCACCATCCCGGCCCGGGTGCGGATCGCGACCGCGAGGCTGTCGGGGATGGAGTGGTTGACCGCCACGAACTCGCAGTCGAAGGGCCCGAAGCCACGCCGGTCGCCCTCCCGCACCCGCACCGTGCGCGGCCGGATTCCGTGTTCCTTGAGCTTGGCCTCCAGGAACGCCAGCGTCAGCTTGGAGCCGACGAGAGGAATGTCGGACCTCTCGCGCAGCAGGTACGGCACGCCGCCGATGTGGTCCTCGTGGCCGTGGGTGAGGACCACGGCGACGATGTCGTCCAGCCGGTCCCGGATCGAGGTGAAGTCCGGCAGGATCACGTCCACGCCGGGCTGGGTCTCTTCGGGGAACAGCACGCCGCAGTCGACGATGAGCAGCTTGCCCGCGTGCTCGAAGACGGTCATGTTGCGGCCGATCTCACCCAGGCCGCCCAGGGCGATGACCCGCAGCCCCCCTTCAGGCAGGGGAGGGGCGGCTTTCAGTTCGGGGTGCGGATGACTCATACCTTGACGTTACCCGGAGAGTGGGACGGGTTGATCCATTGCCTGCGTGACCTCTCCTTCCCCACGGAGCGGGGCGTGCGCAGCGGCTGTGAAAGGCTGTCGGGCTGCGTCGGGTCATCGACGCGGGAGGGGCGATCGGTATCAAGGGCGCGATGTCGTGCCTTGTGCTACCGTCATGCGTTTGCGTGGTTGTCGCGGTGGGCGATTTCGCTTGTTCGGTTCCGCTTGTGCGTGGGCTGCTCGATCCTGCCGGGCCTTCCTCGGTACGTTCCCCTGCGGAAGGCTGTTCATGAAACACCCGGATGACTCCGGCATCGCTCACGGCGGTCCCGCCCAGCCCGAGGCCACGACCCCGGCGCCGCCCCCGGCCGTCTCCTTCGCCGGTCTGGAGCTGCCGGCGGAGGTGCTGCGGACACTGAGCGGACTCGGAGTGCGCGAACCCTTTCCGATCCAGGCCGCCACACTGCCCGATGCCCTGAAGGGGCGCGACGTCCTGGGACGCGGGCGCACCGGATCGGGCAAGACGCTCGCCTTCGGCCTGCCGCTGCTGACACGTACAGCCGGTCGGCGCGCCGAACCGAAGCAGCCCCTCGCTCTGATCCTTGTGCCCACCCGGGAGCTGGCCCAACAGGTCACCGAGGCGCTGGCGCCGTACGCCGAGGCACTGCGGCTGCGGATGGCCACGGTCGTCGGCGGCATGTCGATCGGCCGGCAGATCGCCGCGCTGCGCCAGGGAGCCGAGGTGGTCGTCGCCACTCCCGGACGCCTGCACGACCTGATCGAGCGCAACGCCTGCCGCCTGGGACGGGTGAGGATCACCGTGCTGGACGAGGCCGACCAGATGTGCGACTTGGGTTTCCTGCCGCAGGTAGTCGACGTGCTCGACCAGGTGCACCCCGACGGTCAGCGGATGCTGTTCTCGGCCACTCTGGATCGCGACGTCGATCAGCTGGTCCGCCGTTACCTCCACGACCCCGTCGTCCACTCGGTCGACCGGTCGGCGGGCACGGTCACGACGATGGAGCACCACGTTCTGGTCGTCCACGGCCCCGACCGCTACGCCGTCACCACCGAGATCGCCGCCCGTGACGGCCGCGTACTGCTGTTCCTCGACACCAAGCACGCCGTCGACCAGCTCACCCGGCATCTGCGGGCCAGCGGTGTGCACGCCGGGGCCCTGCACAGCGGCAAGTCCCAGCCACAGCGCACACGGACCCTGGCGCAGTTCAAGAACGGCGAGATCACCGTTCTGGTGGCGACCAATGTCGCGGCCCGTGGCCTGCACGTCGACGACCTCGATCTCGTGGTCAACGTCGACCCGCCCACCGACCCCAAGGACTATGTGCACCGGGCGGGCCGCACCGCCC
Organism: Streptomyces sp. NPDC088817; assembly: GCF_044750345.1. Lineage (NCBI taxonomy): Bacteria > Bacillati > Actinomycetota > Actinomycetes > Kitasatosporales > Streptomycetaceae > Streptomyces > Streptomyces sp. NPDC088817. The sequence continues at coordinate 287,901 of NZ_JBIVJN010000011.1, forward strand.
GCGCCGGTGAGTCCGGCAGCGTGGTCACGCTCGTGCTGGCGGGCCAGCGCCGCGAGACGAGCCACATGATGGCCGGGGCCGGCATCGAGGCAACCGTCACCAAGGTGCGCTCCGGCGAGGCGGAGCTGAGCCGGATCACCGGCGCCAAGGCTCCCTCCGGGATCCCGCTCGACGGCGGGCCCGCCGCCCCTCGGCCCAAGAACACCAACGCTCCCTTCCGCGGCCTCGGCACCAGCAAGGGCACCTCTCGCGGCGCCGGCGGCAAGTCCCGAAAGGCAGGCGAGGCCCGCAAGCTCGCCGAGGCCCGCAAGGCCGCCCTCGTGCGTCGCAACGGCTGAGAGCCGTCGTCCTGGCAGTGAACGGCCTGGAGCAGGATGATGTCGCCGGCGCCCCGCACTGCGCCCGGCGTGACAAGCTGTGCTTGCCCACCCCCGAACCCAGGAGGTCACCATGACCGCAGAGCCCGTATCCACAGAAGGTTCGGAGCCGGCTGGCCCCGAGACGTCCCCTCTGGCGCCGGACAGTGACGGCAACTACGACCTCAAGCGCAAGTTCCGCGAAGCCCTGGCGCGCAAGCGCGGTGCGCAGGCGGACGGCGCCGATGTCGCCGCCAAGTCCGATGCGTCGAAGGTGCGTTCGGCGCACGGCCCGGCTGCGAGCCAGCGGTCGTTCCGGCGTAAGAGCGGCGGCTGAGTCGATCGGTCCCGCGATCCGGAGTGCCGGGGTCGGATCGCTTCCGAGGGGGCGAAATGCTGGGTCCGGATCTTGTCCTCGGCGAGATGATCCGGCACCCCGCAGCTCGCGGACACCTCCTGGCGGATGTGCTGGCCGCCCCGTCTACGGCGCGGTGGGCACCCGCGGGCTGCGGAGTACGAGCAGGGTGATCTCGCTGGGGGCGAAGACGCGGAACGGCGGACCCCAGAAGCCGGTGCCGCGGCTGGTGTAGAGGAGGGTGCGGCTGCCGTGGCGGCTGAGGCCGGCGAGGGCGGGCTGGTCGATGCGGACCAGATGGAGGAACGGCCAGATCTGGCCGCCGTGGGTGTGACCGGAGAGCTGGAGGTCGACGCCGTCGGCTGCCGCGCGGTCGACGAACTTGGGCTGGTGTGCCAGGAGCAGCACGGGCAGGTCGGGGTCGGCACCGTTCAGGGCTCCGGCGAGGTGGGCGCGGTGGCCTGCCAGGCCGGAGGACTCGGCGGTGACGTCGTCCACGCCGGCGACCACGAGCGTGTCGCCTCCGCGTTCGAGCAGTAGATGGCGGTTGCGCAGCGGCTCCCAGCCCAGCTCGTCCATCAGGTCGACCCAGCCCTGGGCCTCGCTGTAGTACTCGTGGTTGCCGGTGACGTAGACGCGGGCCCGGTTGGCTCGAACGGTACCGAGTGGGGCGGCCTGGGCGCGGCGGCGCTCGGCCGTTCCGTCCGCGATGTCGCCGGTGTGGCAGACCAGGTCGGCTTCCAGAGTGTTCACCGTCTCGCATACCCGCGCCGACCAGCGAGTGCGATCAAGGGGACCGTAGTGGGTGTCGGTGATGAGGACGACGCGGAGGCCGTCCAATCCGGCACCCAGTCGCGGGAGTTGCACGTCGAGTCGGCGCACGCGTGGCACACGGCGGGCTTCGGCGTAGCCCCAGGCGAGCAGTGCGGCGGTTACGCCGAGGACGGCCCAAGTGACGATGCGGGCGCGGTCCTGACTCTCGCCGACGCCGGCCACGGTCAGGGCGAGCCGCAAGAGGACGCCGAGCAGAACGGACCAGGTGAACAGGACCCAGCTGGTGCCCAGCAGGGTGTCACCGACGATCGCCGCCCGGTCCTGCTGGCGCCGGCCGTGGCCGCGCACCATCGCGAGCGGCATACATATGAGGCCGAGGGCGAACAGGACGGTCCCGACCAGTGTGACGGGGAGCGGCCAGTGCTGGCCGGTGTGCAGGAGCACCCAGCAGGGCACGGCCCACAGCAGGACGGGGGCGACCAGGGGGATGTAGCGCATCAGACGGTGCAGTCGGCTCTGCCGCGGCGCTTGCGCTTCACCCTCGTCGGGCCGGGTGCTGCTGGTGTCGGTCACGCTTTCCCTCCCTGACCGGGCTGCCGTCTCGCGCACTGTATCCGGTCGGCCTCGGGCCGGCCGGACGGGCGTTCATGGGAGCGGCCCCTTGGGATGGGGTGACGGGTATTGGTGGCGGCCTCAGAGCTGTGGGCGGCTGGGTAGTCGGCTCAGGAGTGCGATGGCGCAGAGCACGGGAATGAGCGCGGCCAGTGTCCAGGTGAGGCCCGCGAACTCAGCGGCCCAGCCGATCACGGCGGGGCCGAACAGGGTCCCCGCGTAGGTGAAGGTGGTGAACCGGGAGATCAGCGTCGCGGCTTCCGGGGTGTCCGCCTTCGCCTGACCGACTGCGCTGTAGGCCAGCGGGATCAGGACAGACGCGCCCGCACCCGCGACGGCAAAGCCTCCGACGGCCGCGAACGGACTCGGCGAGAGCAGCGCCATCGCCAGGCCGCATGCCGCAATGAGGCTGCCTGCACGGAACAGAGCTTGAGGGCCATGGCGCAGGGTCAGATGGTCGCCGATCACCCGGCCGACCGCCTGCGCGCCGGTGTACGCGGTCACCGTAGTGGCCGCGAGACTGAATGACGCGCCCCGGGAGTCGTGCAGGAAGATCGCGCTCCAGCCAAGTGCGGCGCCTTCGCAGATCATCAGGGCCGTGCCGGTCACGCCGAGTGTCACGACCTGGCGGCTCCAGCCGCCGCGCAGGCCCAGGCGGCGCGGCGCGGGCGAGGACGCGTGGGCGTGGTCCCCCGTGCCGGTCTCCGCCAGCAGCGGTCCCAGCAGCAGGCCCCCGGCCAAGACCAGGGCGGCGGCTGCGACGAGGTGCGGGGTGAACGGAATGCCGGCACGTTCCAGGGCGGCCGTGGCGAGTGAGGCCACCACAGCGCTTGCGCTCCAGGCGGCGTGGCAGCCGTTGAGGATGGGACGTCCGAGGCGCCGCTCGATCGTGACGGCATGGGTGTTCATGGCCGTGTCGATGGCGCCGTGCACGGCGCCGAGGGCCATGACGAGCACCACGAGCCCGACGGTTCCTCTGACCAGGCCGACCAGTGCGAGCAGTACGGGCATGACGAGAAGTGAGGTGCGCAGCACCGGCCGCATCCCGACCCGTGCTGTCAGCGGTCCCACGCCCTGCATGCAGGCCAGGGCCGTCACGGCGAATGCCATGCCGACAAGCCCGAGTTGGCCGTCGCTCAGATGGTGCTTGTCCTTCAGTGACCCGAGCCGGACGAGATACGTCGACAGCGTGAGTCCGTTGAGAAAGAAGACGGCTGTCGCCGGCCACCGTCCGGCGCTCCCCGCCCTGCCGAACTGTGTCGATGTGGCAGTCCCGTCCCCTACTGGGCCGGTATCGGCTGGTGTCGCGTGCGCCGCGGTCTGGTCCTCGGCAGTCATCGTGCGCGCTCCGTCGCGTTCCACCCGTGATCCGAGGGTGCCCGGACGACAGATGGAATCACATCGATTTTAGCATCGACGCGGGCGCCGGGCCTTTCTGACGAGGCATCAAGAGGCCGAGCAGCCAACCGGTCACCAGGCTCAACGCGCCGACAGTCTCGCCGCCTCACAGGCATTCCGGACCACTCGATGGGGAGGAGGGGCGGCGGCTGATGCCGACGTTGCTGGACACTGCGGGGGCAGGGCGGTGCCGGAGTACTGCCGCTGCACTCCGGCCGAGCGCACCCCCTTCTTCAGGAAGCCGGTGTCGTCCACGATCAGGACGGCGTCCGGGTCACCGAGGGTGTCGGCCACGTATTGCCGCACGTCGTCGAGGACCTCATCGGCGTCCCAGTCGAACTCGGTTTCACTGAACCTCCTTCACCGTGCCGGCTGGTGACCTGGGCTTTTCAGATCACGGCGTGGGGGGGGGGGGGGGGGGCCCCCCCCCCCCCCCCCCCGCCCCCACCCCCCCCCCCCCCCCCCCCCCCCCGCCCCCGGGGGGGGGGGGGGCCCCCCCCCCGGGGGGGGGGGGGGCGGGGGGGGCCCC